>JAPVTA010000257.1:0-34408 GCA_047519465.1 Thermodesulfobacteriota bacterium | reverse complement strand
TACTCAATCTTGTATCCCTGGCTACTAACTAAGGCTGAGCAAGGAAAATATTCATGAGAGGTTGATAAACAGAATTCGTCGGCGGGGAATGCCGACGCTACATATCTGGATTCTACAGGTACCCTTGCTTTTTGAGGTTGACCATCAGGATGGAAATTGCAGCAGGAGTAACGCCAGAGATTCTTGAAGCCTGGCCGAGGGAGTGGGGCTTAATCTTCTTCAGTTTTTCCATGACCTCTGTGGTGAGTCCGATCACAGAGGTGAAGTCAAATTCCTCCGGGAAACTCATGTCCTCCAATCTTCGAAACCTTTCGATCTGTTCCATCTGCCTCTTCATATAACCGTCATACTTTACCTGAATCTCGACCTGTTCCTGTATCGATTCCGGGATACTTCCAACGCCTCGATCAAAAGCAAAGAGGTTCTTGAAATGAATCTCGGGTCTCTTCAATATTTCTTGAAGTGTGGAGTCTTTTTTCAGGGTCGCGCTTCCCCATTGACTGAGGGTTTCATTATTTTCTCTTGTAGGATTTACTCTTAGAGATGAAATTCTGGATAAAGTTTTTTCAATCGCCACTTTCTTTTTCAAAAAGACTTTATAATCGTTCTCCTTCACTAATCCCGCTTCATATCCAATTTCTCTCAATCTCAAATCGGCATTGTCTTCTCTCAGATGGAGCCGGTACTCTGCTCTCGAGGTGAACATCCGGTAAGGTTCGGCAGTCCCCTTGGTAACCAGGTCATCGATCAAAACACCTATGTACCCATCAGATCGTTTCAGGATAAGAGGCTCCTCTCCTCGAATATAAAGTGAGGCGTTGATCCCGGCCATCAGTCCTTGGGCCCCTGCCTCTTCATAGCCCGACGTGCCGTTGATCTGTCCTGCGTGGAAAAGCCCTCTGATCTTTTTCGTTTCGAGGGGAGGTTTGAGCTCCGTAGGATCGACAAAATCATATTCAACGGCGTAACCCGGTCGGATGATTTCGGCTTGCTCAAGTCCTTTGATCGACCTCAGCATCCGGATCTGAACATCGAGAGGAAGGCTGGTGGAGATGCCGTTTGGATAGACTTCATTGCTATTTCGGCCATCGGGCTCCAAGAAGATCTGGTGTCTTTTCTTGTCTGCGAAACGGACCACTTTATCCTCAATCGAGGGGCAATATCGGGGTCCGACGCCTTTGATGACTCCGCAGTACAGTGGGGACCGGTCAAGACTGCTCCTGATAATTTCGTGGGTCGTCACATTCGTATAAGTGATATGACAGGGAAGCTGCTCGGTCTCAATCCTTTCTGTTGAGAAAGAAAAAGGAATGGGCGGCTCATCTCCATACTGAGGCGTGAGCTGAGAGAAATCAATGGTATTCCGATCGAGTCTCGGTGTGGTTCCAGTCTTGAGCCTTCCCATCCGAAACCCCAATCGCGCGAGCGACTGAGATAAGCCGACAGAAGGAGGATCACCCATCCTGCCGGCGGGGAAATGTTCGAGACCGATATGAATAAGACCATTCATAAAGGTTCCCGGGGCAAGGATCAAGGCTTTTGTTTGAATGGTTTCATCTGAATCCGTCTTCACACCGACGATTTCATTGCCATCTATTAGAATATCCTCTACCGTCGCTTCCTTAATCGAGAGATTTTCTTGATTTTCAACAGTCCTTTTCATTCGCAGGCGGTATTCCTGGCGGTCCACTTGAGCTCTTGATGAACGGACAGCAGGGCCTTTCCCTGTATTGAGCTGGCGATACTGTATCGCGGTTTCATCAGTGGCTTTGGCCATCTCTCCACCCAGCGCGTCGATCTCCTTTACGAGATGGCCCTTGGCGAGCCCGCCAACGGCAGGGTTGCAAGACATATAACCGATCTGTGCGACTCTTTGAGTGACGAGAAGGGTAGGGTGTCCCATGCGGGCGCAAGCCAGGGAGGCTTCGATCCCAGCATGTCCACCACCGACCACAATGACATCGTAATCTGCCATCATAATTACCTTATGGCTGATGCCCTAAAGGATCGTGTCCGTGTCTGTTTTCCGTGTCCGGACACGTGTCACGCGACACGGTCACGTTTAGTTCCTTGACACGCTTTCACGCAGACGCCACAGATATTATGGCTGAAGTGGAGGGTTTTGGCAAAGGTCCTTAGTTGTTCATAACACCGGAGATGATCGAAATCCTCCTGTTGTTCCTTTATTGCCCCCGCTGGACAGACCGACAGGCAATGGCGACACGAATCGCAATTCTTCATTGAAGGGGAATCGATCGCAAGAGGAAAATCAGTGAGAATGGTAACCAGGCGAATCCTCGACCCGAATTGTTCATTAACGAGGAGGTTGTTCCGGCCGATCCATCCCAATCCGGCAGCTCGGGCCACATGTTTGTGGGAAAGGTGTCCCCTTTGGTTCTTCCAATCAACCAATTGTGAGGCCGGGATGGGCATCGCTCGGTATCCGAGGCCTTGAATCGTTGAAGTTACGATAAGCCCAATCGTGTCCAGAAGAATGTTGACTCTCTGGTAGTGATGAAAATAGAGCGGGGTGGGTTGGTTCTCGATCTCTTCTATAATAGCATCAGAAAGGTGGAATCCCACCGAAATAGCGGAGGAAAGTTGATCGATCAAGTTGGGAGGAAGAAGGATTTCTTCCCTTTTAAAAGAGCGAAGATCCGCTACTCCAAAAAGGGAGCCTCCGTGTTGGTGGCAAAGATTTTTTATACGCTCGGCGTTTTGGTGTTTGGACATCAAAATTAATTCTAAAAGGATTCCGATGAGGGTTCAAGGGTTCGAGGATTCAAGGATTCAAGTCTTGTCATTCCGGGCTCGACCCGGAATCTAATGTGTCCTGTAGTGGATTCCCGCCGGAGTTAACCCCGTACTTGATACGGGGCGGGAATGACGGAGCAACAATGAAGACATGTGATTAGGATGTCTGACTGTGCCAGAGTCTTCAATCTTGGGATTTGAGCTTTAAATTCCGCACTCCGCATTCCGCAAGCGGACTAGCGGGCTTTGATCTTCAAATCTTTTATCTTCTTACGAAGGGTGTTTCGATTGATCCCTAAGAGCTGAGCGGCAGCGATTTGAACATGGTCTACCCTTTTCAAGGCAGACTTGATCAAAATCTTCTCTACTACCCTAATAATATCGTCGAAGATCCCCAGCTTGGTTTTCGTCTCCACATAGGGATCGATCTTATTCAGAACTTCGACCAGCTTCTGTTCTAAGATCTCATCCAACCGATGAGATCCTGCCTTGGGCTTGACCTCTTTTGCATGAGGTCCTCCCGTTTTCTGGTGATAGCTCTTAATCGCCGGAGAAAGGATAGCTGACAGAATAGACAGGAACTGGAAGTCCTCGACAAATTCGTTTCTGGGGCCGTAAAGAGGGTTTACATTGATTACCCCCATCGACTCGTCATCTGTAACGAGAGGGACACAGAGCAACGGGGGTTGGATCTTCTCGATCCGCTCTTGACTCTTCATCATCTCCTCATAGAGTGGCTCCTGGCTCAAATTCTGAATCACCATGGGTTGTCGTGATTCAAGAACTTTACCTATCGTTCCCTTTTGGTTGCTGCAAGTGAAAGGATGGGTTTCTTTCTCAATGCCGTAAAGAGCTTCAACTCGGAGAAATTCCTTCTGTGGGTCTTGGAGGAAAAGGGCTGAATACTTGATTGAAAAACATTCAGACAGGACGGCGATCACTTTGACAAAATAGTCCTGGAGGTGTTTCTGCGGAGGGAGCAGGATAATCTCGTGGAGGCTTCTCAATTCAGGATTTGACCGAGGATCCCCGAAGGATGTAGGAAGCATAGCAGGCTCCTGTCCGCTGGAACTTGGAGAAAACATCGGCAGCAGGGTTAATCCTATATAAATTGAATTCCAATTGCAAGAAAAATTTAAGTTGAAGCGGGGAGAGGACAACCCAAATTCCGATTTAGGAATAAACCCTTTTCCCCAGCCTGTCTTTGCGAGCACCTGAAAGCTGCGTGGCAATCCGACGAAGTCGTTGCGAGGGCAAAGCCCGGGGCAATCTCAAGAATTCTCTTGCTTCGCTCGGGACAAGGCTTCGTTTCACTCGCAGAGACAGTTTTCTAAATCGGGATTTGGGGACAATAATCCGCTTGAAGTCTCATCATGAATTCATTAAAATCGATTTCATATGGCCGCAAGGATTGAGATGGACCGGCCGCGGGTGGTGATTCTTCTCGGCCCGACGGGGGTAGGGAAATCCAAATTCGCCATCGAATGTGCGGAGGAATTAGGGGGTGAAATCATCAGTGCCGACTCCATGCAGGTTTACCGGTATATGGATATCGGTACAGGCAAACCCACACTCGATGACCAAAAAAAAGTACGGCACCACCTGATTGATCTGGTGACCCCTGATCAACCTTTTCACGCCGCCCTCTATCGAGGGTTAGGTCGGAAGACGATCGATCAGTTAGTCGAGAGTAAAGAACCCATTTGGGTCGCCGGGGGAACCGGCCTCTATATCAAAACCCTCACCCAGGGACTCTTTTCCAGTCCTAAGATCGACCCCGCCGTGAGGGAGAATCTGAAGGCGGAGGCAAAGGAAAAGGGGGGGGATGCCCTTTTTGAGCGTCTAAAGAGAGTCGATTCCGAAACAGCCTCTCGTCTCCATCCCAATGACCTCTTTCGGATTATACGAGCTCTGGAGGTCTTCGATTCGACAGGAGTCCCCATCTCTTTTTATCGGGGACAACATAGGTTTGGAGAAAGACCCTACGTGACTCTAAAAATTGGTCTGGAGATGAACCGGGACATGCTCTATCGTCGTATTGAGGAGAGAGTTGATCAGATGTTAGAAAGGGGGTTCCTGGCGGAAGTCGTGAGGCTGATGGAGATGGGTTACGGGCGTGAATTGAAGCCGATGCAGAGTTTAGGTTATAAACAGATGGTTCAATTTCTGTTGAAAGAGATCGGATGGGAAGAGGCGGTCATACGGATGAAGAGGGATACCCGTCATTATGCCAAACGGCAATGGACTTGGTTTAAGGCTGATCCGGAGGTTCACTGGTGGGATGCGTCAACGGATCGCCGAGAGATCATTCTGAAAATTAAATCCTTTTGAGGAAAAGGAGGGCCCCTGGCACGATGAAGAATCAGATGAATATCCAGGATCAATTTCTCAATCGCATCCGCCGCGATCGGAAACATGTCATGGTTGAACTCACGACAGGTCGTAAGATCGAAGGGGTGATTCTCAGCTTCGATAATTTCTGCATCATCCTTCGTGGAGACGGGGATCAGTTGGTCTATAAACATGCCATCAGCACTATCTCCCCGGGTGAAAAAATAGAGTTTCTTGAGACAAGACAGGATAAAGTTCAATAGCCAAATTCCAAGCTCCGAATAATGGATTGATAACCCCCCTTATCCCCCCTTAATTTAAGGGGGGAACAAGAGGGGGGGTACGGTTATGAAGTCGGTGACGAGGCTGGTATCGGAGCGCGGCGCTGGATACTCGATTTGCAAGTTTCGAAAGTCAAGCCTCGATACGAGCTTCGACAGGAATAGACGATAGTTTCATTGAGCTAATGAAAATGTAAGTTAGAGGACGGAATGATGGATGACTTCGATCTTAGGCCCATATTAGAGAGCCTCTTTTTCATTTCGGATTCCCCGATCCGACTTGAGACCCTGGTTGAGATCCTGCCTGAATCGAGTAAAGAGGCAATTCTGGAGGGGATTCACCAAATCCAAGCAGAGTATGAAGATCGTTCGAAGGGAATCGAGCTGACAGAGATAGCCGGCGGATATCAATTCCGGACAAAACCCGATTTCGCCGGATGGGTTAACCGGCTGAAAAAAGTCAAGACGGTTAAGCTGAGCCAGGCCGCTTTAGAAACAATGGCCATCGTCGCCTATCGCCAGCCGATCATCCGGCCTGCAATCGAGGAGGTTCGCGGAGTCGATTCGGGTTCTGTTCTTCATACCCTTTTGGAAAAGGGATTGATCAAGATCATGGGCCGCAAGGATCTTCCGGGACGTCCCCTTGTCTATGGAACCACCAGGACCTTTCTCGAACTCTTCAGCCTGAATACACTTTCTGATCTCCCCAGCCTCCAAGAAATCCGTCCTCCTCCGGCTCCCTCAGAGAGATCCCTCGAGGAAATCGTCCCCCAAGAGATAGCGAAGGGAGAGATTTCGGGATACTCCTCTTCGAACGGCGAAGGTGTCACAATGTCTTTGCAAGGGAGTGAAACGACCGAAGCAATCTCACAAGGCATTGAAAATAACGAGATGGCCACGCTCTCTTCGTTCGCTCGCAATGACAAAAAGGAAGCTTCCACACAGTCTCATGAGGGAGAGGCAAGGAGTGAGGCGGAGAGAAAAGAGTAGGACATTCGATTGGCGCTTGAACGCATTCAAAAGATTTTGGCCAAGTCCGGGATTGCCTCGAGAAGAGAAGCCGAGAGGATGGTGGTTGCAGGGAGGGTGTCGGTCAATGGTCAAGTCGTCGAGACATTGGGTTTTAAGGCCGACCCTTCCAGAGATCATATCAAAGTGGATGGAAGACGGCTCACCCATTTTGAGCCCAAAGTCATTCTTCTCTTCAATAAACCCAGGGGCTATCTTTCCACGGTCAAAGACCCAAAGGGAAGGCCAACCATCATGGATCTTCTCAAGAACGTGAGATGGAGAATCTTTCCGGTAGGCCGGCTCGATTTCGATGCGGAGGGACTCCTCCTTCTCACCAATGACGGTGACCTTGCCCACCTGCTCTCCCACCCAAGATTCTCCGTCCCGAAGACCTACCTGGCGAAAGTGGCAGGGGTGCCAGTGGAGAAGAAGCTGAATCGGCTCAGGAGGGGAGTGATGCTCGAAGATGGCGAGGCCAAGGCCGTATCCTGCAGCCTCATCCGCCAGAGAGAAAAAAATAGCTGGGTTCGGGTCGTGGTGACCGAAGGGAGAAACCGTCTGGTGAAGAGGATGTTTTCAGCCATCGGCCATACCGTTCTCAAGTTGAAGCGGGTTGCATATGGGCCGATTCAATTAGGAGACCTTCCTTTCGGGCAATTCCGCTACCTCACCGCTGAAGAAACGGAGAAGCTCAGAAAAATAGGTTCGGAGTGCAGAGTTCGGAGCCCCCTCACCCCTCTCTCTCCCCCACGGGGAGAGAGGAAGGGTGAGGGGTAGAGGGCAAGAGAGGAGCGCGTTCCGCAAATACGGGAACGCTATAGGATTACTAAATTATGATTACCAAGATTGAGATTCTAAGAAAGGTTGTACATCTGGCTACCCTGATCATTCCGGTCGGATATGCCTTGACGTCTGAGGAAACGGCCATCCTATTTCTCGTCCCTTTTTTTATAGCCCTTCTCGTGGTTGATCTCCTCCGCCACTTCCATTCTGGAATGGCTTCCCTTTTTCAAAAGTACTTTTTCGGAAGAGTTCTCAGAGAAGAGGAGAAGTCCGCCTTTATGGGGTCCACCTATTTTATCTTCTCAACGATCCTAACCATCCTTCTCTTTCCCAAATCGATTGCCATTGCCAGCCTTTTCATCCTTATCCTTTCCGATACAGCGGCCGCCTTAATCGGAAAAGGGATTGGGAAAGTGAAGGTCTTTGGAAAAACCGTTGAGGGGAGCATGGCTTTTCTTATCACCTCCCTCTCGATTGTCTGGATCTATCCTCATCTGGACCGACTCTCGGGAAGCCTGGCAGCGCTGGGGGCCACCGTGATTGAGATTATTCCAATTAAAGTGAACGACAATCTAAGTATTCCCCTCATGGCGGGAGCGATCATGCTTTTCGTGGCGGGATGAGGGAGGGGAATTTCTTCAAGACCTCGACGATGCTTCTGGCCTCCTCCGCTGAGCTAATCCCGGCGATTACGGCACAAACCTTCAGTTCGTCAAAGAGGAAAGAAAAGGCCCCTTCGGCTTCTCCTAAGAGCTTGCCGTCGGCAAGAGGATTGAGGCTGATGACGGGCTTTTCAAACTTCTTGATCAGATCGGAGGCTCCCTTCAAATCAAAAAGGCTTCTTTTCTTATTGATGGGAACGGCATAAGCCGATACGTTGAGCGGTTTTGCCTTTGGAAGGACAAAGGTCGCCCATTGACCCGAAAAGATGGGAATGAATCCTTTTCCCCTGACCTTAGACACCATCTCTTGAAGAAGGTCGATCCGGCCGAGTGCCAACAGCCAGTCGCCATATTTTTCACCAACGAGCAGGAAGGGAGATGCGTCGGGATTGAAGCAGGAAAGCGCTTTCTCCAAGCGAAGAGGGTCGAAGGCGATCCGGTCAATCTCTTTTTGCGTGAACACCTCCGCGGAAGCCGAGGGGGGGAGGATATCTCGGGTCAGATGAGAGGGGAGGAGTTCTCTCCGGATCGTTGATATAATTTTTGCTTCGAAACGATGGAGAGGTTCTCCTAAGAACGAGACCCCTGTCTCCGCGTCTACGTGGCAGAGGCCTTTAAGCGTTTCATCAGCCGTAAGATTTCTTAACTCTTTGAAGGATTCGAGATGATTTCTGGAGGGAAGGTCAAAGCACCAAACCCCCATTTCGTAGGTTTTTTTCATGAGGGATAAAATCTGATGCAGATTAAACGGCGGGTAGGGCCGGATGGAGAAAATGGCCCTCTGAATCTTTTTCGCTTCTAAAAAGGTGGTTGGAAGCCTCATGGTATCATCGTACTACTTTGTTCCGATTCTGTCTTCAGCCCGGAGCGCAATCTTTGTATTTCAACAAATTCCCCTCTCTTCCATACCAATTGCGTTTTAAATCCTGGATAAATCTCTTTATTGGGGACGAACAGCCATAAGGCCGTGTGAGGCCAGCTGTCGATTAAGGGTTTCGCACCCCATCTTCGTTTGTGTTCATAAACGCCATCACTCGTATTGGCCCGGCTTCGCAAGAGGTCAACCTTTTGCACCGAGTGTTCCTCCGCCCACTTGAAGACGAAATAGTAGGCCGCAGACAGGGCACCCCGTCGCAAATCATATTGGCTGTCAGGGAGATGACCGAAGGCAAAGGTACAGATTTCGTCTTTTTTCAGCCTGCAGACGACGCCTGATACCCAAATGTCCCGTGCGAAGACCTGGAGTAAAAAGCCTGATCGGATGACGGTCTGGAGCTCTGAAAGGGTCCGGGTGTGGCAGGCACTCTCATATCGGGTGGTGACATGGGGGAGATAAAGATCTTCGTAGAATCTTCGAACTGTTTCTTCATCACGGGTGATCTGGCATCGGTAATCGAATTTCCTGATCTTTCTCCCATAAGTGGCTTCAATGTTACGTCTCTTTCCCGTGTGGTTGCCAGCATTCAAGGAGACCTGCTGCCTGATCCATGGAAAAGTGACGAAGCCTCCCGGAGGAATCAAGGGCCGGAGTATCCGATTTATTTCGACAAAGATGTATGCATCGGAGGAGATCAGGTGCTTGATCTTCTGCCGTAGGAGCCATACGGGAATAACGGTTACCTTCATTTCCTTGGCATCGGTAAAAAGGGTCTTTCTGACATAATCGAGACTTTCGCCTTCGCCTATATAAGTCAAGCGCGTACCGGAAAGAGAGTCCTCGATCTCAACCTGCTTGAGCCGTAAAGATCGATAAAGCAGCATGACACGCTTTGCAAAACTTGCAGGGCCATATAGGACCTTGTTCGTCGGTTCGTGGAATTCCATTTTCGGTCTCAGTCGTTATCTCCCCAGACCGATTTAAGGCATGAGCCTTGTTTAACGATTTCGGCCCAGCAACCTCCCTGGCATCGGTCGAGGTAATCACAGGTCTGGCAGGAGAGAGGGAATTCATCAATTCTGAAGCGGGTAAACCCTTCCTTCCAGATCTGTGAAAAAGGTTTGTCCCGAATATTTCCCTCTGAAAGGGAGACGTCATAAACTTGGTGGCATCCCATCACCTCGCCCTCCGGCATGATAGAACACCTCGTCAAGCCAGCCCCGCAAAAGAAAGGTTTTCCGAGCGACCTTCTGTCAAAGCAGGCGAGATAGGCATGGGATTCACAGAATTCAATTCTCATGGCCCCTCGGTGGCTCTTAATGAAGTCGGCAAGGGATCTCAGTTGTTTTCCCGTGAGGGTATATTCATTTCGGGTCGCCGCCCTTCCAACTCTGGCAATAGGGGCCAATCGCCAGTGGGTGGCAGGGGAATTTTTTAGAATTTTGAAAAGGCTCTCGAGTTGATCGATATTTCCCGGATGGACAACGGTGTTCACCATGATGGCCGGAATGCTCAGCCGTCCGAATAATTCGATGCCCTTCATGGCCCTTTGGAAGGCTTCTCGATTTCCGCGCATTCGATTACCGTACTCCGGAGTCCCATCGATACTCGTGAAATACAGGAAATAGTTGAATTGTCTGAGCTCGTTCCATCGGTCCTCAACAAAGAAACCGTTCGTCACCAATCCGAGCTTAAGATGACGGTGGCTGGCATATTTCATGATTTCTATAAGGTCCGACCGTACAAGAGGTTCGCCTCCTGAGATCAAGAAACGCTTTACGCCCATATCGCTCAGGTCGTCGATCAGACCTTTCACTTCCTCGGTGGTCAATTCATTTTCTGCCGGCTTTCCCGCAGAGGCCTCACAATAGGGACAACGAAGGTTGCAGTTGTAGGTTGCTAGCCACTGGACAAAGGTAAAAGGCTTGAGGAGTCCGAACCTTTCGAGCAAGAGGCAGGACTGGCGCTTCAGCCTACTCACTTTTCTTGAGTAATAGCCCTTGAGTACAGGAATTCTCGAAAGACGACGTTCGATATCCATGGGTGAAATTCTCCTTGGGTTGCTTCATAGGAATAGACGCCGCTCATTAGGTCCCCGTTCTAACATCGAACATGTTTCGCAGCGCACGGCCCGGGTATCGCAGAAATCGGTATCGCAACACACCTTTCTTCCTATCAAAAACAGTGTAATGCGGTCAAGACGCTGGGTGTCGCGTCCTTTGATTAATACCACATCTCCGGAGCACAAATTCTTTCGGAGAAGCTCAACCGCTTTCAACACACTTCTTTCAGCGTCCATCATCGACGAAGAAGGGAGTCCGCCCCGTCTTGCACCAGCTGCATAGCGCTGGAAGTTTCCGCCGATGAAAATTGCACGCGAGGCAATGCGTGCGATGCGTTCCCCGATCTCGCGGTAAATGGGGCCTTGACTTCCAGGAGGCTCGGAAACTTCGCCAAGGACAACGATCCGCCGCCTTGCGGGGATTTGCGAAAGGAGGTCGAGGGCCGCGTGAATTGTTTCTAACGACGACTTAAAATCATCACGAAGGATCCAAGCACCATTTGGAAGTGGGATCGGCTCCAAACGGCCCGGTGTCGGAGAGAGCTTCTGGAGACGCGGGAGAACCTGGTTGGGAGAAAACCCTTCCGCCAAGGCGGTCGCAATCGCCGCAAGGATGGGATAGGCCATGTGCCGGCCAAGGAGCCTTACCGTTGTCTCCCACGTCTTTCCGTCCGCATGTAATTTGAATTGTGTACCTTTGGGCCAGTTGAGGGTAAGATGGCTGGCCCACACTTCGTTCATTTCTCCGACCCCAAACGTGATGATCCGATTTTGGGTCTTTGTGGCCATCCAACGGACGTTCAGGTCGTCACCGTTGAGAACGGCCACGCCCTTAGGGAGGAGCCCAGCCAGGATCTTAACCTTTTCGTCACGTGTGCTCTGCAGGCTCCCCAGCGAGCGGTTGTGTTCACTGCCGATGCAGGTAACGACGGCAACATCTGGCCGGGTGATCTTGGCGTACTGGATCATCTGCCCCACACCGTCAATACCAGCCTCGATCACGACAAATCGGCGCCAAGGGGGTGTCTTTAGGACCGCGAGTGCCACGCTGCTCTTGAAGTTGTGCGAGCTGAAATGTCGATCGGTTCCTCTCAGGGCAACGGAAATGGCTCTGGCAGTGGTGGTTTTTCCAAACGATCCGACGACCACTACCAGACAAGTATGCCTCAGTGCCGTACGCCGGTAGATCATGGCCAATCGCTGAAGGAGAGGCCAGAGGCGACGTAACACGGCTATCCATAAGTGCCTTCGTCCCACCGGCGTATGCAAAAAAGACGGGATGTCCCTCCACGTGTAATATCCTCTCATTCGAAATGCTCCACGCCCGTTTAACTATGCTCGTGCCTCATTGCACCCACATTCGGCCGCTTCGTACGAAGAGATCGTTCCAAACCTGAATACCGAGAATCCCCAACAGCAGTCTGCCGTTGTTTTCTCGACCGGTTTGATGTTGTTTCAAAATGAGTCGCACATATTCCGGATTGAAATATCCGTCCTCCTTCAAGCGGTCTTCTGAGAGGAGGTTCTTAGCGAAATCTGGAAGGTCCTCTCTGAACCATTGTTGGAAAGGGGCCATAAGAGCTCGCTTCTTCCGGAGGAGGACATCGGGGGGAAGAATTTTTTGGAATGACCGCCGCAGGATATGTTTCTCTTGGGATCCTTTCATTTTCAGCGAAGGAGGAATTTGAGCGCAGAACTCAACGAATTCGTGATCTAGGAAAGGCACTCGCGCTTCGAGTGAGTAAGCCATGGATGCCCTGTCCAGGTGATGGACAACACAGTCAGGAAGTCGTATCTTCAAGTCATAATATTGCAGTTGTACCAAGGGATGCCAGCCCCAAAACTGCTCCGGAACGATGAGCCCATCCTCCGAAGACTCCCTTGCCAATCTTTCCTTAAGGTGAACTGAAAAAAGTTTATCCTGAAGGTTCATCCCTCCGGGCGGCCCGATCAAGTAACCGTAGCGGGAAAGGTTCATCTCTGGGGAGGCGAGCAGAACCTGGCTAGCCCCAGGCCAGTTTCTGCGGATGAAAGGAAAAGATGTCACCCCTCGACGCAACCAAAATGGCACGTTCGAAAAAGGGCGCAGCAACCTGTCTGCCCAGTACCACCGGTAGCCGCCGAAGACTTCATCCGAGCCTTCTCCGGTCAATACCACTTTTACATTACGTGAAGAAAGCTCTGAGAGGATCATACGGGGGATTTCCACGCCTGCGGTAAAAGGATCTTCGCAATGCCAAAGCCCCTTTGGAAAAAGTTGAAAATCTATATTTCTGCAGGTCGCTGTTTGACTGAGAAAGGAACCGGGAAGGTAATCGTCGAGGGTCTTCTGATCGACCAACTCGTCAAGGTCTCGATTCTCAAAGCGGAGTGTGAACGCCTGAATCTTCTGACTCGTCATCTGCTGCATCAGTCCGGCAACAGCGCTGGAGTCGATGCCGGCGCTCAGCCATGCTCCCACGGGCACGTCACTTCGCAGATGGAGTCGCACCGATTCGGTAAGCTTCTCCAACAGCCCTTCGGCCCAGTCGGTGGGGGTCCTGGAGAGGTCATATTCGTGTTGCTGTGGAAAAGTGACTTCCCAGTATTTATGAAGGGTAGCTCTTCCTTCATGGTAGGTCATAAAGTATCCCGGAGGTAAACGCCGTATTCCTTTGAAAAGCGTTTTTGGTGATAACACAAAGCCATAGGTGAAGAGGTCTCTAAGAGCTCGGACATCAAGCTCCGGGTTAACGTTGTCAGAAGCAAGGATCGATTTTGTCTCTGAGGCAAAATAGAGGCCCTTCGATTCATACACATAGTGGAGGGGTTTAATACCCAGGCGATCCCGGGCCAGAATGAGCCGGCGTTCCTTGGCATCCCAAAGAGCCAGTCCGAACATTCCTCGAAGATAGTGCAGAAAACCGTCTGCATGATCTTCGTAGAGGTGGACGATCACTTCAACATCTGAACTGGTTCGGAAACGATGTCCGGTGGTGAGGAGTTTTTGACGGAGCTCTACATGGTTGTAGATCTCGCCGTTACAGACAACAGTAATGCTTTCATCTTCGTTCGAGATGGGTTGGTCTCCGCCTTCAACGTCGATAATGCTCAGGCGGCGCACCCCAAGGCCTATGCCCTCTTTGATATAAAAACCTTCGCTGTCAGGTCCGCGGTGGTGTAACAGGGCGGTCATGCGGGCGAGCATTTGACGAGGGACGGGTTGGTCAGACTTACTGGAGGCGAAGCCGCAAATACCACACATTCAAAATCTCCTCTCCAAGGTTCAGGGGGGGATGGAATATTTACGCATCCCGTTCGAGCATTGGACAATGTTCACAGCGAAACGCCCGTATATTGCAGAAAGTGAGCTTGCAGCGTACAGGGCGTCCCATCAACGAGAGGCTGATACGATCGAGGCGCTGCGTATCACGTCCTTTAATCAGGATAACGTTTCCAGGGTCCAGGTCTTGACGGAGGGCCTCAATGGCTCCAATAAAACTTCCTCCCGCATCGACCAGGGAAGAGGAAGGGAGCCCAGCAGATCTTGCGCCGGCAGCATAGGCCCGGAATTTTCCTGTGATAAAAATAGCCTTCGTAGCGACTTGCGCGACACGTTCCCCAACTTTTCGGTATATTTGCCATTGCCTCCCAAGCGGCTCAGAGACATCACCCAGGACCACGACGCGCTCCTTTGCCGGTATTTTCTCCAAAACATCAAGGGCTGCGTCGATCGTTTCTAAAGGTGACTTAAAATCATCGCGCAGGATCAACGCGCCGCTTGAAAGTCGGATTGGCTCCAGACGGCCCGGCGTTGGAGAAAGCTTTTCGAGAGGCAGGAGAATTTGTTCGAGAGGAAACCCTTGCGCAAGGGCGGTCGCAATCGCTGCAAGGATGGGATAGACCATGTGTCGGCCAAGAAGTCTGACGGACATATCGCATGTCTTCCCATTCGCATGGACCTTGAATTGTGTACTCTCGGGCCAGTTCAGCGTAGGATGGCTGGCCCGGATCTCATTCATTTCTCCGAGCCCAAAAGTGATAATTCGATTTTGGGTCTGTGGGGCCATCCAGCGGACATTCGGGTCATCGCCATTGAGAACGGCCACCCCCCCATGGGGGAGCCCGGCCAGGATTTTAACCTTTTCATTACGTGTACGTTCTAGGTTTCCCAGCGATCGGTTGTGTTCACTACCGATGCCCATAACAACGGCCACGTCGGGCCGGATCATCTTGGCGTATTGAATCATCTGACCTACTCCGTCAATGCCAGCCTCGATAACGGCAAAACGGCGCCAGGGCGGCGTCTTCAGAATCGCCAGGGCTACGTAGCTCTTAAAGTTGTGTGAATTGACGTCCCGATCCGTTCCTCCCAGGGCGACAGAAATGGCCCTGGCAGCGGTGGTTTTTCCGAAGGATCCGGTCACCACCACCAGGCGAGTATACCTTAGTGCCATGCGTCGGTAGATCGTGGCCAATCGCTGCAGGAGAGGCCAGAGACGACGCAGGATTGCAATCCGCAGGTGCCTCCGTCCCATCGATGTCCGTAAGAGAGAGGGAATGTCCCGCCAGGTATAATCTCCACTCATTCTCGAGTACTCCATACCATTTTAGCCCTCTCCGTAGCTCATTGCCATCCTTTCTCCAGCATGGGACAGTTACCGCATCGGTAAGCCCTCGATTGGCACTTCCTTCGCCAGCATTCTATCCTGCGGCCGGAGAAGGCGAGGGTGATGCGTTCGAGGTGGTCGTCCAATCGTCTGGCTGCATCATTCGCGCATACTGGATCATCTGTTCGGGCTCAAAGATGCCCACTTCAAAAGGCGCAAAGCGTTGCCATGGTGGGGTCAGAAGGAGGTCCTTGGCAACCCCGCTCTGAAGAAAGATCAATGTCAGGAGGATCAAGTCAGTCGTTTCTTAAAGTACCTTAGAGCCAAGGGGGCAACCAAACGTCCCGGGATCCAACCATGACGATAAAATTCCAGCCCGAAACGAAACAACCAGCCAATCGACGCGGGATGCCCAGCGCTTTGGGCGATGTTTTCGAAGCGACGGAGTGCAAAGGTTACTGCCACTTCCCGGGGCAACTGGTGTTTGGACTTTGCCTCGTTCAGCAGCGAAGCGATGCGTATCCCTATGTGACGGCTAATAAAAGCCGTGATTTTTTCTCTGCTCACTGATGCAAATTCCATCGTGCCCCCTAACACGCCACCACAATTTGTTACAAAATCGGGAAGGCATAGTACCCCCCGTTCAAACAGCGCTTGCTCTGCATCGGGTGCGATAGGATTATTGGCTCCCGGGCTGATGACGCGCGCAGAGACGCGGGGGACATTGCTCATCGTCAAACTATTCCAGCGGGCACAGGGGCATAGGATGTCAACCGGTAATTCAAGGAGTTTCTCACGGTCAATCCGTCCAGCCTTGCTATAGACCTCCACAACCCGACTCCCAACTTCGTTAGCCATTCGCAGAAGTTGATCTACGTCCAGCCCCGATGGGTTATAAAGTGCTCCTCTGCACGTGGAAATGGCAATGACTCTAATGCCTTCGCCGGCCAAAAGACCGGCCAGGGACCTACCCACACTCCCGAAGCCCTCAACTGCAGCAGTGCACCCCGAGAGGTTCAACCCAACATGCCGAGCCGCTTGTAGGATTCCAGTCAAAACGGAGACGGCGGTATAATAGCCGGAGATGTTGTTTTGTAGATCCCGACTGCTTACGCGTATTCCCACAGCGTTGAGCATATAACGAACATCCGAGTTTTGTGTGCCCATGTCAGAATACGGAATGTAAGCCTTTGTTTGCAGCAGAGGCTTGATGGCATGACCGAATTCAACCAACCGCTCCAGACGATCCTGGTGCGATGCATCAGGATCGCCAAAGACACCTGCTTTGGCTCCACCCTGGGGGAGGCCGAGAAAGCCATATTTGAGGGTCATGGAGTGAGCCAGGGTTTGAATTTCTGTCTCGTCAATGTCTGGAAGCAACCGTAATCCGCCGGACGAGCGGCCACCAACGGTCGAATCGATGGCAACATATCCAAGGACGTTACCGTTACGAGCGGCCGTGTGGGTGCGGCATCCGTTTTCTTCTTTGAACATTAGGTCCATTGTTTCCAAACCTTCCTGCCGCGAGTTCGGTCACCTTAACCTTGACGAAACGTTTATCCGAAAGCCGGATTACCGGAGGCCCATGCCGCCATCATCGACAGATATTCGGCCTCATTCTTGCTTTGCATACAGCCCAAGAAGTTTAGCGAGCTTAATCTCTACTGGAATACGACCCCAAAAATGTTTTACCCTCCTCTTCGCCAGAGGGGCATAGAGGTTACAGAGGAGTGAGACCCATGGACTGGTTTTTTCATAAGGCTTAAGGAAGGGTCTTTTTCCGACAAAGAAAACGCAAAAGTCGAGCATCTCAACCATACGACGCATCTCCCCTGATAACCAAGGGGCCCCTTGGGTAAGATTCCGGTAATTGAAAGCGGCCCAATCTTCCACGCAGGTCGGAACACGAAGTCCATGGTTTAACGTGATATCAAAGAGTTCAGTGCCGGGAAAAGGGGTATAGATATTAAAGGAAGTATCCGCTTTAGGATTTTCGTCGAGGAGCCTGAAGGCGAGTGAAACGGATTCATTTAATTCCTCCTTTGTTTCTGTCGGAAACCCTATCATGAAAAGGTAGACAGGGACCATATCAAACTTTTTCAGATTACGATTTACTTCAAGAAGCCGTCGTATATCTACGGGCTTTTTGAGCAAGGTCTGAATCTTTTTCGACCCAGACTCCACCGCCACCGGAAGACGTCTGCAACCCGCTTTTTGGAGCAACGCAAAGTCCTCCTCATCCATCTTTAAAATCGTATGGATATCAATATTGATCTTTGAGATGAGGATATCTAAATTTTCTCTTATAATTCCCTGGAGGATGAGCCGTCCTCGATGAAGGTCAGATAAGAAGTTGCTGTCATTAAAGACCAGTCCCTTAACGTGGTAGGTCTTTACAAAGTCCCTGATTCTTTGAACCACAAGGTCCGGGTCCATCGGCCGCCACCTTTTCTTATCAAAAGCCACGTTGACACAAAATGTGCACTGATGCGGGCAACCACGGCTCGTAAAGAAATTGAGATGTTCGATGCCAAACATCGTTCTGGTATATTTTTTTGGTTCAACGAGGTGGTACGGAAGAGGAGGTTGTTCGTTGAGGTCCACAAAAGGACGGATGTCCGTACTCTTGACTCGACCATTTTCCTTGTACCAGATTCCTCTTACCGCACGCATAGGCCGTTTCCCATCGAGGGCCTGAACAAGTTCCAGAAAGGTCTCATCCCCCTCACCCTGAACAACGATGTCTATATCTTCGTCCCGGAGGGTTTGTTCAGGCAGGAGACTGGAATGGATACCGCCCCAGACGACCGGAGCGCTCCCGTATTCTTTCACTATTCTTGAGATTTCCAAGGCATACCGAAGTTGAGGTCCTGTCATGGAGGAGACCCCTACACAAATAGGATCTCTGCGAAGTTCCTCTTTAAGAAGAGATCGCCATCTCGGTTCAACCCTCTGGTCAATGATCTTTACGTCGTATCCCCCATCCATTACGGGGGCGGCGATACAGAGGAGACTCATCGGGATTGCCACCCTGGGTTGGGCCTGCCAGCCTTTGATGATGTGCGGATAAACAAGGACAACTCGTTTACTCATCTTTTAACTTCTGTGCTAAATACTCTCCTCAATATTTTCGTAAATACTTTCCTCCCGACGATTCATCGATGCAAAAGGTGAGAGCCATTTATAGATACGATGTACTTGCATATTATCATGGGCATATCCGCAGAAGTTGCAATCACAGTTTTCACTGATGGATGCCAATCCCTTGCGCGTCATCGCCTTTCTGCGGAATGCGCGAATGGCTGAGTTATTCCATATCTCCCGGAGCCTTTCTTTGTTAAGATTACCCATTGTGAGAGGGTAGCGATGGCAGGGTAAGACATCCCCATTAACCCTGACATGTGTGTGAAGCCATGCAATATAGCATGGTATTTTTTGCCATACACCATAGCCCATCTTATACCGTAGAAGGGTCTGTCCAATGTTATGCTTTAAAGGAAGAGAATCCAATCTCTTCTCCACGTGCGTCAGGGAGCATCGCAAAAGCTTTTCTTCGTCCTCAGAAAGCGACATCGAGGCCAATGAGTCCCACCAGGACTTAAAGGGGGAAAAAGTCAGGGCGTTACACCCAGTTTCATAGGCGAGATCTACCACCGCATCGATATTCTTGAAATTGTTCCGGTTGATTGGATAATGAAGGACGACAGAAGGAATATTACTTTTCTGCTCAGCCTTGAGGCGCATCAAGCATTTGAGGCCCTCCATAATCTTTGTAAAATTTGTTGGATTACTTCCTGGATAGTTCTTTTCGTATTCTTTGGGTGAACTGGCCCAGAGGGTTACCCTCAACGTATCGGGAGGAGAATCCATAAGTGATTTTATTCTTATTTCGTGGAGCAGGGTCCCGTTCGTTAAAAGAATAACGTGAAGTCCCGCTTCTTTGGCCGCTGAAATCATATCAAAGATACGCGGATGAAGAAAAGGTTCTCCTTCTCCTGTTAGGTGGATGGTGTTTGTGCCCATTGTCTTGAGATCATCACAGAGTCTCTTGTACAGATCGAAAGGGATATCCATGATAGGATCATCCCCAGAGGGTGACTTCTTTGATATTGGGGAATGGAAGCGGCAACCTAGACAGTGGAGGTTGCAGCGCCGAGTGAGATCCACGGTCACATAAAAAGGACCAGTATAAGCCATATCGCCTTTGATTAATCCCCTGAGAAGGTTCATTTTCTGATAGAATGTTGCCATCGTTACTTCATTCCGGGACGGGGACCCGCAGCTGTTGCTTCATGTCCCACACTCATCATCTATACGTTTAAGTATGAAGATATGTACATCGCCAAGCAAGGTGTTCCCCGGCAGGAGACGTGCAATGAGACGAAAGGCCCAGGAATAGGTCTTCCGACTCACTTTATAATCGTTCTCTGGAAAGGTGTGATGCTCTACCAGTTCGAGGCCTGTACGCGGCAAGTAGCTTCGGATGAACAGGTCATAGAAGATGGGCGAAATATGGTTTGGGACCTTTTCATCCATCATATGCAATTTCCCGGTAAGCAAAAATCTGATTCGGGATGGCAGATTGTCCATATTGGGTGTGGTAATTAAGGCAATCCCGCCCGGCTTACACAGGGAGCCTACATGACGCAGAAAGGTAATAGGGCTTTCAAGATGTTCGATCACTTCCACGGCTGCGACGAAATCGAACACCCCAGTGCCTAGAGGAGAGCAATCGAGATTGTTGAGGTTCATTTGGATGAATGGAATGTCTGCCTTGTATCTTTCACCGTGAAGATCGACAGCGATGACTTCGTACCCCAGGTCACGAAGGCGCAAGGCAAGTGCTCCGCTTCCTGCTCCGAGGTCAATGGCACGGCCTCCCGGAATAACGTAGCGCTTGAGTATGGGGTCGAGGAAATCGTGAAGACCTCTGACCGTACGTTCTTCCAGCAGCACGGGGTAACCTCCGGGTTCATTTCTAAGGGTTTCTATGGCAATGTTCCTTTTAATCGAAATGAACTTAATCCTGTCTCCCGAATAATCCTAAAGCCTTCACCAACTTGCTCTCGATGGGGAATCGCACATTAAAACGTGTAACACGGTGTCGAGCGATGGGATAATATAGCCTTGCCAAAGCCACCACCAGAGGGTTCGTTTTCTTATAAGGAGTTACAAGATGGCCCTTGCCCAGGAACATCAGGGGAAAATCTAATCCCTCAATCAGTCTTTTCAACTTTGGTGAGACCCATTCAGCCCCCCCTGAGATATTCCGGAAGTTAAACCGGTGCCAGTCTTCCAACCGTTGAGGTTCTTTTAAACCAAGCTGAACAGCGTGGTCATAGAGCTCGGTTCCAGGGTAGGGAGTATAAATATTAAAGGTCTTAACAGCCCTGGGATTTTCATCCGTAAGCTGAACCGCCAAGCGGATGCTTTGATCAAATTCATCTGGAGTTTCTGTCGGCAGACCCATCATGAAGAGATAGAGCGGTACGATCGCATAGGGTAGCAGTTTTCTGTTTGCCTCGATGACCCTCTCAACGTTTTCCCCCTTCTTAATAAGATCCAGTATCCGTTGGCTTCCCGACTCGACCCCGACATGGATTCTTTTTACTCCGGCCTTTACCAACAAGTCCAGAAAGTCGCGGTCCATCTTGCAGATTGCATCTGCCCGCATCTGGAGTTTTCCGAGGGAGATACGAAGATCGGCACGGGCAATCCCTTCAAGAATGTCGTAAGCCCTTTTCATATCGAGAAAAAAATTATCATCGGTGAAAAGGAATCCCCTTATACTGTAATCACGGATAATACGCTTCATCTGATCCAGGACTGTTTCAGCCTTCATCGCCCGCCATGTTCTCCTGTGAAAGGCAGGCTCCCAGCAGAAGGCACACCTGTAAGTGCAGCCTCGACTGGAGTTGAAACTGATATGATCCCTACCGAAAAGACGTCGCCGGTAATGATCCATATTAATGAGATGATAGGAAAGAGGGGGTTGCTCGTCGAGTTTTGCAAAAGCACGATCTGCGGTGTGATAAACCTTACCGTTTCCCTTGTAACAGATTCCGGAAACGTTGCTTAAGGGTGTTCCTGATTCCAATGCTTTCACAAGCTCCAAAAATGTCTCTTCTCCTTCTCCAACCACGATAATATCTGAATAGGGATTTTGAAGGGTCTGCTCAGGCAGCAGACTGGCATGAATGCCGCCCCAGACTATAGGCACGTCTGGATACCTTTCCCTCACAAGCTTGCAAGCGGCCAGGGCGTGAAGGATCTGTGGACCGGTCATACAAGTCACGCCAAAACAGAAGGGTTTTTGGGCAAGGGACTCGGAAAACTCTCTATTCCAGTTTGGGTTGGCAAATTCATCGATGATCTTGGTCCGATATCCCCGGAGATCCAGAGGAGTGGCAATAGATAGGAGGCCCAACGGGAGTTCAACACGCCGTTGTGGTTGCCAGCCGCTCCGTGGCGCGGGGTTGAATAAGATGATGTCCATAAAGATTTCTTTGTAAAAAGCTACAGACAGTAGTATCGAACAAGCATCATTGAATAGCTATTTATTCGTCAGCTCTCTCTTAGAGCCGACAAGTTGAGGATGAAAGGCTTCAAATAAATCCGGGCTTTCCAGGTGTCCGGGCGATTTATGAACAAAAATATTTCTTCCGACCACCGGGGCAAGCTCGGAAACACGAAGACCACTTGCTTTCTCAACGCTCTCGGACAAGGATTTTAAATCCTTCAAGATGATCCCGGTTTCAAAGCCTTTCAGATACAGACTCAAGACCACCTGCTCCAGCGAGGCATTTCCTGCCCTGTCACCGAGGCCGTTCATCGTTACATCCAGCCCTTCTGCTCCCGCATAAACCGCCGCCAAAGAATTGGCGGTTGCCATTCCCAGGTCATTGTGCCCGTGAAAAAAGAGAGAAACTTCCAAGTTCTCTTTTACTTTTTTCACCAAATGATAAACTTCAAAAGAATCCAGGCTTCCATTCGTATCGTAAAGGGTTAGTCTCTTGGCCCCCTGCCTGACTGCCTCGTTAGAGATATTGAGCAGGAACTCCATCTCTGCCTGGGCGGCATGCGGGAATCCGACGCCGACCTCCGGGGAATGATGAAGAGAAAAAGAAAGGACATCTAAAAGAAGACTGATTTTTTCGGAACGTTCATAAGGTCTTCTTTTTGGAGAGACAGGCATGAGGAGGTCGAATCGGTTCAAATACTCGCTTGCCTCTTTAATCTCTTCCCGGGCTTGGCTGTTCAATGAATAGATAAGTCCTGAAGCCCTGATGCTCAGGCCTCTTGCCTTCATTTTTCTAACAAACTCTAAATCTTGAAAAACTTTTCCGGGTGCCACCACCTCTATTTCAGGCACTTTCGCCTGCTCCATCAATTTTGCGATGTTCAGTCTTTGTTCGCATGAGAAATTGACATTCGGGACATCCAACCCCTCTCTCAGGGTGGAGTCTTTGATGATGATTCTCTTATTTGAATTAACGTTCTCGAACATTTAGCCTATATTATCTTGTTTAAAGTCTCAGTTAGGTCATCTGAGCTTGAGATTCTCAATTCGGGTCTGGCCTTGCCATCTGCTTCGCTGATCCCGCTCGTCAGACAGCATAGCACTTTCCTCCCCTTGGCAATTCTCCCCCTATCTATTTCTTTTAGGGTTCCCGCCAGAGAGATCAACCCCGTCTTTTCAATGACTTCTCCCCCCCTTAGAGTAATTTCAATCCCTTTGTCTTTAAGAAGATCTAAAATATTTTTACCGTCGTAGGTTTCTACCAGGAAACCGTTAAATTCTCGATGATTGACGGTGGTCAGGCCTCCCCCAGTGGCACTGAGAATATTCCTAACCTCCGCAAAAGTCCCGTAGGTCTGCGGATGGCTGTCATACATCACCCGGGTCAGCAGCCTATTTGTGGAACTTAGGTTATCCCATTCTTTATTCGTTTCCCTCTTTTTCAAGGCTGTAAAGAGAGGCGAATTGGCTTCCTGTTGAATGCCCAGAAAACGGGGTAGGGGGCCAAGCTCCTGCCCGAATTTCCTTAGAACCCTGTAAATTCCGATCGGCCCGAAGGCGGCACTGACGGTTTGCGTGAGCCAGTCAAAATGCCCTTTTTCAAGTAAATGCTCAAGAATAAAAGCTCCCCTGAACATCGACGCCTCATAACGCCAATCCCTTTCAGGAATGTGTTTGAAACCATTCCGTGATACAAAAGCAAGCACTGCCTCCTTCACCATATTTGGTTTCTCTACTGAAAAAAGATGGGCTTTGTCCGATTCGAAAATTCTGCTGTTTAACAACGGAAGGTTCTCCTCAGGAATAAGCAAAAATGTCTCTAAACCCGCCCGGATACCATATTGCGTAAGAGCTGTTCCGGTATTGCCACCGGATTCGAATACGACCCTTTCGTAACCGTTTAATTTACACCTCGCTGTGGTGACGCACCCATCAACCGACTTTAATGTCTTTGTGTGCATTAAGGAGGTCTCATCTAAAATAAAGATTTCAACTCCTTTGTAGACCAAAAAGGGGAAGATCCTTGCTCCTTCCCTGATGCTTGTCTTTTGCAGCCATTTCTTATATTCCGAATCTTCCTCGGCGGTCATTCCAAAATGAAACGCATTCCTGTATCGGAGAACAATACTTGCTTCGGTTTCATATTCCGAATCAATCGCCCTATCCAAATCCAACTTATTCCCTGCGGAAAGTTTCATAGCATGTCATTTCCTCTAAGGATCTTAACATCTTGGGCTCGGGAATCTCATCCGGGTAACCTAAAGGGATGATAGTGATCGGGTCAATGTTTTGAGGGATATTCAAAACCTCCTTCACTTCTTGGGAGATTTCGGGTTGTCCTATCCGGTAGGCTGACAGATAAACGCTCCCCAACCCCCTGCTGTAGGCTCCCAGCAGTAGATTCGCTGTCGCCAAAACGCCATTTTCAATTTCTCGGTCATAAGACTTTTCTTTGTCCACACAAACGACGACGATCACAGGGGCTTTACGCAAGAAATCAGCTTTGTAGTCCTGTTTTTCCGCAGGGCAATATTTGTTCTTAATCTTTGCCAGATGCTCTTTTGTCCTTTCCGCTCTGACCACAATAAAACGCCAAGGTTGACCGTTCATCGAAGAAGGCGCATAGGTAGCCAAATCGAGCAACTCTTTAATGACAGAGTCCGGGATATCCTTCTCCTGGTATCTCCGGATGGATCTCCTTCCTTTGATGGTTTTGTCTATTTCCATTTTCAAAACTCCCTAAATTGTTTCTTCCTTCATGTTGTAACGACCCTCCAATTTGATCCACCATCAAGGGCTAACTTACTATAGTTCAATCGTCAAAGTCCAGCAAACTTCAACGTCTTATCGCTTTGACCGCAATAAAATATCCGGTGAGAAAGCGCGTTGGCAAACGGGATAACCTTTCAAAGGCCATCAAAAAACGTAAGAAAGATCTTTGTATCCTAAGCGAGGTATATTTTTCCACCCAGCGGGCTACCCTGACTGCTAGCACACGCGGACAGTGCATGATAGCCTCCACCTCAAGAACCTCGAACCCATTCTCTTTCAGAAAATGTTCCAGCTGATGTGGCCCCAAGGTAACACCGACATAGTAAGGGACAATCTTTAGTCGTTTTAGGAAACGGAAGGGGAGCCGACTACGTAAAAGGATGATCGGGTTCGATAGGTTGTCCAAAGTGAGGATCATTTGTCCCCCTGGCCGAAGCACCCGAGAGAGTTCTCTCAGGCTGACCAAGAGATCGTCAAGGAATTGGAAATGGTCAAGCGTTGAATTGGAAACGATACCCTGAAACGTATCCTGCGCGAAGGGTAAACGACGCACGTCAGCTACAGCCGTATGCAGACCGGGAGAGCGGCTTCTTGCCATCCGGTGAACCTCGAGCGATGTATCAATATAAAATACCCGATTTGCCTGAGAGTCCAATAATGGTAACAATCCATCCCCAACGGCTTCATCAAACAGGTCTGTTTTGAGAAGCGTCTCAATTCGTCTCACCGGCCCCCATCGAGCTACGAGAACCTTATTGACCGAGTCGGCATGGGTCCGCCACAGTCTCTGTGGCCCTTGAGCCTGATAGGTTTTTGGAAATCCTTCCCAGATATCCCTTTCTTCAGCCGTCAAGATATTCATTCACGGGACTCTTTGACACGTCGAACATCGCGTTTTTTGAATGAAACGCACGTCCTACGGCCACCACTTGAGAAAATGTAATGATTCGCAAAAGAATTAAAATGGTGCAGTAACCCACCACGAAGACGGCATAGAGCAACACATTGATGGACCACGAAGCTTGCAGCCGCAACAGCGGGAGGAAAATGAATCCCAGAGCAATGATCGATGCCCATTTTTTTAATGAATACCTTATTACCCTTTTCATACGCCATGTCAAATAGCTTGCACAGATGGCCGACGCCAGCAGGACAGCAAAACATCCTCCGAGGCTTCCCCATTTGGCGATGAGAAAGGGCCCGGCAATCCAGAGTGCGGCGAGACGTATGACCCCCGACACCACGGTTGCTTTAGGATAGTTGTAGACGACCGTAAGGAGTATGGCCACGCTGCTCAGGATCTGAACCCACAACGTCAGGGAGAGAGGGAATAGATTGGCTGTCACGGGCCGGTAGGCAGCGCCCAAAACCAAGGGAACCAGGTTATTTCCGAGAAGAAGAACGCCAAAGACCACAAACACCCCACCCACGGTCAGCCCGTTGATCAATTGTTCTATCCATTGTCTGAGAATGTTGATTTTGCCCTGGGTTTGCAGGGAGATCAGGAGGGGGGTAAAGGCGATCGTAAATTGTGGAATGACCATGGAAATCGTGAAATACACACTATAGGCCAGTCCGAAGTACCCGACTTGTGCATAATCGGGATAGAAGAATCTTACTAATACCGCGCCGCTGTGCTGAGAGGCTGAGGCAAGAAGGTTGAACATGAAAAACATGAAACCGAATTTGAGATAAGGGATGAGGTAGGAGATGTCTAGGCGTAAATCTTTCCAGGACAGGTAAGACCTCGCCCAATAGGCGCCGATGGACAGGACGATCAACTCAGAGAGCAAGATCCCCTGTAAGGCCCCTCCCAGGGCATTAAGCGAATAACCTATGATCACGAAGACGAATAGAAACGAGTGGCGAAGGATCTCCCCCATCCCCCAGCGAGATGCCCGGTTGAGACCCAAGAAGAGCACAAAAAAGAGACGGGCACCTGCTCGAACGAGTAACGTCGCTGCCATGGTCACGAGCAAGGATAAATCGAAGTCTCTCAGCCACAAGGCAGTAAAAAATAGGAAGAGACCTGCACTGACTATTCCACACGCGAGGCTTACGGCCAATAAATTGCTAAAGAATTTTCGGAGTTTTTCTTCTTCCCCTTGAAGGGTGAAGTACGGCACGTATCGTCCCATGACCTCGGAATAACCCAGGTCACTGGCCATCACAAACCAGAGATAGAGGGAGGTGATGAGGGCGTATCGGCCATAATGGTTGGGTCCCATCAGGCGAGGCACAATGACGGCAAATAAGAGGCTGCCTGTGATATAGGCGCCTCTCTGAGCCAGAAGGAATCCAGCATTTCGAATCGTGATTCGCGCTTCTTCGATCATCATGTGTCTTAAAGGCTCGACCCTGCTGAGACGAACTTAAATCTCCTGTTCCCTCTGCCAGGGGACGAGATGGAGAGAGATTCGCTGAAGAAGGAAATTAAAGACGATCCCCACGGTCGCTGTCACCGCAAGGCTCATGTAGAGTTCCTCGGTCCGGAGGGTTTGCCAGGCCAACCAGATCATTGCGCCCAGACCCTGGTCAGCTGCTACCAACTCAACGGCAATGCAGGTGAGGAGAGCGAAATTCAATGACAGACGTACTCCCGCGAGGATTAAGGGAAGGCTTCCTGGCAGGATGACTCGTGTGAATATTTTGGTAAGATTCGCTCCGTAGTTTTTTGCCACTTCAAAGTGGATCGGACTGATCTGCGTGACACCTGCCACCGCGTTGATCAACATCGGGAAGAAAGTAGACACGGCGACTACTACCACTTTGGAGGACTCACCGATTCCAAAGAGGATCATGATGAGGGGCAGGACGGCGATCTTAGGAATGGGGTGTGCAGCGGCGATGAAGGGATCGAATACCGCACGTATTCGACGCGACCAACCCATTGCCAGTCCTAGGAGCAGACCTGAACCACCGCCTAGAATAAGCCCCATGCAAACCCTCCATAAAGTGACTCCCACATTCGCCAGTAATTTGCCCTGAGCGATCATCCGGAGGAAGGTAAGGAAGATGACAGTAGGAGGTGGAAAGAAGAGGGAAGAGATAGCGCCCATGCGTGCAAGGCATTCCCATAGGGTCAGAGGAATAATGGCCATTGTAACAATCAGCCATCTCTCCCTTTGCAGACGGATTCCCCGGGTGTCTTCCCTTAAGAGGGTATCCCCAAGGTTTTCCGCACTTCTTCCTCGAGTATCTTCCAAATATGCCATTTGATTTCAATCCGTTCTGGTTGATCTTCAGGCGATACGTCACGGAGAGAGCTATTCGGAATAGTAATTTCTTCGCGAATGCGGCCAGGGTGGCCACTCATCACCAGCACGCGATCTCCTAACAACACGGCTTCTTCGACATCGTGAGTAACGAAGAGGACCAACTTCTGATATTCTTTCCAGATTTTCAATAACTCCTGCCGGAGCACCCGTTTCGTCTGAGCGTCAAGAGATCCAAATGGTTCATCCATCAATAAGATCTGAGGGTTGGTGATAAAAGCCCTTGAGATTCCAACTCGCTGACGCATCCCCACCGAGAGCTCTCGGGGATAGTTCTTCGCAAAAGAAGCCAATCCTATTCTTTCAATGAAGGCCCTCGCACAGTCCCTGCGCTCCTTTGCAGGTATCCCTCGCATTTCCAGCCCAAAGGCTACGTTATCAATGACGTTCATCCAGGGGAAAAGGCCATGTTCCTGAAAGACCAGGGCGCTTCGGGGTTGACCATCATTTGATTCTCCACTGAAAAGAATCTTGCCTGCAGAGGGCTCAAGAAGCCCGGCGACAAGCTTGAGGAGGGTCGTCTTGCCACATCCGCTGGGTCCCACGATGCATACGAATTCTTTTTCTTCGACACGGAAAGTAAGATCCTCTAAGGCAAAGATGTTCCTGTCCCCGGTCCGGAAAAGCTTCGTCAGATGTTGACACTCGATCCTCACTTCGTTATCTTCCTTCAGCTATTTGCTTTTGTGGCTTCCCAAGAGGCCACCATAGTCCAAGGGGTTTTTGGGTTTCTTTCAAATCTGCATCCCGGCAGGAAACGGCTGTAAATATTCCTGAAAGACATAGGCGTCAATTGTCTGTCATGGCAAACGTGCCGAATCCACTGAGGGCTCATTTGGAAAGACATGATACGCCACATAGCGTGAAGACCGTATGTGATGGCGTATCTTGGGGCACTCCAGATGACACGCAATATTTGCCATATGGGAGACCTATCCAGACGAGGAGTTGACGTTACGAGATCAAATATAACCATTCGCCCACCTGGCCTGACCAAGCGACGGAGGCCAGGTACTGTGACATCCAACCGCGTATGGTGAAGCGTGGCCTTGCTTACCACAAAGTCAAACGTTCCTTTCTTAAATGGAAGCCTTTCTAAATCAGCAACCACAAAGGCAACATTGTCCTTCTTTAACTCCCTTTGATAGGACTTAGCGCTGAGAATCATCGATCTTGAGATGTCTAAGCCGACTACATAATTTATACGGTTTGCCAATTTCAAGGTGAGAATTCCAGAGCCACATCCTGCATCTAGCGCCCGTTCAGTGTTTTGAACCACGGAATCCAGCGCCTCAATATACACGGACTGGTCCATGATGTTGGTAAAGAAAATGTATCCATCTGATAAAACATCGAAGT
The DNA here is from genome assembly GCA_047519465.1 of Thermodesulfobacteriota bacterium. Lineage (GTDB taxonomy): Bacteria > Desulfobacterota > BSN033 > BSN033 > UBA1163 > UBA1163. The sequence goes on along the minus strand of JAPVTA010000257.1, from coordinate 5,132 downwards.
CCGCACTGCTAACTTTACCCACTGCTGGTTCCTTTCTTACTAACAATAAATAACTTTACGTGTTTAAGGACCTCAGCATCTTTCTCAAAGCCGCAGTCCTGTAAACTGCAGACTATTTAGTCATTGAGCTTAAAACGCTGTTCGCATGTTCGATGAAACGAGAGTCCCAAAACTGGTTCGGTGGGATTTCTTTGTTGAGGAACCCTTTTTCCATAGCCCACGTTTGATACCTGAGCACACTTTCAATAGTTATCTGACCATTATCGCGTAAAGCAGGCCAACAGGTTTTTCTTAAAAATTCTTCATCAAGCCCAGTCTGTTTGGAGATAACTTCCAAATTTCGTTTAGTCTTCCCTTGATTGTATTGTCGGACCGATTTGAGATAGGCGATCATGAAGCGTTTTCCTGCGTCAGGGTTCCTGTTGAGAAGATTGGGACCATAGACGATAGCATCATGTTGAAAATCAGGAACGACCTGATGAACCGGCATCCAAAGAACTCCATGCCCAGAGTGCACCATTCGGGTCACCCAAGGTTCCCCCCCAACAGCGAGATCGATGGTGCCTTTTTGCATTGCCTCAGATTGAACAGCAGCCGGAACATTTACAATTTCGACATCCCTTATGGTTAAACCTGCACCTTCGAGAAGCTTCTCGATGAAGTACCCCTCCGAGGTTGCCATTCCGTGAGATAACGAAATTCGCATTCCTTTTAATTGAGCTGAGGTCTTTAACTTCCCCGTTTCGACCAGGATCCTTCTCGCTATAAAAGCATAGTAAGGGCAGCTTGTTAAAGCGATATATCCTTTGTCAGCCACAAATTTGATCCTGCCATCTCTTGCCATTGCGTTAAGTGAACTAATGCGGAGGTTCCCTCCTGTTATGTCTAAATCCCCTTGAGCCAAGGCAGGGATAGCAGCTTCAGAACTTGTCATTTTAACAAACTCTACCTGAAGTCCTTGACTGGCGAAATACTTCTCCTCCTCGCCGATGAAAAAAGGGGCAAAGGACAGGAAGGGTAATAAAAGCACTTTTAACCGTACTGGATCGTGCATTCGCTGTTCGCTACTAAAAGACCCACTAACTTGGAGAAGCGAGAAGAGGGTTAAAAAAATTGTGATGACGCATTTGCGAAGTAATATCTTCATAGTTTACTCCTCTATCGATTAACCACTTGGGATCTATGCACCATATTGCTATCTCTTTACTCATTTGGTGGAATATCCCTTGAAGGGCCATATAAAGGGTTAGAGCGGCGTTCCCTGTAAAAAGACATTAATTTACCATGCGATGTCCAGATTGGCTCTATCCTTTTTACTCTCAGGGTCTTAGCTTGGCCCCAAATAGCCCTAGCCAAGTTCGCGGAAACACTGCCGCGTCTTAAACCCTCCAGAACAACTTCAATTACTTTCTCTTCATCCTTAATCTCAATTCTTGGACTGACCACGAGACTAAGCCGGGTGAATCCATGTTCGTCCTCTTCCTCCAACAACTGGTAATCGAGGGGGCTTCCTCCGAACTTCGTTGGCAATATTTCCTCTAAAAGACGAACCATTTCACTACCCACCAAAGTGACTCCTTCACCGGTCAACTTTCGGAAACTGCGGACATGCCGCAAATGGTCCGTAAAACCATAGTTCTCCATCAGGCAACCGCAGGAACGTTTCTCGATTATACCGTAATCATCACTCTCCACATTGAGCATAAGTTTGAAAGCGGTAGGTAACAGGCTGGTGAAGTGGAAGGCATCTACGGTGACCTCCGAGCCAGGAACTTGCCGGGGATACTGAATCAGGGCAAGAATATCCTTGAAGAAGTGCAAGTCATTCGTATCTACCGGATTCTTGCATCCCCAGCCAATGGCACCTGCTTCTACAAAAAAATAATTGGGCACCCAGTTAGCACCGCTAGATGTAATCTCCCGGACCTTGGATGGCGTAGAAGGTTCTGACCCCCCCATCAAGGTGACCCCCTTAAGGTCCAGTCTCTCCTCCCTTGCGGCAAGACAGATTCGTACTGCCCGACTAACGGATGTGCGGATCAAACAGGGTCCGGTCGTTTTCAAGGTCTGAGCTGCCCAACGAGCGATTTCGATAGCTCGCTCTAAGGGTAAGGGTTCCGGTGATGGCATGGGTAGACCAAGAAGTCGTCCCATGCTAATGATATAATGATTTGCGATTCGGTTTTTGAGGGCTGGCTTAAAATCTTGGTTTGTAATGGGAGAGAACCATCTTCTCGGTATATTGGAGAAAAGAGCACCTCTCAAAATATTTTCAATACCAGAGCTGACAGGAAGAACTCCATACCAAAGGGCAGTCGGAACATTAAGGACTCCATGCATATCATAAGCAAGCATTATGTTAGCAGTTTGTGCAGCCTGATGGTCAAGGTCAATATCAACCCGTGTTCCTGCACCAGTTGTCCCACCCGTCTCAGCTTGATAGTAATGACTCAAAAAGGGATTATCAAAATCGTGACTCTGAACAGGAATGACATGGCCACTGCGCGTCATTGGTTCTTTGCCTTTAAACTCCTCAAATGTGACATACACACCATTCTCTCGTAACGCGAGAAGAGTTTTTTCAAGACCTTTATTATGGACCATATTCTCAATGTCACCCATCTCGCATTGGGCCAACTTCATCAAAGGCAGATAGGGACTTTTTGGATAACCGAAAATGCCTTTTCTCACCAAACGGAGGAAATTGGCCTCTCTTTCTTCCATCCGTTTTAGGATGGTGGCTTTGGCTTCTTCAAGGGTCAGGGTGCGTTTTAGGAATCCTCTTAGCCCCCAGACGAAACAAGCATACATTTTTGCGTCGCCGAGGAAACTCATTGTACGAAAATCTCCTCAAAGGAGAACAGCTTCGATGGGAATATCGCTGAGGCCGGAATTATGAATTCAATTGCAGGGCAAATGAACGAGAAGTTACGAAAAGTTACGAGGTTCATGGTTCTTTCGAGGGGGTGTCCCACTATTTCAATTTGCTCCATTGTCCCAGAGTAAACCCCGTTAGAAATTCCAGTGGGCCATTAAACTCCACCGGAATCCGGCAGTGACCTCCGCCCGCACAACTCATCCTTTTCTGCGAAGACCGGACAATGAGTCCTAAGATCAACGGACACCTGCAAGATCTATCTAGTTCTGAAGTCAGCAATTTTATTATAGATCCAGCCTATGGCTGAACCGCACAGTGTCCCCAGGGCAAAGCCATAAAAAAAACCAATGATGCTTCCGAAAAATGAGACTCTATACCCGATAAAGAACTGACTGAGAAGCTGTAAATGGGGGCCCACGACATACTTTCCATCCGGGGTGACATAGCCCCCCTTTATGAGGAGCCAGTTGGTTCCGATGAAAATAACGAGACCCAGAACAACGCCGAAGATCAACCCCATAATCCTGGCGTTCAGGCGGAGGACACCTCTGAGCAATTTCTCTTCGTTTGGAAATTTTTCAGCTGCCATTTTAGCACTCCACTGTTTGAGTTCATGGAAGAGCATCGGCATTTTTTTGCCATTTGCGCGTATATCCGGTTCACAGAGAATCCACCCGGTCAGAAATGATCTAAGAAATCCCTGAAGGTGAGCAATTCGGCTCTTCTTTTTATCCGATAGATATAATAAGCCATAGAAAAGTTCCTCAGATAGGCGAAAAGCCACCCGAAGAGAAATCCCCATAAAAAACTATAAGCCATTCCAATGAAAGCCCCTTTGACCGTTACCGTATATCCGAAGAAATATTGATTGAGGAGCTGGAGATAAAAACTTGCCGCTCCGCCCCTGATCACCATCCAGATCGTGGCAAAAAAAGTGAGGAGACTGCAAACCGACCCTATCGCTGTAGCGAGTCCTAATTGATCCATCCTAGAAAATACAACTGGGAGGAGCTTATCTAAGGCCGCTTCCTCACCGGGTCCCAACGCCTTTTCCTCATGATATTCCTGTTCGACGTTGATTGCCCAAAGGTCATGATTTGCCCCAAGAATATTTTCTGCCGAGAGCATGGCCGTCAGCATGGAATGATCCTGATTATTGTATTTATGCATGCCGTTGCGGCCCACCGTCTGAAAGTTACCAAAACGCGCAAGAAATTGTCGCACCACGTCGAGTGACTGACGGTAGGTTGAGTCATAAATCGGATAGGCCTTGGGCATCCTAACGACCGTGCCATCCTCTACATCTTCTCCGGTGGCCAGACCTAATATCTCCAACTCCTTCTTTGCCAGGTTGATCAGCGCGTTGTCCGGCATTCTCCAGAGAGGGTCTCCTTCAAAGCAAAAATATTCCAGACCCAAACAGGTCTTATTCGGATCGGGGACCATGAAGGGGCTCCAATTTTTGAAGTTCTGGATCCGGCCGACCTTTACCTCAGGATCATGGATATAAATCCATGTGTCCGGGAAAAGCGAAGTGCGCTTGAGAATCAGAGCGACTGTAAGAAAATCTCTGTATCTAAGATCTTTGGCCGCATGGAGCACCTCCGGGGGCGCTTCGGGTTTAAACTTTTGTATGACCTCTCGAAGAGGCATGCTGCTGATAAAATGGCTGCCGTGTAATAACTCCGTTCGTCCGTTGTTTTGTATTTCGAGCCCATCCACCTTATTTCCTGTCCAGCGAATGCTCAAGACTTCCCTTCCCAAGCACACTTGAGAGCCATTCCGCTTTATCGTGTCTACCATCGCTTTCCACATCATCCCCGGGCCCAGTTTCGGATAGTCAAATTCATCGATCAGGGTTTTGATCAGGTTGCTCTTGTCTGAGCGGCCGTTGCTATTCTTGAGAATCGCGTTCCTCAGAGCGGTCATCAGGGAAAGTCCTTTTACTCTTTGTCCAGCCCACTCCGCGCTGATCTCTTCGCAGGGTATCCCCCAGACTTTTTCCGTATAGGCCTTGAAGAAGGTCTTAAAGAGGCGTTTTCCAAAACGATTGGAAACCCACTGCTCGAACGTGTTCTCCTCCTTCAACGGAAAAAGTTGAGAAGCGACATAACTGAAAAAGATGCGCAAGCTATTCCATACTCCTAATCCCAACAAGGCATTCAAGGGGCGGAGGGGATAATAAAAGAATTTCTTATTGTAATAGATTCGTGAGAGCCTACTCCGCCGGAGTAATTCCTGGCCGAGCACTTCT
>JAPVTA010000256.1:0-4155 GCA_047519465.1 Thermodesulfobacteriota bacterium | reverse complement strand
TCTGGATGGCGTCCGCGCCGAGCATGGCGGCCATGAATGCGGTCTCCCGATTGAAGATTCCCCCTGCAAGGATCACGCGACAGTTTTGGAACAGGGCAGGCTTGCGCCGTTTGAGATCCAACGCCATTTGAGCAAGGGTGAGTGTGCTATGTTGCGCCACGTGGCCGCCGGCCTCATACCCCTCGCAGACCACGTATCGGACGCCCGCATCAAGGGCGAGCCTCAACAGGGCCTCGTCAGGAGCGATATACATGACCTCCATGCCACGTTCTATCAATTCTCTTAAGGGAGAGAGATCGCCTCCTGCGATCACTACAAAATGGGGTCCGTGTTTCTTTATCCAGGCCAGATGTGTCTCCCTGAAAGGGTTCTCTGCCAAAGAGACGACATTCACTGCATAAGGGCGCCCTCTCATGAACTCCGGCAGGCGTCCCAGCCTCCGGTCAAGGGCCTCCGCGTCCATCAGGCCAAGTGCGATGGTCGGCAATCCACCGGCATCGGCGACTCTTGATGCAAACTCCGGGACATCTGTGATCCAGGACATGGCCCCCTGGATAAAGGGATATTTGGTTCCCATCTCTCTGGCTGCAGGGCTGTCCAAAAAGCAATTCTTTTTCGCCTCAGCCAGGTGGCATAAGTTTCGGATCTCGTCCATGAAGGCCTTTACGGCCTCCTCGGTTCCGGCCCCGAAACGCTCAACGAACGACCAAGCAAAGGCAGCCTCCACACCCAGAGGGATAACTTCGTCCTGCGTGAAATGACTCTCCAGAGGGTGGAGGGCCTTTGCATGCACTTGGTTTACGAAGGAACGGCGGCTTTCCTCCGTAATCTCTGCTCCGCACAGTGATCCCTCGAACGTCTTGATCTCCTTGAACGCAAGAGAGTTTCCCTTGTTGAAAAGGCGACAGGGAACCTGCAGATCCAGGCCAAGGAGATCGGTAGAGTCCAGGCGGAGGTTGGAGAGCCGCCGGCGCTGGAGATCATCAATGGCAACCGAGTCTGTCAACCAATGGACGCTCTCGAAGACGATCCCTGCGGCCCCTGTGGACAGGAATGCCGCTGCCGCCTCAGGGGTGAAGACGCCTCCCCACATGAGGATGTCCAGAGACCTCGATGGGGTGCGCAGCATTTCCTTGACCGCTGAATAGAGCACCAGAGTCGTCTCGCCGCTCACGAATCCGGAGGCTTCGCATCCTTTCAGGACAATGTGCCCAATTCCCGATCTATCCTTCACAATCGTTGCCAGGAAATCAAGGTCCCCGGTGATGGGAAAGCAACGGTGGTTTTCCGACAATTCCCTCAATCTCTGCAGAAAGGTAGAAGGATCTCCTTGAAAAAACTGCGGGTGGCATTCTACCCAGATGTCGTGGGCCCCTATTTCCTTCAGTAACCGCCCCAAAGATGGATCCATCAAGGTAGGGATAGAAATCTTGATATCCCTAACGTGGCCAGCAGGGTCGGCCTTTCGTAAGAAAGAACGCAGCCCTTCCACCCCCATCATGGAAAAATCGAAGATGGCTCTGCTCCCTGTTCGCTGAGCCATTTGAATCACCGATGGGATGATCTCCTCAGGCCGCCAGACGAAAGCGATGATAGGAACCCGATGCTCAGCCACTATGTCAGACCTCTGCTTCAACGCCATACTGTCACCTTGTAATGACCATTCGCCAGTTGGATCCATCCTACCCGATACGCCCACGGATCAGTGCGATCGTCACCGCTTCAAAGCCAGGTACCACCCCGTGACATCACTCCCGATTCCTAACCGGGCAAGCTGGCGCAGATCCACTTCCAGAACGTCGGGCGCGGTGTACTCCAGTATGCGGTATTGGGGATCCGTCCAAACACGCCGTGTCCGACCTAAAACCTTCGTTTCCGGCGGCCAGGTGAGGCGAATGCGGTGGATCAGGTTGATGCCCGCGAGCGCCGCTGTTTCTATCACCATATCGGTGCAGTTGTTACTCCTCACGCCGAATTGGTCGTACTTCCGGTGCATCACGTATTCATAGATCAATTGATACCGTCGCCGGGTAATCGGCATTCGCCAGACGAACGTGGGAGGGCGATTGGGCTTGCCGATCTGGAATTGGCCATCGGACATCGTCTGCCAAAAATAACCGATAGGATTGGGATCCCTATGCCGAACCCTCTGAAGCACGCCCACATGGTAACGCGGCTTCGCTTGCCCGAGGTCGCCGGTGTGGCCGAATTCCAGACGATCCTGCGGACTTTCCAGGATGAGCCAACTATGCCCCCACGGACGCTGCCAAATTGAGAAGAGAAACGACGTCGTACTGCTGTAGTCCCAATTGGCAGCTTCGTTCAGGATATAGAGGTAATATCCCTCGTCCCCCATAGGCATTCCGGTGGCGGGATCCAAGTCAGCATCGGGGGCAAAACGGCACACAATCTCGATGGGCTGGGCACTCCAGCCATCGGGTTGCATCGGAACGCAGAGCCTTGGCGTTCGATGGGCGCATGCGGCCGCGACCCCCGCCAGCCATCTCATCACCACGAGGAGACGCGCTCGATATCCTCGTTCGGTCGCTATGCTATTCATTCGGTAGTTTCCATTTTACCCGTGGCCCACGGCCAACGTCAACTAATCACCAACGCCTGAACCACCTGACTCCCAGCGGGTTCGTTCGGGATTTCCCCTTTGGCCGTCGTCGCCAGAACGATCGGCTATCAAAGCCGTGTTTCTGACAATCGAAATCACTCCTCTCAAGCAGAATGTCGGTAGTCTGCCTGATCTCCGTGCCGTCGAATCCCGGATGCATTCGGGTAATCCGGGGGAAAATTATAAAGACTTTCTGAATATGCGATATTTCTTGTATCTTTTTGCGCCGGCTTCCTCTATCAAAGAGTTGATTGACTCGTTGTCCTCCAGGGTCCAGCCCATCTCCAGATAATGATATTTCTCTTTTTTCCTCACAACCTCATAGATGTGGTGGAAGGCTAACATGGGGAGTCCCAGTTGTCGGTACTTCTCCTTGATCCCGAACATCAACAACCGCAATCCGTTGATCTCCCGCCGATACATGAGGAACTTTACCAAACCCATCAGACCGATCCGCCCGTTGAGACGCTTGAGCAAAGGGTTAATGTCAGGAAAGATCACGCAGAACGCTGCGGGTTCATCCTCGTAATAGATGAAGAAAACCATGTCCGGATCCAAGAATTCCATCACGTTCTTCTGAATGTCCCGCATCTCATTATCGCTCAGGGGGACGAACCCCCAGTTACTGGACCAGGCGGCATTATATATCTCTCTGACCAGAGCGAACTCCGAGTCCGCATCTTTTGGACGAGAGAGCCTGATGTGGATACCTCTTTTTTGGGTGATCCGTTCAGCAAGATGATCCATCCACTCGGGAAGCCGGTAAGCGCCCTCTATCAGGAAGGCTAACAGGTCCTTCTCTTTGGTGAAACCGCACGATTCGACCAACCCTGGGTAGTACGGCGGGTTGTAAGCCATCATCAAGGCAGGCGGATAATTGAATCCCTCAATGAGCAGACCCAACTCGTAATTGGTGGACGGGTTGAGCGGACCTCTGATGAAGGTCATCCCCTTGTGGTGAACCCACGTCTCCACGGAAGAGAAGAGGGCCGCCGCGGCCTCCGGATCGTCAGCGGATTCGAAAAATCCCCAAATACCCATCTTTTCGCCGTGGAACTGGTTATAATGACGATCTATGATGCCCGCGATCCTTCCCACCGTCTCCGAACCGCGTCGGGCCAGAAAGAGGATGCGCTCGGAAAACTCCCAGAAAGGATGTCTGCGAGGGTCCAGCATCCGGCGAACCTCCTTCTTAAGAGGGGGGACCCAGTTGGGATACTCAGCATAGATCTTCCATGGCAGGTCGATGAAGTCCTTTAATTCCGATCCTCCTTCTACAGTAATGATCTCCATGCCGGCCATGATTGTTCCCTTCGAGAGGTTATCACCGAAACATTTTCATTTCTTGCCCTAAACTAGCACTGACCTGTTTTTCAGATCTCAAACGGTCCGGGCTTGGTCACCCATCAAAAATGTTAAAATAAGGCACAATAATATGCGTCAGTAATCCTTAAAGGGATTTGTATCGACAATTACCTTTATCTGTTCAAAGCCCCTTGAAGGATTAGTTGACTTTCTTGGTCCTGTCTCTTGTA
>JAPVTA010000255.1:0-4287 GCA_047519465.1 Thermodesulfobacteriota bacterium | reverse complement strand
TTCATTCGATAAGAAAGGAGATTCTGAATGACTTTGGAGTCGATCTCGGATTCAGAGAGGTTCCCCAAGGGCTCAGAGACAATGACCAGAGGCTAGCGGAGGCTCTTTCAAGAGGACCCTTTCTGTTAGGGTATCAATTCCTCTTCGAGGAAGGTTCTGATTCGAAGGACTGTCTGTTACATCCATTACATGTCACCAAAATAGGACGCGACAAGGCAGAAGGGGATTCGCCGCTGTTCATTCATGCCCGTAGTGCATCCTGTAACCTAAAGATGTTTTCCCAGTCTACGGCAGGATCCGGTTTCTTCAATGTCTTGCCGGACTCAGACGGCATCCTGAGACGCGTGCCTTTGATCATTGAACACAGAGGCAAATTCTATCCGAGCCTCGGGTTGGCAACACTGATGAAGGCGCTGGGTATACACGACGTCCTTCTGAAGACCGACACGAGTGGTGTGGAGTCACTATATCTGAACGAAACGGCTGTCCCCCTTACCTCAAAAGGGAGTATGCTCATCCGTTTTCGCGGGAGAGGTAAAACCTTCAACTATATCTCAGCGGCAGACATCCTGTCCGATCGCATCCCGGACGGGAAAATACGAGGAAAAATAGTGTTCGTCGGAACCTCTGCGTCGGGTTTGAAAGAACTCAAGTCCACCCCCCTCGATCCCGTTTTTCCAGGGGTGGAGGTTCACGCAACCGTTGTCGATAATATCCTAAGAAAGGATTTCCTTTCTCGGCCGAAATGGGCCGCGGGCCTGGAGTCTGTAGGAATGTTAGGATTAGGCTTGCTTTCCGCATTTATCCTGGCTTGGACCGGAGCCGCTTGGAGTTCGCTTTTCCTTGGAATCGTCGCAGTGAGTGTGTGGCTGGCCTCGGTGTGGATGTTTCGAAACGAGGGCATCTTCATTTCACCCGTTTTGCCCTTGATCGTCCTGGTCAGTAATTTCTCCCTCATTACTTTTTTCAGATTCTGGCAGGAGGAGCAGAGGGTTAAAGAGCGAACTCGCGAACTTGCAATGGTTCAGGAGGCAACCATTGAAAGCATGTCCTCGCTGACCGAAACACGGGATCCGGATACAGGCGGGCATATTAAGCGGACGCAAAACTACATCCGGCTTCTCGCCGACTATTTGAAGAAACAACCCGGATTCATTCGATTCCTGGATGACGAAACCATTGACCTGTTGTCCAAGTCCGCCCCGCTCCATGATATCGGCAAAGTCGGGGTTTCAGATAGAATCTTGTTGAAGCCTGGCAAGCTGACCAAGCAAGAATTTGAAGAAATGAAACAGCACACGGTTTATGGCCGCGATACCATCCTTGTTGCCGAAAGAAAGCTTGGAAATACCTCCTTTCTGCGGATTGCTCGCGAAATTGCTTACACCCACCATGAACGATGGGACGGCTCCGGATATCCAGAGGGTCTCAGGGGAGAGCAAATTCCGGTACCAGGCAGACTCATGGCTTTGGTCGACACCTACGACGCGCTGACGAGTAAACGGGTCTATAAATCTCAGATCCCTCATGAAAAGGCCGTCCAAATCATCATCGAAGCAAAAGGGACACAGTTTGATCCAGCCGTGGTGGACGCCTTCTTAGAAGTCAAGGAGGATTTCCGTCAGGTCGCCCTCAAATATGCCGACGCTTAACCTCCGCATGGCAATCAAGAGTGGCCCCTCCTGCCATCACCCCCACCGTGGTGACCGTCCTCAAAATGACCACTGAAGCGCCGACCACCGAAGTGACGATCAAAGTGGCTCTCATGATGGAAATGATGAAAATCATCGAAATCACGGTGGAACGAAAAGTAGCCGTAAGGGTAATACCCATAATCGTAATAATAGGGATAATCGGGATACCCATAGGCAGCGTACCCTACACAGCCCGATAATGCCAATGCGAACAGAAGCATCATCACCGTCAGCACTTTCTTGATATTCATAGCATCACACCCTTTCTATTCCCACTAGAATTTCTAACGAGGTTCACTTTCGTCATCAATAATCTGATACCACCCAAGCCCCCCTTCTCTAATACAAGTTTAAAACATTTGTTTTAATAGTTCAAACATTTGTTTTAATATGAAGCTCTCCGCACTCCGCTTCGGCGGGCGTGGGAAGTTCCGGGCACCTCGTTTTTCCTATTTAGCCTCTTCGATCGATAAAGAGAAAGGGGGAGCCTCGGCAAAACTATTGACCCTGCTTCCCTTATGGGATAAACAATAGAAGGCCGTAATTTTTCAACCTCGATGTTTGGGGAGCGAACTTTATGTCCGTGGATAGCCTTCGGAATTTTTTTGAACCGAAAGGCATTGTGATTGTGGGAGCCCGAAGGTCTTTCGGTTTCGGTTATGGCATCCCTCGCTTTTTACAGAACCACGGATGGGGAAATCGTCTCCATCTTGTCAATCCTGTGGGAGGGGAGCTACACGGCCAGAAAATTTACAAGCGAGTTCAGGATGTCCCAGAACCTCTTGATCTGGCCATCGTGATTGTCCCCGCGGAGGCCGTTCCCGGTGTGATGGAAGAGATCGGAGAGCGGGGGATCAAACACGCTATCATCGAGACCGCCGGTTTTGCGGAGACGGGTGAGAGCGGCCTGGCTTTACAGACGAGGGTGAAAGCCATCGCCATGCAATACGGGGTGCGAGTTATTGGACCGAACTGCGTGGGCGTGATCAATACGGAAAATAAATTTGCTTCAGTGGAATTGATTGAAGAGGCCCTTACTCCGGGACCCGTCTCGGTCATCGCACAGAGTGGGGTTTTCGGGAATATCCTGCTCGACCACCTCCCCCAGTATGGCCTATTCATTTCAAAAGCAGTTACGCTGGGCAATCGCGTGGACATCGACGAATCGGATGTGCTGGACTATCTCAATGAAGATCGGTCCACACGAGTCATCATGGTCTATCTTGAAGGAGCCGCAGACGGCCCGCGTTTAATGAAGGCCCTGGCCAGGGTGACTCCGCAAAAGCCCGTTGTGATACTAAAAAGCGGCAGGACCCAGACCGGCAAACAAGCGACGGCCTCCCATACGGGCTCCATGTCAGGAGAGGATTATATCTATGATGCCGTATTCGCTCAGACCGGGGCGATTCGAGCGAAAAGCCTTTCCGGTTTGATTGACGTGGTTCGGGCGTTCGCCACCCAGCCATTTCCCAAGGGCAATCGCCTTGGCATTATTACGACGAGCGGAAGCCTGGGAGCCCTGGCAACAGATGTGGCGGTCTCCCGCGGTCTCACTGTGCCTCCCCTTTCCCCCTTCACAGCGAATCGGGCGAGAGACATAGCGCCGGACTGGATGAATGTTAGAAACCCCCTCGATCTTGGCCCCTCGCAGAAGTTCAACCGGCTATTGCCGATGCTGCTGGCAGATTCAGAAATTGATATGGTCCTTGCAATTATGGTTATCCCCTATGCGCCTATCAAGAATCTCAAGACCGCTGGGGTCACCGTAAGAGATTTGTTTGGAGATATCGCGTCGGTTCGCAGGCATCACCCGGAGAAGCCTATGTTAGGCGTGGTCATCGGACACCCTGGGTTTGTAGAAGAGATGATCTCTCTCTGCGGCTCGTCCGTGCCCATCTATAACTCACCGGAACCGGCAACGAGGGCGCTTGCGACAATATGGCGTTATACAAAAACGCGTTTGTGGGATCGATAAGAACCGATTACCTCACCCGGTATCAAATCCCCTCAGACTCTCATTCACAATATACCCTCAGAGAGAGCTTTTTCCTCAGCTGATTATTTTTACGTTCGTGGCTTGGGGACCTTTTGGACCCTGGGTCACTTCAAACTCAACTTCATCCCCCTCTTTAAGGGATTTGAAGCCCTCCCCTTGAATAGCGGAGTGGTGTACGAAAACGTCTTTCTCGCCCTCCACTTCAATAAATCCAAAGCCCTTTCGATCGTTGAACCATTTAACTTTTCCTGTCATTGGAACCTCCGTTAAGTTGAAAACCCCGAATCTAACGAGAAAAAAAATTCCCTGATTTTTCTCAGCGGTGCCTTAAAGAAACAAAAGTTTTCGTCCTCCAGGGACATCCTGAGAAAACGAGATCAGTATAACGCTCCCCCGCCAGGGTTATAACCTCCTTTAGGTACGCAAAACGCGTCCTGGATAGCGGCCAGCGCCCGCAGTCGGTCCTTCCCTGAAATATCCTTCAAGCTGTGAATGGCTCGGGCATGATTGACGACGGTCTTTAACACTTCCTCCGCATTCTCCCCGCACGCCTCAAAATCGCAATCAACACCCAATTCCCTGCATCTCAAGAGTTTT
>JAPVTA010000254.1:0-7481 GCA_047519465.1 Thermodesulfobacteriota bacterium | reverse complement strand
CTGCCCACAAGATGAATCATTTTCCTTGACTTCTCTTTTCTAATTTGATAATTTCCGCAAAAATTCATCTCTTCTGTGACGAATATGAAGAGAAAGAAATCGAAACTCCTTCAGCAGCCTGTTCAACACTTAAACCTTAAAAGGACGAAGAGCCTTCTGGATCTGGTCAAGGGCTTCCAGTATACGTCCTTTCAAAGTCGAAACGTTTTTAAATGTTTTGAAGTCTTTCGGAAGATGCTCGCGGACCCAGCCTGCGTCATCTTCCTGGGGTTGTCGGGGGCGATGATCCCCGGCGGGATGCGCAGGGTGGTCCGGGATATGATCGAGATGAAGTTGGTCGACGTCATCGTCTCCACCGGAGCGAATATGTTTCATGATCTTTTTGAAGGTTTTGGATATCGGCACTATGTCGGGTCCGAGGAAGGCGATGACGATGCCCTGCGGAAACATCGTATCGTCCGAGTCTACGATGCCCTGATGGATGACCATGAAATCAATCGGGTGATTCACTTTCTCTCCGGGATTCCGGAGGAGCTGGAGGAAAAGGTTGTCTCCTCACGGCGATATCTGGAGGTTTTGGGACGCTCCATCATGGATGAAGGATCCATCCTCAAAACAGCCTCCCGATACGGTGTTCCCATCTTTATTCCTGCCCTGAGTGATAGTTCCATTGGAATCGGCTTGACATTTCTCCATCTGCAAAAGAAGGCTCCTTCGGATGGACTCCTGATTGATCAGATTCGGGACAGCTTCGAAATCGCTCAACTGAAGAAAATGGCCTCTGTCACCGGCGCGATCTACATCGGAGGAGGCGTCCCCAAAAATTACATTCAGCAGCTCGGCCCTGTCAGTGAACTCCTGTTCGAGAAAGAGAGCGGCCATCGCTATGCCTTCCAGGTGACGACCGACGACCCAAAATGGGGTGGGCTCTCAGGCTGTACCTTCGAAGAAGCGAAGTCTTGGGGGAAGATTGAAAGGGGATCGAACTACGCCGCCCTTTATATGGACGCAACCGTCGCTCTTCCATTATTGGTCGGTGCCATCCTTCAGGAAGGAAAAGTCTGTCGGAAAAGGAAAAGACGCCGCTTTCACTGGGACGGAGACAGACTCAAATCCGTCAAGTTCGTTTAACCCCCCTTTCGCCCATTGATTCCATCCTTGGATAGGCAGAGTCCTCGCAAAGCCAATGAAGTACAAGGAGTTGAAAAATACTGTAATAATGGTTATATTAGAGTGAGTCAAAGGCGGGAAAAAAGGAGTTAGGCGTCAATGAAGGACTCTGATTCGAAAGTTCCAGATCAAAAAGAGTTAGAAAAGGAGTTAAACGACTACCTGGGGAAAAAGTACGGAGACCGGATCCGACTGGTCGTCCCCATGCTCTTTCCGAAGCCTCAGACGGAGGAGATTTCGAAAGAGGAGAAAGAGCTGGGTGAGGGGAAGAAAAAGATTCATTTTGACCTGAAACCGGAGGAGCTGGAGGCCTTTCTGAATGATTACATCATTCGACAGGATGAGGCCAAAGAGATCCTCGCGACCAAAATCTGCACACACTTCAATCGGATCAAGTTCACTGAAATGACTAAAGGACGTAATCGATACGAAGGCGTCGGCCATATTAAGAACAACATCCTGATGATCGGTCCCACCGGCGTAGGGAAGACCTATTTGATCAAGTTGATCGCCAAGAAGATCGGAGTCCCTTTTGTGAAAGGGGATGCGACGAAGTTCAGTGAAACCGGGTATGTCGGTGGCGATGTGGAGGATCTCGTGAGGGATCTTGTCTATGAGGCCAACGGAGATATTGAAACAGCTCAGTACGGAATCATTTACGTGGATGAGATCGATAAAATTGCTTCCTCGAATAACCTCATTGGACCTGACGTATCGAGGACGGGGGTTCAACGGGCCCTGCTCAAACCGATGGAGGAGACCGAGGTGGACCTGAAGGTGCCGCATGACCCGATCTCTCAGCTGGAGGCGATCGAGCACTACCGGAAGACGGGTAAAAGGGAAAAGCGGACCATCAATACCAAGAATATCCTGTTTATCATGAGCGGAGCCTTCAATGGGTTAGAGGAGCTCGTCAAGAAACGTTTGAACCGGGAGGGCATTGGGTTCGGGGCAGAGATCCGCTCGAAGGACGAACAGGCTGAACATCTCAAGCAGGCGAAGGCAGAGGATCTGATCGCCTACGGATTCGAGTCGGAGTTCATCGGGAGACTGCCGGTGACCACTGTTTTTGAAAAACTTGAGGTGGATGACCTCTATGCCATTCTGAAAAATCCCAACAATCCTATCATCCTTGGAAAGAAGAAAGATTTCAAATCCTACGGGATTGATATTCAGTTTGAAGAAGAAGCCCTACACGCGCTGGCCGTGAAGGCCTACGGAGAAAAGACCGGTGCAAGAGGATTGGTCAGTGCCGTGGAGAAGGTTCTGATCAAATTCGAAAAGAGACTTCCATCCACGGATATCCGAAAATTCGTCGTCACCCGGGCGCTGGTGGAAGATCCGAAGCGAGAGTTGAGACGATTGCTCCAGGATCCCTCCAACCCGGAGATGTTGGAAAAGTTTGAAAGCCTTCTTTCCCGCGAGAAAATGGCCTTGAAAGAGTCCGTCCAGCGGAGAGAGGCGGAGTTTAAGAAACGTTATGGGATCGTTTTCCGGGAGGGGAGGATCGAGCTGATCGTCAACCGGATGATCGAAAAAGGCTACGATGTGAATACCGTCACGGAAGAGGTCGTCGAGGTTCAACGGCAGGTGGAAGAGTTTGAGAGGGATTTTCAACGACGGACTGGAATTGATCTTCAGTTTAGCGAAGACGCCATTCATCGGATCACAGAGATGATCCTGAATGAAGAAGGAAAGGGGACGGCGCTTTTCTCGCGGCTTTCAAAAGATTATGAATATGGGTTCGAGTTGATTCGCGATAAGACGGGTCAAAGAGAGTTCATCGTGACCCGGGAGACGGTCGATGACCCAGAGGGATACCTTAACCGGATGATCCGTGAGGTTTACAGGCGACAGTCAGACCAAAGACTTGAGGATAAGGAATAATGGCAGCGAAGGATTATTATACCGTTCTCGGCGTGGGCAAGAATGCGAGTGATGAGGAGATCAAGCGGGCTTACCGGAAGTTGGCGATGAAATATCATCCCGACCGAAATCCCAACAAGAAAGAGGCCGAAGAGCGTTTTAAAGAGATCAACGAGGCCTATGCCGTCCTGAGCGATAAGGATAAGCGAAAGCAATACGACACCTTTGGTGCCGAAGGATTTCACCAACGATTTACGCAGGAGGACATCTTCCGGGGGTTTGATTTTGACGAGATTTTATCCAGCCTCTTCGGGGGAAGAGGTAAATGGGAGTTCCGATCCGGAGGTCGAAGTGGCTTTGATTTTGGAGACTTTTTCGGCAGGCAAGGGGGCTACGAGAATATGGGTCGGATGCCCCAGAGGGGAGAAGACATCGCCTACGAGATGTCCATTTCTTTGGAAGAAGCCGCCTCCGGCGGTGAGAAGAGAATCTCCTTTCAAAAGAATGGAAAGATCGAAGAAATTTCTGTAAAAATCCCGAAGGGAATCCCCTCGGGAAAGAAGCTTAGACTTTCCAAGAAGGGGATGGAGGGGAAGAACGGCGGCCCACCGGGGGACCTCTATCTTCATGTTTCTATTAGAGAGCATCCGATTTTTAGCCGAGAAGGAGACGACCTCATTGTGGAGAAAGAGATTCATTTTTCAGAGGCGGTCCTCGGGACGACCATCGAAGCCCCTACCCTCGAGGGGATGAAAAAGGTCAAGATTCCACCGGGAACCCAGAGCCATACCAGGATGCGGCTGAAAGGCATGGGCATGCCACATTTTCAAGGGGAGGGCAGAGGGGATGAATACGTCAAGGTGATCGTCAAGGTTCCCAAAAGAGTGACCGAGAAGAGCAGAGAACTGATCCAGGAGCTCGCCAAAGAAGGCATTTAATTCTTAAATTCCAAATTTCAAAATCCAAAGTTCAAATTTCGAATTTAGGGTTTCAAGGCCTGAAGTCTCAGTCTGTTACGCATAACTTATAATTTGCGACTCATCATTCATAACTGTTAATTGTTCACTCATAATTCATAATTCATAATTCATAATTCATAACTCATAACTCATACTTCATCACTCTTCACTGTTAATTTCTGCTTTTTTAAAAACCTCGTTGACATTTCTTAGGTTCTGATAGAGAATTGAAAGTGAAATAAATCGCATGGTCAAGGACAAAGGGGGAAGATATGGTCGACAAAGTCTATGAAGAAGTTCCCGTTGAGAAATTAAGGTGGCGTTGTGATCCGGAGGCGCTGCCTTTCGAGACTACTCAGACGATCCAAGCCTGCGAGGAGATCATCGGTCAGGAGAGGGCCCAAGAGGCGATCCGGTTGGGATTGAACATCCACAGCGTTGGTTACAATATCTTTGTTACGGGCTTGACAGGAACAGGACGCTTTACCACGATCAAATGCATTTTGGAAGAATCAGAAATACAGGGGAAGATTCCGAATGACCTCTGCTATGTCAATAACTTCAAGAATCCTGACATGCCCCATATGATTAGCCTTCCTGCGGGGCAGGGAAATGATTTCAAGAAAGAGATGGAGACGCTGATCGAAACGCTGAAAAAGAAAATCCCCTTAATGTTTGAGAACGAGACTTATCTCAACAAAAAGAAAGAGGTAGTTGAAAAATTTCGGAACAAGCAGGCCGAGATGTTCCGGGAGTTCGAAAAAAAGGTCAACAAAGAGGGGTTTGCCTTGGTTCAGATCCAGATGGGGCCTTACTCCCGTCCCGGCATTTTTCCGTTAATCGAGGGGAACCCCGTCAACATTGAACAAGTGGAGTCCATGGTGGAGGAGGGTAAATTCTCTAAAGAGGAGCTTGAAAAGCTTAAAGAAAAACAAGCTCAGCTCATCAATGAATTGGAGGATATCTTTAAGGAGACTCGGAAAGCGGAGAAGGAAATCAAAGAGGAGCTGACCTCCTTGGACAATGAGGTGATCTCTCCTGCCGTCAAAGACTCCATTTCCGATATTAAGGAGAAATTTGGCAACGAGAAGGTTCGCCAGTATCTCGATGAAGTTCAAGAAGATATCTTAACCAATCTCGGCCGTTTCAGAGAGAAGGAAGAGGCACCTTCGCCTATCCCCGGGCTGGTGTTGCCGCAAACGGTGGATTCCTTCAGCGAATACCAGGTGAACGTGTTGGTAGACAATTCGGAGACAAAAGGATCGCCGATCATCGTCGAGACAACCCCCAACTACCGAAACCTTTTCGGTACCATCGAGCGGGTGGTCGAGCGAACAGGCATCTGGAAGACTGACTTCCTCCATATCAAGGCAGGGTCCTTCTTAAGGGCCAACGGAGGCTATTTGATTTTCAACGCCCTGGATGCGCTGACCGAGCCGTGGGTTTGGCCGGCGTTGAAAAGGACATTGAAAAACCAGGTGATTGAAATTCAGACCTTCGACCCCCTCTATTTCTTTTCCACTTCGGCCCTGAAGCCCGAGCCGATTGATTGCAACACAAAGGTCATCATGATCGGAGATGCCCAGATTTACTACCTGCTCTACAGCTTAGATGATGATTTCAAAAAGATTTTCAAAATCAAAGCGGACTTCGACTCGGTGATGACAAAGGACAGTGACAAAATCCAGCAGTATGCTTCCTTTATTCGGAAGATCTGTGATGAGGATAAATTAAAACCCTTCGATAAAACGGGGGTAGCAGCCGTGGTGGAGCATGGAGTGAGAATTACTGGAAGGCAGAAAAAGATCTCGACACGCTTCCACCTCGTTGCGGACCTCCTGAGAGAGGCCAACTACTGGGCAGAGAAGGAAGGGGGCGATGTGGTTACTGGAAAACATGTCGATAAGGCGATTGAAAAGAAGAATTACCGGGTGAACCT
Source organism: Thermodesulfobacteriota bacterium (assembly GCA_047519465.1). GTDB lineage: Bacteria > Desulfobacterota > BSN033 > BSN033 > UBA1163 > UBA1163. Next base: position 1,547 of record JAPVTA010000254.1, on the reverse strand, counting down.
TATCGAGGAGAAGATTCAAGAGATGATCGATGACGGAACCATTCTGCTTGACTCCGATGGAATGGTGGTAGGCCAGGTCAATGGCCTCTCCGTCTACAATCTTGGGGATTACATGTTCGGAAAACCCTCCCGGATCACTGCCAAAACATCCCTGGGCAAGGCCGGCATTATCAATATCGAAAGGGAAGCCGAGATGAGCGGCCCCATCCATAACAAAGGAGTCTATATCCTCGCCGGATATCTGAGGGGGCAATATGCCCAGGATAAGCCGATCACGATGAGTGCCAGCCTTTGTTTCGAGCAGTCCTATAGTGGAGTGGAAGGGGATAGCGCCTCTTCTACAGAAGTCTATGCTTTGCTTTCAAGCATCTCCGGACTCGCACTCCGGCAAGACATTGCCGTAACCGGTTCGGTCAATCAAAAAGGAGAAATTCAGCCTATCGGCGGTGTGAACGAGAAGATCGAAGGGTTCTTCGACGTTTGCAGGGCAAAAGGCCTCACGGGTAAACAGGGCGTGATGATTCCTCATCTCAATATCGATGACCTGATGCTGAGGAAGGATGTGGTGCAGGCGGTGAGGGAGGGAAAGTTCCATATCTACCCGGTTAAGACCATTGACCAGGGAATTGAGATCCTCACCGGGTTGGAGGCCGGCGAGAGATTAGAAGACGGGCGTTTTAAGGAGGGCACGGTGAATGACCGGGTAGACAAGAAGCTCAGAGAACTGGGAATAAAGATCAAGGAATTTGAAGGAGGGGAAGAAGGGGCTAAAGAGGAAAAAAAGAAGAAGAAAGGCAAGCCCTCTTGCGATGGATAGAATTGTCCTGGACCGAAGGGTTGTTATCGGCGAAGAAGTTCTGATCAAAGGGCCTCCCCTGGAGGCCCTTTGTTTTCAGGGCGGCCGCGTGGGAAGCATTATCACCCTGAGTGATTCCGAAGGGAGTGATTTCAGAGGGAGAGTCACCCGCCTTTGCAAAACGGAAGGCTCCATTTTCATTTTTTGCGCCTTTCCATCAGCCACAGAATCGTCTTTGGAAATTATCCTCCTTCAGGCCCTTCCAGAAAAGGAAAGAATGGAATTGATCATCCAGAAGACGACGGAACTAGGTGTCTCAGCCATCCTTCCCTTTCAATCGGAGAGGTCTATCTCTTTACAGGAGAGGGAGACAAAGCAGAAGAAAGCCCACCGGTGGCAACATATCGCCGTGAAGGCAGTCCAACAATCGAGAAGGGCCAGGGTTCCTTATGTGGGAGAATGCCGACCGTGGGAAGAGGTCTTGGGGGATTTGGGAGAATATGGGTTGAGGATCCTCCTTTGGGAAAAGGAGGGCGAAAATCTTAGGAATGTGTTGAGACAGCGTCCTACTCAGAAGATATGTGTGATGGTCGGGCCGGAAGGGGGCTTTACCGAAGAAGAGGTGAAGTCGGCAGAGAAGAAAGGATTTATCCCCGTCAAGTTGGGACAACGCATTTTGAGGACAGAGACGGCTGCCGTCGTTCTGGTGGGAATTCTCCAGTACGAATTGGGCGACCTAAGTTAAACTCAT
>JAPVTA010000253.1:0-11169 GCA_047519465.1 Thermodesulfobacteriota bacterium | reverse complement strand
TGGGGCAGCGCACGCTACAAGAATAACAAGAAGCGCAGATCCAGATCGTTTTCGAGGAGAGAACCCTCTCCCGGTGGCCGTATTGAATATGACGGAGGACCTGGTTGGGAAGGATGTCCATGGCGAAAGCGACTGGACAGCCTGCCGAGCACTTCTGGCATTGATAACAGGCCTGGATGGTCTCACCGCTGGCCTGAGCCACTTCAGACAGGAAAGGATTCCCCTTTTGGGTTGCCTGTACGTTTAGCTCCATCGTTAAACCCTTGTCCTTGGATGGAAGGACTTTCCAGGATAGCCTGAGTTCCCTGGTGAATGGGAAGTTCGATTGTAAAGGTTGTGCCTTCACCCACCCGGCTTTTTACGCCGATTTTCCCTCCGTGATCCTCAATGATTCCGTAAGAAGTGGCGAGGCCCAACCCGGTTCCCTTTCCCACCTCCTTGGTGGTGAAGAAGGGATCAAAGATTCGGGTGAGGTTCTCCGTGGGGATGCCCTCACCGGTATCCGAAAATTCCACAAGGACCGTCTTCCGGTCGGGGGGACGGAAGGTGGTAATGGTCAATGTCCCATTGCCGTGCATCGCTTCCGCAGCATTCACGATGATATTCATGAAAACCTGTTTCAGTTGGCCGGCATTTCCCTGGATGAAGGGAAGGAAAGAATCGAGTTTCTTCACGATATGGATATTGTGGAATAAAGCCTGATTGACCAAGAAGAAGAGACCATCGTTAATGGCTCGATTGATATCGGTGGGCTCCATCTTCGGCTCCGTCTGACGAGCAAATTCAAGAAGGCTCTTCACAATCTCCTTGCAGCGGCCCGCCTCCTGAACAATCCGCATCAAATCCCCTCGACGTGGATCCTCCTCGGAAAGGTCTTCCATCATCAGGCTGGAGTAAATAAGTATCCCACCCAAAGGATTGTTAATTTCATGGGCAATTCCTGCAGCAAGCTTTCCGAGAGAGGCCATCTTCTCTGAGCTGACTAATTGAAGGTGTGTCTCTTGGAGCTTTTTCTCCATGTTCAGGCGAGGTCTCAAATCCGTGAAGATTCCGACGCTGGCAATCTCCTTCCTTGTTCCATCATAGATGAGGGCAGCGGAAAGCTGGATAGGGATTTCTTCTCCAAACTTATTGAGCACATTAAGCTGGGTGGGGATGAATTTCCCCACGCCACCGTATTCCGGACTCCGGAGTTTCTTCATGATTTCTTTCGCCAGCCCCTCTGGATAGATCTTTGTGATATGGAGTTTACCGATCACTTCCTCTGCCGTGTATCCCGTCAGCGTCTCCGCCCCTTTGTTAAAGATGAAGATATTGCCTTTCATGTCCGCTGCGATAATCCCGTCCACGGAACTTTCGATAAGGTTCATGAAGAATTCATTAGCCTCACGAAGTTCATTTTCAATCCGTTTCCTTTCAGAGATATCTAAATTAATGCCTTGATAGCCAACCACTTCTCCCTTCTCGTTCTTAATGGGGTGGCCGGTCAGAAGGACGGTGATCTCGTCCCCATTCTTCTTCTTAAATTCCACTTCCATATCTCTGACACAGCCGTCTCTTTCGATCCTCTCCTGAAAGGCCTTCCGGTCTCCAGAGTTTACATAAAGGTTCTGGGCAATATTGATTCTGAGGAATTCTTCCTTGGTAGGATATCCCAGCATATCGAGAAGGGCTTGGTTACAATCTAAGAACTTGCCCTCCTTTGAGCTGATGAAGAGGCCGTGTCTCACTCTTTCGATAAGATTTCTGAGCTTTTCCTCGGAATCCTTCAGATCCCTTTCGAATTTCTTCCGTTGCGTGATGTCACGGATGTACGCATAAGTCTTGACCTCTCCGGTATCCGATTTGGCCAAGGCAATACAAACCTCTGCATCCTTGACATGGCCTTGTGCGGTCAGGATATTCATTTCCGTACAGAGCTTCTCGCCTATTCCTACACCGCGGGTGACAGTCCCTTCTAAAAATTCTTTGTCCTCTTTACCAATGACAGAGAAAAAATTTCTTCCGATCAAATCTTCTTTCGGGATCCCGGTGATTTCGGAAGCCATCTGGTTGGCAAAAATGATCTTGAAAGCTTGATCGAAGACGAGGATTCCATCGTCGCCCATCTCAGCGATCTTCTCAACGTGTCGAGTGGCCTCTTGGATCTTTCGTTCCATTTTCTTCGACTCTGTGATATCCCTAAGATAGGCATAGCCCTTCCGGGTGCCACGTGGCGTTTTTGTTAAGGCAATACACATTTCAGCCTCTTTGATCTCTCCGTTAAGGGCGACCAGCTGAACTTCGGCGCAAGTTTTTTCGCCATAACGCTCGGGATGGATGAAGAGGTCTTCGATAAAGGATTGATGGGGTTTTCCTAAAAGGGAAAGGACCGACATCTTCAGCAATTTTTTGCCGGAATATCCGGCGATCTCGGAGACCATGCGATTCGCAAATTCGATCTGATGGCGCTCATTAAATACTAAGATCCCATCATTTCCCAATTCAGCGATGGATTGAAACATCTCTGACCCGACCCTCTGCTTTTTCACAAGGGTTAATGGCTCGGCCGCTTTTCTTCTTTTTACCGAGGGTGATTTTTTGGCAGTCATATCGATCCCAAGGTACCATATCTCCCTAGGGTTGACAAGAAAACCCGATCGTTTCATATCGATGAGAAATGCAGATGATATGCATGGTGATTTGAGCTTTTTATCATTGAGTCACTAACACCATTCACCAATCACTAACCTAAAGTCCGACATGATCCAATAGGGCGGGGATCTGCTTTTCCCATCCGATAGGAATGATTTGGATTCCTTGGCAAAGGGGTTTCAATGCCTTGATCAGATCCGCTGCAATCTCAGTGCTTACCTTCTGTTTGTCTGAAGCCTTCATCAATCGGTCGATGGTCGAATCCGGAATGGAAGCTCCCTCCACATGCTTATTCACATATCGGGCCATACCGACTGATTTGAGCAGGGTAATGCCTACGACAATCGGAACCTTGAAGTGCGCCACTTTTTGGACGAAGGGCTCAAAAAGGCTTACGTCGTACACCGAGTTAGTGAAAAAGAAATCAACCCCCAGGCGTATCTTTTTTTCCATGTCCATCACCTCTAAATCGAGGACATGACCTTTGGCGGCTACATTGATTTGGGTGCCAACACAAAACTGGGGTTTTCCTTGGAGGTCATTCCCCGTGAGGTCGTAGCCCTCTTGGAGGCGCTTGGCCGCCCCGAGCAAACCCATCACATCGAGATCGAAGACCGCTTGGGCTTCGAAGTGATCTCCGATGGATGGAGGATCGCCCTGAAGGAGTAAGACATTTTTCAAACCCAATGCCGAAGCGTTTAAAAGTTCGGATTGGAGGGCCAAGCGGTTTCGGTCGCTACAGGATAGATTGTAGATCACCTCCATTCCCCTTGTCTTCAGCAGGGTGCAAACCGAAAGGGAGCCCAGCCTCATGATGGCATTCTGAAGGTCCGGCACATTGACCGCATCCACACGCCCCTTGAGGAGTTCGGCATATTCGCAAAGCCCGGAGAGATCGTTTCCTTTGGGGGGCTGGAGTTCAGCGACGACTACAAACTTCCCTAATTCCAACTGCTCCTTGAATGACATGAACGTTCTCCTCTGCTTCGGGTTATTCTGCCTTGGGACGAGGCAACAACCCTGCCATCTCGGTGATCTTACTGACCATCTGCTCCCATTCGATGGCCATGATATGAATCCCATGAACCCCTTCGATTTCCCTGAGTTCTTGAATCTGTTCCACACAGATCTTAATCCCTTCCTCAGCCGGTTTCTTGGCTTTGACGACTCGATCGATGATTTCGTCCGGGATGATGATGCCGGAGACGTTCTTCGCCATGTACCGGGCCATACCTCCGGACTTGAGAGGAGTGACCCCAGCCAGGATGTGGCACTTTTCGTGGAGCCCCCGGTCCCGGACCATCTTCATCCACTCCTTGAATCGGTCCATATCATAGATGCACTGGGTCTGGATGAAGTTCACCCCCGCGGCCACCTTTTTCCCCAATCGGATGGCCCGGAATTCGAACGGGTCGCCAAAGGGATTCTCTGCAGCCCCGATAAAAAGCTTGATCTCCCCCTCGATCTTCTCTTCTCCTCCGAGGAGTGTCCCCTGATCCCGCATCGTTCGGACGCAGTCGATCAATTGAATGGAATCCAGATCGTGGACGTTCTTGGCATCCACCTGGTTTCCAAAAGTGTGGTGGTCTCCGGTCAGACAGAGCATGTTTTTGATGCCCAACGCTGTGGCTCCGAAGACGTCGCTTTGAATGGCGATGCGATTCCGGTCCCTTGTGGTCATCTGCATCACTGGCTCCAGCCCCATCTGAACGAGGAAGCTTGAAGTGGCAATGCTTGACATCCGGACGATAGCGGTTTGATTATCTGTGACATTAACCGCATCGACATATCCCTTCAAGAGTTCCGCCTTCCGCTTGACAACACTGACATCGTTGCCCTTCGGAGGCCCCAATTCACCGGTCACTGCAAACAGGCTCTTCTCTAAAACTCTTTCTAGGTTGCTCCCTGCCTTCATACTTTGAGGTCCTCCCTCACAATCCTTCTCAGTCCGCTATCTCTCGATTCCACTCCCCATCGTTTTGCCGGGATGATTTCTTCCATCTTGTGCAGTTGGTTGAGAGTTTTGAGTCGATCGTAGATAAGCTGCCAGGCACAATCGGCCTCCTTTTTGATTTCACATTTACCTTTGGAGGATCCGCCACAAGGCCCATTCAATAATTGTTTGGCACAACGTGAAACGGGGCAAATCCCTCCCGTCTTTTCGAGAACACAATTTCCACAAGCCTGGCACCGTTCCTCCCAAACTCCGTGTGTGATGGTTTCGCCCAAGAAAGTGGTATTGACGCCGGGGAAGACGGGAGTTTTGGGGTAATGGCGTACCAATGTCTGCACGCCCACTCCACAGGCGATGGAGAGGACGGCCTCCACCTTCTCGACCATTTCAGACAACTCTAAAGCGAACTCGGGTTCACACTGGCGAGCGGGTGTTACCTCCAGAACCTCTATCCTTTTTCCTATTTTCTGTCTTACCATTCTGATACCGGAAGCCAGTAGTTCCACTTCCTTCTCGCCCCCCGCATGGCAAACAGTGACACAAGCTCCACAACCCGAGAGCAATATCTTATTGTAGGGATTGAGGTATTTCAAAATTTCTTCTATCGGTTTTTGTTCTGCCTTAATCATTCATTCCTCCTATTGTCAAATCCGAAGCACGAAATCCGAATTTCGAAACAAGTTCGAATGATCAAAATTCAAATCTTTCAAACAGAACTTTTGAAATTGGAATTTTGGATTTGTTTCGGATTGGTCCCTAACGGACGCTTCGCCCGATATTCGAATTTCGAATTTACATCTTTTGTCCACATGGGTTTGGGCCCAATTTCTTCAATTGTTCTGATTTCCGACAAAGGGCCTCCGCCAGCTTTGCACCGCTATTGGTAGCGAGATGGCAGATTTCCAGCCGTTCCTTTTCGAGGCCGATCTTTTCTAACATCCGGTGGGCATAGGACAAACGGCCTTTTGCGCGAAGGTTTCCCCTTAGGAACTGACAGTTTTCTTCGTAGCAGGCGAAAACGAGAACACCATCGGCCCCCTTTTCTAAAGCTTTTAGAAGGTAGATTGTCTCAATGCGGCCCGCACAAGGAACGCGGACGATCTCAATATTATTTGGAACTTTTAGCTTCAAGACTCCTGCCATATCCGCGGCAGGGTATCCAGATTGATCGCAACAAAAGGCCACGATTTTAGGATCAAAATCAGACATAGAAATCCTCGATGGAATAATAGAATACTGGAATGATGCAATATTGGGTCAAAGAGATAAACAGCAGCATAAGCCCTGTGTAGTTTGTCATTCCGGGCTTGACCCGGAATCCAGCCTTTGACCGGAACCTGCCCCGTCCCGCCAAAGCGGGATAGGCGGGGTCAAGGGGCACAATATGAACGAAATTTCCTTTGCTCACATTCGGTTCGCCACTGGCGTGCCCCGCAAGCCCCGCCCTGTAGGCGGGGAGCTTCACTTTCTGGATTCCTGCTTTCGCAGGAACGACGTCTTTTCCTGCGAACAAAGTCACTTTTTGTAAAACTCAACATTCCATCATTCCAACATTCCATCTTTCCAGCTCATTATTCCATTAAGCCCATCTGGGCATAGATCTGCCCATCCGTTAAATGCCGGAGGGTGATGGCCTTCGCCGGACATTCGGCAACACAGATGCCGCATCCGTAGCAGGAAGCAGGATCCACTTTAGCCGCCCCCCATTTCATCCCTTCCCCTGTCCCAGAGGTCATATAGATATTTCTCTCTCCGTATTTTTCTACGGTGATGGCAGAGTGAGGACAAAGCCTCGGGCAGGTGTAGCAGACGGCGCATTTTTTAGGGTCCACTTCTGCCACGGCAAGGTCGTATGTATACGTGTCTTTCGAAAGGAGAGCCATCACTTCTTGGGCCACCGCCCTGGCCTCGACCAGCGATTCTGAAACCTCCTGAGGAAATCGGCAGGCCCCTGCGATAAAAATCCCCCTTCGATTCGATCGGACACGAAGAAGTTGTGGATTATCCTCCATGAGAAAGCCTCGGTTTCCCAAATGGATTTTAAGAAGTCCCGAGAGAGAGTCTGTTTCCGGTGCGGGGACGAAGGCCTCACTGACGACAACAAGATCGGAAAGGATGGAAACTGGCCACTGTTCGGTTTTTTGAACGGCCGCCGTATCCCTGACATCAACCCGAATCTGACCGTTGACGATGGAAAGCTTGGGAGGATCTTCGTACTTGAAGAAGAGGACACCCTTTTCTCTTGCCCTTCGATAAAGGCGCTCCATTCCGTCGGCCGCGACTTTCACATCTTTACAAAGGATGGCAACCTGGCACCCTAAGCGTTCCTGAAGGACGAGAGATTGTTTAACGGCGTTGATCGAATCGACTTTAATATCCTCGTTCACTCCGTCGAGAACGTAGGTCACCATGTCGACTTTCTTTCCATCCCAAAGAAGAGAGGGGCCCCTTGTCTCGGAAATGAGCTTTTCTATTTCGGGGGGAACGGTGACCCTTTTGTGATAGTAGATCCCTTTTGTTTCCCTCTTCGCTGCATATCCCGTGGCGACGACTACGGCGGAAACGGAGAGAACAGTTTCGGTGAGGTCAGAACCTTGAATTCTGGCTTGGAATCGACCGAGATGTCCATGCAGGCGTTTTATTTCTGCTTGGGCCAGAAGGGTAATTTTAGGATTGTTCTTCACCTCAGAAATCTTCTCATCCATCCACTTTTGAACTTCTAAAGGACGGTTATAAAATCTGCGGAGTTCTAACGCCTTTCCCCCCAGATGGTCTTCTTTTTCCAGAAGAAAGACATGAATGCCCGACTTGGCCAATTCCTGGGCGATTGAAATTCCGGTGATCCCCCCTCCGAGAATCAATATCTCGGGTTTCAACGGAAGGGATTGGGGTTCAATGGGTTTGGAATTGGAGACCACGCAAAGGGTTTTGGAAATTATTGATTTTGCTCTTTCAAGAGCGGTCCCTTCATCCCCCGTCATCCAGAGGGCCTGCTCACGAATATTGGCCACAGCAAAAAGGTAAGGATTGAAGGGTAGGGCAAGTCTCAATTTCTGGAACGAAACCTCATAAAGCTTTGGACTCCCCCCAATGATGACGACCCGCTCTATTCCTCCTGCTTCAAGACGCTTCTCCATTCTTGTCAAGGCTTCGGATGAGGCGAGGTTTTCCTCCTCGAGGCAAAAGGCAATTTCCGGAAGTTTCTTTACATAGTCTGATATTCCTTCCCGGAAGGCAGCAGGGATCGATCCCCGCAGGGCATCGATGAAGATCCCGATTCGGGGCATTTAAGACCTCCCTCTGAGGTGTTGCTGGACGAGTAATGCGCCTGATTTGGCATCGAGAATCGAGCGGTCGATGTCCTTCGGCCCTTTGCAAGCACCTGTGACAAAGACGCCGGTTTGGGTTGGAGGAGAGGCAAGGAAGCCATCCTCTGTTAGGCTAAGGCTGAAGAGCTCTTTGAGGCATTTGGCCTCCTTGCTCAGTACCATCCCAACAGAGAGAACGATGAGATCGAAGGAATCTTCCACGACTTCTCCCCTTTCAGGGTCTGTAAATCTAACCCTCAGTGTATCAGAAAGGGGGGAGTGGTAAACTTTAGAGGGGAGACTTCGGATGAGACGGATTCCTTTGTCCTCTCGACAAGAGACGAGGAACTGCTGGAAGGATACGCCAGCAGGCTGAATATCCATATAGAGAAAAGTGGCCTTCACCTGAGGATACTGGTAACGAATTGCTTTGATCAGGCGGAGCGCGTAGGCACAACAGACCTGGGAGCAGTAAAGGTTTCCAATGGACTCATCACGGCTCCCCACACATTGAAAGAAAGCAACGGTGTTAGGGAGTTTTCCGTCAGAGGGGCGGGAAAGGGCCCCATGATATCGAAGCATTTCATCAAGATCTTTAGCAGTGATTACATTTTTATGCCGGCCGTATCCATATTCCGCTTTTTGAGAAGCATCAAAGGGGCTGATTCCGGCGGCAATCACAACGGCGGAAACTTCTAAATCGGTCCTTTCCTTCCCCCTTGTTAAAGAGACCCGATGGTTCCTGCCATTTCCCTTCACGCCGATCACTTCCGTTTGGGTCAGGATGGAAATGTCCTGGCGTTGATGAATCTCAGAAACTCTTTTATCCACCACACAAGCGAAACACTTATTGCAGGACTCCGAGGCCTTGCAGCAGAAGGAGGCAGAGAGTCCCCCTAAGGAAGGTTTTTTTTCAATAAGCGTAGAGGGAATTCCCGACTGGGCCAATTCCAAGGCCACCGTCATTCCGGAAATTCCTCCACCGATGATCAATACATCCTTCTTTTCCAATTGCATGCTCCGCTGTTACGGATACAACCTCCTTATATTGATGGAAGAAAGGATTGAATACTTTAAGGTTGAGGTTTAAGTTGGGGTTAAGAATTTCTTAGCTTCTCCTTAGCCTTAACCTTGTATCTTCCTATTGTTCCAGTGTTTAGAGTTCCAGCCATGAATCCGAGTAAAGCGTTTTGGCAATCAAGACCCTAGTGGTCTTCACATAATCAGCTTCTTCTTTACTCAGCTTCTTAAGGTCAATTTCCTCTCCGTCCATCACCCGGTAGACGAGTTTTCTGAGATCCGCTCGGCCTCCGGACGCAAATTTCTTGAGGTCTTCGTCAAAGGCATCGACGATGGCCGAGGCCATCCCAAACCGTTCGAGCATCATCAGGTAGGTTTGATTCAGGATCGGTCTCAGGTGTTCCGGGGCTCCGTTGGAAACATTCGAAAGACCGCAGGTGGACCTCATCCCGGGAAGCACTTCCTGCAAATCCTTGAACATCTTCATAAACTCGATACAACTCGGAACCTGAACCTGGCTCTGGGGGCTGGTGACCGGAGTGACGATCGGATCCATCCAGACATCCTCACCCGGAATCCCGAATTCTAAGCATTTTTGCATTAATTCTGCGGCAAGAACGCCTCTCTCGTCTGCATCTCGAGGAAGTCCCGAAGGGCCCCAGAGGAGAGCAACGATCCCAGCATTATATTTCTGTGCGATGGGGAATTTGGCGTCCATGCTTTCAGGACGGGCCATGATCGAATTGATCACAGCTTTTCCCTTCTTGTTCTTGTAAGCCTTTAGCCCAGCCTCGATGGCTTCCGTGTTGATGGTATCGAGGTACAGGGGCGTATCCGCGACCTCTTGGACGACCTTGACGATCCACTCCATCAACTCTCCTCCGCCCTTCCGGGCAGGTCCGAGGTTGATATCAATGAAATCAACGCCCGCTTTGGCTTCAGCCATGGCCAATTCCTGGATGGGTTTGGAATCCCTATCCTTCATGGCGGTTCCGATCTTCTTGACCATCACATTAAGATTCTCTCCAATGCGTAACATGGTTTTCCTCCTTATTCAGAAAAAACGTACCCGCGACCGTGCCTGCGCGCTGAAGCGCTTGGGGCTGCAAGCGTGTCTCGTGAACGTTTTAGCCCATCTTCAAAAAAGCGGGTATATGAGCGGCTTCCCTGGGTCCGATCTTGACTTCCCAGCCCTTGCCCAGTTCTTCTTCGAGATCGCCGCTGACGGCTGCAACAGCGCCGGGGATGACCACCCGACGATGCTTAACTTTCTCAGTGATGCCGCTCTTCTTAACAAAGGCACCGATAGCGTCACCCACAAATTTTCCCGCAGCCCAGGCGGTCAGAACCGATAGCCCTTCGGTATCCATCACCAAAAGCCAGCTCGCTACCCGACTCGATTCAACCTCGCCGGAGACGATAAAATAGGTCAGGGAGAAGTTGGTGGTGATTAAGACCGGGGATTCTTCCGTCGGAGTACCGATGGGATAGATACCTTGCTGCATCATCATAGGCCGCTGGGGATCGGTGTAAATATTCAGCCGTTCCACCAGAAGGGGGAAGACGCTTTCGCCTTGGAAGTCCGAAAGGACGATGACGCCTGCATATTTTGATATAAAGGTTGCAGCAATCAAAGCTTCTTTCAGTGGGTCTTTCGTCATCTCGCACGGAAAGACAATGGTGGGAAATCCAAGGGAGCGGTTCTTCTGGTTGAGGGCTGCCCGGCGGATATAGATTTGGTCTTCAAAGGCTTTGCGAAGCGTCCTCGATCCAGAATCAATGACAAGGTCTTTTAACCCTGCGGCGGTCAGTTTATCGGAAAGTGCGATCAAAGCATCAAAACTTTCGGCTTTGGCCGCCAACGGGCATTTGTTCTCCTTGGCTAAATTAGCTAAGGCATCGCTGTTGCCGTCGGTTGCTGCATAGATCAACGGAACACGATCCGCGCAGGCCTTCACCCCTGCGGTCAAGGCCTCCACCTTATTGCTCATCAGGATGAGGGCGGCATCGGTTTCCGCTTTTACCTTCTTAATCAAGGTCTCAAATTTTACGGGATCACCCGATTCATTCTTGACCGCCACCAACTCCGGCCGCAAGGTGAGACCGACTCTTTCATATTTCAATTCCTTGAATCGCTTCAGGCGGGAATTGACCTCCGCCTCTGACATGGTATCACTGATCAGAATGGCAATACCGGGTTTGTTCACAAAGGTCTTTTCATGGCGGAACAAAACCGTTTCTCCACCGACCTTG
>JAPVTA010000252.1:0-24290 GCA_047519465.1 Thermodesulfobacteriota bacterium | reverse complement strand
CCGTACATCCCGCCTTAGACGCCAACTGCTTGAGCGTCATGCGATTGGCCAATCGGTAGGCCCTCAATTTCTCGGCGATCTCTTTCATTGGTTCTGCTATAGGGCTTTTATCTTTTCTAGATCGAGGTCATCGAAGACAACGACACCCTTGGCTTTCATCTCCTCAATCGACTTTTGAGAGGTATCGGGTGCAACCCCTCTGCTCAGATTCTTGATGAAAATGACCTTGTATCCTGCGGCCGCTGCATGAAGTGCGGTCGCCTTTACACAATAGTCCGTGGCAATGCCGTAAACGACCACTGTTGTGATCTTCTTATTCTTAAGAAGTTTATCCATATCCGTCTTCTTCCCACCATCGTCCTGGAACCCGGAGTAGCTATCAAATTGCGGGTCCATCCCCTTTCTCACTACGGCTACAAATAGTTTCTTATCCAGCAAGACCTCCGCTCCCGGAGTGTTTTGAACACAGTGGGGCGGCCATAAAACTTGGTCCCTTCCGTGAAGTTTGACGACATCAAAGGCTTTCTTCCCCGGATGATTGTTGAAAAAAGAGAGGTGGTTGGCAGGATGCCAATCCTGAGTTGCGAAGATGGGAAAACCTGCCGCCTTCAGTTTCTTCGTCTGATCCTCCACCGCCTTCACGTAGGCTTCATCGGTTCCCTCTACCGCCAAGGATCCATTCTTAAGTTTTGTAAAATCTCCCTGGACATCGACCACGATAACACCAATCGTGGTCTCCTTTGCAATCACCGTCCCCCCCAACATCAGCACAAAAAATAATGCCCCTAGTACTGTCCTCACTCCTGTGCATTTCATGTTGACTCCTCCTTTCAGAGCTAAAATATATTTAATTTAGTTAAAAAATATTTAATCTCAAGAAAATTGTCAAGTACTAAATTCTTGGATGGTCCATGCCTCCATTTCACTTTTTCCACAACATATAATCCAACTTAATGTTGGAAAGAGCCCGGAAGATATTTCCTCTTACCCGCCGGTCCTTCTTGCTTAGAGCTTCAATCAAATCCTTGACCACCTTTCTTTTCGTCCTTCCAGAACTCGGGCAACCGCTGGGACCAAAAGGCAGTCCCGTTTCCCGGGCAAATCTCTCGATTTTCTTCTCCTCAAGTAGAGCTAAGGGTCGGATAAGGGTGATCTTCCCCTTAAACAAGGTTTGAAGGGGAAGCATCGTGCTGATCTCAGCACTGTAAAAAATGTTAAGCAGGAGGGTCTCAATGATGTCGTCCTTGTGATGACCGAGGGCGATCTTGTTGCATTTGAAGCGATGGGCGAGACGGAAGAGACATTTTCTCCTTTCCCAGGAGCAGAGAAAGCAGGGGTTTTCTCGATTCTCAGAGCTGTTCGCCCTCCTCCCAATATCGGTGAACTCGATGTGATAAGGGAGCCCTTTTGTTTCAAAAAAATTCTTCAAGAGGTCAGCCTTCCCGGATCCAAACCCGAGGTCAATGTAAACCGGCATGAGTTCGTAACGGACGGAGACACGCTTGCTTCGCTCATGGAGTAGGTGGAGCAATGTCAGGCTATCCTTTCCGCCGGAGACCCCCACCAGAATACGGTCTTCCTCGTGGATCAAACCGTAACCGTGGATTGCCTTTCCCATCAGACTCCGAATCTCTCTCTGCCAATAAGCCATTTTTTACGATGAACGATAAACCATAAAGGATGAACAAAATAGATCTGTAGCGTTGGCATTTATTGTCAACGCCATCTCTTATCGCCCCCATTAAATGAGGGCGCTACATTTCTCCACGAGGTATTTTGTGTGAGGACAGCTCCAACCATCACCTCAAAAGAAGTCTCACCAGGCCACCAATTCCGGGGGCCGTAAGCTTTGTAAAGCTTGTGGTAGATTTCCATTAGAATGCGCTTCATCCGTACCCCTAAAAAAGATGGCTAACTCCGAAGCACGAAATCCGAATTTCGAAACAACCACCAAGATCCAAAATACAAATGATCGAAACGAGGAAAGCCAGTACCCATTTTTGAAATTTGAATTTGGGATTTGTTTCGGATTTCGACATTCGGATTTCGAATTTTAATCATTTCATTTCAGCCTTTTCTGGAACCTCAGGGAGCTCAAAAGGATCATGAGTGTGCCCAAGATGCCTAATGCCAGCACCTGGGGCCATAGGATATCCAGGCCATTCGCTTTCAAGAAGACGCCTCGAACGATGACCAAAAAGTAACGGAGCGGGTTGAAATAGGTCAAGTATTGTATCCATTCTGGCATATTCTCAATTGGAAAGGCAAAACCCGATAGAGTGAAAGCAGGCATCGTGAAAAAGAAGGTAGAAATCTGAGCTTGCTGTTGCGTAGAGCAGATCGTGGAAATAAAGAGCCCAATAGCCACTGAACTCATCAAAAAGAGCACAGCACCCAACAAGAGGAGGAAAGGGTTTCCCCGGAGGGGAACTTCAAACCAAAACACGCCTATGAGAACGATCATGATGACGTCAAACAAGCCGACGACAGCAAATGGGAGAGTCTTCCCAACCATCAACTCCCAGGAACGGATGGGCGTCACCATGATCTGCTCAAGCGTGCCGATCTCCCTCTCTCTGACAATAGCTTGGGCAGTCAGGATGATCGGAATGAGGAAAGCGATGGAGGCGATCACTCCCGGGACATAGAAGATCCGGCTTTCGAAATTTGGGTTGAACCAGATTCGCTGTTGCAAATCCACACCCGCCTGCTCAAAACCGATCATACCAGCCCGATTCAACCTCTTTACAAGGACTTGCGTTGAGAATTCAGAAAGGATCTGATTCGCATAGCCCAAGGCGATCAACGCTGTATTCGATTCGGTCCCGTCGACAACAATCTGGACTGTGGCCGTATCTCCTTTCTTTAACTTCCTTGAAAAATCAGTCGGGATCTCAATACTGAGCGTGACGTCTCCTTGATTAATAAGGTCTTTGACCTCTCTCGGAGTATTGGGAAAAGTGATGATATCAAAATATTTTGAACTTCCAAATCTCCCGATAAGATCCCTCGACTCAACACTCTGGTCAAGATCCCGGATGGATGTGCGGATATGTTTCACATCCAGATTGGCGGCGTATCCGAAGACAATCAGTTGAAGGACGGGCGGAACAATCAGGGTGATCCGCATCCGTTTATCTCTCAAGGTCTGGATCAATTCTTTGACGAAGAGATATCGAACCTTTTCAAACATTTATCTTAGCTCCTTCTTGAAACTCCTCGTGGCTACCCAGAAGCCCGCCACGGCCATAGCGATCAATACCAGAGTTTCACGCCATAGAAAGGAGAATCCTACACCTTTCAAGAAGATATCTTTCAGGATCGTCACATAGTACCGTGGAGCAATCCCGTAGGTAATGATCTGGAGCCAGGTCGGCATGTTGGCGATCGCGAAGGTGAACCCGGAGAGGAGGAAGGTGGGGAGAAACCCGATGATCATGGCCATCTGATTGGCCAGAAGCTGTGTTTTGGCCACGGCGGAAATGGTCAAACCCATGGCAAGAGCCACGAAAATATAGATGCAAGAGAGAGCAAAAAGCAGGGCGACACTTCCTCTCAAGGGCACCTGAAAGACCCATTTGCCCATCAGGACGGCCAAAGATAAGTCTAAAAGGCCTAAGAAAAAATAGGGGAACAGCTTTCCCATCATCAGTTCTGCTTTTCGAACGGGAGTAGAGATGAGGAGTTCCATCGTCCCCTTCTCCCATTCCCGGACAATCACCTGTCCGGTAAGGAGCACTCCGATGATCGACATGATCACCGCTACCAGCCCCGGTACGAAATAATTCTTCGACTCCAGATCTTCGTTGAACCAGACCCTGGGCCGTCCTTCGATGGGAAAGTTCAATTTCTCTATTCCCATGCGGGAGACCTTTAGAATTGTTTTCTCCTGAGTGTATTGTCGAGCAATCGCCTGGACATAGCTAAGAATAAGATTGGCTGTGTTGGCATCGGCTCCATCGATCAACACCTGAATTGGAACAATTCCCTCTGCCTTGATCTTTTTTGAAAAATCCCAGGGAAGAATCAATCCTATCTTTACCTCTCCCTGATTGATGAGTCGCTTCACCTCCCTTTCATCTCGAACCCAAAAGCGAAGATGGAAATAAGGAGAAGCGCTGAATCGTTGGATGAAATTGAGACTCTCCTGGGTCCGGTCTCGATCCAAGACAGCCATCGAGACCTTCTTCACGTCGAGGGTGACGGCGTATCCAAAGAGGAGCATCAGGAGAGCAGGCATGAGGATCACCAGTGCCAGGCTCCTGGGGTCCCGGTAGATATGGAAAAACTCTTTTCTCGCAATGGCCCACGTGCGGGATGGGTTCACTGCTTTTCCTCTCTTTCGATCAGTGAAACAAAAACATCCTCCAGGGAAGGCCTGATTCTTCCCATTCTCTTGAGAAGGACTCCGTGCTTTCCGAAGAGGGCGTTGATTTCTCGCTCCAGATCGATGCCTTCCTTACCGATCACATGAAGCCCGTCTCCGAATACGGCTGATTCCGCGGCCCACGGCTGTTTCTTCAAGAGGTCCAGGGCCGTAACGAGAGGATCGCATTCCACTTCGAATATTCCCTGTGACAGAGTCTTCGCTTTTAATTCGGAAGGCGTTCCCATGGCGATGATCCTCCCCTGGTAGATCAGTGCCAACCGGTCGCAATACTCTGCTTCGTCCATGTAATGGGTGGTCACAAAGGTGGTCACACCCTTCTCTCCCATCTGTTGGATGAGGCTCCAGAAATTTCTTCGAGAGATCGGATCGACCCCTGAAGTGGGTTCATCCAAAAATAGGACGGAAGGCTCATGGAGAATGGCACACCCCAGCGCCAGGCGCTGTTTCGACCCGACAGCGAGCGTCCGAGTGATTCGATCCTTGACATCTTGAAGGCCAATCATTCCGAAAACCTCATCTTCTCTCCTTTTCTGCGGTAAACCGGAGAGGCCGTAGATTCCTCCGAAAAAATGGAGATTTTCAACAACCTTCAGGTCATCGTAGAGCGAAAATTTCTGGGACATATACCCGATCGCCTGCTTTATCTTGTCCGGCTCCTTCATGATATCGAATCCTGCAACCTGCCCTTTTCCTGAAGTAGGCAGCAAGAGTCCGCAGAGCATTCGGATCGTCGTAGACTTGCCGGCTCCATTCGGTCCCAGGAATCCGAAGATCTCTCCCTTCTCCACCCGAAAACCGATATGGTCCACCGCTACGAAATCACCGAATGCTTTGGTTAGATCTTTGATTGTGACAACATAATCACTCATCATCACTCATCGAAATTTGCCCATTCAAACGATGAACAACGAACGATGGACTATGAACTTATTGTTTATCGTTTACTGTTCATCGTTCATCGTTCTTTTTTCCCTTGGACCATGGAGACGAAGGCATCCTCAAGCGAGGGCCGGACCGCCAATAGATCCACAATCTCCATCCCCCGGTCTTTTAGAGTCTCCCGAATCCTTCTTTCCGCCTTTTGAGGATCATCGACGAGAACGTGGATTTTATCCCCGGATAAGACCAGGCTTCGAATCATCTCGATCCCTTGAAGCAACTTCATCCCTTTCTGCCGGTTCTCCACCCGCAGTTCCAATATCGTCCCCCCGATTCGGGCCCTCACGGCAGAGGGAGTATCCGCAATCAGCAGGTCGCCCTGATAAATCAGGCCAACACGGCTGCAGCGCTCGGCCTCATCCAGATAAGAAGTTGAGAAAAGGATGGTTACGCCCTCTCTCAACAAGTCGTAAAGGATAATCCAGAAATCTCTTCGTGAAAGCGGATCAACTCCTGTGGTCGGTTCATCGAGAAAGAGGATTTGAGGCGTATGGATTAAGGCACAGATCAGACCGAGCTTCTGTTTCATCCCGCCGGAGAGGTCTTGGGCTTTTCGCTTCCCGAAAGGTTTCAGATTGGCAAACTGTAGGAGCCTTTCGATCCGTTCCTTCCTCTTCTGTCTTGGAACTTGATACAGATCTCCGTAAAAATGGATGTTTTCAAGAACGGTAAGGTCCCCGTAGAGTCCGAATCGCTGAGGAAGATAACCGACTTTTTCTCTTAGCGATTCTGCTTCCTCGAGGATATCATACCCGGCGACCTTTGCCTCCCCTCCGTCAGGAGGGAGGATCCCACAGAGCATCCGGATGGTCGTTGTTTTCCCAGAGGCATCCGGCCCTACTAGACCAAAGATCTCTCCTGCTTTCACTTCCAAGTTCAGGTCTTTGACGGCCGGCAAGGATTCGAAAGATTTGGACAGGTGGCTGGCTTGAATGGAAAACATAAAAATACGAGCACCAAATCCCAAACACCAAATTACAAATAAATCTCAATGGAAAAAAGTGAAAATTTCAAATCCCCTCACCCTTTCCTTCTCCCCCAAACGGGAGAGGGCGGGGTGTGGGGATTCACGAAACCATCAGCGCTATTGTTTTTTAGGCGAAGACGAAGTAATTAGGATCCGTCCGTCGGCTGGCATCCCGGGTTTGAGTTCATGATCCTTATTGGAAATATCGACCTTGATCCGGTAGACGAGGGTCACCCTCTCCTTTTCCGTCTGAATCTGTTTCGGTGTGAATTCGGCCTGAGAAGAGATGAAGGAGATTCTCCCTCTATATTCTTTCTTCGGCCGAAGGTCTGTCGTCACAATAACTTCCTGACCCCATTTTACCTCGCTGAGGTTCGTCTCCGGGATATAGGCCTTCAACCATACATTTTCGATGTCGGCCATTGTAAGAATGGAAGTCCCCGGGTTGACGACCTCACCGATTTCTCCGGATTTGACGAGAACAACTCCGGATATGGGAGAATAGAGCGTGGTGTAGCTGAGTTGTGTCTCGTTCAGCCTCACAGAAGCTCGGGCTTGCTCCACCTGAGCTTTCGCATCTTCGATATCCTCTTTCCTCGGCCCCTCTTTCACCAGAAGGTAGTTTTCCTTGGCCCTTTCAAAAGCTGCCTTTGCGATCTTAAAAGCAGCCTCGGCGTTGTCCGCCGTCTCTTTAGGAACAACCTTCTTCTCGAAAAGGGACTTCATCCGTTCGTACTGGGTCTCCTTGTTTTCGAGGTCAAACTTGGCCTGGTTGACAGCAGCTTCTGCCTCTCTTATCTCTTCCGGCCTTGACCCCGCAAGGAGTTTGCTCAATCGAGCCTGTGCCGACATCAACGTCGCCCGTGCCACCTCCAGACGGTTGCGGAGGTCTTCGTCGTCCAATCTGGCCAGAACCTTTCCCTGCTCCACCCAATCCCCCTCTTCGTAAGAACGACTGACAATCCTTCCGGCTACTTTAAACCCGACGTCCACTTCTGTAGCCTCTATGTTGCCGGAAACCTTGATGAAGGTCCCATCCTCCTCACTTTCTCTCATCACGAAATAATAGAGAAGACCGGAGGTTGCAGCGGCGACAATCACGATCAGTAGGATCCTTTTCATGGTCTAACCTATCCTAAAGCTTAAGGAATATCATTATAAGTTCAATCAGGGTTGCTGTCAAAGATTTTTCCCCTCTCCTCGGCCTGTAAACTGTGCAGCATATGATTTACTGAATAGGCACATACAAAATATGTTGTAGGGGCTCAATTCATTGAGCCCGATTGGTCGGCTTGATAAATCAAACCTCTACAATTCTGCCAGGATCTCAAAAGGGCGAGGGGAAGCGAACCCTCTTGAATTTTCTTATACTTACGAGTAAGATGGGATTGTGAAGCTTGCCGCTCGTCGGGCGGGGCTTGCGGGGTACGTTTCGGTCAAATGCTAAGATTTAACGATGTCCTTGAAAGGTTAACTTCCTATCAACCCAACGCGGATATCGAACTCCTAAAGAAGGCCTATGTCTTTTCTGCCAAGGTTCATTTAGGGCAGGTCCGCCTCTCCGGAGAACCTTACCTGAACCATCCCTTAGAGGTCGCTGGAATCTTGACCCAACTGAAACTCGACGTTGCGAGTGTGGCAACCGGACTGCTTCATGATACGGTCGAGGATACGCTCACCACCTCGAAGGAGATCCAAGAAAATTTCGGGGAAGAAATCGCTCAGTTGGTGGACGGACTGACAAAGATCAGCCGCATCTCTCTACGATCCTCCGAAGAGCACCAGGCGGAGAATTTCCGCAAAATGATACTGGCGATGGTTAAGGACATTCGGGTCGTCCTGATTAAACTGGCTGACCGTCTTCATAATATGCGGACGCTTCAATATCACTCCCCCGCGAAACAGGCGGAGATCGCCCAAGAAACGATTGACATCTATGCTCCCTTAGCCCATCGCCTCGGGATCGACTGGATCAAATCGGAGCTAGAGAACCTGGCCTTTCAGTACCTCCATCCTGAAATCTACGAGGAGATTCGGCGCAAGATCGCGAAAAAGGAGAAGGAGAGAGCCCGCTACATAGAAGAAGTGAAGCGTGCGTTGATGAAGAAACTTTATGAAAATCACATCGAGAGCGAAGTGACCGGCCGATTAAAACAGACCTACAGCATTTACCTGAAAATGAAAGAACAGAATCTCGACTTTGATCAGGTCTATGATATCACCGCTTTCCGAGTTATCGTTAATTCCATTAAAGCGTGCTACGACGTGTTAGGTATCATCCACTCCATCTGGAAACCCATCCCGGGGAAATTCAAGGACTACATCGGTCTTCCGAAAGAAAACATGTATCAATCCCTTCATACCACAGTCATCGGGCCTTACGGAGAACGGATCGAGATTCAGATTCGAACACACGAAATGCACAAGATTGCGGAGGAAGGCATCGCCGCCCATTGGAAATACAAAGAGGGGAAGGTGGTTGAAGAGGCCGAGGATAAGCGTTTTACCTGGTTGAGGCAGCTCTTGGAGTGGCAGCGAGATCTAAAGGACAATCAAGAGTTTATTGAAAGTCTCAAAGTGGATCTCTTTCCTAACGAGGTCTACATCTTCACCCCTAAGGGGCAGGTGAGGCAGTTCCCTATTGGGTCAACCCCCGTTGATTTCGCTTACAGCATCCATTCCGACATCGGGAATCATTGTGTGGGAGCCAAGGTAAACGGGAAGATCGTTCCCCTGAGGTATGAGCTGCGAAGCGGGGATACCGTCGAAATTCTTACTTCCCCTAATCAGAGGCCGAGCAAGGACTGGCTCAAGGTAGTCAAAACCCCAAGGGCCAAAACAAAAATTCGTCAATGGTTTACGGCAGAAGAGAGGGAAAAATCAATCACTCTTGGGAAAGACATCCTGGAGAAAGAGCTCCAAAAATACGGGCTCCAGCAAACCAAATTGGTCAAGTCGGGTGAGTTGGTGAAGGTCGCTAATGAATTCAGTTTCCAGGGGGTCGAGGATCTCATTGCCGCCGTTGGTTACGGAAAGGTCACGGCCAATCAAATCATCGGGAAGATCCTTCCTCAGGAAAAATTGGAGCAACAGAAAGAAGAACTGGAAGGGGGACGCCTCAAACATCTCATTCAAAGAATTACCCGCGCGCCAAAGGACGCCCTGCTGATTAGAGGAATTGATAATGTGATGGTGCGTTACGCGGGGTGTTGCAATCCTGTCCCGGGGGATAAAGTGGTGGGATTCATCACCCGTGGGAGAGGCGTAACGATCCATACCGCCGACTGCCAAAATGCGATGGACGATGACCCTCACCGCAAGGTTGAAGTAGAATGGGATTCGAAGAAGGAATACATCTATCCTGTGAGAATCCGAATCTATTCCGAAGACAAGAAGGGTTTGCTGGCTGAGATTAGCAACTCGATCTCTTCCAACGAAGCCAACATCAAAAATGCCAGAGTGGATACGACGGAGGATAAGAACGCCGTCAGCACTTTTGAGGTAGAGATTCGAGATTTGAACCATCTGAACAAAGTAATCAGGGCTCTCGGAAAGATCAAAGGGGTCTATCAGGTAGAAAGAATGAGGGCGGAGACGCAGGCCGAATCCTAAATAGTCCTATAGTTCTTTAGTCTTGTAGTCGCTTAGTCTGAAAGCCAAGAGACTAAGAGACGACAAGACTATTAAACTACGAGACTACGTAACTATGTTTCTTTTAGGCGGCTTTGGTGATCAGCCCTGAGCGAAGGCATCGGGAGCAGACCTTCATACGAATGGTCCTTCCCTCCTTGAGGGTTTTTATCTTGTGAAGGTTGGGGTACCAGACTCTTCGGGTCTTGTTATTGGCATGGCTTACATTATGTCCAAAGACTGGCCCTTTTCCACAGATGTCGCAGACTTTTGCCATATTAAGCCTCAAGATTAATTTAAAACAGAATAACATCATCTGTAACAATTTTCAAGCTAAATATTGTCTAAGAAATTTCTGGTGTTGATGCGAGGGGTGAACAATGAGCGTATCGGAAGGGAGACGCAGCTAAGGAGTTAAAATGGCAGGCAGCGACCTTGGCAGGCAAGTGAAGGAGTGATAAGACCGGGATCCATGCCGAACGATTAAATTCTTTTATAAATGAAGACCGTTTCCATTCCCTTTCCTTCAAATCGATTCAACTCAACGAAATCTTTCTTAATGGCCTCCTTAGGAAGATTTACAGTCTCTCTGCCCCGGATGACCAAATAGAGAGCTTTCTTCTCTATCATAGAAGTTCTAATCTTATCAATCGTATCCTTTTCCAAATCGACATATTCATAATTTCCGTCTGCATGGAAAGCAACAAGATGAACAGTCGTAAAAATGGTCATCCCTTTTCCGTATTGGTTTTTAATCCATATCCCTGCCCGCTTCTCGGTTAAACGTTCATATCTTTGCGGCTTTAAGGTTTTGGGCAGCACAATGGCCAATACTATGACTAATAATGTCGCCCAAACAAGAATAGATTTTCTTTTTGGTTCCAAATGCGGGAGAAAACGGTGGGACTCGATCTTGTTGTAAGCCCACTGATAGACAGCCACAAAACCCTCCCCAATCCAATAAATTGAAACGAGAAGCAATGGCAAAACATGCCTACCGCTCAAATGATCTATCTGGACCGTTTTGTCCGCGCCCCACTCTGTGGTATTCAGCACCATTAAGAATAAGACTCCGTAGCACAGGACACAAAAAGAGAGAAGAAATCCTTCCCCCGTCTTAAGGCCAGAAAAGAGCCTCTTAAGAAGGCCGACGATCAGTAAAAAAACATAAACGGGATGAAATCTTGAAAGGATTTCCAAATTCAACCTCTTAAGGCTGTAAAAGATCTTTTGAGCGAAGGGAACGACATCTCCCGCGGCTCTCAGCCCTAACATTCCTTCGATGCTTTTAGCCTTGCTTAGCGTCCACTCTCCTTTGACCTCTCTTAAATGAATGAGATAAGGGAGGAAGAGAATCGTCGATGACAAAAGTAGGAGAAGGATAACCATCCTTTTACTTCCCGGGCCACCGAATTTTTTTGCAAAAACGAAATAAAAGAGGACGACCAATAGCACTTCAAACCCATCTGGCCTGACAAGATAAGCGAGGGCTGAAAAAAGTGGAATAAAAAGATATGGGTATCTCTTCTGACTTTGGATAGTCCTCCAGGCAAACCAAATGGCTGTGCCAAGAAAGAAGAGATATGTGGATTCCTTAAGGACGTCTGCTGAAAATCTCCGGAGATAAGGATGAATGACCAGGAAAATAGATGAAAGAAATGCAATTTTCTCGTCAAATATCCTCTTTCCCAAAAAATAAACCGGGAAAATAACCAAAATCCCAAAAGAGGATGAGACGAATTTCCCGGCCAACTCAAAATCGGACACCCATCGAGAAACAAATGCAACGATCAAAGGATAGAGAGGCTGTTGATTATGGCTCAGAGCCTTTCTGAAAAGGCCTGAAGCAAAATCTTTGGCAAGGGGGATATATTGGAATGCGCCATCCAGGGAGATGGCATAGGTCCGGAGAAAAAAATAGATGCTTAACAGAAGGGAAACCAGAAAGAGTGCAACGAGATCTGCTTTTTCGCTTTTCATTCGCTCACAAAACACCGACGTGTCTTTTAATTAATAGGCTGATTTGCTGATGAAACCTCTCCACAGAGTCATGAATAGAATTTTTAGATCAAACCCGATCGACCAATTCTGAATATAGTAAAGGTCGTGCTCGATGCGCTTCTTCAGGGAGGTATTTCCCCTCCAACCATTGACCTGGGCACAGCCAGTCATGCCAGCCTTGATCTTGTGTCGAAGCATGTAAGAAGGAATTTTCCTTCTGAATTCTTCTACAAAAATGGACCTTTCCGGTCTTGGCCCGACCAGACTCATGTCTCCTTTTAACACGTTAAACAGTTGGGGAAGCTCATCGAGACTGGTCTTTCTTAGAAAGGCGCCGATCTTGGTTCTCCTCGGATCGTTTTCTTTCGCCCAGATAGGACCTGTCTCCTTTTCGGCATTTACCCTCATGGTCCTGAATTTGAGCATCTTAAAGGTGCGACCATCCATTCCTACCCGCTCTTGCTTGTATAGGATCGGACCTATTGAGGTCAATTTCATTAAAAGGCTGATGATCAACATGACGGGAGATATGATGACCAATATCACAGTTCCGAATATGAGATCAAATGTCCTCTTAGCAACACTGTTCCAGCCATATAATGGGGAGTTTCGAAGACTCACAATCGGAAGGTCATCTAATTCGTCCATCCCTCCTCCTAAGCTGAGGTATTCATAGGACCCCGGTATCACCTTAATGTCTGATAAATGGCCATGAAGTTTTTTGACGAGGCCTTCAAAATAGTCGTATTCATTGATGGGTAAGGCAAGAAAAAAGATATCAATCCTATTTTCGGACAGAATCCTGTCAATGTCGCCATAGACCCCAACAATCGGGATATTCTTAATCCTCTTCCCAACTTCTTCAATCCTATGGGTCAAGAATCCGCTTATCTTTATTCCTAGCTCAGGATAGAGCTCAATCTTTTCTAAAACTTTCTGTCCAAGTTTACCTGTCCCAGCAATAAGTGCATAGCGCTGGTTATAGCCACGGGAGCGAAACGTTTTCAGGACTTTTCTAATGAAAAGCCGGATTGAAATGAGCCCCAGAAAACCCATTACCAGAAAGTAAGAAAATGCTAAACGCGAAAATTCAAATTTCTTAAAAAGATAAAGAATTGCAATTAAAATAAGGAAGGTTAAGGCCAGATTTCTTGCAATATCAAAAAATTCCTTAAGAAAATGCCCTATCCTCCTGGAACGATACAAATTGAATCTCTCCGAAACTAAAGCCCATATCAACCATATAGGTAATAGGCATTCAATATAAACTCCAAAAGAAGGTGTTCCAAGCACGGGGGGTTTGATTAGGTCTGTGTAAAATCTTAAAAAGTAAGAAAAGATCCAGGTGAGTGAAAGGATCAATAGATCCAAGAGAAAGATAAGAGACTGAAAGAATTGGGCATACTTTTTTAGCATCTTAGTTCAATTTTTCAAAGAATATTTTTCTTGATCGTTTCTTTAAAAATTCTTAGATCCCAGCACCCATTCTCTGCCGTGATAGATGGTTTCCAGCATAACTGCTTTTCAGGGTCCGTATTCAAATATCGCAGTATGAATAAATATCACCTCAATTGATCGGCGTACCTGTAAAGTCTAAAACAGAATCAATTAGGGTTTTGCTGACCATATGATGATAGTTTTTCATCAGATTATGCATGGCTTGTTTTGTTCTTACGAACAATTTCTATTAGCTTGTGTTCTTCAAAGGAGGGGGAAGAAAAACATCCGATTGAGAAATAGGCGGAAGGAATTTAGAATAAATTTGCTCCCCCTCCTTCAAGGGGTTAGTGATTTTCGCTTTTGGAAATCCCTTCTTCCTCCTTTGTCTGACGAGAAAGTAGGGCTTCCCTTGCCTTCTTTAGGTTTTCATGGGCCTTGACATAGAAAGCAGGTTTCATCTGCATGGCTTTCTCAAAGCTCTCGATCGCCTCTTTGAATTTGCCTTCGAACATATATATGCAGCCCATACTATAGTTGGCAGATGCCTCATCTCCAGCTCTCTTAAATGCCTCGAACCCTTCCTCGTATTTTTCCAATTTACATAAGGCCAACGCAAGATTGTTGTAAATCTTAGGGCTCGTTTTTCCAACTCGTACAGCTTTCTGAAAGGCCTCGACGGCTTTTTCATATTCCCCGCTCAAATAGAGGGATATTCCTAAATTATTAAACAACAATCCCTCATCCGGCTGTATAGCGATAGCAGATTGGTATTCATCGATGGCCGATCTGAATTGCTCCTGATGATCGTAGATAATCCCGAGGAAATTATGGGCCTGCCATAAATTACTTTTAAGACGGAGCGCTTTTTGAAAATTCTTTTCTGACTCAAAAAAATTGCCCTCTTTGAAATAAACCCGTCCCATCCCCTCATAGGCCAGTGCGTGATCAGGATTTCTTTTTAAGATTTCCTTGAACTCCTTTTTGGCTTCTTCAGGCACCCCCCTTTCTAAAAGGAGACGGCCCAGTTTATAACGAATAGGAATCTGAGCGGGATCTATGCGGAGAGCCCTGTAATATTGGATGAATGCCAAATCCATATTCCCCTGTCTGAGATACAGATCCCCTAATCTCTCACATCCTTCCACTCCCAATTCAGAAACCTTGACTTGCCTTTCTTCCTCCTTAGCAAGTGCCCCTTTTTTCATTTCCATCTTCTCGCGATACGATTTAAAAGAATCCTGTTGCTGGCTTTTTCCGGTGCTACATCCTCCCATCAAAATTCCAGCGATCCAAAGACAACCAAAAATAGCAAATAATGGTGAGGCTCTCATTACCATCCGCTTCCCCTAACCATTCTATTCGTCGTAAATCACCGTCATAGGATTCCCGTCTTTGTAATGTTGGAAATCTCCCAAATATCTCATCCCTGTAAATCTCCATGGGGCTTCCACAAATATTCTTGCCGCTGGCTCAGAGACACCTGCCGGAAAGGTGATCGGAACGGTACCGATGTAGAAAGCGGTTGAAGCCGTTGATACAACAATACTGAGCGGCCTCACCACAAGGAGATCAAGAACTTTCATCCCGGCCGTTGGTTGCACCTGTTCCGTATCCTCATCCCCGGCAAAAGCAAGAGACGAAAGGAAGATGAAGATACATAATCCAACCATTAAGAATTTTACTCTTTTCATCAATTGACCTCCTTTGAGGAATCTTTGACAATCCTCCTATTTCCGTTCCGTTTGACCGATAGTCTTCGCCGTCCTCTCCCTTACTCATTGTCCCGCCAGACGGGGAAGAAGCATCCGGAAGATACTAATCGCAGCAGGACCCAAAATAACGATAAAAAGGGAAGGAAAGATGAAGAGAATCAAAGGGAAAATCAGTTTGACAGGTAATTTGGCTGCGACTTCCTCTGCTTTCTGGAATCTCTTCGTTCTCATGGAATCGGAGTGAACTCTCAGGGCGTTGGCGATGCTGGTCCCGAACCTCTCTGATTGAATCAACAGAGTGACTAGGGAGCGCACATCTTCAAGGTCTGTTCGAAGAGCTAAATTCCTCAGAGCTTCCTGCCGGGATTTTCCCGCCCTTAGCTCCAAGCTTAAGACCTTGAATTCTTCACTCAACGGCCTGCTGGCCAATATCATTTCTTCAGTGACACGATTGATGGCTGCGTCCAGTCCGCTCCCCGCCTGAACGCATACGACCATCAGGTCCAGGGCATCTGGAAGCCCTTTCTGTATCTGGTCTTTCCTTGCGGCCATCTTCATTCGAAGCCAGAGGTTCGGTAAATAGAAGCCGATCAATGCAATGATAACCGTGAGCAGGGTAAGATTAAAAGATGGGATAGGCCTCGCCACCAGTAGCCTGATCGATACAAAAAACACCCCGAACAGAATAGCCAGAAGGACTTTGAATCCCCAGAAGATCAGCGGCACATCTTCTCTTCGGTAGCCGGCCGTAAAGAGGGCCTTCCGGAGATGAGAAATTTCTTTTTCCCTCTTCGGCCTTACAAGATGACCCAGCGAGGTCACAAATCTAACCCATTGCCTTTTTGTCTCCTCCAGGAAACTCCCTTTCACCGGATAGATTTCATCCTCTGCTTGCTGAATCTTTCTCATCAGCCGACTGCGTTCCTTTCGATGCTCAGTAAACAAATATAGGCCTACGCCCAGCAACAGTATGCAAACAAAAATGAGAAAGCTTATCAAGACTCCAAGGTCTACCATATCTTTACACTTTTATCGCAATCATCTTCTTTATAAAAAGAATGCCGACGATCATCAAGGAAAGGCCAAAAGCTGCCAAGACCCTCCCCACCGGATCTTTTGCCAGAATCCCGATATATCCGGGATTGATCAGTAGAAGGGCAAAGGCAACAAGAAAAGGAAGACCGCTCAGGATGATGGCTGAAATCTTTCCCTCTGCCGCCAGGATATGGACGCGGCCGTAAAGCTTGAATCTCTCGCGAATGATGTGAGCAATACCCTCTAGAATCTCGGCCAGATTTCCTCCGGTTTCCCTCTGGATGATCACGGAGATAACAAAGAATTTTAGGTCCAAGCAGTCGACCCGCTGCGCGAGGTTTTTTAAAGCCTCCGGGGCGGCCAGTCCAAAATTAATCTCCTTCAAGGTTCTACCAATTTCACTGCCAACAGGATCATCCATTTCATCAGCCACCATCTTTAACGCCCCCGAAAGAGCATGTCCCGCCCTCAAAGCCCTGGCTACCAGATCCATTGCCTCGGGTAACTGTCCCTGAAACTTTTCTATTCTCTTTCTCTTTCTTGAGAGGAGATGCAATAATGGCAGGATACCGAGGAAGAGGGCTACAAGAACGGAAACGGGATAGTTTGAACTGACCCATAAACCGCCTCTCAATCCGGCGAATACGAGCAAAGTAGAGAGCAACATAAAAAACCCAAGGGTATGCCGGGTTCCGGATTGCTCCAGAAGGAGACTCGCCCGTTCCGTTATTCGAATTTTCAAAAGTGCTCGATTGAGCCACGGAACTTCGCTGAGCACTCTTTTCCGGGTGATATCCATGTTGCTGTCTTCAAACCCAACGGATGGCAGCGCATAGAGCCGCCTTTTCGCCTCCATCTTTCCCTGCTTGTGGAGAGTCGTGAAGGCGAAATACCCTCCCTCGATCAATAGAACAACAAATAGAAATATTCCAGTTCCGATCAGGAGGTGCACGGTTTTACTTCCTTTTCATCTAAGTCTCGTATACCTTTCCGGCGTCGAAGAGATCGTATGGAATGGAAACACCGAGGGTCTTGAATCTCTCGACGAACTTTGGACGGATGCCGTGAGAGCGAAATCTTCCTTTTACCTTTCCGCTATTGTCAACTCCGGTCTGTTCGAAGAAGAAGATTTCCTGTAGCGTAATCGTATCGCCCTCCATCCCGCTAACCTCTTGAAAGCTAATAATTTTTCGACTGCCATCCACGAGACGGGAAAGCTGAATGATCACATTTAAAGCCGAGCTGATATACTTTCTGATAAAACTGCTCTGGATATTCAATCCGGTTAAAGCGACGAGCGTTTCCAGTCGCATCAAGGCATCCCGGGGGGAGTTGGCGTGAAGTGTTGAAAGAGATCCATCGTGGCCGGTATTCATCGCCTGGAACATATCCATCACCTCTGCTCCTCTCACTTCTCCCACGATGATCCGGTCCGGTCGCATGCGCAGGCTGTTTCTGACCAAGTCTCGCTGGGTCACCTCTCCCCTGCCTTCAATATTGGGAGGCCTTGTCTCCAGACGAACGACATGTTCCTGTTTCAGCTGGAGTTCCGCGGAATCTTCAATCGTGATAATCCTTTCGTTTTCGGGGACAAATCTCGAGAGGACATTCAAGAGGGTCGTCTTACCCGTTCCGGTGCCGCCGGAGATCAGAAGATTCAGTTTGGCCCTGACAATTCCCATCAGGAGCTCTCCGATCTCAGGAGTGAGGGTCTTGAACGCGAGCAGATCTTTCAGCTCCAGAGGATTCATCGCAAATCTTCGGATAGACAGCATGGGTCCGTCGATGGCCAAGGGAGGAATGATCGCATTGACCCGGGATCCGTCATGGAGTCTGGCATCGACCATGGGGCAGGATTCATCGATCCTGCGGCCCACCGCTGAAACAATCTTATCGATCACCCTTCTCAGGTGGGCGTTGTCTTTAAAAATCCCCTCGGTCGGTTCGAGCTTTCCATGTCGTTCCACGTAGATCTGTTTATAGGTATTTACCAGGATGTCGGAGATAGATGGGTCCCGCATAAAAGGTTCCAGCGGCCCGAGCCCCAGGATCTCGTCCTGCACTTCCCGAAGCAAGCTTTCCCTCTCGCTATGGTTAAGTGGAATCGTGTGGCCATCTTCTGCCAAAATTCTTTCCACCAGTTTCTTGATTTCCTGCCGAAGCACGGTTTCATTGATCGTGTCGATGAGAGAGAGGTCCATCATCCCTAACAAGCGGTCATGAATCTTCGCCTTCAGTTCCTGATACTCCTTCGTGAATACAAATCGACTGAGGCGTCCCATCCCCGGCGGCTCAATTTGTACATCGGCTTTTTTACCCAGTATTAAATCCATATCCGTTTCTTCCTCTCCTTAATCGCTTTCCTCCCGCTTCCAAAACCCATTCCGTCTTTTTGGATTCTTTGAAAGGAAAGAATCTGCGAGTTCGCGTAACGATTTGTTTAGCTCGGAACCTGGCGCCACTTCTGAAAGGGGTTTCCCCTGGTTGATCGCTGCCGTCGTTGCTGAATGATCATTTGGCAGCACCCAATGGATCTTCGCACTGACTGCCTGTTCCGCGTCCTTCAATGAGAATGGAGACTTTTTTTGATAGCAGTTGACGATCGTCTGGATGGCTTCTTTGGAGGGAAATCGCAGCTTCTGAAATGTCCGGAGAAGCCTTTTGGCATTAGCGAGACAGGGAAGATCCAATCCTGTGATCAGAAAGACGATGTCTGCTATTCCCAGAATTTTAAAGGAGACATTGTCGAGGCGTTGACCTCCGTCAATCACAATAAAATCGAAGACATTTTGCATTAAACCCAGAAGAACCTCCAAAATTTCAGGGGTCACAACATCCACATCATCCAGCCTCATGGGAGAAGGTAAAATATAGACCCCTGAGCGATGCTTCGACAGAGTGCTCATGAGATAGGTTGCATCCACCCTTGAAATATTTCTTGCCACTTCTCCCAAGTTGAGACTCGATTCAATGTTAAAAAAGATCGGAATTTGACCAAAGAGCAGGTTCATATCGATCAGGGCTACAGACGAAGCGCCGTTAGATTCGCTCAGGCTGGTGGCGACATTGACGGCAATCGTCGTGGTTCCCACCCCACCTTTACTGCCAACGATATCAATGATTTTCCCCCTTTTTTTCTCTAACACGTCTTGTTTAAGGTCGCCCCTCCGTTCTCTAAATTTTAAGAGACCATTCCTTACCTCTTCTCTCTTAATCGGCTGGGAAAAAAATTCCTTTACGCCGGCTCTCAAAGCCCAGGGCAACAAGTCCGGTTCGACGTGCGGGGAGGTCAAAAAAACCTCCTTGACCATGCCGGAAACCTGGAGGGTCTGGATTAATTCAAAGTCTTTACTGATGTCCTTTTCTGTTTCGAGGATGAGAAGGTCGCAGGGTTTGGGATCGTTAGAAGCTTGGAGATGGAACTCCTGGATCGAGGCGAGGACTTCTTCGAGATCCTTCCTGGTCTTCTCGTTCCTTATCTCCAATCTCACAGAAACAACATTTTCAGACATGGACGGACCTTTCGTCACTTCACCAGAACGGGTATTTTTGCAAGGATGCCGAAATTTTCTCCACCCGTTCCCCCGAAATAAAGGATTTCACAGTTTGGCGAAAAATAGATAGACTTTTTTTCGTAGGGAGCTATGGTGTTGTCAAGATTTCTCAAATTAAAATACTGCGCAAAGCTGTTCCAGCGGACGCTGCCATCCGGATTATTATTTGCCCAATCCCCCATTTGAATCGGGGCGTCATTATATTGCGGATCCTCGCCTTCCCCTGTTACCCAGAGGATATCAACCGACACCGCACCGACTACGTCTGCGCAGGTGGTTATGTTATTCCCTTCACACTCAATAAGCACAAGGGTCACCTTCCAGGGCTGCGTTCTTCCCGTTGTATTGGCCCAACACTGCCTGAGCTGTGTAAAGGCGGAGGCGATTTCGCCGCCATTCGTAGCCACCAGACCTTTGTGGATAGTCCAGGGGTTGCCAACACCATTGCAGATAAGAGATTGGACGGCAGTGGCATTGGTGCCACCCGAGCAGGGATTACCTTCTTGATTGAAATCGGTCCATCCACCTGTCTCATGGGCTGCCACAATCTGTCCACTGTTGATCATACGACCCACGGTGCAATCAGATTTGTTATTCGGCCCGAGGAGGCTCTGTTTGCAGATGGCAATGGGTTGATCCACCTCGTGTTCATAAAGGGTGCCGGCGAACCCGATGTAGGCGATCGCTTCAGCTGAAAGAATAAAATTTTCATAGCCGAAGACCTTTGCCAGAAAGGAGGCGGCAGGCGTGTCGTCTCTTCGGGTCCTCACTCTGACCGCGTTAATAAAGTTAGGATTCTGATCAAGTTCTTCCAAAGAAAAACCCCAGAGAAGGACTGGCAGAAGGGAATCATTTGGGGTAAATGTGCGGGTAGCAAAACTCCAATGGCCTCTTTGGACATCTCCGGTATTGCCTCCAGTCCAGTGAACATCCACAGGGACTCTTTCGCTTCTGTTTTCAGTCGCTGCATTGTAGGCAATTTGGTTGGCGCCTGCGTTTACAGCCATCCCGTCATTATTGTAAAGAAATCGGGCTCCAGCCAGCGCTCCGGCATCGGCTGCGTTTTGCAATTCATTGTGAACGACAAAGAGATGGCTGAGATCAATCGCAAGGGCTCCCATACCGATCAAGACGAGGATCGATAGACCAACGAGGATGGCTGTAGCACCCTGTTGATCTCTTAGCCTCCTGAGAGATGCAGACCCGTTACTCATCGTTCTCCTTCCCTTTACCTATTCTCCCCTTTACTCCATTCTCATTACGGTCTCAGCACCCATGTTCATTCCTCCGGCCAGAGTTGAAACGAAATTGGGAAAAACTAAAAAGGTGTAAGTATAGGCAACCGTCACCTTGAGTTGACCTCCCGGACTGGATCCATTTCTGGTTACGGTAACGGTTGCGTTAGGGGCGCCGCCGAAGGTGATAAGATGATTCCCTAAATAGTTATTCACCACACTGATGATCTCAGGATCAGTGACGGCTGGATCGCGGTAAACGATCCCGGCTCTTGCGCCTTCCCGGCTCGCATTGGTGATCATCGCTTTGTCATACAGAGCCAGGCTGAATTCGATAATCCCAAACATTAAGACGACCAGCAATGGCAAGGTGATTGCAAATTCGACTGCTGACGCCCCGTTTTCTCTTTTTAGCGATCTCACTTTCGTCCCTTTCACCTTACCTACTTCCTTTGCCTTCTAACTGATAAATGTACTGAGGAGCTCTTGGCACTTCTTCGAAGCTCTTGCGGTACCTCTCAATGCTGATCTCGGCCGCTTTTCCATCAAAGCCGGTAACGGGTTCCAAATTCTTTCCGGCTCCCTGATCTAATATCTGGTCAGACCGGGCGAATTTGACTGACGTTCCGAAATCTTTCTCCACGCGGCTGGGTCCGGCACAAGCAGAAATCAGGAAGGCAACGGACAGTGGAATCCAAAGAAAGCATGCTCTTCTCATTTGCTCCTCCCTCATAATAGGAAAATAACGTGTACGTGCCCGTGTTGCGTGTTCGTGAAAGATTTTAATTGCCAATTTTGCATTGCTAATCGACCATTGCAAATTGTTTTTTACTTCGGTACGATGTGGCCAAAGCTTCCCTCAGGCCTTAATGTTTCACTCCGAGAGCCCTCAAAGCCAGGGTTAGACTTTTTATTCCCTTCCACGTGTCCCAACAAGTAGAACTCAAAATCATCAGGCTCAATAAACTGGTCGGTGGGTAATGGCTGTTCTGCGATATCAAGAGGTTTTACCAGATGTGGGGTGACAATAACGATTAATTCTGTCTCATTTTTTTGAAAGGAGCTGCTTGTAAATAAAGCGCCAAGGATAGGAATATCACCTAAAAGAGGGAATTTATCGATGGTCTGTCGAATCTCATCCTTGAGGAGACCAGCAATAGCAAAGCTCTGTCCGTCGGCCAGTTCAATAACCGTCGAAACCCGTCTGGTGGTCAAGGCCGGTATGGTAAACCCACTTAGAGTAATTCCGTTTGAAAAATCAAGTTCAGAGACTTCGGGAGCGACTTGCATACTGATTTTCTTGTCGCTTAACACTGTAGGAGTAAAGTTTAGTCCCACTCCGAAAGGTTTGTATTGAATTGTTACCGTCACGCCTCCTATTCCTGCGGCGGATTGGGGAACAGGTACAGGAAATTCTCCTCCTGCAAGAAAATTGGCAGTTTTCCCGCTCAACGTAATGAGGTTGGGCTCGGCCAGAATCTTAACTAACCCATTTTCCCTTAGAGCGTCGACGAACTGGGAAATACCAAAATGTCCGGCCGGCGGAAGTTTGTTTATGGAACCAGTAGCACTGAGTTTCCCTGAGGTTGACAGATTATTCAAAACATTTGCGAGAACCAACTCTAACCCGTTTGAAAAGAAATAACTGACGTTGAAGTTGAAGCCAAGCCTTTTAACCACGTTGCGATCCATCTCCGCGACCTTTACTTCGAGCATGACCTGGTGGACGCCTCCCACATCGAGTAAATTGACCGTCTTTCCGCCCTTGGGCAAATGGGCCTCAGATAGGGCCAAGACCTGGGAAAGGCTGGAGGCGCTCGAGAGGGTTCCTGAGAGCGTAAGGCTGTCGTGGGTGGCATCAACACGCAGATTTTTCTCCTCTGGAAATATCGTCTGGATCATTTCCTTCAGCCTGGCGACATCTGGGCTAACTTGGATATCCAGCACGGCGGCTACTTTTTCATCTGCTCCCCATATCGTTAAGTTGGTGACCCCGGGAGCTTTGCCAATGACGGAAATCTGCCGAGGAGTAAGAACGACTGCATCGGCAATCTCCTGAGCACCCAATGAAACCCGTTTTACGGGGTCGGAGCTGCTGATGATGACCGACTTCCCAACCGTTAAGGTAAGCTTTTGAGGTTCTATTGTGTCAAGAATGACTTTCGTCGTTCCCCCTTGTGCTCTAACAGGGAAAAGGATCGAGAAAATGAGGATCATAAGAATCTTCACGATAAAGTAACTCTTCACAGAAAGGGAACACATGCAATCATTCGCTCCTTTCAAACTTGATTTCACTGACTTTCGCCCCTTTTACCATTTCAACGATGAGTAAACGAGGCTTCGGTCCAATTGGTTTTGTTCTCGCCTCCACTCCTCCCAACGAATACGTAGCCAGAAGAGCGGGTATGGTGACTCCCCTGGTGAGAACCTCTTGTGTGTCAGAAAAATTCCGGAGAGCCAGCTGAAGCTTTCCTTCTGCGGCGGCAAGGGCGAGTCTCTCCCCCTCTTCAGGAGTCACCTCCAAGGTGATCACATCAACATCCGAAGGTTTCTCTTCCTTTCCTTTCCTTTCCAGATCCGGACCAACGGTTAAAACAAGAATGTTTTCGAGGACTGTTTTTGTGAAAGGCTGCTGCTGACTAGTTTTCCCGGTCGGTATGGTGACGAGAACATCGACACGGTTGCCCTGGCGAATAAATCCGGAGACGCCAATCACCTTATCCACTTTTACAGCGACAGCCCGTTTCTTCGCATTGACGACAGCAGCCACACCACCTGTTTTAATACTGATCGGGGCCAGTCTCGAATCGAGGATCGGTTCATTCGCCTTTATCGGAGTGATCACCACTCTTCCCACCAGGGAATCGCAATCCTTGAAACAGCCAGGGGGAAGGCTACCTTTTAGGAAATCAACGGGTTTAATCATTTCCTTTATGAGCTGGGTCCCCCATCCGATATCAGCCACTGCCACGGCTATAGTCTGCGTTTCCAAATTGACCACCGTTACTTTGGTTCTCTTTTGTAAATAATTGTAAATCAGGACACTCGTAATCAAAGCGACGATTATGGCAGCACCAAGCGGTATCAGAGCTTTAAATCTTCCCATCCCTTGCCTCCCTTTTACAGATTATCGAAATAAATTCCCCTCCAACGACCGGCAGGCATCCTGAAAAGATATATTATTACGATGAATTCCAAATGAAGTTTCGGTACCTCTCCAGACTTCGCTCGCAGGAGATACATCATCTCCAAATGTCGATAATGTATCTCCTGCTTTGAATGAGTTGGCTGTCTTTAGCCAGGAGGGAGCACATCTGCTACGTGTTGGAAAGTTGCCCTGACATGATCGCCTAATAGGTACACAGCACCCATGATAGCGACTGCGAT
>JAPVTA010000251.1:0-13977 GCA_047519465.1 Thermodesulfobacteriota bacterium | reverse complement strand
CACCCGGGAAAGAATCCGGCAGATCGAGGCAAAGGCATTAAGGAAGTTACGCCATCCCAGTCGAGCCAAGAAATTGAAAAGCTTCCTCGAGACCTGACCCTGAATCGATCGTTGCTCGAGGCGAAGCCATGTACCCTGTGTGGTACATGGGGTTGACACCCCCGAGGGATAACATATAATAAAGAATGGGCCCATAGCTCAGCTGGAAGAGCCACCGGCTCATAACCGGTAGGTCCCTGGTTCGAACCCAGGTGGGCCCAGTCGGAAAGAGGAGAATTCATTATGGACTCCTTGGGGTTAAAAGACGGGATGCTCCATGAGTCTGGACGGGACAAAAAGAGTGCACCCAAGGGGCGCACTCTTTTTGTTTGAGGTGGACGCGTAAGGGAATCCCCCTCGCCCCCTTTTTAGAGACTGTGTCGTAATATGATTTGCCGAATAGACACACACAATGTGTTGTAGGGGCTCAATTCATTGAGCCCTATCCGTGGGCTTGATAAATCAAGCCCCTACAATTGTGACACAGTCTCTTAGTAAAAGGGGGATGCCTGCCTGCCGGTAGGCAGGGGGATTTGGAAATCGATTTTCTAGGGAATCTAGCGGACAGGAGGCAGCGGTTGAAGGACCAATTAAAACTGCTCTGGGAGCTTCAAAAAATTGATCTTGAGCTGAAGGCTATCAAGGAAGAAAAGGAACGGTATCCCAAAGAAATCAAAAAACTGGATGAAAAACAGAAGATCGAGAAGGAGAGGATTCAGAAGGAGAGGGAGAAGGTCGAATCCTTAGAGAAGACGCGGAGGCAAAAAGAGGGGCATCTCAACGTGGAGCTGGAGAAAATTAAGCGGGCAGAGGGAAGGATGGCAGAAGTGAAGACCAACAAAGAATATCAGGCCCTTCTTAACGAGATTGATGCCATGAAGGGAGCCAATAGCCGGATGGAAGAGGAGATCCTCCAGGTCATGGATGAGATCGACGAGCTCAAGAAGGATCTCTCTAAAAGGGAAAAGGAGATGGGGAGCACCCTGGAAAAGATTGAAGGGGAACGCAAAAAACTTCAGGAAAAAATGGCCCAAGGAGAGGAGGCCTGGAAGGAGCGGGGGGAACGAAGGGAGCTCCTTTCTAAACAGATCGAATCCAAACTGGTCAAGCTGTATCATACCCTGAAGGAAAAAAGGCAGGGGGTGGGCGTGGTCAGCGTAAAAAATGAGACCTGTCAAGGCTGTTTTGTAAACGTCCCTCCCCAACTATTCATTGAAGTTCAGAAAAACAACGCCCTCGTTCGGTGTCCTCACTGCAATCGAATTCTGTTTTGGGAGGGAGATCGAGATCAAAGATGAGTTCCCCGGGGGACGGAGGTCGATTGGTGATTTATGTTGACGGGGCTTCCAGGGGAAATCCAGGTAGGGCAGGGGCAGGAGTTTGGATTACGGATGGGGAGGGAAGGATGATCTCGGAGATGAGCCGTTATCTTGGTCACAAGACCAATAACGAAGCAGAATACCTGGCCCTTCTTTTGGCGCTGAGAGAGGCGGGGCGACTAAAGGGTGAACGTATTCAAATCTTCACGGATTCAGAATTGGTAGAAAGACAAATTAAAGGCGTCTATCGCGTGAAGGATTTAGGTCTAAAAGCCCTGTACAAAAGAGTGCTTCAGGATTTAAAAACATTTTCATCCTTTGAGATCCGATCCATCCCAAGGGAGGAGAATAAAGAGGCAGACCGTTTGGCGAATCAGGCCATTGAGAGGAGGTTGGCGAGGGAGAGAGCGCTAAGATAAGCGCTCTTGATTACGCAGATTCGAAAGGCGGATTGCGCAGATTTTTTAGGCTGTATCTGTCCATAAAGCCCGTCAGTCCGTCATGCCGGACCTGAGGAGCTTGCCCCGTACTTGATACGGGGGCATCCAGACGTCGTCCCGCCGAAAGCCAGGAACCATTTTAAAGACTGGGTCCCGGTTTTCACCGGGAACCCTGGATTCCGGCCCAGGCTTCGCCGAGGCGAGCTTTGGCCGGAATGACCGCCTTTTTGCAGGCGCGTGGTTAGTCTTCTAGAAATCTCAAAGAAAGGAGGGGAGTCGAAGGGAAACAGATGGCCGCTCCTCCTGAGATCGTGCGAAGCAGGAAATCAGGAGGGGAGGAAAGTCCGAGCTCCGCAGGGCAGGGTGGTCCGTAACGCGGACTGCTCCGGAACGCTGACAGCAGAGGGTTTCGGGGTAAGGAAAGTGCCACAGAAAAGATACCGCCCGCTCAAAGCGTCAGCTTTTAGCGAGGTAAGGGTGAAAAGGCGAGGCAAGAGCTCACCAGTACCCTGAGCGATTGGGGTAGCTTGGTAAACCCCACCCGGAGCAAGACCGAATAGGTTCCGTTTCTCTCGCCGGAGGCGAGGGACAAGAAGAGCCCATTCAAATTTGTTCCGAGGTTGTTACCTCGGGACAAAGACGGGACGGGTTAGGTCGCTCGAGGCCTTGAGCAATCAAGGCCCTAGATAAATGGCCATCCTCCTGACTTCTGCTGAAAAGCAGGATCGGGACGACAGAACTCGGCTTATGGTTCCCTTCGATTTCCTTTTTTTGAACTTTTTCTTGAGAATTCTGCTGGAAGATATCACTCTGACAGGAATCAGAGGACCCCGAGTCGTATCATTTCTAAATTCGGAGCAATACATTCTAAACAATAATAAATGTCCAAAATAGAAATGTGCTAATAGAAACGGAATAAACGGATTGTCATTACGAGGAGCTACGCGACGAAGTAATCTCATTAAGAAACGAGATTGCCACGCCTGCGTGCCCTGCCTTCGCCGAAGCGGCTTCGCGCAGGCAGGCGAAACTCTAATTTTCCGGATGGATTGACCAGGCACTTCGAGGTGCAGGCGCGCCCTTTGGGTTGGCAACGACAAGCTATTTAGTATGTTTGTATTAGTCACAATTTTTGGATTTTGATATTCGAATTTGGTTAGGATTCTTAAGTGCCATCATGAAACGCAAGAAATTCGATAGGTGGGTGATAGGAGGGATTCTTTCCCTTTTGATCTGGCTCTATCCTCTTTCAGCCTTCTGCCAAAAAGCAGCCATCAAGGACGCGAAGGTGAAGGGGAGGGACGGGGCTTGGACGGTGAGCTTCAACGTGGAGGACTGTTTTACGGAAAAGATGGAGGAGGCGATCAAGTCGGGGATGCAGACGACCTTCACCTTCTATATTAATTTTTATCAGAGGAGAACTTGGTGGAAGGATCGAAAAATAGCTTCTGTTGAGTTTCGGCACAGTGTCCAGTATCATCCCATTCAAAGGACGTACCAGGTGAAGTTGGGGGAAAACCACTTCTCCACGAACGTTTCAAGCTTGGAGGAAGCCAAGAGGCTGATGTCAAAAGTGAAAGAATTTGAAATCCGATCCATCTCTGGCCTCGAACCGAGAATTCCCGCCTACCTTCAGATCAAGGCAAAATTGGATCCGGTCAGGCTTCCTCTTCATTTAGAGTATCTCTTCTTTTTTGTCTCTTTATGGGATTTTGAAACCAGTTGGCATCATGAACCTCTTCCGTCTTGAAGATTCCGCCTTGCTCCTCTTTACGAACGGAAGATGGGCGACATGAAGAAGGCTAATCGATGAAGAAGATACTTTCCCCAGACGCAAAAAGACGACGCAACGAGTTGATCATCATTGGAATCATCTCCATCCTGATTCTCGTCTTTACGACCGTCGAGATGAAGTTGCCCCAAATCGAGGGGAAAATCCCGGTGGCCAACAATATCATCGTCTTCAGCCTGATCAATATCAACATTATCCTGATTCTTCTCCTGATCTTTTTGGTGATCCGCAATCTTGTAAAACTGATCTTCGAGCGGAAACGGAAGGTTTTGGGAGCCAGACTGAGAACCAAATTGGTGGTGGCCTTTGTAAGCCTCTCCCTCATCCCGACCATTCTTCTCTTTTTGGTGGCCGTGGGCTTCATCACCAACAGCGTGGAGCACTGGTTTAGCACCCAGGTGGAGCAATCCCTTCAAGGGTCCCTGGAAGTGGCTCAGACCTATTATCGAGATTTCGCCAACGATGCGGTTTCTGCCGCTCAACAGGTCGGTAAGTCCCTCGCCGAACAGGGAATTTACGAGGGATCGAGAGAGAAGGGCTTTTTGAGAGAACAGCTCGAAGCCAAACGGAAGGAATACTATCTCAGCAGCCTTGGGATATGGTTGAAAGGAGAGGGGAGCTTGATCGGAGCAGAAGATCCCTCGCTCAAGTCTGTCTCTCTCCAACTTCCGAAGGATTTGTTAGGAGCAGGGTTTTCAGGAAAAGAGGTTTCCAGAATCCTATCTGTGGGGGAAGGAGAGATGATTACCGGCATCGCCCCTATTTTCAAGGCTTCGGAGGCAGGGGAGGTGGTGGGAATCGTCGTGGCATCGCATTTTATCCCGAAGAGTCTAACGGTGAAGATGCGTGAGATCTCACAGGCCTTTGTGGAGTATAAACAACTGAAGATTTTGAAAAAGCCGATCAAATTCAGCTACATGATGGCTTTGCTCATGGTGACCCTTCTCATTGTTTTCTCGGCCACCTGGTTTGGTTTCCATTTGGCCAAGGATATTACGGTGCCCATCAAAGACATGGCTGAAGCCACTTCTCGGATCGCTTCGGGAGACCTCAACTTCCGAATTCAGATGAAAGCAGCCGATGAGATTGGGATGCTTGTCCAATCCTTCAATCAGATGACGGGGGACCTCCAGGTAAGCCGCACGGAGTTGGAGCAACGGAAGAAGTACATGGAGATCGTCCTAAAAAATGTGGCCGCCGGAGTGATTTCTATCGATGAAAAGAGAAATGTGACCACCATCAACACTTCCGCGGAGCAGATGTTGGAGATCAAAGGAGAAGCCGTCCTGGAGAAAAGTTTCTCCGAGGTGCTGCCGAAGGAGTACGTGGGGCAGATTGAACGGCTGCTGGAGGAGCTCAAATCCTCCCGGAAAGATTCCATCGAGAGACAGGTCACGGTGAACCTGGAGGGAAAAGCGCTGTCCCTATTGATTAATCTGACGACCTTGAAGGATGAGGAGGGAAAATCCTTGGGGGTCGTGGCGGTCTTCGATGACCTCACCCAGCTGATCAAAGCCCAGAGAATGGCGGCCTGGAGGGAGGTGGCCCGCCGGATTGCCCACGAGATCAAGAACCCTCTCACTCCCATTCAACTTTCCGCACAACGGCTGAGGAAGCGATACTTGGAGAAACTTCAACCCGATGGGGCGGTCTTTGATGAGTGCACCCGGACGATTGTAAAACAGGTTGAAGAGTTGAAGGGGATGGTCAATGAGTTTTCGAGTTTTGCCCGAATGCCAGCCTCCCGGCCCACTCCCGGCCATCTGAACGAGATCGTTCAGGAAACGCTCGTTCTCTTTCAGGGATTCCAAAAACAAGTGCAATTTGATTTTAATCCCAACGAGCTCCCCGTCCTCAACGTCGACCGGGATCAGATGAAGCGGGTGATGATCAATTTGATCAAGAATAGTCTTGCCGCCATGGAAAACGGGGGGAAGATCACCATCCGGACGAGTTACAATCCCCAATTGCAGACGGTCCGCCTTGAGGTGAGTGACGATGGTTGTGGAATCCCCGATGAGGACAAGGGGCGACTGTTCGAGCCCTATTTCTCCACTAAGAAAACCGGGACGGGATTAGGGCTGGCCATTGTCAATGCGATCATCTCGGACCACAGCGGATATATTCGGGTCCGGGACAACAAACCCAAAGGCACAACCTTCCTCATCGAGCTCCCCGTCCGTGTTTAAGCTCAAAGCTCAAAGCAAAAAGGAAGAGAACGTAAATCTGACTTTATTCATTCTAAAAGGAGCCCTACTCCCTCTCCCCTTGCGGGAGAGGGCGGGGTGAGGGGAATAGGTGCATTGATTTAAATTCGGTTTTTGAGTAAAATTAAAAAGAATGGGCGAAAAGCTGATTTGCCAGAACAGAAAGGCGTTTCATATTCTACACATATTCTACTTCGGGGTATCACCTTCCGCCCCGAATATTTTGACCAGGTAGTCAACCAGTACATCCTGCTTCTTCCGTGGCACCTCGGCACCGAGACCTTTCATCCTCTCAATGATATCGATCCATTCAGAGCGCGTAGGTTGCCTGCCTTTGAGTTTGTCCTTTTGGGCTTGGGCATTGTGGCAGGACACGCAGCTATTCTGAAAGATCTTCGCTCCCTCATCGGCCGCAAAACTCTGAGGTACTCCAGCCACCACAAATGTTACCATACCCAGCAGAGCGAATCCAATTCTTAATACCTCCCTCATTGTTCTCCTCCAATCATTCACATGGCAACGGGCGTGGAAGAATTTCTATCCGATCTCCGCCCGTACCCTTCTGTATCCGATCCAGTGCCGCAATGCGGCCTCAAAATCCGAACGACGCACGTATCGTGAAAAAGTTCTCCGTTACCCTATCATGGCTTGGAGCTGGTGAAACACTCTCGCTCGTGAACTTGCGATAACGGTACTCGGCCGTCAGTTTGAAATTCTGGAGCAAGAGGAACTGAAGGCCACCGACTGCATCCCATTCCTTCGGGTGGACATCCGTCACGCCGCCGAACGCGGTGTCGTTGAACCTTTGCCCTCGAATCCAGTCATACCGGCCGTAGGCGTGAAGGGTTTTAGTGATCCTGCAGTTGAGCTGGTGGAGGCCGCCCCACCAACTGAAACTCTTTCCGAAGCCTGTGGGATCGCCATCCCGGTTGAAGAGTATCTGATTCTCCAGATACACGGGGATGTTCCATGGCACCAAGCTCAAGGTGAAATCCGGGCCGACCCTGAGGGTGGTATCGTTGAACTTTCGGCCGGTCCTCATGATCCCGCCATTGGCGATGGAGGCGGTGTCCCGAATGTCACTATCATAGGTGTTAGGACTATAGTAGGCGAAGACCCCCAGCGATTGTCCCCACCACCTTGCAACCAGCCGGCCATAGAAATCTTTTTCCGTGTTGGGATCCGCCTGAATATTGCTGCCGTTCGTGATCCCCAAGTGGTATTCGAGCCAGAGGGCTTCCGGTTTTGACACATCCGTGACCGGCCTTCCTGGCACGAGCATGCCGTTTACTTCGAATAAGATCTGG
This sequence comes from Thermodesulfobacteriota bacterium, assembly GCA_047519465.1. Taxonomy (GTDB): domain Bacteria; phylum Desulfobacterota; class BSN033; order BSN033; family UBA1163; genus UBA1163. The sequence continues at coordinate 6,873 of JAPVTA010000251.1, read as the reverse complement.
GGTTCGGTAAGCTTAAAGAGACGGTCCTTCTCTTTACCCGTCAGGAGGCCTTCAGGAAATTCAAGATGGAAGGGTCTCCTGCTGATCAGTTCAAGCGGTTGCCGCTCATAGACGAGGAACTGAGTCACGGAGAGCCGAACTTTTCCTACAGCATAGGGTGTGAATAGTTGCGAAACTCCGAAGAAGAAGTTCATGCTGTCGCGGGGCGCCCCCCAGCTTTCTGGAAGGACGTTGTTCCACCACATCTTCGCAACCTCGAAGATTGGGTTCTCGGTATCAAACTGAATGTTCCGGCGATTGCCTGCTGTGGAGGCTCCACCGGGCCCTGTCACCCCTCTTTCGGCGTGAGTTTCGTACATCGGGAATTCCGCGAAGATCGCCAGATGCTTACCGATGGGTGTCGTAAGGAAGATGCTGATGTCCTCAAGAGCAAAGCTGAACCCGGTCCGGCCAGAGGTTACCCGGGTTGCATCGCTTCCCTTCTCAAGGTGGTCGCTGCGGTAATCCAACCCAACCCCTGTGACGATTGAAAAGGGCAAAGTAGCGGGGATCGTCACTTCTTCTCCCGCGAGCGGGATGTCCTTTACAACGGGTTCGAGGACTCGCCCGTTCATCGCTCTGTAGCCGCTCAGCCTGAAGGTGATGCCTGCAATGTTCAACGCCCCCCAGGTTGTATGGCAGGCTGAGCAGGTAACCCCATACCGCCTCGAGAACGAGGCAACTGCCCACGCTGATGGAGAGCTCAGTGCGAATATCCCGCCCCAAACCACCACGGCAAGACATATCAATCGAACGCGTCTCATGTTGGTCCTCCTCCTTTGCATGGAACGCGTTGGAACGGCCAGTTCAGCTGGCATGGAGTGGAAACGGTTACGTAGGATGAAGGTTTTCATCATTAATCCTCCTCTGTATTTTATCCCCCCCTGGAACTTGGATTTCACTTAACATGGAGTTCGAATGACCCTGCAGAGACGGGCCCCTCGCAGTCCCTCCCTTGATAGGTCCCCACAAGCGACGTTCCGCGGAACTCCGCCGACCCCTCCAACCGTGCCGGACACTTGGGCGCGATGTTCTCCATGCGCAATTGGAACCGCTGCGTGCCTCCCTCGAGGGTCATGACGATCGGGCCATCTCCTCCAGTCCTGAGCTTCCAGGTCCCAGACACAGTCGTTTCCCCTCGCACGAGGGAGAACGTGATGTCGCCCTCTCCCCGACTGTCCCGGTACCGCCCGACCCACACACTCTCACCCGTTGGCATCGGCCTGCCTTGCGATGAAGGCTGGGGCGAAGGGGACACCTGCGCTTGGGTCGACGCCTGGGCCGGGGAGGAAGTGGTTTGAGCGGCTTCCCCGCCTCGCTCGGTTCCGAGCTTCAAGTAGACCGGATCAAGCGTTCGCCCGGGGAGCGGGCTGCAGCCTGCCGATGCTATGATCCCGGCTAATGCGAGTCCGACTAATCCGATCACAAATTTTCGAAGCTGTCGAGTCACAATGCTGCCTTTACCCCGTTAGAAGGTCCCGCTGCTTGCGGCGGGAATGGACATAAGATTCCTTTTGGAGGAGACACGGAGTTTGAAGCCCCGTGTGAGCCATCCCGTTGGAAGGTCAGAGACCTTCTAACGGGTTTTACCCCCGGGAGAGAAACGGTTATCTACGAGAACTCATATGTATTGCAATTTTCCTGCCATGACTAAGACCTTGAAATTACGATGATTTTGATAGCCAGGACGTTACAAAAAAGGAACACCTATTGAGTTAGAAAAAGGTAAACTTATTGAGTTGACAGGAGATAATGCAGTGTGTGGGAATAGCGTTAAGATGTTACCATTTCGTAACGCAATCCATCGATTACGTTGGATGCTCGATCCCGTACGCCTTTATCTTTTCCCATAAAGTCTTCCTGCTGATGCCAAGTATCTCTGCAGCCCTGGTCTTATTGCCGTGCGTAGCCTTCAGAACCTTCACGATGTGAGCCTTTTCGGCATCGACGGCCACGTGGGAAAGAAAAGTCTTTGGGTCTTGTTTACTATCCAAAACAGATACAGGCAGCTCCTCCCTGGTAATCATATCCGTCGCAGAGAGAGTGATGCAGCGTTCAATAATGTTTTCCAGCTCTCGGATGTTACCTGGGTAATCGTAGACCAGGAGCGCGTCAACGGCTTCCTGGGAGAACCGGATATTCCTGGAAAGCTTCTTCCTGTATTTGTCGGTGAAGAACTCTAAAAGACCCGGGATGTCCTCTCTCCGTTCCCTAAGAGGCGGCAGGCTGATGGGTATCACATTAACCCTATAATATAGGTCTTCCCTGAAATGCCCGCTGTTTACTTCTTCTTTCAGATCTCTGTTTGTGGCGGCTATTATCCTAACATCGACGCTGATCGTCTCAATGCCGCCAACCCTCTCAAACTCCATCTCCTGGATCACTCTCAATATCTTTGCTTGCGTGGAAAGTGGAAGGTCTCCTATCTCGTCGAGGAAAATTGTGCCCCCGTTGGCGAGCTCAAACCTTCCTGGCTTTCTTCTGACCGCTCCTGTAAACGCTCCCTTTTCATGGCCGAACATCTCGCTTTCAATGAGACCTTCAGGGAGGGCAGCGCAGTTCACCTTAATGATGGGATTGTCCTTGCGCCTACTCTGATAGTGAATGGTCGTGGCGACAAGCTCCTTACCTGTCCCGCTTTCACCCTCGATCAGGACTGTAGCATCTGAGGCAGAAACCTTTTCTATAAGAGAGAAAACCTTTTTCATCTCCTCCGTTTCGCCGATCATGTACTGGGAGCGATACCGTTCATCCACGGCCTTTCTCAGCCTAATGTTCTCTTCCCTCAACCTTTTCAGTTCAAGGGCCCGCTCGATAAGCAGCAGGAATTCCTCCTGGACAAAAGGTTTGGTGATGTAGTCGAAGGCTCCCAGTTTCATTGCCTCGACGGCGTTTTCGATCGTGCCGTATGCGGTCATCACAATGATCGGGACATCTTTCCGCCGCGTGATCTCCTTCACGATCTCGAATCCATCGATGTCGGGCAGCCTGACATCGGTTACCGCCAGGTCAAAGGCCCCCTGGTCCAGGAAACGCATGGCGGGTTGGCCTGTCTCAAAGGAGAAGACATGATACCCTGCCGCCTTGAGGGCATCCTCGAGAGCAATACGCATGATCTTCTCGTCTTCTACGAGTAAAATGGTCTGTTTCATGACTGTCGCTCAATGCATGGGAAGATTGATAATAAATTTGCTTCCTTTTTCCACTTCGCTCTCGACCGAAATGTCGCCGCGATAATTTCGGATAATTTCATAAATCAGCCAGAGCCCAAGCCCCGTTCCCTCGCCTGTCGGTTTTGTCGTGAAGAAGGGATCGAATACCCTGCTGATATGCTCTGCCCGGATGCCGCACCCATTATCGATGACCTCAATCCTCACTGTCGAATCGACCAGGTATCCCCTGACCTCCAGTACTCCCCCGTTCTTCATGGCGTGAATCGAATTGATGAAGAGATTGAGAAGGATCTGCTGAAGGTCATGCATATCCAGAAAGACCTGAAGATCGCTAGGTATCTCATTCACGAAAAGAATCTTCCCCTTTTTCATTTCGTATTCAAGAAAAGAATAAATCCTGTCAGCGATGTTCCTCACATTCAGGTCGACGGATACGTGCTCGTCTTTGCGTGACATCCATAATAGTTTTCTCACCGTATTTTCTATTTTGCCCAACCCTTCGTTCACAAGGTCGAGGTATTTCTCCCTCAATTCAGGTTTGTCGTGGTTCTGTCTGAGGATCTGAAGGCAGTTCAAGAGTCCGCCAAGGGGATTGTTTATCTCATGGGCAACACCAGCGACAAGGATTCCGATAGAGGCGAGCCTCTCCGACTGGGCCAATTTCTCGTGGCTCTTCTTCACCTCCTCATTCGCCTTTTTGATCCTTTGGATCATGCTATTGAAACTCTCGCCCAGCATTGCGAGCTCGTCATGCCCCTTTACCTCCACTTTGAAATCGAGGTAATCTCCTCTCACTTTTTCCATGCTCGTTGCAAGCTTGGTGATCGGCCCGATGAAACGTCTGCTCAAGAGCAGTATGATCGCAAATCCTCCCATGAGAAAAATGACCGTTAGAAAAATGATCCTCCTGACCGTGGCGATAAGTTCATGTTCAGCCTTTTCAAGAGATATCGCGAATCTCAAGGTTCCCCACCTCTTCTTGCCGATCGAAAGGGGGACACCAAAATCCAGGGCTTTATGCTCAAGACCCGAGATTTGCCGGACGGTCGTGCTGTCTGTTTCAAGGGCCTTCCGCGTCACGGTGTCGGTATAGAGCTTTCCGTACTCTGTGACATCGTTATGAGACACGACCCTGCCTTCTTTATCCAATATTGCGATATACAGCAGGTCCGCATCACGGCGATTGAATATTTCCGTAGTATAGTTATCGAGAAGACCTCCCTCTTCAACGACCCCGACTTTCTCATATACCAAGTCATTGATGATGGGTATGGCAAGGGTTTTCCCAAGGAGTTGGCCCTGCTTCTCCACCTCCGCATAGAATATCCTCTTTTCCCATTCAACACCAAAGTAACCGACGATGCTCATAACCCCGATGATAGCAAAGGTTGTGACGAGGATGAATTGATGCTGAAGGCTTAGCCCGGAGAAAAGATCGGATATCCTGCTCATCGTATGATCCTGGGATGGCAACCCCTGCCGCACCCCTGCGGAACGGCATTAATTTTTTTTCGTATATCCCAATAGTCCTGGTCAGTTGCTTCGCCAAACCCGTTCCTAAGCTCCTCATCCAGACGCTTTAGCATTGCTTCATTGCCACTCTCGCGCGGGTTCAAATCGAGAAGGGCCCTTGTGATTGCCTCTCTTATTGGCAAAGGTGTTCTCGGCCCCGCAACAACCGGCCCCGTCGGAATGGATGGAGAAGCTGCGATTGTTTGAATGCCAAGCTTTGCATATTTTCTTGCAACCGAATCCCTCACAGCCCCTGCCGCGTATTGCCCCTTTAGTACCACCTTTATTACAGAGTCTTGGTAGTCAAACTGGGTATATAGACCAAGATCCTGGAGATGAATTCCCAATTCGGCAAGGAGGAGGCGCGGCATGAGATTCCCTGATGTCGACTTAAGGGAGGCAAATGCAATGCTTTTACCCTTGAGCTCGGCCACGCTCTTCCAGGGAGAATCTTTCCTCACCACGATAACACTACCGTACGCTGAAGTGCCATCTGCACCTCTCGGCTTCAGCAAACAGGTTGCGCCGTGCTTTCGCTGGGCCTCAAGGTACGTTAATGGGCCGAGGAGTGCAAGATCCATCTCGCCTGCACCAATGGCATTGATCGTCTCTTCGTATGTCTTCTTCAAAACCAGCTCATAGGCATAAGGCGTCTTTGCCGCAAGGTAGTCAAGAAGAGGTTGATACTTCTCGTACATGATCCTGGGATTGTCTCGAGGGATTACCCCGAAGTGAACCGTGTTTCTATGGGCGGGACTCGCCGCCATGTTCTTTCGGTCCGTAAGGGTGCGCATCATCTCCCTGATAGTGTCGTAGTTCCTGTCCGAGCCCTCCACGAACTTATCGATCATCATCGCATTAAGGATTGCTCTGCCTTGCTGGGTTTTATGCATGCCGAGAAAAGCGTCTTTTATCCGCTTTTTGAGGGCAGGCTCGATATTCGTTGTCACCACCACAGGAGGTGTGCCATAGTACGGCGAGCGTTTGATGATCTTTGTCTGTTGAGCATAGGGAGATCCTGTCTTGAGCATGTATTCGTAGACGATGTCCTGTACCGCTGCCCCGTCCGCGATCTTCTTGGCTACCATCTCCACGGATTTATTGTGGCTATAACTGTAAAGGAACCTCCGAAAGTAAGTTTCGGGCGTAAAACCCATGCTCTTGAGCAGATATGCAGGATAGACCTTGCCCGTATTGGACTCCGGGTCAGTAAAGGCAAATACCTTGCCTCTCAGCCCCGCGAAGTCATTTACGGGACTGTCTTTATGAACGATGATATATGACCGGTATCTGGCGCTTCCGTTCACACTGGGTGCTACAAGGAGCTCAAGACCGAAGCTGTCCTGGGCCTTGACGTAAGGGCCGGAACAGATGAATGCAATGTTCACTTCACCCTTTTTGAGAAGCGAGTTCATCTCTTCGTAAGTCCTTCTATGGACCATCTGCACCGGCTGTTTTATTTGTTCCCCAATGTAATCGATGGCATCCTGGTAATACTTCACCGCCTCCATCGGCGTCACCATGGAGGCCACTCCAATTTTCTCTACCTTATTCTCCTTGGCAGAAGCGTCTTGAAAAAAGCAAATATAGAAAAGGAGGATGAGTATCAGCAGACTTAGTGGAAGTTTGCTTAGTGCATGGCGTGTTAATTGAGCCGTTGAGGAAGTGAATGCCTTAGTGTCTCCGCAAACAGGTTCACCGTCTTCGACTACGCACGGAAATGGTAACTCTGTCATATGTGTAATGAAGAGATCGTTTTACCTGGACAACCCAAAAGCTGGCGTGTCTATTTGGGTTTTATCCCACCGATAAGCCTTATAACTTACCAGTCGCAATAAGTAAAGGTATCGCTCGCTGTCTCATAAATAGGACATAGCAATTCAAGCTTCCCCGCCCGCCTTTCCGGCAGAGGGTGGATGTAAGAGTCTTCTCTTACGACCTTCCTCATCGAGCTCCCCGTCCGTGTTTAAGAAACGCAAAGCGCATAGCGCATGGAGCATAGCGCAAAAACCCACTAACAAATTGGCCTTTCCCATCGCTTGCCGCATAAATGAATCCTTTGATTTAAATCCCCTTTTCCGCTAAAATAATAATAACTGGTACGAACGCATTTGATATTTGGGCGAAAGGCCCCCTCATCCTCCCCTCT
>JAPVTA010000250.1:0-5343 GCA_047519465.1 Thermodesulfobacteriota bacterium | reverse complement strand
AATTACCCAAGGAGATTTTTGCACGTTAGTATCTTGTTGATTTCCGATTGTACTCTACGCCTTTTAAAGAAACTGGTCAAGCGAAAGTTACAGGAAGTTATCCTCGGAAGTGCGTATGCGAATAACACTACTTATCAACAGTCAGGGCAAGCAAGGTTGGCTGAACATTTGCGATTGAAATAAACAAAACATCAAGGTCAATTAGGCCCGTTTTTTCGGCTTCATCTGTTTTTCACAGCAGATGATATCGCAGGTATCTACACACCCGCAAACTTCATCCACTGTTACAGCAAGTCCACAAACACCGCATTTGTAAACATCGCCCTTCTTTACAACCTTTTTCGCAACCTTTTTTACTGCCTTCTTTTCAACCATGACTTCCTCCATTCTCAGTTGAAGAATCCCTTGGCTAAATCTAAGGTAATTGTTAACAGGTAGAGTTACGAATACCCCATTTAGTGTTCTGAACCGTCCGCATTAAAACCCTTTTCTAATAGAATTGATTTGGCCAATTTGAAAATTTCTGACGTTTTTGAATCCTTCGAAAGGAAATAATTAGCTTTGTTTTGCGTTGCTGCCTCTCGATATTCCGGTAAATCATGACTTGTTAGAATGATGATAATTATTTCTGGGTGATCGGCTTTTATCTTTCTGGTTAATTCAAGGCCGTTCTGCCCCGGTAGCTGGATGTCCATAAAGATCAGGTTTGGATGATGAGACTCGATTTTCCGAAACGCTTCTATCCCATCCCCTGCTTCAATGATGTCCATTGAAGGGAATTGAGACTGTAAGTCATTTTTGACTAATTGTCTAAATGAAGAATTATCTTCAGCGAGCATTGTTTTAAACATAGAATCGCTTTCTTTCTCACATTTTTTGTAGACTGTTTTATGCCCGGTCTATTTGACTGACTTTGACTGTTTACTCTCTATCTCCCACTTTCTCGAAGATCTCAGGTTCATCCCTCTCACCTTTTCCTGTTTCTCGTGTTTGGCACCTGGCCCATTCTTATCAATTCCCGGTTCTCCAAAATCACCTGGTCGACAATCTCCCCGCAGATAACACATTTCCATCCCCAAAAGTATTCACAAAGGCCATAAAATTTATCATAAATCATGACACTATTGCAGCGAAGGCACTTCATAGGAATACCCTCCTTCAGGCCATTGCCTAATTATATAGGAGTGATTTAGGAACTAAATAGGGCAAATACTGTATTTTGGGGTGAAAAAGGCTGTATTTAGGGAGAGGTCATAGGGTCGAATAACTATATAAAACTTGGTTCCCGATATGATTAAAAGGGCCACAATGCCCGAATTGTAGTTCCCGATCCCAAAGCAGATTCAATATAAAGCACTCCACCTGAGAGCTTAGCTCGCTCCATCATCCCGGCCAGCCCCAACCCGCTGTCCGTGCGTTTCTGAGTGAGGATCACATCCACATCGAATCCCTGACCGCCATCCTGAATAACAAATTCTATCTTTTTTCCCTTTATTTCTAAGCCAATATTTACAACCTTGGCTTTGCTATGTTTGATAACATTGTTCAGAGCTTCCTGCGTAATTCGATAAATGACCGTCTTTATGGTGGCGGGTATTTGATCCTCCTGGATATTGAGCTTCGTTATGATTTGCATACCTGGGTTAGCCTTTTTAAATTCTCGAACAAACCAATTAATGGTCGCCAAAATTCCTAAGTCGTCCAGAAGTGCGGGTCGCAAATTCATTTGTATTCGACGGGTTTCTTCTATCCCTGTTTGAATAACAGGAAGAAGGCCTTCCAAGGGCGTGGCTATCTCTTTACCAAGTTGTTCGAGGACGTTTTCTAATTGAAGTTTAACGGTTGACCAATGTTGCCCAATCCCATCATGGATTTCCTGAGCAATTCGTTTCCTCTCGTTTTCCTCAGCCAAAAGCAACTTGAATGAAACATCTTTTAGTTGGGTCTTTGTTTCCCCCAATTCCTGCTCTGCATGATGACGCCCGACTCTTTCAGCCTGCAATGTTTCCTCAGCCTTTGCCCGCTCTCCATTTCTTTCCTTAGACCAACGAATATGGTTCTCTTCATACTTGTGCTTTTGATTATTCCTGTCTTTCCTGACGCCTTGTAAATCTTCCTCAAGTTGTTCAACGTGGGTTCGAAGGTTTTCGATTTCTACAAGAAGTTCCTCTTTGGTTCGGGCATCCGTTTCCAGATAGATCAGCTCCTTTCTTCATAATATTATGGAATATATTTTGACGATTTTCTAAAAAAAATCAAGAAAAAATCTCGAGTAGAAGAAGCCAAGGTCTAATTTGTGGTCTTGGCTTTCTTATGTCTCGAATGGCAGAAGGCTTACCGGTTAGCGATTAGGGATTGAAATCTTCTATGCGACAACGAATATACAGAAAACAACATTTCAGGAGGAAGTTATCCTCGGAAGTGCGTATGCGAATAACACCCACAAAGAGTGAAGATTTGCCTACGCTAAAGGGTGTTAATTTTCGATTGAATGACGGAGACAACAAACTATCAGTCCTGACTTTACTCTTTCGGTCAGTAGGGGGCGACCAGCATCTAACCATACTATCAAGAGGGCTCAGGTGTCAGATCTACACTATTCACAGGTGGTTCCATAACGGAGTTGGCCCATTCCAAAAGAAAGACCCTGAACCACGTAGGGTTCAGGGCAGGCCCTGCACCATGCTAGATACAGGGCAAGCACGGAGACACGGAGATGGGGTGACGCGGGGAAAGGAATGAAAAGAAAACCGAGCCACGAATGACCAATCACGCATCACGGATCACGCAACCCGCCCGCCTACAGCAGCCTCTTACGCCAAGGCTACGGAGATCAAGGGGCTACGCAGGTCAAGAAAGGCTACAGCGAGGCAGGCCCGCCTTGATGAGACATCGGCGAGGCAGGGATTATGGAACTGAAAAAAATGACGCGGAGAAACGGAGACGCGGAGACACGGTGAAACGAAGACGCAAGGGTAGAGAGGATGTCAAAGAGAAGTTCGATACGGTGATCGAGGGGTACGATCTCTTAAGCGGGAAAATAGACAGGCTTGCTAAGCAGAATGAAGCGGAGTATTAACAGCTTGAGACGGAGATCATGGGTCTTAAGAGAGATTTGAACGACCATCGAACCAACACAGAGCTCCACGGCGGTCGGAAGAGAAAGAAGGCTTCGTAGAGAAATATAAATCAATTACCTTTCTTGTGGTGGACAGAACCATTCCGTAGTCTTTCCTTATTTTTCTCAGCCTTGATCATCCATTTATGCCTAAAGCGACTTTTTGACGCCTTTCAAGAATATCCGTATAATCATGTCTGATAGATGTCTCTAAGCAGGGACATGATGGCTCAATCCGCAGACCTCAGCAAGTATTTCTTCCGAAATGCAGTTTCCACTTCCGTGGGTGAACTTTTATGGGGACTGGGACTTCCTATCCTTCTCGAATCCACGTTTGTGCCGGTATTTTTAACTTCCGTGGGGGCATCCAACTCACAAATCGGGATCACCGGCACGATCTTCAGTCTCTCGATGGCTTTCCTTCCTTTTCTGGCGGTCTACCTGACCTCCCGGATTCCTTATAAGAAGGGACCTACCGTTTGGCTCCAGGTGATCCCTTCCATCAGTATCATCCTGCTGGGGCTTTATTACCTATCCTTCGGCACACCCAAGTTCGCCTATCCCGTATTTATCTTTTTTTATTCCTGGTTTGCAGTGGGTTTGGCGGCTACGATCCCCGTCTGGCAAAATTTTGTCGTGAAGATTTTCGTGCCGGAGGACAGCGTCCGGGGCATTTCCATCCTGATGTTCGCCCAGAACTTCGCCAAGCTCTTGAGCGGCGTCCTTCTTACCTTTGCGATCGGGGCAGTGGGGATGGGCTTGGCCTCCGCGGGTATGGTTTTCTTTTTAGCCGGGGTTCTATTTCTAATCGGTTCTTTCTGCTATGCTTTTACAAGAGAAAACCCGGATGAGATCGATCAGACTGTTTATGGAAACCCGGTCGGGTATTTCAGCCATTATTTCAGGCACGTTCTGAAGAACCGCGGCATGGTCTTATACCTTTTACAGGATATCGAATTTTATGCAGTGGTTGTTTCCGTTACATTTTACGCGCGCTATGCAATCGATTGGCGCTCCGTGCCTGCTCCGGTTGCCGGCGGGACGTTTATCATTTTTCTTTTTATCGGGGCGGTTTCAGCCAACCTCCTCCTGGGATTTGCCAAGCGCTTAAAAATCAAAGTACGTTATGGCCTGATCAAGGCCAGCACGATCCTCGGCATTTTACTTCTGATCTTTTTGAAAAGCACTGTTCTGTTTTTCGCCGTCAGCTTCCTCCTTGGCTTTTCCCGCTCCGGCAGGAACCAGCTGTATGCGCCGGTTGTGAAAGGGTTGTCAGGACTGGAGGATGCCAGTCCCTACTACGCCATTTCGCCCTTTCTCATGCTGCCCGTCTCGGCCGGGCTGCCGGTGGCAGTCGGTTCCCTTCTTGACTTTTTCTCGGCATGGAAGGCATCTGCCTATCAGGTCACTTTTGCAAGCCTCCTTCTCCTTGTGATATTAACCCTGATACCTTTTTTAAAGCTGCAGTTTCCGGAGAAAATGGAGGCAACGCTCCCTCCGCACGAGGTGAAGAGATGAAGCAGCCGCCGTGAAAAAGAGGACACGGGGACGCGGAGACCCTGAACCACTTAGGGTTCAGGGCAGGCCCTGCACCCTAAGTGGTGCAAGGCGGAGTGCGGAATGCGCCCGTCTACGTCAAAGGCTACGGCGAGGCAGGCCTGCCTCGCCAATGCCTCATCCTGCCTCGCCGAAGGCCCTCGGCTTCGCCGAGAGGCGAGCTCGTCAAGGCGGGCAAGGCGGGGATTGCGGATGGAAATCATAAGCAAACCTCGGACGTAGGCGTAGTATAAATCAAAGAAAAATTTGGGATTTCAGTAACCCCGGTCACCAAATGTTGAGCTAAAATGACCGAAGGATCTGGTAACTTTCAAAAACAGATGCTGAGAGAAAACCTATATAAGCACGTGGAGTATCTCTCCGTGAAGATCGGGGATCGCCATCTGTGGAAGGAAGGTTCCCTGAACAAAGCGGCGGATTATATCGAATCGGTTCTTATCTCTTATGGATATACTGTGTCGCGCCAGACCTATTCATGCTACGGCCAAAGCGTCTCAAATCTAATAGCCGAAAAAACTGGAACGGATAAGGAGGTCGTGATCATCGGCGCTCATTATGATACCGTCCCTGGGTCACCGGGTGCAGATGACAATGCCTCGGCCGTGGCTGGCCTACTGGAACTGGCAAGGTTGCATAAAGAGAGCTCGAACAAGAAAACCTTTGTCTTT
>JAPVTA010000249.1:0-3274 GCA_047519465.1 Thermodesulfobacteriota bacterium | reverse complement strand
CCTTTTTGATGACCCATTTATTGGAAGGTGTTGTCAAGCAAGGGACAGGCTGGAGAGCTCGATCTCTGGGCAGGCCTGTAGCGGCCAAAACAGGAACGACCGACCAATTTATGGATGCTTGGTTTATTGGCTATACCCCGGAATTGATTACCGGGGTGTGGGTAGGTTTTGATGAAGAGAGATCTCTCGGCGAAAATGAAACAGGAGCTCGAGCAGCCTCCCCTATCTGGGTCGCCTTCATGTCAAAGATATTGAAAGATAAACCTGTAAAAGACTTCCCTGCTCCTGAGGAGGGCATAGAATTTATGAAGATCGACCCCAAAACAGGTCAGCTCAGTTTAGAAAAGGACGGTATCCTCGAGTGTTTCAGGGAAGGAACAGGACCCACACAAAAGGATCCTTCACCATTTAAGACCTCAACAGATTTCTTTAAGTTCGATTTCGACCTTTCTACAAAGAACAGATGAAGATCTTTTTGTTACTTATGATCCTTAGCGGCCGAGGACTATGATTTTTGAAAAACGAGAATATGAGACGGAAGGAATGCCGTTTGAGGCAAATTGAATAAAGCGAAAACAGGATCAAATGCTCTCATTAGGAAACCATAGATCTCTATCATCCATTTTTTTAATGTGGAATTCGTGTCTCCACACCACGACCGTATTCCTACAGATAAATCCCTTCCGCGGAACACATTGTTCAAACACACAGCATTCGGCAAGGCTCTTGCAATTTCCCAATACGTGCAACCCCGGAACCCGTTGGATAAGAGTTCTCCCTTGGACTGGTTCTTCGAAACCCGATGGGAACAATGGCGCGCAAAAAAAACGGCCACATCGAGAGGTAAGTAGTTAACGAAAAATAGATTCGAAGTGTGAAATTCTTTAAACCATAATCTATTAGGTGTACCATAAATGATTAGCAAGCCGTCCTTTTTCAAAACCCGCCATAACTCCCGTAATACAAGCCTCCTATGATCCGGAAGAATGTGTTCCATCAAAGCTTGTGCCCAAACAATATCAAATTCCCCATCAGAAAAAGGCATAGAATATTTTCCATCAATATATTTAATCTTTACCAGCTGATAGCCATTTTGGAAGAAATCACTCAATCTCAATTTTGAGATATTCAAGAGTGTCTCATCGACTTCGACACCTGTGATATGGGTCGCCCCGCATCTTAAAAAAATCAATGTAGAAGCCCCTGCCCCGCATCCGAAGTCAAGCATCTTTCTGTCTGAAAGTTCAATGCCAAATTCTCTTAATAGAATTTCAATTTTCCTCTGAAGATAATTTGGGTTTTCGCTCCTCTCTATCTCATCTCTAAAGTATCTTCCTTTCCTTAGCGCCATCTTTGTTAACGTGGTCAACGACAATTTAGTATCGAGTTCACTGTAGGGACATTGGTACAGACCTCCAGGAATTACATGATTCCCTTTGATATATATCTTTCTCGATGCTCCAAGATCTCTTACATAAATCTCTAAATCCTGAAGGGTTGTCGGTAGTCTTATATAATCCTTTCGTCCGATCGCGGCTTCCATGAGTGATACCCCGAAAGAAATTTTATCTCATTCTTTGTGACAGTTGCTTAAGCTAAAATCTGTTTCAGTCCCTACAAGTCCATAAAAAATCGTCCCTTAGACCTGTCTCAAAGAAGAAGTATCCGGCTCTGTCGAGTGTATAAAAAAAAGATTGGTGCCGAAGAGGGGACTCGAACCCCTACAGGGACTACTCCCCACTAGACCCTGAATCTAGCGCGTCTACCAATTCCGCCACTTCGGCCTATCCCTAAAATAACGAGGCGCATGGCGCATACCGCAAAAAAAGTAACTCCGAAGACTATTGATTGAATTTCAATAGGTATTATTTTAGTATAAAATCGGGGCCGAGATCAACTCTCAACACATTTCTTATACTTTTTTTCATGGAAATTATCAAAGGAATTGAAAACTTAAAAAGACCCTTCAAAAACCCTGTTGTGACATTGGGGAATTTCGATGGGGTCCATTTAGGACACCAACACATCTTCAGGAGGGTAAAACAAGAAGCATCAAAGATTCGTGGAGAAGGGGTGGTCATCACTTTCGAGCCCCATCCCCTCAAAGTGCTCGCACCTGAAAGGTTCTTACCCCTGCTTACGCCTTTTAGAAAAAAGATGATGCTAATCGAGGAATCAGGGATAGAAATCGTACTCTGCATAAAATTTTCGGTGACTTTTTCAGAGATTTCCCCCGCTGAGTTCATTGAAGCCATTTTGGTGAAAAAAGTAAGAGTGAAGAAGGTGATCATTGGGTATAATTACCATTTCGGCAAAGGACAAACAGGGGACGCAAAGACCCTTAAAGAAGCGGGAAAGATATTCGGGTTCAAAGTGGAGGTCGTGGAGCCACTAAGACTTGGCCAAACCATTGTCAGCAGTTCTAAGATAAGAACTCTCCTTCAAGAAGGCGAGGTTGAAGAGGCGTCGAGATTATTGGGAAGAGATTATCCCATTATCGGGAAAGTAGTGGAAGGGGAAAAAAGAGGCCAAACGCTGGGTTTTCCCACGGCAAATTTAGAAATATCAGACGAGCTTTATCCAAAAACGGGGGTCTACGCCGTGGAGGTGGTGTGGCATCGCCAACGTTTCAACGGCCTGGCCAATATCGGGTCAAATCCCACCTTTTCTGCTCAAACTGGCAAAAGGGGGGAACGATTTTCGCTGGAGGTGCATATTTTGAATTTTAACCGGGAAATTTACGGAAAAGAAATCGAGGTTCGTTTCAAAAAGAGAATTCGAGATGAAGTCCGATTTGAATCTTCCTCGCTCCTTATTGAGCAGATCAAAAAAGATATTCAATGGACACAGGAAAATGTATTTTCATCGAAACTCGATTATCGGTGAAGAAACTTGTATCGAAGCCTGAAGCTCGAAACAAGAAACTCGAGTGTCAAGAATCTTTGGACAAGCATCGACACGAGCTTCGACAACGATAAACTCTGATTCTGTTAGAAAAATCTATAACACCTGTATATAGCCCTCTGACTAGACCGGCGTCCTTACCATAACCCAAAGCCACATATTTTTTCAACGGATCAGCTTACCTATTCTTCTCCATTTAATTTCATCCCATCTCCATATCTTCCATATCTCCCAGAAATTTGGACCCGAATAATAGATAACGAATGCGCTTCCGACCACATCGTTGTTAATATTGACAAACCCCCAAAAACGACTATCCTGACTGTTGTCACGGTTATCTCCCATAACAAATAGAGAGCCTTCAGGGACT
>JAPVTA010000248.1:0-7482 GCA_047519465.1 Thermodesulfobacteriota bacterium | reverse complement strand
TTTACCACTTTCCCATCCCCATGATTCTGACAAGCTGCTCGAACTCCACCATCAACCGCCTTTTCTCAAAACAAAATACTTTGATTACGGATTATGGTCAGGAAGGAGCCACTATCACACCTAACCATGTCTGTATGGTCAAATCGTAATTTTCACACCCTAATCGGTTCTTCCAAAATCCCCATTGCTTCACTCCTCCTTTATTGAAGTATTTAGTCTATCTGTAGTCCAAGATACGCTTTACGGATATTACTGTTGGCCAAAAGCTCACTTCCAGAACCTGAAAGAGCGATTTTGCCCAATTCCATCACATATCCTTTGTGGGCAAGGGTCAGGGCGTGTTGAGTGTTCTGCTCGACGAGAAGAACAGTGACACCTAACCGATTAATCTCCGTAATCACACGAAATACTTCCTCAATCAAGAGAGGGGCGAGTCCCAGCGAAGGTTCGTCCAGCATGAGTAACTTCGGCCCTGCCATCAGGCCTCGGCCAATCGCCACCATTTGTTGCTCCCCTCCCGACAATGTCCCTGAAATCTGTTTCTGGCGGTCCTTGAGTACTGGAAATACGCCAAAAACCCATTCCAGTTTTTGTGGACGCCCCGACTGAGGAATGGAATAAGCTCCCATCAAAAGGTTGTCGATCACCGTCATCTCGGGGAAAAGCTTTCTTCCCTCAGGAACATGAACCACACCTTGTTTGACAATTTCCGGCGGGGATGCTTCCTCAATATGCTTTCCATCGTAAGTGATGGACCCTGATTGCCTTCGGAGAAGTCCAGAGACAGTTTTCAATAACGTTGTCTTACCAGCCCCATTGGCCCCAACCAGCGAAACAATCTCTCCATCCGGAACTTCCAGAGTGACATCCCAGAGAGCCTGAACTTTTCCATAAGCAACCTGAAGTTTTTCAATAGCCAACATATGGTTTATCTTTTCTTTGTCCCGAGGTAGGCGGCGATCACGTTCGGGTTCTCAACAATTTCTCCTGGAGGGGCTTCTGCAATTTTTTCTCCTTGATTGATGACGACGACACGATTCGAGCTATTCATAATAGCTTTGAGTACATGTTCAACCCAGATGATAGTCACTCCCCCCTTGCAAATATCCCGGAGGAGTGAGGAAGCTTGTTCAATTTCCGTAGCGTTGAGACCACCCATCGGCTCGTCTAACAAAAGCAGCTTTGGCTGTGTTGCCAGAGCCCGGGCGATTTCGAGCCTCCTTTGTTCGTTCAGTGTCAGATCGACCGCTAAACCGGAAATTCTTGCCCCGAGCCCCATTCTTTCAAGAACTCGGCGAGCTTGGGATTCTGCCTCTCCCCGCGAAGGGAACCTCAAAAAAGCGGCGAGAGTCACATTCTCCAAGACAGTCAGCTTCTTGAAGGGCTTTACGATCTGAAAAGTACGGGCAATGCCTTTTCGTGTCACCGCATAGGGCTTCATCCCGACGATGTTTTCTCCATCTAGAAGGACCTGCCCTCTCGTGGGATGAATGAAACCAGCAATGAGATTAAAGGCCGTCGTCTTTCCCGCCCCATTGGGTCCGATTAGACCGAGAATCTCTCCTTGCTGGATTTCGAACGAAAGATCGTGAACCGCCCGTAAACCACCAAAGTATTTTGTGAGTCCCTTAACGGCAAGCAAAGCCATGTCTTATTTCCATTAATGCTGAGTTCCAAACCAAAGGCGCAACCTTCCCCAAATCCCTTCTGGCATATAGCGAATGGCTAACATCATAGCAAGACCATAAAGGATTAAGTGCCCCACCAGTAAAATCTGACGGAATGTCTCGCCAAAGGTTACCAAAACAATGGCTCCGATCAGCGGGCCAGCCACGGTCGTCAAACCACCCACCACCGCGATGAAGACCATTTCGACAGAAAGGGCGATAGAAAAAACAGCATCCGGGTCAATATAACGTAAATACATGGCGTAAAAGCCGCCAGCGGCCCCAGCGAAAAGCGCAGATAGTGATAAGGCGGCTACCCTCGTTTGAACCGTATTGATCCCAATCGCCTCAGCACTATCAATATCTTCTCGTATGGCCAGCGAATAGGCTCCCAACCTCGTTCTGGACATGATGTAGGTTGCCACGATGGCGGCTAGCGCAATGACGGCAATGATGTAATAAAAAGGTATCTTGTTTTCCCAGTCAATCGACCTTCCCCAGAAGGTCACATCTGGAAGTGTGGTAATGAGTAATCCAACCGGGCCATTTGTAAAAGATTCCCAGTTGAGTGCAACCAGCCGGATGATCTCTGCCACGGCAAGGGTGGAAAGTGCGAAATATGGGCCACGCAATCTGAAACAGATAAAGCCGATCGGCAAGGCAATTAACGCTGCCACCAGCCCTCCGATTGGAATTCCATACCAAGGGGCAATTCCCAGTTTGAGGTAGAGAATCATGGTCGTATACGCACCTGCTCCGAGAAATGTCGAATGACCGAAGGAAACCTGACCCGTAAAACCGCCAAGGATGTTCCACGACGCTCCTAAAACCGTCCACAGGAGTACCATGATCATCAAATGGACAAAAAATGGAGCGGATACGATCCAGGGTGCTATGAAGAGGAGGAGTATGGCAAGAGCGATAACGATTTTTTTCATGATTTACCAACCCCAAAAAGTCCCGAAGGCCTGAATAACAAAACAAGTAAAAAGATTACAAATCCAATAGCATCTTT
Organism: Thermodesulfobacteriota bacterium; assembly: GCA_047519465.1. GTDB lineage: Bacteria > Desulfobacterota > BSN033 > BSN033 > UBA1163 > UBA1163. The sequence goes on along the minus strand of JAPVTA010000248.1, from coordinate 4,800 downwards.
GTAGGGAACCGAAACATAGACGGCTCCGATGGATTCGACCACTCCCAATAACAAGCCTCCTGCAATCGCTCCCGGGACAGAACCCAGGCCACCCAGAACCACAATCACAAAACATTTGGCAACCAAAATCTCCCCCACCGTGGGATAGAGATATAAAGAGGGTGCCAGCAGAACCCCTGCGGCGCAAGCCAGTGCCGTTCCGAGAGCAAAGGTAATGATTGCCGTGCGGTCCACATTCACACCCATCAGTGCCGCGGCTTCGGGTTCCTGACTCGTCGCCCTGATGGCCCTGCCGGTATCCGTACGGACGAGGAACCAATAAAGGGCAACCGTGATTAATATCGCCATTCCAAAGGCGATGGCGAGTGGAATAGGAATAGATATCCCGAAAGGACGAAGGGGCTTGATAGCGTATTTTAATTTGATGGTTCGATAGTCGCCGGTCGCCATGAGAAGGACAAGGTTGGCAATGAAGAGAGAGAGTCCCGCCGTGTAAAGCAGCGTGTTCAACTCCCCAGCGGGTACAATGTTCTTGAGCAAAAATCGATATATGAAAACACCAACGAGAAAAGCGATAGGAATCCAAATGATAATGGATAAAAATGGATCGATTCTCAAGAATGTAATGGATAGGAAGGCCCCGTACATCCCGAACATGACCATATCTCCGTGGGCCATGTTGATGATGCGCATCACACCAAAGATTACCGTCAGCCCAACGCCGATCATTGCATAAAGCGAACCCGTGAGAAGACCGCTCACAGTACTTTGAATAAAAGTATCCATAACACTCGATGATATCCTGCGCACGTCCTGAATAGGGGGACGTGCGCAGGAAGGTTGAGATTAACGTTTTACGGTTGTGTCAGGAAAAACATAGTCTATCTCTGCATTGGCTTTTGGATAGACATTGAGAAGTTTTCCACCTCGCCATTGGGCAAGAACGGAATGTTCGGGAGAATAGATATTCTGGTTTGTATACTGATCTCCTAATGGGCCTGCATAGTTGCCGAACTTCACCTTGCCGAAAACAGTTGTCATATCGGTTTTTAGCAGGGCTTGACGAATGGCCTCACGGTCTTCTTCAAGTTTTCCTGTCAGTTTCGCACGCTTCAGAGCATCAGCAAGAATGTAGATGGCTGCATACCCTTCCACCTCATGTTCTTTCGGATAAAATCTATATTTTTCATAAAACTTCTTATAGAACGCCTTGGTTGCTGGGTCATTGGGATTTCCTGACCAGGCTGCCGAGGAAAATACATTTTCACTGAGTGGCCCTAATTCGGTGGCGATATCAGCGACACCAAATCCTCCGCCGAATCCCACAAAGGCGCGAGGTGTCACCCCCATCTCTTTGGCCTGGCGGGTGAGCAAGATGGCATCCGTCGTGGAAACTGCCACCATGAGCAGAAAATCTGGGTTCTGTGCCTTGACCTTCGTCATCAAGGGTTTGAAATCAAGCGTATTGACAGGATAGGCCTCATCATTGAGTATAGGTACGTTTTTTGATTTGAGGAAAACCATAGCTGAGTTGGCGATCGTTTTACCAAAGACCGTATTGTCGTAAACGACGGAAGCAGATTTAGGCATTGCCCCAGGGACTTCGCTGATGAATTTATTGAAGGCTTGAGGATAAATCGATCCGGTCGGGTTGTTCCGGAACACCCATTCGAAACCCTTAGAGGTAATGATGTCTGCAGATGGGTGATCAACCAGGTAAGGAGTTTTGAGACGTTGTGCCAGGGAGGCGATTTCGACAGCCTGACCCGAGGCTCGTCCTCCAGTAAGAGCCAGGACTTTGTACTGGGTAATCAGTTTTTCCGTGACGGTGGCTGCCAGAGGGTTTTTTGCCTGGTGGTCCTCAATGATAACTTCGAGCTTCTTTCCCTTTACGCCCCCTTTTGCATTGATCTCTTCCAGAGCCAGGTCATAGGCTTTTTTGAACTTGCTTCCAAAGGGTGCATCAGGACCTGTCATCGGTTGAGGGGCACCAATTTTCAGCGTATCCTGGGCAAACGATGGAGTTGCTAGTGCACTCAAAAACAAAACAGCCATTGCCAGTATAAGGAACTTACGCATAATATCCTCCTTTGCTATAAAGTTTGACAGATTGAAAAAAACCTGTTCTTAAGTAAAACTAACCCCACCTCGTTGTCTAACTTGTCTTGCCCTTGCCTCTCTCCCCCCTTTCTCCCTAAAAAATCACCTGCTCCACTTCGGTCTATAAGTTTTGGGCTGCCTTTGTTTAACCCTCCATGTTAGACAGTACAAATTACTTCCATGTTGTTTTTAAGGAATCATCTATTTTATTTGTAGTGTATTTTGGTAGATTCGGACACATTGGCATGGCATCATTAATTAATAGATATCCTTCAATTCAGCCAAGAGCATGTCCGCATTTGGCAATGACTTACTTTTTGCAATTGGCGATTCAAAAAGCATAATTATTTTTTTTGGTACCGTCAGACTCTGCACACATAAGTCATCTCTTTTTTTCAATTAAGATTCTTAGCAAACGCATTTTCCTGATTACTCCTTCCATGATGCCTCCACAATAGAATGGGGACTTGGTGTCCAACTAAAAGAGGACAAGGAAGCTAAACAATTAGAATTAGGCGACAGTTTGGTGTAGTAAGAGAGAAATCGAGTTAATTAAGATAATTTAATATTCTTACTCTCATCGGTTGTCAAGCGAAAAATTGCCTTTAAAAATAGCCCCGGTTTTAAGGAACGATTGATGACTTGCCTTTGGAATGTTGCATTCTTAGAGAAAATCCCAAGAACAACATTTCAGGAAGGAGTCCTCGGAAAAAGGGGGTGAGGAATTCACCTACGAATCTTTAGTCTGAGACGACTCTGAGGGTCGATGATTATTGGTAGAAATGTGCATGACTAAATGAAAAAGGATTTTGGTGTAAGCTCATTACCGTCACTTCAGCCCCGCCTTGCGCAGGGAATCGATCAATCGATCTATCTCGGCCTGATCCTTCCATGGGAACGATCGTGGGACAAGTTTCACAGTATATTTGGGATCGACCCGCAGGACCTCGGTGATTTCCGCCCAGGCCTCCTCCATTTTCTCCATCTCCACAAACGTGGCGGCAAGGGTAAGGTGCGCAAGCACATGATTCGGCTCGCGCTGGAGCAGTTGTCTGCAAACCACAAGCGCTTCTTCATATCGCCGCGCCTTGCGAGAGGCGATGCACAAGTGACTTAAAGCACGAGGAAGAGGGATTGGACTGAGCGCCACGGCCTTTTTGAGAATCGGAATGGCTTCCTCAGTCCTGCCGGCGCTGTAAAGACAGTACCCTAGCAGGTAATATGCAGCGACGGAATTGGGGGCCAGGGCGACGGCCCGCTCGGTCTCGGCGATAGCCTTCTCGTAGTCCCGGTTTAGCAAGGCCATGTATCCGAGAGTACTGTGCGCAGTTGATGCAGAGTCGTCGAGTTGGACGGCCTTCTGGGCCAGCGCCATGGCCCGTTCCAGGGCCTCGCGGGGGTTCTTCTCGTACACTCCAAGCAGGAACTCGTTTCCGATACAGCCTGCCAACCTGCTATATGCCCGTGCATACTCAGGATCCAAGGCAATGGCTTCCTCGGCCAACTGCCTAGCCTGCGCCATGCTGGCTCGATTCATGATTTGAGTATGCACGTCTGCCTCCAGAATTTTCACATAGGCCTCGATGTTCTTCGTCCCCTTCTCGGGTAATAATTGGGTCCCAAAGCCATAAAGTGATACCTGCATGGCGGTTAGGACCTTCATGGCGATCTCATCCTGGATGACGAAGATATCCTTCATTTCACGCTCGTAGCGCTCCGAGAAGAGATGCTTTAGGGTGGTAGCATCGATCAGTTGCACCGTGATGCGCACCCTGTTTCCCTCCCGACGAACGCTCCCCTCCAGAACGTACCGCACGCCCATCTCCCGGCCCACCTGCTTCACGTCTACCGACTTGCCCTTGTAAATGAAACTCGAAGCCCGCGGGATGACCGAGATCGGGGGCCATCTCACGAGCGCGTTGATAATGTCCTCGCTGATCCCGTCGCTGAAAAACTCCTGTTTGGGATCATCGCTCATGTTCACGAAGGGCAGCACGGCGATAGAAGGTTTATCGGGAAGAGGAAGGGCCATCTTCTTGTGATCGGCCTTATCAACTGAAGGAGACGGGGTAATGGTCTTTGAGACTTTTTGAGGTGATGGAGGCGTTACCTTTTCTTTGGGAGCAACTTCTACCGAAGGAGGAACGGTTGCTGAGGGCTTCTCGGGCAAGGGAGCTGTGATCTTTTCCTTTGGGGCAACTTCCGTTTGGGGAGCAGGCGGTGTCGAAAGTTTCCAAACCACTACGGCAGCCACTATAATAATCAAAACGATCACTAATCCTACCGCAGCCCTCGGCCATGGCCTTGATTTAATTTTTTTCTCGCCGATCACTTTTCCGGCTGCTTCAGGTTCCATCAAAACTCGATATACCCGCACCGGCTTCTCAATATTCTTGACCGTGTGCTCACCCAAATACTTGTAGCCCAACGATAGCTTCTTTCCAACAAAATCATACGCTGACCCAGAGATGCACACACCTCCTGCCTCGGATAGGCTCTCTAAACGTGCTGCGATATTGACTCCGTCCCCCAAGATCTGTTCTTCATCCTCAATTACGTCCCCAAGGTTGACGCCAATCCGAAATTCCATCTTTCGATTTTGAGGAAGATCAGCATTTCGAGTTTTAAGTTCCTTCTGAATCTCAACAGAGCACTCCACCGCATCCACTACACTTCCAAATTCAGCGAGGACATTATCTC
>JAPVTA010000247.1:0-15876 GCA_047519465.1 Thermodesulfobacteriota bacterium | reverse complement strand
GTCAAGCCCGGAATGACAAATAAGAAATTTTTACACAATAGACTGGCAGGACGACTACCGGATGACCTCCGACAATCTCTCTGCCAGGGACCGAGACTCTGCCTCGGGCAGACAGTATTTCATTTCAACGAATTTTTTTCTGAATTCGGAAATTTCCCTGGCCATGGGTCGATCTTTCAGAATGACTGCACTCATGTACTCCGCGAGTTGAGCAAAATCATCCTCCTTCATCCCGAAGCGCGTCATCTCTTGAACCCCCATTCTCAGGCAGCTCGCTGTGGTAAACGCCTCGTCATCCGGCGCACCTTGATAATTAACGATGATGTTGTTTTCTTCCAATCGTTCGGCAACCCATGGTCCCTTTCCATAACCAACCCTGACGATCACCTGATGCGTCTCCGTATACCCGAGGCGCGGGTCGCCCTCCACCGTTAATCCCCGATCCTTTAGGGCATGGGCAAATGCCTTGGCATTGGAGATCACCGCTTTCTGATAATCCGCTTTGAAGGCGTTCATTTCATAGGCTGCGAGTAAAAGGCCCACCAGTGTTCCAAGGTGGTGATTGCTGACGCTTCCGGGAAAGACCCTGCGGACGATGGCTTCCCAGAGCTCCTCATATTCCGTCCCCTCCGACATGTTACTCGAAATGATCCCTCTTTGCGGCCCGAAGAAAGTCTTATGGGTGGACCCTGTGACAATATCCGCACCCTCCTTAAAGGGCTCCTGGAAATAAGGTCCGATCAGGCCGAGAACGTGAGCCATGTCGTAAAGAAGGATCGGTTTTGGATTGGCATGAGCAATCATTTCGGCAACCTCCCCCACAGGCTCTCTGTAGATCACCATGCTCTTGCCCATCACGATCAATTCGGGCTTCTGCTCTTCCAACAGTTCCCTGGTTTTCAGAAGATCGATCCTGTACGGGTCATCTTTCATCACGGGAAAAGGGACGGCCGCCGGCCTTTCCGTCGTCGGACTATTAGCGATAAAATCTTTTAAGGCACCCATGGGTTGGGCACTCAGATGGCCTCCTCTCCCGATATGATGGTTCATCACCTTGCTGATCCTACGGGGCTCACTCCTCCGGTCCAAACGGTTGATGTAATCGACAATCCCGCTGAAGACAGCGGTATTGGCCATCTGGCCGCTGACCACCCTCGCCTCGACCTCCGTGCACCCGATGAAGCGTCGAAGCTCATCGGCGACCAGGACCTCCACTTCTCCGATCAATTTGGTCCCCTGATAATAGAAGACATCGCTTTCCTTAAAGGCCTTCATCAGCCGGTGTTCGGCGTATCGGCCGGATGGATCTGAAACCGTGAGAAGTCTTACGAGAAGAGAAGGGGTTGACTCCGAAGGAATGAGATTAAATGTTTCTCTCTGTCTCCAATGGGTATTCTCCGCCACGCGACGGACAAGTCTTTCAGACAAGTCCTTTAAGCTTCCCACCGGAGCATGCATCTTCCTCGGTTCCTGGATAAGAATAGGATGGGCGTATGGCGGAGCTTCGCTGGAAAGATGCCTTTCTACGATCACCCCCTCCACCCTCTTCCCCCGGTAAGAAATTTCTATCTTCTGCCCCTCCTTTAAATCTGAATCGATATAGGCAAGGCCGATCGCTCTCGTCCTTTTTTCATCTGTGGGCTCTGAAAGGATTCCTCGATCAGAGAAGACCCAATAGGGAACCATCGTCCCGCTCGACACATGTCCAACCATCTCGCCGTTTACAAAGACCTCGTAGCCCTGTCTGGCAATCCCCTGGCCGGTGAGCGTGATCGGGAATATCCTCTTGGGAACTAACTGCCTTTCTTTAGGAGGTAAAGGTTTCCCGCTTTCTCTTGCCGTCACCTCTTCAAATTGCCTCTTCAGGATATCCCTTCCGATGAATTCTCCTTTTAGCGGCGAGAAACTCATGGCCAATCTTGCTGCCGAAGGGACCGCATAAATCGGGATATCGATTCCCTGCGCATCCGACCCTAACTCGTGACCGTAAAGCGGAAGGCCAGCTTCCAACCTCAGTGTATCCCTCGCCCCCAAGCCTACTGGAACAATTCCCTCTTCCTCTCCGGCGTCGAGGATCTTCTCCCATATGAGCCTTAGCTTCTCCCCGGGCAAAAATAGTTCGAAACAGATGGGCTCACCCGTGTATCCTGTTCTTGAGATCGTGATATGGACGTGTTCTCCCTCTAACTCACAAACCCTTAAGCGATTTCTCCACGGGTCAGGAAGTTTTGTATGATCTTCTAAAAGGATTTTTTCTAAAACCCTCCTGGCATGAGGACCTTGCAGTGCGATCATTCCAATTTCATCGGTTTTGTCGTCTATCACCACATTCTTGTACCGTTTCTTATGATCGAGAAACCAATTCCAATCTTTCTCCTTATTCGCGGCATTCACAACAAGGAGATAATTTGTTTCAAGGGAGGGATCCCCTTCTTCCAGCCGATAGACGTAAGCATCGTCAATCAAGCCTCCCTCTTCATTCTGAATCAGCGTGTACTGGGCCACACCCGGATCAAGGGCTGTCACATTGTTGGTCAGAAAATGCTGCATAAAGGGAATCGCGTCTATTCCCCGAATCAAAAAACGTCCCATATGAGAGATATCGAAAAGCCCCCCGAATTTCCTTGTACTCAAGTGCTCCTCAATAATCCCCTGCTGATAGGCCACGGGCATTTCCCAACCGGCAAACTCCACCATTTGCCCGCCGTGCTCCTTATGCCAGGAATAAAGGGCTGTTCTCTTTAAGTCTTTTGGCACGCTCAAACTCTCCTCGTTCGGATAGAGCTTACAAGAACCTTTCTCAAGAATTTATTCTAATCGAGTTTTGAAGCAGAAGCAACAAACCCCTCTCATTCTCTTTCTAAACGAGGCTGTATCACAACTGTAGGGGCTTGATTCATCAAGCCCACAGTGGGGCTCAATGAATTGAGCCCCTACAACATATTTTCTGGAAGCCTTTTCGGTAAATCATTGCGACTCATACCACCGTCAGGCCAAAAAAAAGCCCCCATGCGGGGGCTCTTTGGGCAGGCTTACCACCGTAGGACTATCAATGCGCTGTCTGCAGTTCTCCTGCAAGAACCGGCCTGGAGAATTCCTCTGCCATCTCCTTTTCCGGAGCCTTTGTGAAAAAAGTGAGGAAAGCGGCAAAAATCATGAGACAGGCCGAAACGATATAGGCCATACCATAATCGCCCGAAGCGTCTGCAATCTTACCAGCCAGGATAGGCCCGAATACTCCTCCCAAGCCCCATGCCGTAAAAAGGATCCCATAATTCAGCCCAAGGTTTTTTGTCCCCCAATAGTCGGCACAGGTCGAGGGAAACAGAGAGAGACAGGCGCCGTAACTAAATCCCACGACGGCAGACCCTAAGACGAAGGCAGAGATCGTCGAAATCTTCGAGAAGAAAAACATCACCACGGCCTGACTTAAACATATAGTGAAGATCGTCCTTAATCGGCCGATATAGTCCGAAACGAAACCGGCAACGAGACGACCTCCGGCATTGAAGATGGCCAGGAGCGCGACAAAGATGAATCCGATCTGGATCGCATTGCCTGATTGGACGGAGACAATCTTGGCCAGGTGTCCGATAATCATCAAACCTGCCATGGCTCCGCATGCGAACTCAATCCAAAGGAGGTAGAAGGTCCGAGTTTTTAGCATTTCCGACCAGGAATAATCAACCTTATAGTTGTTATTATTCTTAGAAGCATTCCGATTCAAACTTACAGCGGAAGTGGAAGGGTTATTTATGAATTGGGCGAGGATAAAGGTGATCACGGCAAAACCGATGCCGAGAATCAAGAACGCTCCTTTCACCCCGTAGGCAGCGAGAAAAGATCTGCTGACAGGAGCGATATAAACCGAAGCAAGGCCGAAACCACTCACCACAATACCGGTGATCAGGCCCTTTTTCTCCGGAGGAAACCATTTCACGGCCGCAGGGGTGGCGGTGGCATATCCTAAACCAATTCCCGTGCCCGCCATAGCACCGAACCCGATCAGAGCAGGTAAAATATTCCCCGGTGAAGCAAAGCTCGTAACAACAAGCCCCAGGCCGGTTAAGAGGGCGCCCATCGTGGCGATCATCCTGGGACCGAACTTATCCTGAAGGCGGCCGGCAGGAACCATCATCCCAGCAAAAAAAGCGATGGCTATCGTATAAGGCAGGGCGGCGCCGGTCTTACTCCAGCCAAACCCGCCCTTGTCGATAGCCTCTGTGAATTGCTTGCCAAAAACGCTCCATGAATACAAGACGCCCAAAGCCAGATTCAGACCCATTCCTGAGAAAGTGACCAACCAGCCTTTTCTACCCATCTGGATTCCCTCCGCTCTGAGTTGTAGGTTGGCCATAATTATAGACGCAAAAAATTGAAATTTCAAGTAAAAAGTGAATTTTTTATCAAAGTATATATGAAATTTATTAATCAACAATTTCGATAAGTTATGATTTATATTTTTTATTTTGTGCAATTTATCACTTACAAGAATTAGGATTGTGATAACGTTAACATAGTCTTTTGTGTTAACGGTAACATTATTTTTCAATTGCTCAGAAAATAGCTCCACCCAGTGCCTCTTCTCTCCTGGAGAGAGAGGATCGAGGTGAGGGGAGGAGGTCTCGGTTTGGACAGCCTAGTCCGATTTCAGGTCGTGGCTATTCCATACAAGTAAAATGACTTACGCGGTAAAAGGGTTAGGAACTCGTTGTTCGGATAGGACTGATGCAATGGCGGGATCATCTTAGCAATGGTTTAGAATACCTGGAGAAATTTGGCGGAGCACTAATGTTATGTTCCTACGAGAAGTTAAGATCAAATAGGAGGATGCCTATTTACTGCCCTACTAAAATCCAATAATTATCAAAAAAGATAGCGAATTACATAAATAAACACGTCCTTTATCAATCCGGAAATGATAGCAGTAACTATGAACACAAAAACTACTCTGTGAAAGGTGGCTCCTTTCCTTAATAGGCCTTTGAGTTCCAGATAAGGGAAAAGCCATCTCATATAATTAAACACGAATCGAAAAAAATTTAAAATTATGAAGAATAAATAAATATATAAAGCAACAACAATTACATTAGAGATTTTTGATAAATGAGGTGAAAGTATGAGATCAACTTTGAAAAGGTTCCAAAATGAAAGAGGAAGGATGAGAATCCATAGAAAAAGATCGTAAACATTTTTGCCATGCAACCACGCTCTCTTATTACTCATCCCTTTTAGCGAAGAAAGTACTTTCTGGTGAGAACCTTCCACCCAAGTTTCATTCCCTCCCATAACTTGAAGGAAGCTATTATTCGTGGTCGGAAGAGAAGGGTTTGTGATAAAATCAACAACAGGTGGCTTGCTAAAATCGAGTTCCAAGTTAATTTGTGATTGAGGAAGTCTGTTATTGAACCTAACTTTAAAGAAAAACGAATTATCAAATTTTATAGCCTTTACAGTGTCGGGAAGGACTTCTTCCTTCAAGATCGATGGGGAATCAGAGCTATGAAATTCACCCTTTGCCCCGTATATTTCAACATGAATTCTGAATGCTTCTGATACACCTTTCTTAGTTTTCTCCATGTCCTCTTTCGATGGGTTGGATTGAGATTGCATATAGAATTTTTCAACATTAGAGAATTCGATTTGCAGTGCTTCTTTGTTAATGTTGTTAAGAATTTCAAAGAGCTTTCTTAGGTATGCAATATCCAACGTACAGGAGGGTACTTTCGAAAACTTTTGATTTGACTTGTAAGTCCATGCTGCCGGTTCTATACCGATACCTTCTCTTGCTTCTTCCATAACCCTCTCCGTTTTTCCCTCGCCTCTTGTGGGCTCTTAAAAACCTTTCCCGGTATTTCACATTTGGTGGTATGGTCATAAGGTTAGCGTAACCTGCTTTTACTATCTCCTCATCTCACCTCTTTCTTCTGGCCATTAGCCGGTTAGGGTTAATCGGGTCCACCCTCCTTTCTATTTACAAATTTTTTTATACAATTTATCGGCATTCGATTCTGGAACGATGAAAAGCCATTCTGTTGGAAAATTGGAAGAGGATATCGAGTAAATCATTTTCCCATTATTATCATAGTAAATCGATGATAGAAAACGATTAGTTTTTTCTGCACAGTTTATTTCATTCAAAGATATTGAATACTCCAACTTTTCCAATTTTTTCCCCACACTCCGCACCATATCCATTACGCCCTTCTCCGTGAAATTCCATCTTACCCAAACTCTGACAATGTTTTTAGATGGACGAGTTATTCTATCTGCATTGTAGTAACTCTGTCTTAGGTCGTTGGAATCGTAAAGTCTCCAATCCGCCCCATATACTTCTCCGATAGAAATGATGATTAATGTAAAAACCAGGATGGCAATTCGTAGCTTCATTGATCTCCTCTTTGGCCATTAGCCAGAGAGTTCACCTTCCCGCTGCTGCTTTCATTAACGTAATCAAGTCAAAGTCGTTTCTTTTGAATGTGGTCCCTGTTGTGGTTACATCAAACCATACACAAGTAGCATATTTCCCATCCTTTATATCCTCGACAGTCATGACCGGACCGCCACTTTTCAGTTTGACTATATCACCTTTCTTGATTTCATCCATTTTAACCTCCTTTAGTTTACTAAGATTCTTATGTTTTCTGCCCCTTTTTTAGGGCTTTCCTTTTACATAAGAACGAGGCAACCCCAATACAACTCTCCCTTACCTCGATAAAACAGTTCTTCAATAAAATCTCGCCCTAAATTGCCTTCACGCCCAGTTTTAGAGCAATATTAGCAGGGATTCTTAAGGTTTGTTCTTTCCAGCCAGCCCACCCGTTTTGTTACCTTCCTCATACCACAAATATCAAAAAAAATCTTCAAAAATCACTCCTTCAACAAAAAACTCCTAAAAGGGTTTATTGCATTCACCTTTTCCTTACCTATCGACGGTTCATAACCGTTTCACTTCAAAATGAATCAACAATAATCAATTATGGTTTATTTTCGTTTTTCCAAAACCGTTGACTCAGGGGGTTAGTTTCATCTTGGAATAGGCCGTGGGGCGAGGCGGCCGTTAAATCCGGTCTCAACCGCTATTAAATCCGCGCAAGCAAAGCAATAAACGAAGGTAAAAAGCTACTGACTCGTCGCTAGGATAGGTCGGTTAGGATTGACGTGATTGCGGGATTGTTCCAAATAACCTTCTTTAATCTCCAATGATCTTGACAAGAACCCTCTTTCTACGTCTGCCGTCAAACTCGCCGTAAAAAATTTGTTCCCATGGACCGAAATCGAGTTTTCCATCTGTGACCGCCACGACAACTTCTCTTCCCATCACCTGACGTTTTAGATGGGCATCGGCATTGTCTTCTCCAACATTGTGGCGGTATTGTTTCACGGGCTCATGAGGAGCGAGTTTCTCCAGCCAGACCTCGAAATCATGGTGAAGGCCGGATTCATCATCGTTGATGAAAACGGAAGCAGTGATGTGCATGGCATTGACCAGCACAAGCCCTTCCCTAATGCCACTATCTTTAAGGCATGCCTCCACCTTCGGAGTAATATTGATTAAAGCTCTACGCGTAGGCACCTCAAACCATAACTCTTTTCGGTAGCTCTTCATAACCCCTCCCGAAAGATTTCACAGGGTATCACAATCTCGGATTCCGGCAATCTCGCAACACGGGAACGGCAATTATTTTCTGCTATCATAGTGAAGATACAAAATACAATCAAGCACTTTATAGACAGATGGTTGAGAAAGTGGTAAAAAGGTAGACTTAGAAGAGACATTTCCAGAAAGAATGGAATGCGATCTCGGTTTTATCTTTGACATAACATTCGATGCGAGATTGCTTTATCCAACTATCAAAGCCTTTTGTTACAGAGTAGGGTATGGATACATTCATCGGGATCATGGTGGTTTCGGGCGTTCTCAGCCTACTTGTGATTGTAGCTGTATACCGATTTTTCACCCAACGCAGACAGCTGTCATCGGGCAGGAATATCGGGCGATTTTTTCCCCAGAGGCAAGAGGGGAAATTTGTATTTGAAAACAAGATGACCATTACCACCGGGGGAAGATGGTGCCGTCTGTTACTCACTTTAAAGAGCGCCGAGGCTAATAAGATTCAGTATTCCCCTAAGTATTTTTTTGAAAAAGTCGCGTTGCTTGTGGGCAGTCCCTATACACTCACTTTGAGAGACGCGCAGAACCGCGTGGTTCATACGGAAACAGGATCACTCGGACCTTTTGTGACGTGGCTCTCGAGCCGTGATCGCCGAACAGGGAACATGCTGAGCGAGCGTTCTAGCGGAAGCCATTGGGGAACGGTCACGCTGCTTGAATTTCTGCCAAAGGAAGCCGGTCCGTATCTACTCTCGCTCGAAATTAAGGATAAGGTCGAAGCCGAGTATCCGGGCTCTTCTTCTACGTGGGAGGTGCTGGATGTGGAACTCTCCGCTATGGAAGATGTGATGCCCCTATCCAAGACCGTGAGCTACCCACATAACCGCGTCCGCATCTAGGAAGGATTAGGGAAGATATGGTTTTCACCGGAGGGCATACATCCACTGCTGACCTAAGTTCTTATGCATCAAAGGATTCAATTGAGGGCGGCAGATGAGACGTTGTGAATGGGCCGATAGGAACGAGCTCGAACAGTCCTATCACGACAATGAATGGGGTGTTCCTATTCATGATGACAGAAGCCTATTCGAGTTTCTTATTTTAGAAGGGGCGCAAGCGGGATTGAGCTGGTCTACTATTCTTAAGAAGCGGGAAGGTTACCGAAAGGCTTTTGATAGCTTTGATGCCCGGAAGATTTCTAAATACTCAGAGACTGACGTTTCCAGGCTGCTGCGCGACCCTGGGATCATAAGAAATAGGCTTAAAATCAGGGCGACGATCACTAACGCCAGAGCGTTTCTGCAGTTACAGAGAGAATTTGGAAGCTTTGACAATTACATTTGGCAATTTGTTAAAGAAAAAACAATCCGGAATGCATGGAGAAAGATAACGGATATTCCCTCCAGCACTCCGGAGTCAGATGCCATGAGTAAGGATTTGAGGAAAAGAGGATTCAAGTTCGTTGGGACAACGATTTGTTATGCATTTATGCAAGCAGTTGGTATGGTAAACGATCATATCGTAGGCTGTTTCAGATACAGGGAACTCAAGAATAAAGCCGAGCGTAACAAGGTGGTTGCGTGCCGGTGTTGCCGGCGTTCGCGTTAGGGACCATAAACAAAATGCTGGATAAGCTGACTGGACAGAAGATGGTTTGCCCATGGTGGTTGTGTTTCACATTCGACAATCCCATACGCAAGCTTCTTCATAATCCTGAAGCCATATTAAGTCCCTATGTGCGTCCTGGGAACACCGTGATAGATATCGGTGCCGGCATGGGCTATTTCTCCATTCCCCTCGCGAGATTGGTCGGGCCGGCGGGTCATGTTACTGCGATTGACATCCAGGCCAAAATGCTCGCAGCCCTCGCCAGCCGAGCTCGCAGATCTGGAGTTTCAGAAAGAATCAAACCCCATCTTGCAAACTCGGATTCCCTCGGTAATCATTCGAAAGTCGATTTCATTATGGCATTTTGGATGGTCCATGAGGTCCCGAATCAACGCGCATTACTTTCAGAAATATTCGGTTTTTTAAAACCCGAAGGGCTCTTCCTTTTAGCTGAGCCCATCCTTCACGTGCCTAAGAAAAGCTTTCTACGGACGATACAAACCGCCACCGAAATCGGGTTCCTCGTAAAAGATAGGCCGAAAATACGCATAAGTCATAGCGTCCTTTTCACTCGCAGTGAGAACGGCCTCTAAAAAGTGGTCAAGCGGGCCGAGTGAACAGCGGCCGCTTAACTCCATCGTCGGGCGTGTAACATGCGGATGGTCTTTCGAGTATTAGGATGGCTCTCATTAATACTGGGGTTGTTGCTCTGTCTTTTGGGCATTGCAAGTCTCCCTGCGGGAGGTCTGATGTTTGCTCTTCCATTCTTCCTTCTCATGCCGGGGATTGTACTCGTATTGGGCGGAGGTTTCTTTCTATTCTTTACACGGTTAAAGGCAAGTACCTCACAAGCAGAAAAAACCAAAGCTAACAGCGGTTGAGTAGGGGCGCGGCATCGAACTTAGTTATTGCTCCAATCTCCCTTCCAGCCGGAGTTGGGTGATGATTTGCATAATTTGCGGCAAGGCTTCGATGGCAGCCTTCTCTCCCTCCAGAATCGCCTCGTGCCTTTTTGAAAAATCGGCCGAACCGATGTAAGCCACCTTTGGCTTGATGACCACATCCGCCTTGCAAACTTGGATCTCACCAAGTTTTGAATACATAATATTGATGGATTGCAGGATGGTATCAATCGTCCCCTCGGGCTGCGTGCGATCAACCGTTGACGAAATATCCACCGCAATGACGACATCCGCTCCAAGTCTCTTTGCTGCCTCCACAGCCACCGGACTGACGACCCCGCCGTCCACATAAGTTCGGTCGGAAATCCTTACGGCCCTGAAAATCCCCGGGATGGAACAACTCGCCCTGACCGCTGTCCCCGTATTGCCCTTTCCGAAGACCATCTCCTGCCCCCTTTCCAGATCCGTTGCGACGGCGTAAAAGGGGATCTTCAGCTTTTCCATGGGGGTATAATTCACCGTCTTGTTAATGAATTCCTCGAGCTTCTCACCCTTGATAAACCCATTGCTCGGAATATAGATAAGATCAACAATGTCATCCTTTTGTACCGAGAAAGAGAGCTTCTGAAGGGAGAAGGCATCGATGCCGTAAGCATAGAGGCTTCCCACAGCGCTCCCCACACTCGTTCCCACGATCATGTGAATCGGTACTTTATTCGATTCGAGGATCTTGAGCACGCCGATATGAGCAAACCCTTTTGATGAACCCGCCCCCAGCACCAGAGCAATCTTGGCCGGCTTGGGAGGAGGTTGAACAACCGGCGAGGGCTGAACCACAGGCGGAGCCTGGGTCTCCTTCAGGGTACAGGATGCGAATGCCACTGTCAAAACGACAAGAATGCAAAATAACCTATTTGGGCTCATTCTTTTTCCCTCCCTCGGATATTTATCATATCATCCATCGCCCCCTCACCCTCCCCTCTCCCCATTGGGGAGAAGGGAGGGGTGAGGGGAGGTTTCATACATCTGGGCCGCATGGAAGGAACTTCGGACAAAGGGACCTGAGGCAACAGCTCTAAAGCCCATCCCTTCCGCTACTATTTTGTACTCCTCGAATTCTTCCGGAGGAACAAAGCGTATGACCTGTAAACGATCCTGACGGGGTTGAAGGTATTGGCCGATCGTCAGGAAGTCACACCCTGCCTCTTTCAAATCTCGAAGGAGTTCTAAGACCTCTTCCCGAGTCTCTCCGAATCCAAGCATAAAACCCGATTTGGTAGGAATGTCGGGATACTCATCTCTTGACCTCTTAAGTAAATTCAGTGACCTTTTGTAGTCCGCCAGGGGACGGACTCTGGGATAAAGTCGCTGGATGGTTTCGATATTGTGATTCAAGATCTCAGGACATTCCTTTAGAACCCTTTCCAAGGAGTTCTGATTTCCTTTGAAATCGGGAATCAATACCTCAACCTTTATCTTCGGATTCAACGCTCGGGTGGCCAGAATCGTTTTAGCAAAAGAAGATGCTCCCCCATCCGAAAGGTCATCCCGGGTGACTGAGGTGATGACGACATAATGAAGACCCATCTTCCGAACAGCCTGGGCAACCCTCTTTGGTTCTGCTTCATCGGGGGGACCAGGTACACCATGCTCTACAGCACAAAAACCACAATCTCTCGTACAGACCCTTCCCAGAATGAGAAAGGTGGCCGTCCCTCTTGAGAAGCATTCACCCAGGTTTGGACAGCGGGCCTCCTGGCAAACCGTATGAAGGTTTATCTGCTCTAGGATCGATCTGACTTTCTGAACATCCTGAAGAGGAGGAATTCGCTTTTTGAGCCAGGGTGGTTTTGTCAATGTCTTTGGCCTCCGTTATTATTTGCCTTTTCAGGAAATTCCAAATCCCAAATAGTCCCCAAATTCCAAATTCGAATGACCGAAACAGTTTGGTTTAGATTTTGGAACTTTGGTCATTGGAATTACATAGAAAATACCTCCTCTCCCCTGGTGGGAGAGGATTGAGGTGAGGGGGAAATGAGCTCAATTGTTCACCCCCACCCTCATCCTCCCCCATCAGAGGGGGAGGGGACTTAGTCATATTTTCATCGTTCGTGGGTCAGGAACTCGTCATGTAAAATTGTTTGGAATTTGGTGCTTCTTATCAATGCCACGTTCTATGCCTTAGTTCTCAGCGGTTTCGGGAGATGAATGGCCAATCCATCCACGTCGAGAAACGCTTCTTTCAGAGCCTCCGGCGGGGTTGGATGAGCCTGAATCAGTTTGCCAAACTCTGCGGCCTTGACGTTCTGTTTCATCAACAGGGAAGCAACGGAGATCAAGGTACTGGCATCGTGCCCAATGATGTGAACTCCTAACACCTGATCGTCCTCTCGACGAGCAATCACCTTGATGAGGCCCTCGGTCTCCCCGCAGATCAATGCCGTTGGGTTGGAACGGAAAGGGAAACGGCCTATCTTTATCGTACCTTTTCCTCTCGCCTCTTTTTCGCTTAACCCGACGGAAGCAATCTCCGGATGAGAGAAGACGCAGAGAGGAATCAAATGATCTTCCATTTCATGGTCGATCCCCATCGCATTCCCTGCTGCTACCACTCCTTCCTCCATCGCCACGTGGGCCAGCATGGTTCCTCCAATAGCATCACCGACCGCATAAATATGCGGAGCCGTGGTCTCCATCTGGCGGTTGACTCCTATGCCTGTTGGCGAAATCTCAATTCCGGGTTTTTGAAAATCGAGGTCTAAATTGGGACTCCTCCCGACGGCCAAAAGCACCTTCTCAGCCGCAATTTCCTGAATTCCCTGCGGAGTATCAATCGTTAATATCAATTTCTCTTCCACGGGGCGGAGAGCCTCGATTCTTGACTTCGTCAGAATCTTTATCCCGTCCCTCTCGAAGAACCTTCGAAGATTCCGAACCAGTTCGTCTTCGAGACCGGGCAGAAGATTATCCAGAATTTCAATGATTGTTACCTTAGAACCTAATGCGTTAAATAACGTCGCAAGCTCAACCCCGATATATCCTCCTCCCACAATCGCCATTTCACGAGGGACATTTTTGACCTGCAATGCTTCGTCGCTGGTGATAATTTTATCGCCATCAGGAGTAATGTGAGACAGGATTTTCGATTTTGAGCCGGGTGCGAGGATGATCGCATCGCCCTCGACGATCTCGCTTCTTCCATCATTATATAGTAGAAGCACTCGATTAGATCCCAAAAGGTCGGCCCGGGCATGCTTTACCGTCACACGATAGGATTCGAGGAGCATCTCCACACCCTTCACCAATTCCCGAACCACTTTCTCTTTCCGCTCCATCATTGATTCGAAGGGATTAAAATTTTGGCCAAGAAGAGATTGAAGAACTGGTGAACGCCTCAGCGATTGGAGCATTTTGGCATCAAAGAGAAGCGCCTTGGTCGGGATGCAGCCCCGGTTGAGACAGGTGCCTCCGATCTTATCCTTCTCTATCAGGGCGACCTTGGCTCCCAGTTGGGCAGCCCGAATCGCTGCCACATAACCACCCGGCCCTCCTCCGATGACAACTATTCTTCGCTCATTCATCGATCGCTCAACGCGCTCTAAAAAAGTTTCGTCGTCTCAAACAATGAAAATCCGTCTTATTATCCTCCCCCTTGACGGGGGAGGACTAAGGTGGGGGTGGACAAGATCTACTCCCCCTCACCCCCGCCCTCTCCCGCCAGGGAAGAGGGGAATAGATTGACCCA
This sequence comes from Thermodesulfobacteriota bacterium, assembly GCA_047519465.1. Classification (GTDB taxonomy): domain Bacteria; phylum Desulfobacterota; class BSN033; order BSN033; family UBA1163; genus UBA1163. The sequence goes on along the minus strand of JAPVTA010000247.1, from coordinate 2,006 downwards.
GGTTTTCACAGTTTAAAAAACCTCTTCCAGGCTCTTCTCTTCCCAATTTCTCTCGAAGATCTGTTTGAAATGGAAAATCACCCTCTCAAGCAGTTGCTCCCGGGAGATCCCCATCCCAAGAATCTTTGCCATAGAGGTCACTTTTTTTCCCTCGAGCCCACAGGCGTTGATAAGGTCAAAGTATTTTAGGTCAGTCTCGTAGTTAAGTGCGATACCATGGAGGGATACCCTCTTTCTTATCGCCACTCCGACCGAGGCAATCTTCTCTTCATCCACCCAGACACCTCGATTCAAAGGGTTTCTTCTTCCAGCAATTCCAAAATCTCTGAGGGCGCCCAGGACGACTTCCTCCAGCTGACCAACGTATCGGACAACCCGATACCCGTATGCTTTCAGGTTGAGGATGGGGTAAACCACCATCTGTCCAGGACCGTGGTAGGTCACGTCCCCGCCCCTCTCCACATGGAAAACGGGAATCTTCATCGCCTCCAAGACTTCTGAAGAGGCAATCAGATGGGATCGGTTTCCACGCCTGCCGAGAGTAATCACATGGGGATGCTCGAGGACGAGCAACAGATCGGGTAACTCTTCTTCCACGCGACTCGACCAGAGTCGATGCTGAAGATCCCACGCCTTCTGGTAATCAACCAGACCCAGATCTAATATATATCCTTTGTTATCATTCCCCATGGCAATGTATCAAAATTCCAAATGCCAAAGTTCAAATGTCAAATGAATGCCAAGTGACTGAATGCCAAGAAATTTCTTTCTTGTTTATTTGGATTTTGAGCTTGATTTGAACTTTGAGCTTTGACATTTGACATTTTCATTTGTCTCCTGTCCATTTCAATTTCGGTTTTCTCGCTGCCAAGACCTCGTCAAGCCTCCTTACCTTCACCCTCCGGGGCGCCTGGCGAAGCAGATCCGGCTCCTCCTCGGCTTCTTTAGCAATGATAGTCATCGTTTCAATGAATCGATCGATGCTTTCCTTGCTCTCCGTCTCTGTAGGCTCCATCATCAGCGCGCCCGTGACAACCAGGGGGAAGTAGATCGTGGGAGGGTGATAGCCGTAATCAATCAGCCTCTTAGCGATGTCGAGGGTGCTGATATGATATTTTTCCTGGGCCCGATCGGTGAAGACACACTCATGCATGCAAGGTCGATCATAGGGAAGATAATAATGGTCTTTTAGCCTTTTCATCAGGTAGTTGGCGTTGAGCACGGCTATCTCGCTCGCCTTCTTAAGCCCTTCTGCTCCCATTGAGAGAACGTAGGTATAAGCTTTGATCAAGACTCCGAAGTTCCCGTAGAAGCTCTTCACCTTTCCGATACTATGAGGCCGATCATCATGGAGCCGGTAACGTTCTCCTTGCTTTTCAATCACCGGAACCGGGAGATAGGGGGTAAGCTCCTTTTTGACGGCCACTGGGCCGGCTCCTGGACCTCCTCCACCATGAGGAGTTGAGAAGGTCTTATGGAGATTGATGTGAACCGCATCCACCCCCAAATCGCCAAGTTTTACCACCCCCATCAGGGCATTTAGATTGGCACCGTCGCAATAAACAAACCCTCCTTTGCCATGGACAATCTCAGCGATCTCGCTCAGATGTTCCTCGAAAAGGCCCAGCGTGTTAGGATTCGTTACCATGATGGCTGCCACTTCTTCATCCATCAGGTCGTTCACTTTCTCCAAAGGGATCACTCCATTTTCGTTCGATTTGATCTCTACCATCTGATAGGAGGCAACCGCAGAAGTAGCGCAGTTGGTTCCGTGGGCTGTATCCGGAACCAACACTTTCTTTCTTCTTTCCCCCCGGGCCTGAAGACAGGCCCTGACCATCATCATCCCGGTCAATTCCCCGTGTGCCCCTGCCGCAGGCTGTAGCGTCACATCATCCATCCCGGTAACCTCGGCAAGAAAGCCTTGAAGCTCGAACATCAATTTCAGAATTCCCTGAGAAAGTTCTTCGGGAGTGTAGGGATGGGTTTTCGAAAATCCGCTCATC
>JAPVTA010000246.1:0-2802 GCA_047519465.1 Thermodesulfobacteriota bacterium | reverse complement strand
TGAGATAGATCACATGTTTTTTAGCTGCTTCTATTAGATCCTGATCATTGATGATGTTGTAGCGATCGAAGACGCTCCGAGTCTTATGGTTCGAGATTTTCATTGCTACTCCTTCGGAGACGCCTGCTCTGACCATGTTCCTTACAGCCGTTCTCCGGAAGTCATGAAATAGCCTGCCCTTCAGACCAACTTGTCGGCAACGACTATCCCATGTCCAACGAAAATGTCTTATAGGTTCCCCCTTTCGGTGAAACACATATGGACATCCCAGCCGCCGTTTTGAATGGAGAGTTTGGATCTCTTTTAATAAATCGTCATCCATGTAGAGCGTTCTCGCTTCGTTATTCTTCGTCTCCCCTGGATCGAGCCTTACAACACCTCCCCCGAGATCTACGCGGTCCCAGGTAAGCCCTAAGATTTCGCCCTTTCTCCATCCGCTGTGATAAGCGAATGTAACGATGGGCTTCATGACGCGTCCGCCCTCGGGTCTTTTCCATACCCCCTCAGCTTCCACCTACTTTTTCCAATAAACCCGGAGCTTGTATTCCGGCTGTGAGGATTATATTATTAATAATAGAATTTTTTTTAAGGATAACTTCTGTGGGTTACGGGTATCGAGGTAAGATTCTCCGTGTCGATTTGAACAATCGAAAGATCGAGGTAGAAGAGAAAGACGATACTTTCTACCGGACTTATCTGGGCGGACGAGGGATTGGCTACCACTACCTTGTCAAAGAGGTTTCACCTCGGATCGACCCTTTTTCACCAGATAATCTTCTGATTCTTGCCACCGGCGTGATGACTGGTTCACCTATCGCAGCATCCTGTCGATTCGCTGCTATAGGGAAATCGCCCCTTACAGGGACAGCGGCTGAATCAGAGGCAGCCGGCTTTTTCGGCCCAGAACTGAAGATGGCAGGCTTTGACGCCATTGTGTTTCGGGGAAGAGCAGAGAAACCCGTTTATCTCTGGATCACCGAAGGGAAGGCCGAGATCAAGGATGCTTCTCATCTGGCAGATCAGGGAGCCCGAGAGGTTGAAGATATGATCCGTCAGGAGATGGGGAGCAATAGGATCCGGGTTGCCCAGACGGGTCTTGCTGGAATGAATCTCGTTCGTTTTGCTAATATTACAAACAATCTTGGCCATTTCAATGGTCGAGATGGGTTCGGAGCCCTCATGGGTTCAAAAAATGTTCGAGCTGTCGCTGCCTTAGGAAGAGAAAAGATCGAATTTTTTGATCCTGAGTTCTTGCGCAAGACCGCCCAGGACTATGCCAGGACCTTCAAAGATAATCCTCAAGGGAAAACCCTATTTGTTTACGGGACCACCATCTTTTGCGAAATCTTGTCTGAGGCGGGTGCCTTACCCATTAACAACTTCAGACAGACCAAACTCGATGACTCCAGAACTGTCGGCGGCGACACCTATAACGAGCTTCTGCTGAAAAAGAGAAAAGGATGTTACTCTTGTCCCATCCGATGTAAGCGCGGCATTGCGCTCGAGCATTCAAAATATGGTGTTGATTCCCGCTACGGGGGGCCCGAATATGAGACGATTGCCGCTCTCGGAACCAATCTTAATATTCTGGACCTTAAAGCCATCGCGAAAGCCAACGAGATCTGCAATCGATACTGCATGGATACTATCTCTGCGGGAGTGGTCATCGCCTTCGCTTGCGAATGTTTTGAAAAAGGCGTAATCACAAAAGCTGACACGGATGGGCTCGAGCTTCACTTCGGGGATCCGGATCTGGTAATTCAATTGTTGGAGATGATAGCGAAGCGGAAGGGTTTCGGCGATCTTTTGGCAGAGGGAATTACACGACTCGCGCACAGGTGGAAGGTTTCAGACCAGCCCTATCATCTTGCGGTCAAAGGCCTCGAGTTGCCCATGCACGATCCTCGTGTAAAGGTAGGAGTTGGCATAGGTTATGCGACCTGCCCCTACGGGCCTGACCATATGAATGCCCCTCACGATACTTTATTCTTTGATGAAAAATTCTATTCCTTTCAATCCGTCAAACCGTTGGGAATTTACAAGGCAATGCATCCGACACAAATCACCAACGAAAAGGTGAGGGCTTACATATTGCTTGATCATCTCTGGAAAACGATGGATGCCCTGGGGCTCTGCGTTTTTGGATTTGCACCCCGGGGCGTGATGTCTCTGGATTTAATGATCCAGTGCTTGAATGCAGTCACGGGTTGGAATACTAATCTTTTTGAGTTAATGAAGGCCGCTGAACGAGGCACGATGATGGCCAGAGCCTTCAACAGTCTCGAAGGATTTACGATTAAAGATGACCAATTGCCCCGAAGGCTCTTCGATCCAAAACCCGACGGGCCGAATGCCGGCAAGAGGATTTTCACGGAAGAGGAATTTCAGAAAGGGATTGAGATGCTTTATGACGTGATCGGCTGCGATCCCGAGACAGGCCGCCCCAGCCGCGGTAAGTTGATCGAACTCGGCTTGGAATGGGTTGAAGAATTGTTAAGAGAAAGACAGGGTTTGTCACATGAATCTTTATCTCCCTCGTAGTCATTCAGGCTGGCGGCATATCATCATCTCACCACCTGGAGTTCTAGACCAAGTCGACTGGAAATAGGCCTTGCTTCAGGTTCGGTCAGGCCCCTTTTCTGTTCTGCTTTACTTATCCTCTTCGCCTTCCTAAAATATTTTGGCAGACAAAACAAATTAGTCTCCCTGACCGTAATCCGTAATCAAATTGCTTGACAGAAGACAAAAACACCTCCTAGGATAGCTTTGGCATTAGCAAAAAGGGGTTGGTTCGTTGGACCC
>JAPVTA010000245.1:0-2119 GCA_047519465.1 Thermodesulfobacteriota bacterium | reverse complement strand
TTTATTCCCCTCTTTGTTGCCTTCGATGTCTTGGGGATCCTGCCGATCTTTGTTTCGTTCACACTGGATATGGACCCGCCCGAACGGAAGAGTGTCGTCCGTCAATCGATTCTGACTGCCCTTCTGATCAGCATCGGCTTCCTCTTGGTGGGCAAATCCGTTTTTGCCCTGCTGAATATCTCGGTCTCCGATTTTAAGGTGGCAGGAGGAATTCTCCTTTTCATCATTGCCGTGGTGGATTTGATCTTTCCTGAAAGGACCCGGACCTTTCCCAAGGAGACGATCGGAGTTGTCCCCATCGGCATTCCTCTGATTGTCGGACCCGGCGTCCTCACCTTGCTTCTGATCATCGTCGATGCCTATGGCTATGTTTCATCGGTGCTCTGTTTGATTCTCAATCTCTTGATCGTCTGGCTTGCTTTCAGCTACTCTCACCGGCTGATGGGATTTTTCAAAGAGGGAGGGGCCAGGGGAATCGGGAAAGTCTTCTCTCTGCTGCTCGCCGCCTTTGCCATGATGATGATCCGTACAGGGATCATGGAATGGGCTCACCTCCTCCATCCGTAAAAACAATGCACTCAGTCCCCGTTAGAACCTGACCCCCGTCTGCAAATCTCCCCTTGCCCCTCTTGCCTGCCTGTACGGCAGGAAGAAGATAGCCAAAGAGGGGTATTGCTCTTCCTCCCTTTAGCAAAGGGAGGTGAGGAGGGATTTTATGAAACAATGGCATTGTCATCCAGACGGTCTCGGGATTTCTTGCTTTAAAGATCCTCAAAATGGTTCATGAAAATTCGGATTGACATTCCGAATTTTCATGGTATTATTTAGGCATGATCAAAAGGCCCTCTTATATCGAGCAACTCAGCGCTTCGACAAGGCGTTCTCCCGTCACGACTCTTCTTGGCCCCCGTCAATGTGGGAAAACGACTCTTGCACGCATGTTTGCGGAAGGGAAAAAAGCCACCTATTTCGATCTCGAGTCGAGGCCGGATCTCCAACGCCTCCAGAATCCTGAGCTGATGCTCGGCTCCTTGAATGGAACCGTTATCCTCGACGAGATCCAAGTCATGCCTGAACTGTTCAATGTTTTGCGCGTTCTGGTTGATCGTCCTAAGAACCGGGCGCGTTTTCTTATACTCGGCAGCGCGTCGCCCGGAGTTGTCAAAAATGTCTCCGAGACCCTCGCGGGCCGCGTGGAATTTGTCGAACTCTCGGGATTCGATCTCCAAGAGGCAGGAACTGCATCCTGGGAAAAACTCTGGCTCCGGGGAGGGTTCCCCAGGTCCTTCCTTGCCCGGTCGGAAGGGGACAGCATTGCCTGGCGTGAAGGTCTTATACGGACTTTCTTGGAACGAGATATCCCCCAGTTAGGAGTGACAGTTCCCTCCGCCGCCATGCGTCGGTTCTGGACGATGCTGGCTCACTATCACGGTCAAACCTGGAATGCCTCGGAGTTAGCCCGATCCATGGGGTTATCTGACAAGACGGTGCGCTCGTATCTCGATATTCTGACGGGAACCTTCATGATTCGGCAGCTCCAGCCGTGGCATGAAAACATCTCGAAGCGTCAGGTTAAAGCACCGAAAATTTACTTTCGTGACTCCGGTCTCCTCCATAGTCTCCTCAGCCTCACGGACTTTCACAGCCTGTCTGGCCACCCACGAATGGGTGCATCATGGGAGGGCTTCGTTCTGGAACAGGTCCTGCGAATTTTGAAACCCTCTCAGGCGTACTTCTGGGCGACCTATCAGGGTCTGGAAATCGATCTTTTCTTCCTCCACCGTGGACGTCGCATCGGCGTGGAATTCAAATTCAACGAAGCGCCGAAGGCAACGAAATCGATGCACGCTGCCCTGGAGACTCTAAAGCTGAGTCATCTCTGGGTGATCTACCCGGGTAGGCACAAATATCCTATGCACAAGAAAATAACCGTCTGGCCGCTTCGTGATATTTCGAGCTTGTCCGATCAGATCGATTGATGGGGCGACATGCCTCAGTAACAAAGGCGTTGGTAATTGGAAAGAGCTCTTCTCTCTGCACCTGACACCATCACCCCACACCATCACTTTTTAAATTATACTGAAACCATTCTTCCATCGAATCTACTTTGTTGTCGCCT
>JAPVTA010000244.1:0-15111 GCA_047519465.1 Thermodesulfobacteriota bacterium | reverse complement strand
GGGAGGCTTTATTTATGAGCAACACAATGGACAATTCCTGAGCCGAAAATTTAACCGCATCAGATCCGTCGCTCATGCTGTTCAGCTGTTTCGGCGCGAATGTTACGAAGCAATTGGGGGGTATATACCCTTGCCATACGGAGGGTCCGACTGGGTCGCAGAGATTATGGTGAGGATGAAGGGGTGGGAGGTTCGATCTTTACCCGAGCTGAAAGTGCTTCATCATAAAATAAGTGTAGATGCAAGAGGCGGAATGGCCGAAAATTTTCGCAAAGGCCGAATGGATTATTCACTCGGGAGTCATCCCCTGTTTGAAGTCATTAAATGCTTAATCCGAGTAAGAGAAAGACCTTACCTGTTAGGAGGCCCCGCCCGGATAAGTGGTTTTTTCTACTCATCTTATCGCAGAGAAAAGAGGCCTTTATCCGAGGAATTCATCAAATACCTCAGGGAGGAGCAGATGAACAGGCTGAAAACGCAACTATCTTTCTTAATGCACCAATTCAATGATGTCTTGAGAATACGTCGAAAAGAATAATAAATGAATAATGGAATGTTACTAGGGAGTCGCCTGCGGGGGATGAATGTGAGTGCGTGCGAGTGTTATACAGTTGCCCCCATAAATAGGGCACTGACAGAGCCTTTAGGTCCACACGAGTGAGGGGCAAGAGGATGGGGCTTTGGCAGTAAGTGTCGTCATGCCAACTTATAATTCTGGAAGGACGATTGAGGCAACCCTCAACTCAGTATTGTCGCAAACAATCTCACCAGATGAAATTCTGATCCTCGATGACGGAAGCACCGATGACACTGTTTCCCTTTTGAATAACTATAGGTCACGAGTCACTGTATTTCAGCAGAAAAACAAGGGGGTCGCCAAAGCGCGTAACGCCTTGTGCGAGCGAGCCCGCGGGGATCTCATAGCCTTTCTCGATCACGACGATATCTGGTATCCCAGTTACCTCGAAATGCAGCGCAGGCTCTTTTCAGATTACCCATCTGCTGTTGCTTTTTTCACTGGGCACGTAAATTTCTCTGGATATGGAAATTATCGTTGGAGTAGTAATCCCTTAATCAATTCGGGCAATGTTGAACTCATAGACCCCTTGGGTTTCATTAAGCGGTATAACAGGACCACAGGTTATTTTGCCTCAATGAGTTATTGCTGTATACCAAAGCGTGTATTGCAAGAAATTGGCCCGGAACCATTTTGCGTCAGCGTGAGCGGGGCGGACGACTTTTACCTCTTCAACCTATTACCCCTTTTGGGCGCCATAGTATATACCTCAGTACGCTTGGTTGCCTATAGGATAACCAATGAGGCTCAATCGGCAAATCGTTTGATGGGAGTAGGATCATCCGTACGTGCGTTGGAGATTCTGTCCGTGCGTTATAGGGAAGCGACAGATAGGATACTCTCCAGAGCCTTTTGGATCGTTCTCGCTTCAAGGCGACGTCACTACGCAAAGTTTCTAATGGGTACGGGAAAGAACTCGGAAGCGCGAACACAACTCTTATACTCTCTGAACGATAGCCACAGCCCTCGATCGCAGTTAAAATCATTGGCACTTCTACTTTTTTCTTATCTACCAGCTCTATTACAGCCTAAATGGCCGTCGTCTGATCGATGAGAGCAGCTGACACCTCCAAGCTGTTAGTAAATTAGGAACGCGTCGACCTCAGTGTATTTTATGGACGTTACGTTGAAAAAAGTGAACAAACTGAGAAGGTTATCAGATGCCGGAAGCTGATGCTATAAATATGACCCTGGTGGGCCTCCTGTTCACCCTGGGGGCGGGTTTTCTGTTTGTGCTGTTGCCTCGCCGGCTTGCCATTCTTCCGCTGATCGCATCGGCATGTTTTATCACCCTGGGGCAGCAAGTCGTGGCTTCGAGCCTTCATTTCACCGCCTTGCGGATCGTTGTACTTTTCGGGTGGCTTAGGCTCGTTGTTCGCGGGGAATTGTTACCACCAGTAAAGGTGAACGCCATGGACAAGCTGATCATCGTCTATGCGTGCGTTGGGTTTATCTTGTATAACATACTGTGGCAGAGTTCAGGGGCTCTTATAAATCAACTCGGCTTTTTATATAACACACTTGGTATTTACTTCTTATGCAGATTCTTGATTAGAGACCCCGGGGATATCCGAAGAACAATAAAGATGCTAGCTCTTTGTTTGATCCCTTTGGCGGGATTCATGATTTTGGAAGCGGTTACGGGTAGGAACATTTTCTCGGTACTCGGTGGTGTGGCTGAGAAGAGCGTACTGCGGGACGGTTATGTTAGGTCCCAGGGGCCGTTCCGTCACGCGATCTTGGCAGGTACCGTTGGTGCGGTGTCACTGCCCCTTCTTGCAGCATTATTGGCGGATCGGGCAAATGGTAGGGTAGGGGTAGTCTTGGGTATTACTGCGAGCACGGCGATAGCTGTCACTTCTCACTCCAGCGGCCCTGCTTTGGCCTTCGGGTTTGGCATAATTGGTTTATTGGCATGGATTTTGAGACGGCACATGCGGACTATACGATGGGGAATAGTGTTCGTATTGGTGGCATTGCATTTAGTAATGAAAGTGCCCGTCTGGTTCCTGGTCTCGAAAATCAGTGACTTGATAGGCGGGGGTGGATGGCACAGGTCCTACTTGATGGACCAGGCGATAAGGCATGTTGACGAATGGTGGCTGATCGGGACGAAATATACGGCTCATTGGATGCCCACTGCACTCGTAGCGAATCAGAAAGCAGCGGATATTACCAACCAGTTTGTTGCTGAAGGAGTCATGGGTGGGTTACTGAGGATGTGCCTTTTCATATGGATCATTGTGATAGGCTTCAGGACCGTCGGGCGCACCGTGCGCGTGCTGGAAGGCACCGCACGTTCCCTGGCATTTCTGGCGTGGAGCACGGGAGCTTGCCTCCTCGCCCATATCGCATCCTTTTTCGCTGTGTCATATTTTGATCAGATCATCGTCTTCTGGTACATACTTTTGGCTTTCATAGCAGCACTAAATCCTTTATCATCGCCACCGCAGGCTAGAAATCGGTCCTGTGCCTATAAGGGCCCTGATGACCGACCCAGAGCAGGACGCGCGCCAACATCTGCCCGCCTGCGGGCCAAGACCGCCGACGCCTGACCACCATCGGCAAACTGCTCTCGATAGCTCATGTTTGCAGGTCCCTTCGCTGAAGAGGCCGGTTCCGAATGCATAAGGCGCTCACCTTCAAGATGGTGGAAGGGCTTTGATCCCCAGACTCACGCCGACGCTGAGGAAGCAAGCGAAGCTGAATGAAGACTGGGGCCATAGGAGGATCGGGTAGATGTCTATAAGTATCCTGGGCTTGGCCCTTGCGTGGCACGTTGTTTGCTTGCCGTTTTGGCGAGGCTCGATATGATGACTGCAGCGCCCGTACTCGAGCAGGACGGCCGAGAATTACAGTCGGAGGGTTTGTGAAATCTATTGTTCCCCCAGTTCGAATCAGATTGTTAGTAGTCGTAAGTTTAGGCATCGTTTCGTTACTTATTACAAACGTTCTTGCTAAGGATATCTATGTAGCCCAGACGGCGGTAGGGAATAACACTGGCGCGAATTGTGCTAACGCCCATTCTGCCGCTTGGTTTAATACTTCCGTGAACTGGCAGACCGGCAAGACACCGGGTAAGATAGGCCCCGGAGACGCAGTGCATTTGTGTGGTACGATAACATCAAATCTCGTCGCCCGAGCAAATGGGTCTTATTCCAGCAATATCACCATCCTTTTTGAGCCAGAGGCAAAGCTCAGTCAGCCCTATATGGAGGGTGGGTTACAAATAAATGGCAGGAGTTACATCACTGTCGATGGCGGCACAAACGGCATCATCGAATGTACTGCCAATGGTTCAGAACTCACCTATCAGCACAATGCCCAAGGTATCTGGGGCACAAACTGTAACAACTGCGAAATAAAGAATTTGACAATCAGGAACATGTACGTAAGGACGATCAGAACGGACACAAGTGTTGATTCCAGCCAGGTACAAGGAGTAAGTATTTCTGGGAGCAACACAAGTGTACACGACAACATTATACACGATACAGGCATAGGGATAGCGCACTCATTTAATAATGGCGACACGAATGTTTTGATTTACAACAACGAGATATATAACTCAAATTGGGGAATATCTTCTAGTTGCGGAGGGAATGGTCTTGGAGGGACATTCAAATATTATAACAACCACATTCATGATTATGCTAATTGGGACAATCCTGGAACGAATGCCTATCACCACAACGGGATTCATTTCTATGGTTCGGGCTGTCAGGGGGTGCAACAACTTTGGATTTACAACAACATCTTTGACGGAAACCCAGGTGTATATGTGACGGGTCACGTTTTCATTGAAGAGTGGACTAACGGGACCTATCCGATTTACCTCTACAACAATGTATTTGCGGCGTCGGCCAACAATGCATGGCTCATGTTGTACCGGGGGGGCACCAACTCTGTATTTTACAATAACACCTTCATCAATAGCGGGCTTAGTATCGGTAATGCTGTTTCTCCCAACATCAAAAATAATTTCTTCTATGCCAAAAGTGGAAGCAACTTCATCCATCTTGATCATGCTACAACCACCTTCTCAAACGAAGCTTCACAGGTGGATTATAACTATTATACTCATTGCTCCGCACAGTACAGTTGCTGGGATGCAGGAAAAGGCAAAACCATAACGAACTTTTCTACATGGAAAACCCTCTGCAAAGGATGTGATAGCCACTCTTCTGCAGATCTTGGCAAGGAGGGGGGGATAGATATGACAACGTACCGTCTCCAAAGAGGGTCTTGGGCAATCGACCACGGAGCTACGTTAGGAAGTCCGTACAATACTGATATTGCAGGTATCGCCCGCCCTCAAGGTTCTGCTTGGGACATCGGTGCTTATGAATATACGAGCGGTCCAGCGATACAATCGCCGCGAAATTTAGGAAAGTAGCTGGCCCTTGAGCGAAGGCGACGCACGCCCTCCCGCGAACACCTAATTCCCCTGGACAGGAATCTGGCAATAGCAGGTGGGCCAGCCATGGCTAATCACCCACTTGGGAAGCCTTCTGAAGCCCCATCTAGCACCAGTCAGTCATATAACCCTCACGATACCAAACGGCGGCGGTGGCGGTCGTTGCAGACCCCGGAAGATTGGAAGCGTCGATTCCTAGGTGACCCTGCCGGTAGCTCTAGACAATCATGAGTTGGTGTGCACGATGCGAATTTTGGTTGCAATAGCGAATTACGGTCTTGGGCATGCCGAATATCTTAATAAATTGCTATCCGAATATAAGGCTATGCCATGCGAAACCGAGATCGTAATATTGTCGGATATTCCCAAGAATCTGGGGGCGGAGGTGAAGGTCGTGGTGGGTCTTCCTACCAAGGATCCTTGGTCACTTCCATTTGGTCATCAGAGGATCTTCGCAGAAAGGGTCGAAGATTTCGATCTTTTTATCTACAGCGAAGATGATATGCTCATTACATGGCGAAATATCGAGGCCTTCCTCGAAATGACCAGAGTGCTTCCTGGACGCGATATAGCCGGTTTCCTTAGATGCGAATTGGATTCGAAAGGGAGACGATCGTATCCGGATTTCAATGGTCCTTTCCGGTGGATACCGAGCACAGTTCAGAGGGTTGGCAAATACGCCTTTGCTATCTTTTCGAACCTCCATTCTGCGTGCTATGTATTGACCCGAGACCAACTGAAACGCGCAATTGCCTCAGGAGGGTACCTCGTTGCTCCTCACCAGGGTCGGTATGATTTACTGTGTTCTGCGGCTACTGATCCATATACCCAATGCGGATTCAGCAAAGTCATATGCATTTCTCATATATCTGACGTCCTAGTGCATCATTTGCCAAATCGGTATAGTAATAGCAATACCTTCGGAATTGGGGACGATGAGTTTGAGAAGCAGGTCGAATTTTTGCTCTCTCTTCAGGATGGGGCTGTATGTGGACACGAGTTATTCCCCACAGAAAAAAACATAGACCATATCAGGTGGGACAAGATGTATTATTCGGCCCCTGATTGGGATTTGTTGTCATTGGTTCCTCAAAATGCCAAGAACGTACTCACCATAGGATGCGGCGACGGTTCCACTGAAGCCGTTTTGGTGCAAAAGGGTTTGGAAGTTTCAACCATTCCTCTCGACCCGATTATGGGTATGATGGCGGCGTCAAAGGGAATCACAGCGACCCAGCCTGATTTTGAGGAGGCATTCCAGCAACTCAAGGGGGCTAGGTTCGACTGCATTATTTTTTCAGATGTGCTCCAGCACTTGAAAGATCCGGATGATGTACTATCGAGAACTGTTAAGGTGTTAGCGAATGGTGGTGAGATATTGATAAGCATCCCGAATTTTTATTGTCTCAAATTCTTGAAAGATCATTTTCCTTATCCTGTTTTCAAGAAATGGAGTTATAGTAACAATCTTCTTCATGTAATTAGGAGGAGGCATCTCAGAACATGGCTTCGATCGAGTGGTATAACGATGTCAAAATTTCAGTATTCTGCAGAGAGGCAAATTCTCAAGGGGTTGCTCCTACCCGCTGGAATTTTCAACGCGTTATTGTCGGAACGATTAGTGGTAGTGGGTAAAATCTGATTAGCAAGCCACCGTTTTGAGCAGCTACCCCAACTAAGTCTCCACCGTTGACCCAGGCGGGCTCAAACACGCTAAAATACAAAGTGATGCCTTCCATTAAACTCAACGCCCTAAGCCAGTGGTTCTCGTATGGCGTCAATGCCCTAACCATGCTGGCCTTGACGCCCTTTATCGTTCACAAGCTAGATGTTGCCGGCTTTGGAGTCTGGCGATTTGCCCTCACTTTTGTCGGCTACTATGGCTTTCTCAACATCGCCGTGAGCTCTTCGGTGACTCGGTATGTGGCCCGCTACGCCGGCAACGGCGATGAAAAATCTTTGAACGAAACGGTCAGCACAGCTCTGGCGATTTATGGTTTCAGCGCTGTAATAGCCGTTCTGGTATCATTCACTTTTGCGGGAGACATAGTCGGGTTTTTCGACAAGACCCCGCCCGATCTGATAACTGATTTCAAGCATGTGATCTGGATTCTTGGTGTTACGACCGGCGTGGGGTTCATCATGAGTTTACTTGGAGCGATTGTTGGCGCCCATGAGCATTATGTAGCAGTCAGTCTGACAGGGGTAGGTATCAATCTGCTGCGAGCAGGCCTGACGGTTCTTTTTCTAATGAAAGGGCTGGGATTGGTGGGCGTAGCCTGGGCAAATTTAATCCCCACTGTGGTTGGGATTCCTATTAATTATGTTATCTGTCGCTGCCTGGCGCCGGCTGCGAAGATCACGGTGCGCTATGCCCGTTGGGATGTGTTGCGCACGCTGACAGTTTACGGCGCAACCGCAGTAGTGATCGTGCTAGCTGACATGCTACGAACGCAGATCGATAGCACGGTGATAGGGAAGCTGCTCGGCTTTGAGGAAGTGGCAATCTACAGTATTGCCGGCTCCCTCCTCAGCCAGATTGTGAGTTTTACTATTGCGGGCCTTGGGGTCTTGACGCCGCGGTTTGCCCACCTTGACGGTAAAGGGCATATGGAAGAGCTGCAGCGTCTCTTCGTGAAATCGCTGCATTACTCGGCGCTATTGGGTTTCGGCCTGTGTACGTTGGCATTTATATGGGGCGGCAACTTTATCCGGCTATGGGTGGGGCCAACCTTCAACCGTTCCATTCCAGTCCTCTGGATTTTGGCGCTTGCGTGGATTACAGATTTAGCGCAATGCCCGGCTGTGGGGATGATGTACGCATTGAACAAACATCGCTTTTATGCCGGTGCGTGCATGCTGGAAGGCGTGTTGAAATTGGGGCTCACACTGATCTTGGTAAAGCATTACGGCATCATCGGGGCAGCTGTAGCCTCGGCAGTTGCTATGGTGACACTGAGGGTCCTCGTCCAGCCGATCTATGTGGCCCCGATTGTGGGACTGTCTCTTCGGGAATATCTTGAACCCTTTTTACTGCCTATGGCCAGTGGTGCCTTAGTGGTGGGTGCCTGTTATATTGCCGGAGCGTTTTCCAATTCTTTGGCAGGCGGGTGGTTCGCTCTCGCAGCTTGCGGAGCGGTGACCGGCGTCGCTTTTGTCACAATAAGTGCGGGAATGTCGCGATTGTTAGGGCGGTCAGGAGTACCCAGAAATAAGTGGGTTGGGTTTGTAGCCAAGTGGAGAGAGGGCCGGTATTAGCCATATGTTTGAGCAGAAGCATGTCAGTGTTATTATCCCGACTTACAACCGCAGAAGATTCGTCGTAGACGCGGTGGAAAGCGTTCTTGCTCAGAACATCGACCGCACTGAGGTCATTGTGGTGGATGACGGATCGACAGATGGTACTCAGGATATCCTTAAACCTTACATGAATGCCATTCGCTATATTTACCAGGAAAACTGTGGGGTCAGTGCCGCACGCAACCGTGGGGTTCGGGAAAGTCGAGGCGACCTGCTTGCCTTCCTGGATAGTGATGACTTATGGCGGCCTGGGAAGTTAAGGACCCAAATTGATAGGGTGTCTTCTGAGAATATCCTGAGCTTTACTGGGGTCGAGTGGTTTGTGAGTCGTGAGGAGGAAAGGCCGGCCTTAGAAAGATGTGAGGGCGTGAAGTGGCCGCGCTGCGATACGGCCGGCTTCTTGGAAGATCCTGTTCTTGACGTGGCCGAAGGGCGCTATTTGCATCTCGGGGCACTGCTGTGTCGAAAAAGTGCGTTTCTGAAGGTAGGTTTTTTTGACGAGACTTTGTGCCTGGGCGAAGATGAGGACTGGTTCAGTAGGGCATCCTTGACGATGAAATTTCATTATATTCCAAATTCATTTCTGAGGATACGCTTGCACGTAAATCAGACCGGCCTCGAACGTGAGGAAAGTCTTCGAAGTTTAATCCACGTTTTTAGCCAAGCCAAGGCCAGGACCGAGGGTGTGCACCCACTGGCTTATGCAGCCGCCAAACAACGGCTGGCGGCAAAATGGTCGCACCTAGCGAACCGGTTAGCATGCGAGGGGCGTCGTCTCGAAGCCGGGCGTTCCGCCTGGGAGGCCTTTATCCAGGAGCCGCGCCACGTGAAGCGCCTGGTTAAAGCTGGTTTGATGTTAGCCGGCTGGCGCTGACGGAAGCACATGCCCTACTGCACAGTGTGAGCGTTTAGGCAATGGAGAATACGGCTTTCACGGACAGAAATGACGGCTATTATAACATGTTCAAAATGAGCATTGTTTCTCTGATTCCTGAGGGGCCGCATGCGATATTAGACGTGGGCTGCGCGGCAGGTAGGTTGGGCCGGAAGCTCAAAGAATTGAACAAGGCCCGAGAGTTGGTGGGGGTTGAAATTTTTGAAGACGCGGCTGACGAGGCCTCAAAATATTATGAGAAGGTATATCATGCCGACGTAGAGCATGCGGAATTGGATTATAAAGAATATTTTGATTTTGTGGTCTGCAGCGACATCCTCGAACATCTTAAAGACCCTCACGGAATTCTTCGAAAAATTCATGGTTGGTTGAAAAGGGACGGTTTTCTTCTTTCCTGCATTCCCAACGTCCGTTTCTGGAGAGTATCGCGAGATTTGATCTTTCTTGGTCGGTGGGAATACGCCGAAGCAGGGATTCTTGACAAGACCCACCTTCGCTTCTTCACGAGGCGGTCATTTTCGAAATGCCTGGACGACACAGGGTTTGACGTCCAACATTATGAAATGGTCGTGGACGGCCGTAGGAACAGGCTATTTAATACAATCACATGCCGTCTTTTTGAAGAATTCGTGGGATCGCAGATTATCGTTGTGGCCAAGAAGAGAGGATCAGCAGTTAAAGAGTAGGGAGGACATAATTCTTGAGTGAAGGACGAAATGCACTCGATTGTCCGGTAACGCGCTAAGAACTAATTAGAGTGGACATTCGTGGTAGGCACGAGACAAAAGCCTGGCTCGATGGCTTTGGGCCAACAGTTGGGGAGGTGATGTAGAATGGTGATCCGCCAATCTGTGCTCAGATTTATGCCAGGTCGGTTGCGTGCAATGTTAATTAAGATTTTAGATATCCAGGCTAAGATGCGAGCGAACCTCGATGGCCAGCAATTCATAATCCCGCTCGTTAGGAATAGGGAAGTGGACTACATGTTTTTTTGGACCAGGTCATGGAAAACCGACCTGATACAGCGTTTAGCTAATACGGACGGGATCTTCGTTGATATCGGAGCGAATATCGGGCAGACTCTGCTGGACCTCCGGATAACACACCCTGCGGTGCGCTATGTGGGTTTCGAGCCTAATGTCACATGCAGCAGTTATTTAAAAGAACTGATCCGAGCAAATAAATTTGAAAACTGTCCCATAATCCCCTTAGGCCTGTCTGAGGAAAATAGAGTTTTACCCTTGTGCCGCCGCAAAGACCTATCGACAGACTCAGCTGGGACTATCCTCTCAGATGTGCGCCCAGGTTGGGCATATGACGTCGACGTCGTTCTTTGCTTCAGGTTCGATGATCTTTACCGTAGTTTGGGTATGAAGGACATTGGTTTCGTGAAAATCGATGTCGAAGGTGCAGAACTTGAAGTGCTGACCGGAATGAGAATGAGTATACAAGAGTACAGACCTCCCATACTTTGTGAAGTGCTTTTCACGGATGTTAAGGCTGATCTCTCAGCCCACAAAATCAGGAATGAGCGACTGATGCAATTGCTTGCCGATTTGAAATACGAGGTCCTGCAACTGATCAAATCAGTTGACAATGAGCATGTCGTCGATGCCAAGAGGGTTCAGGAATTTCCTTCCGCATACTGGACCTTAGAGAATAAGGACCTTTGTGATTACCTTTTTATCCCGGAGGAGGGGCTGGCACACGATTTGATCCCTTTCTGTTTTGCCTAACCATTGGAAACCGGCTGCGGTCAGAATTGAAGAGAAGGGCATAAATAGTCGGGGAAAGTGGGAGTTGAAATATTTTTGGCTCCAGAGTTTACAGGAGAGCCTTAGGGGCCTCAAGTATCGGGCAGCCTAGAACTACTATGGGTCATTCCGCGTTAGCCGGCAAGAGCTGGTCACGAGAATTGTTAGACAGAAAACGATTGATGACTATTTGCCAGAATTCGAAAATAAAAGCATGTTAATCAAAATTGACACTGAGGGGACTGAGTATCGTGTTCTCCGGGGTGCATTGCAAGCATTGCAGAAGAATAGGCCCAAAATAATTTTTGAGTGTTGGGGCGATAGCGAACGTGAACGATTATTTTATTTTTTTGCTACGCAGAGTTATTTGATTCATCGCTTGCCTTGGACACCCGAGAAGCACGCTCAAGCGCTAGACCTCTCCGAATTTGTGGCGGATTTGTCAATTAACTATATTGCCATCCCAATATGAATGGGCTGATGGAGCGCATTAGGACGGAGAATGCAAATCTTGTGGTGAATGTGTGAAAGTCTGCTCCGTAATTCTTTCCACTCCACAAAAAACAGCATCGTCTATTCCCTGTCTGGCAACTTTTTGGGGATCGTGTTTGGCAATCCCGGCTTTACATGCTTTAGCCCTCGGTGGGTACTTCAGGGCAGCGGTTGATGATAAGGTTGATACAGGTGGCGAAAAATAAAAGTTCGTTCTCAGCGGTGTCGCTTACGAGAGGCGAAAAACTGTGCCTCGTATTGTGTACCGGTTTATACGTGTTACCCGTTTGGGCCCTCAGCTATTTCCCATCACAGGACGGGTCGGTGCACCTTATGAACGCAATGATGCTAAGTCAGTACCATGGGCCGGCCGGCGATCTATGGCGTCAGTATTATTCAACCAATACTCCATTTGTCCCAACATGGCTCGGCCATCTCGCACTCGCGGGCCTTCTGAGGCTCATGTCGCCGGAGCTCGCAGAAAAAGTCTTTCTGTCCGGCTATATTGTTGGCATGATTTTATCATTCTACTACTGCCTCAGATCTCTCAACCCTAGCTCTGGGTTCTGCTTAATCTTTATATTCCCTTTCCTTTATAATGATCTGTTCCACATGGGATTCTACAGCTTTTCCTATAGCTTTATCGTATACTTCGTTCTCATCGGCTATTTCCTTCGCCATAGGTATCGTTTTGGAGTGGCGAAAACCAGTATACTCTTCCTTCTATCCGGGCTTGTATATCTGTTGCATCCTATCTCTTTCGTAATGGCGACTCTGTTCGTCGGTCCGATTTGTCTTCTCGATACATTCCGGCCGAGAAGCTTTTTCTGGAACTCTCAGGCCGAAGAACTTGAGGATCCTCTAAAGAGGATGATACCGGTCGTCGCAATGCTTCCTTTTCTGATTCTGTTAGTTTTTTTTGCCAGTGGTCAGTCAATCAAGGCTTACCATTTCCCAGACTGCGTATACCAATTAAGGCGGCTTCTCACTCTTGCTTTCCTGGTATCTTTTGACTACAAGGAGTATGTCTGGACTATCCTGCTCGATTTCCTGGTCCTTCTGCTTCTAATACGTGGAGGCACATCACTTTTCTCAAAAACCAACAAATATTCAAATATTATTCCAATAATCATTCTCTATGCACTTATGTACGTTTTTGTGCCAGACAGCGGTGTTTTTGGCGGGGGGTATATTAGTTATCGGCTGGGCCTGTTCACGACCTTACTGCTGGCCCTGTGGCTCTCGGCGAACTGGCATTTATGGCGATTTCGTTCAGGGCTGCAAATATGCCTATATGCGATCTCAGTGGGTGTTCTAGCGACTCATTTCGTCAGGTATGTTCAACTGAATGACTATCTCAATGAATATGTTTCTGCGGGCCACTATGTTCGCCCAAATACAACCCTTATCCCACTTTCATTCTCGGACAGAGTAAAGAGCGCCGATGGCAAGGAATTAAGTATAAAGGTTCGTCCTTTCCACGCCGCCGGATATATCGCTGTTGATCGGCATGTCGTTGATTTGAGTAATTATGAATCGCGTATGGGATATTTTCCGCTTGTCTTTCGGCCGCATCTGAATCCTTATGTTCATCTAGGCAACCTTGATACTATACCGCCTATAATGCACTCGCTTGAGTATCCAGCAGATTCAGGTGGAAGAGTTGACTACATTCTGGTTCAGGGACGGAGTAGCGCACCGCGCGATGAGAAGTTGGAGTCAATTATGAAAAAAATAGAGAGTAGGTTCCAGTTGATACATGTGTCTCAGCCGAGAGGCTTGGTGGAGCTTTGGCGTAACAAAGACTTTGCTAAAGCGAGTGAAATTGGACGTTAAGAGGTTGTCGATTATAATTCCAGCTTTCAGCGAAAAGAAAACCATTGCTCACGTTTTGGTACGTCAAGCACAGTTAACACTCGACGGTTTGACTGTACTCATCGCCCTGGGCCTGTCCAAGGGCAATTAACGACAACAATGGATACCATAAAACTCGCCAATAAGAGAAATGTTCTTTTCATTTCTTTTAGCGCTCTGGCTTTGTTAATTTTTTATACTCCTCTCAGGGAAGTCCTCCGTCTTGCATTTTATGAAAGACTGTACGGATACATGATATTAATTCCTTTTGTAAGCGGATACTTCATCTTTTTGAGAAGAAGAGAGATCGCTCTGCAGACCGGCTATTCTTTCAAAGCCGGGATTATCTTATCCCTGATCGGGATTTTACTCTTTTGGGTTGGGGAAAAGAACGGCCTGGGGCTGAGCCAAAGCAGTCGTCTCTCTCTTGCTATGGTCTCAGCCTTAATATTCTGGATGGGAGGGGTTGTCCTGATTTATGGAGTCAGGGCTTTTAAAATCGCTGCCTTTCCTCTTCTTTTTCTTCTCTTTATGGTCCCCATCCCTGGCAAAGCTCTGGAGACGATTATTTATGTCTTGACATGTGGTTCAGCTGAAGCTGCTTATGGATTTTTTAAGCTGACAGGCGTCTCCATCCTTCGAGAAGGATTTACCTTCTATCTACCAGGGCTGAGTGTCGAGGTTGCAGAGCAGTGTAGTGGGATCAATTCAAGTATTGCCCTCTTTGTCACAAGCATTGTTGCCGCACAGCTTTTTCTTCGTACGGGATGGAAGAAGATCGTATTAGTCTTATCGGCCTTTCCTATCGCCATTCTTAAAAACGGGATGCGTATTGCTACACTCACCTTACTGGGGGCTTACGTCTATCGAAGGATCTTGTCGAGTGACCTCCACAGAGAAGGTGGAATCCCTTTCTTCGTCCTCGCTCTCATCATGTTAGCGCCCATTTTGTATTACCTTAGGAAAACAGAAAAAAAGAAAATAGGCACCGAAAGCAAAGGGCTGAGGACTGAGTCCGAAGGATAAAGGTAATCGGTTTGAGGTTGGAGGCATAAATCAGGACAGGGAATGAAATCAGCTACAATGCTAAATGAATCTTGATGGCCTTTTCAGTTTCTGCTATTTCTTTTTCTTTTAGCTTTCCGATGTGCGTTATGATACGCATTTTATCGACTGTTCGAATTTGGTCAGCTTTTACCTTCGAATCTTTGGGAAGATTTCCCGTTCCCTTAGCTAAGAGCACTTCAAACGGATAGATCCTTTCAAGACTTTTAGAAGTTATTGGCAAAATAGTAACTGTCCCTGAGAATTCATTATTCTTGTCGTTAGATACGATGACAACCGGCCTCGTTTTTGAGATTTCTTTTCCCACCACTGGGTCGAGAGCGACAAGACACACATCTCCTCTTTTAATATTCATCCCACCCCTCCAGATCCGTGGCCTGGAACTCTTTTGTTATAGAGTGACTTTCTTCTTTGCGAGCCTTGTATCCTTCCTCCAGGGCCTTTTGAACTTTCTCATACTGAATCTCTTCAATCCGACGCTTCAAGGCTTCGGAGATGAATTGGCTTCTTTTCCTGGGGCCTGTCAGCTGATCTACCTCGTGAGCAAGCTCTTGGGGAATCGTAATGTTCATTCTTATAACACGCATAATACACCTCCAAATGTATTTTTGCATCCATACTAATAATACATCTTGTTGTGTTATGTGTCAATGATTTCTTTTAGCCTCTTTAGCGTTGGATGCTCGCAACCCGTAACTCGTAACACGCAACATGGTTCGTTCAACCCTTTGCTCATGAATTTCTTTTCGATTCTTCC
>JAPVTA010000243.1:0-1825 GCA_047519465.1 Thermodesulfobacteriota bacterium | reverse complement strand
CTTCAGGGGAAGCCGCTCATAGCTCAGTTCCATCCAAATTATACTGAAACCATTCTTCCACCGAATCGACTTTGTTGTCGCATCTTACTTTCTTCTTGAAAAACGATCTTTCCATATAACTTAGAACTCTGCACTTAGCACTTTTAATACTGAATCATCCAAGCCGTTGTCATCCAGATCCTATCATCGTCCCTCTCGACTCTCTTCTTAAAAAACAATGCCTTTCCTCCGTCCTCAAATTAGTCCCCAAATTTACGATCATAATTTCACAGGCCGATCTTCCGAACATCGATGAGTTGGATCATCCCCTTTCTTCCGAGGTCCTCCATCTCCTTCGTGAATCCAGATCTCGAAAAAAGCCCCAGGCGAAGTCCTTTGGACGAAATAAGGGAGACCTTTCTGCGAAGCTCCTTCAGGATGTCGATTCCTACCGGTCTCTTTGACCATTTGCACTCCGCCGCAAAAACAGGCTCATCCCCGGCCACCGCAACCAGGTCGATTTCTTCATTTCCGCTCCACCACCGGCCTGCCCGATCGTAGCTCAATTTGAACCTTTTCTCATCGACGAGGTATCGGAGAACTTCAACACAAATCTTATCGAAGGCTTGGCCGATGAAATTATCCAGGTGGGGAAGAATTTCTTCCTCGATGACCTTACGCTCCCCGCCTTCCACGAGGCGGCTCTTATAGGACAGGACAAAGCGAAACCAGAAACGAAAGAAGTTATCCGAAAGGCGGTAAATTCCCTTACGGCTTTTCTCGGGGTGTTTTTCCGTGACCGGAGTTTCTCTTTCGATCAACCTCAGATCTTGAAGAACGGAGAGGTATTTACTGACCGGCCCCCGGTCAATCCCGGCCCTCTGAACAATATCGTTCATGCGGGTATTTCCAAAAGCAATAGACTGGAGGATCGAAAGATAATGTTTGGGGTCCCGAAGTTCCTCCATCAGGATGAATCGAACCTCGTCATGGAGAAACGCCGTTGGCTTAAGAATCTGCTTTTCAATGTTTTGACGTATGGAGAGCTTATCGGAGAATTGAATCAGATAAGCTGGCACTCCTCCGAGGATGGCGTAAGCGGTGATCCTTTCTTCAGAGGAATATCCAGGAAAGAAGCCTTTCAAGGTGCGAAGTGACAGAGAATGGAGCAGAAGCTGCCCGGTCCGGCGGCCGTAAAGGGGGCTTTTGTGACCCAAGACCTCCCGCTCCATAAAACTGATGAAGGACCCACAGAGAATCAGATAGAGCTTCGAATCTTTTCCGACTTCATCCCAGATCCGCTGGAGAACCGAAGGAAGAGCCGGGTCGCTTGAACAGAGATAGGGAAATTCATCCAGGACCAATACGGTCCTGTTCTTCTCCGCGAGAGTGATGATGTACCGTAAAAGAGAGTCCCAACCTGGAGGATTATCTGCTTGGAGAAGGGGGGTCGGATAAGAGAGATTCACGGCCTCTGCAAATCTCCGTCTCTGGTCCCGGTCTGCACCGAGATCAGCCACGAAATAGATCGCCCTTGCTTTCGCAAAGGTTTTCCTCAAGAGCTCGGTCTTTCCGATTCGTCGTCGTCCGTAAACGATAACGAGCTCCGCCTTGTTTGAGGTCATCCGCTCAAGCAGAGACTTGATCTCCGATTCCCGATTGACGAACATCCGCTCAACTCCTTTGTCTTCTCCAAGGTAGTCTACTCTAAAGTAGACTAATTTGAGCCAATTGTCAAGCAGAAAAGAACCCAGGGGAGTAGGGGTATCTGAACGGGCGGCAATGAAGACATCCGGTCATAAGACCCGCAGCGTCCTCGACAGGTACAATATTGTCAGCGATTAAT
>JAPVTA010000242.1:0-5533 GCA_047519465.1 Thermodesulfobacteriota bacterium | reverse complement strand
TTGGCCACCCAGGCCCCGATGGCCAGCGCTGGTCCTGTGCCGATCGTACCATTTGCACCCGAGTATTGAAGTTGACCTGGACGTTGGGCCGCTAACGCAATCCCCATCCATACACCGGCTTCCCCCCCGTCACAGACTACCGTCCAATCCCGGGCATTCTCCTCGAGAAACTTGGCTACCTCACCCGCACAACGCCCGGGATGAATGGGAATACCTTCGGCCTCATAGGCTTCGGGCATGAGGGCCTTTATGGTTTTCGGGTCCGGACCGACCCAGGAGACCTCTGCGGGCTTAGCCTGCTTGCTTTTTACCGCCTCCAACAACTGACTGGCTACGGGGCCGGCGCCCCCGACAATACCGATATCTGCCCGAAGATTGAAACCGATCTGCCGCATATCCGTATGGACCTGGATGATCTTGGTCTCTTTCGGTATCCCTTGCCCAAACCCCAGCCTGAAATCAAAACGGACGCCCAGAGTCAGAATCACATCGGCAGACAAAAACAAAATCGGATTGGCCCTTAACAAAGGGTTTTTATATTCATCGCCGAACAATCCCCGGCACGACGGACCCAAAACACCTACCGGCATTTTTAAGTAATCCAAGAGGGCCGCCAGAGCCCAGGCTTTATCCCCGAAAGTGAGGCGCGCCCCATCGCCAACTACCGCCGCCGGCCGTTTCGCGCTGGCCAGGAGCTCGGCTGCCTTTTCAATAAGGACTGGATCGCCGTAGGGGATGGCTTCCGTGCGATAATTTGAAGGGAATAGGATTTTTTCGTCCTCGACCTCCGCAAACAATAGATCCGTGGGGATTTCCAGATAGACCGGACCCGGGGTTGAATCCTTGGCGTGCCGAAAGGCCATTGCCACATACTCAGGGATACGCTCCGTGTGGGTGATTTTCCGGGCCCACTTGGAACAGCTTTCCATGAGGTTCAGGGTCGACATATCCTGCAGATCCCCTGCATCTCTCTTGGCCATGGCCACTGCCCCGCCGATATGGACGAGCGGAATACCCAGGGATTCCGCCTCCATCATTCCCGCGGGCGTATTTCCCACGCCCGGGCCCGCAGTGGTCACTACCACCGCCATCTTTCCGGAGGCCCTGGTATACGCGATGGCCGCATACACAGCCGCACACTCGTGACGCATATCGATGATCTCGATACCTGCATTCCGCATTCCATAAAAAATCGGCATGATGTGCCCGCCGCACAGAACAAAGGCCTTTTCTACGCCCTCATTTGCCAGGGCTTTTCCGACCAGGGCTCCTCCATCAACCATTGTCATTTAAATCTCCATCAATCGTATATTTGGTTTACCCGTTCAAGCTACCGTTTGAAGGCACATCTTTCTTATCTTTTTCGCTCCTGGATCAGCGCATCGTAATTCCGCCATCCACGTGTAATATCTGGCCGGTAATGTTTTTGGCATCTTCGGAAACCAGGAAGACCGCTGCCCGGCCCATATCCTCCGCCGTCTGTTCCCTTCCGAGCGGTGTCGTTGGCATTACAATATACTTCAGCCACAACTCCCTGGGGGTGAGCCTTTCGATATCGTCCGGGTCAACACCTGGCGGAAGCACCTGTCCTTTAGCCATGGCCTCGCGGGCCATTTCCCGTCGGATCGTTGCCCCCATCTCCCAGAGGGGAGTGTAAACAAGGCCGGGCGCAATGCAGTTTACGTTTACGTTGTAAGGGGCCAGTGACCTGGCCAAGGTCCAGGTCAATGAAATGTCACCGGCTTTCATGGCACCATAGGGCATTTGGGTGGGCTCCGGAAGTCTCCCAGCGATAGATGCTATATTTACGATCTTGCCGCTCCGTTGCTTGATGAAGTAAGGAGTTACCGCCTGGGTTAAAAGGGCATGGCTTCTCAGGTTTAGTTTATAATAGCGGTCCCAAACCTTTGCATCGCAATACATGAATTCCGGGAGAGTGTCATCCCTCAGGGCTGCTCGTACTTCCCGCATGTGCATGATTGTTTCCAGGCTTACTCCCCCGAGATTGCTAATCAGTATATCAATCCGACCGAAAAAATTTACGGTCTCCTGAACGGTTCTTTTGACTTCGTCTTCTTCCGTCAGATCGGCGCACACGGCCAGGGCCTTACGGCCCAGCGATTTGGCCTTGTCAGCAACCTTTTTCGCGTTATCGCCGTTGATATCCGCAACGGCCACATCCGCGCCTTCTTCAGCAAGGCAAACCGAAATCCCTTCACCGATCCCTTGTCCGCCTCCGGCGATCAAGGCCACTTTATCCTTCAGCTTCATCCTATTCTCCTTTTTACGACTTCGGCTGGACATGACGGGCCGGTTTTTAAAATATCTTTGCCTCCTAACCGATTCAATTCACAACGCAAATCCGCCGTGGAGTTCGAATTTCAGAGATACCCCAAAAAAAGGATATTATACCCCCGTCGAATACAAGGATATCTATGCAAGGAGGTATTTGCCGCTACCCTTATTCACATCATCCGCCGGCCTGCTTAAACCATGAGGCGATACTCTGAGAAAAGAAAACATCGCCGCCTACTTTCAGCTTGCCGGTCATGAATGCCTGCATGCCGTTCAATTCGCCGATCATCATTCGAAGAAAATTAGGCAAATTGAGTGCAAGTGTGACACGCGGATTCGTTGATGCACCCTTCCCGATGGAGCATGTGCCATTCTCTATCTTCAAATGATAGCTCATCAAGCCGCTCGGCGTATCGATATTGTACTGAATAACGGCAGTCACGCCCACTGCCTTCGACGGGTCAAAGGCGTCTTTCATGCTCTCAAAGGTGCCGTCTAAGACTCGGCTCTCCGAACCTTTGACGGCCGCCAACAACTCCTCATCGGACTTACCCTTAACCATTTCCCGGAAAGCCTCGGGACTCATTCTTTCTTCAGCCATTGTCTGCTCTCCTTTCTTTTCGTAGATTTCAGGTTCGTCGCCTGACCAATCGTTTCAACCTGATCTTTGGCATGTCACACTTTCTCGAGGATGTGAATGCTCATCGCTGCCTCACCGTTACCCAGGGTCCCTCCTCCGTTTTCTGCCATCGCGATTCGAGGTTTTTTTACCTGCCGCTTTTCCGCCTCGCCACGAAGTTGGGTCACGAGTTCGTAGATCTGAGCCAATCCGGAGGCTCCAATGGGATGTCCCCGGGAGATGAGACCGCCGCTGGGATTCACGGGGATCCTTCCATCGAGCGCTGTAGCCCCGCTCTCAGCCAGGGGCCCTCCCTCCCCTTTGGGGCAAAACCCCATTTCCTCAGTCTGGTAGAGCTCTCCAAAGGCCGTTGCATCGTGCACTTCCGCGACATGCACGTCCTCTGGTCCCAGACCTGCCATCTCATAGGCGGCTTTGGAAGCTCGCTCGCAGATATCGTTTCTGCCGACTGTTCGCGATCCAGACCTCAAGATCGAGGCCCGGATCAAGACGGCCCTGGATGTCGGGTGATTCTTCAGGAATCGCTCACTGCAAAGGATAGCGGCGGCAGCCCCGTCTCCGATGGGGGCGCACATCGCCCGTGTGAGCGGATAGGAGACTTCCCTGTCCTGCATGACCTGCTCGACCGTTTGGGGAAACGTATACTGTGCGAGGGGGTTCAGAACCGAGTTGTTATGGTTCTTCGCCGCGATGACGGCCAGCTGTCTCTGAGTCGTCCCGTATTGCTTCATGTGGTTCCGAGCGCCGATGGCGTAGAAGTCCATGAATATGGAGTGGCCTTTTTGGGGATCATCCTTTTTTAGCTCCGTGCCTTTTTCTTTGGCCTTCCTCTCCTCCTCTTCCTTTCTTTTCTTCTCGGATTCCTTCCATTGGTCAATCCAGGCCATGGTCTCTTCCACGTCCGTGCCTGCAATAAAACCTTGAAAAGACTTCCCGCTGTCCTTCACAGCCGTTTCGAAATACATCTTTTCCGCGCCAATGGCCAGAACACATTCATAAACGCCCGCTTGGATGGCCATCCAGCCGCTGTGGAGAGCCGTACTCCCACTTGCGCAGGCGTTTTCCACGTTCGTCATGGGAATCTTCTCCAACCCGTTGGCACTGAGAGCCACCTGCGCCCGGATCGAATGCTGAAACCCACTGATCCCCCACCCTGTATTGGAAAACCAAGCTGCCTCGATATCTTCTATTCCGAGCCCGCAATCATCCAGTACAAGCCGAAGGGCATCGCCGGTCAATTGCTTAACGCCTTTATCCAAATGCTTGCCGAACTTGATCATACCGACGCCGATCACATAGGCATTGCCACCCATTTCACCCTCCACAAAGAGACTAAAGAAATGCCATCCATTCTTGCCAAAGGACGGGAAAGAGTCTCGCCGTTGCGGTGCCAGCCTATTTTGCCTTGAACTCCGGCATTTCCCTTTCTCGGTCCCAGGTGCGTTCTGTGACGCCCTGCTTCTTCATCTGCGCTTTTTGTATGCGCAGGGTCGTCGTTCTCGGGATGTCATCCACCACATCCACGTAACGAGGCACCATAAAATACGCCATGTTTTTCGCGCTAAACCGGATGAGTTCCTCAAGATTCAGCTTCACGCCTTCTTTGGCCCTCACCCAGATCATGACTTCATCCTCCCCGAGCTCCGAAGGGACCCCAAAGGCAGCGCACTCCGCCACTGCCGGGTGTTTTTCGATAACATTTTCAACTTCCCATGAGGAGATATTTTCCCCACGCCTGCGCATGGAATCGGTCTTGCGGTCGACGAAATAGAGATTCCCATCCTTGTCCGCGTAGAAAAGGTCACCGCTGTGAAGCCAGTCACCGACTACTCTTTCAGCCGAGGCCTCGGGGTTCTTGTAATATTCCACCCCCCCGGTCTTCTTGTCCAGGACCTGCGTAATCAGTTCACCCACCTCTCCTTGGGAAACCTCGTTGCCATCGTCATCCACTAGCTTCCAAACGATAAAAGGGCCCGGTTTGCCGACAGAGCCGACCGGGGCGTTACCGGGGTTGGAAATGGAGACGCCCCCGCCGTCCACGGCCCCATAGCCCTCCCAAATCTTGACGTTGAATCGCTTTTCAAATGCCTCCCACAGGTTGGCCGGACACGCCGCGGAATGGACGATACGAACGGGGTTATCGCCATCATTCGGTTGGGGGGGTTGTTTCATGAGGATGGGGATCATGGCGCCGAGTCCATTAAATTGCGTCGCCCCGTAATGCCGGACCCGATCCCAAAACCGCGATGCGGAGAATCTCTTGTCCAGCCCGAAGGGGACCCCTCCCGCCATGGCCCATCCTGCCGTCAGGATCAGAGCATTGGCGTGGAACAAGGGCAGGCATGTATAGAGAATATCTTCGGCGGGGTTGATCATCAGCGATGCGATGTATCTGTACCAATCGACCATTCCCGAGCGGTTTCTGTTCACGACGCCTTTTGGAAATCCCGTGGTCCCGGATGTGTACAAGAGGAATGCCATATCACCTTCTTGCATGGTGTAGCCAGGTTTCTCGGATGAGGCGCCCAACAGATGTGTCAGATCCTCGGTCCCGTGGGGCATGGGTTTATCCTCGGTGCGACGCACAAAGATCTTTTG
>JAPVTA010000241.1:0-8967 GCA_047519465.1 Thermodesulfobacteriota bacterium | reverse complement strand
ACCCATAATCAACAGGGTGGCGGCGCAGATATTTCTTTGTTCCTAGGAAAAAAGCCTGGGATCAAAAGGAAGCCTTCGTGAAAAATCGGCAAAGTCTGGGATAAAGATTCTACCGCTGAGTCCTCGAAGGAAACCACTTTCACAAGCTTTCACCGGTCCCTTTTCTTGCTTTAAAATTGATTACTTACATGAAAATCGACCGCCAAAAAGAACTCTCCTTTTTAGTCTAACAAAAAACGAATGTAATTACTGGTACCTATCAAACTTCATTTACCTTTTGGCTCAATCGTTTGCCCAATCGGCACATTTCTTTTAACCCCCCCAGAATTTCCTGAACTTGTTTTGTTAAGAGGTGTGAAAAACGATAGTGGTGTTGTCAAGTGACACAACAAATTTGCTGGATGGTTTTTGTGGCATGGGACTTGAATGACTATATACTCAATTGATTGGAAGGATATTGGAGGAAGAAGCTCCTTAAAAAATAAACTTACAATTACAATGAACGGAGATAGGAATGAGGAGTTTCCTGGTAGACAAAACTATCCCTTTAATACTCGCCCGTGGCCAACCTTGATACGGGCGTTTTATTTTTTTGGGGATTCCTTAATTGTGAGAGATTACATCATTCATAGCGTCATTTGTTTACGGGACCACCGAAGGGCGATCGGAAGAAGATGGCAAGATGGGTTTGTATATTGATCAATCAATATCACAAAAGATGACTCTTGCAAGAATTAACCAAGGGGAGGGCTAAGAGATGTGTACAGGATTGAGTTTGGATTTATATTGTACGCATTTCAAATGTCCTCACAACTTATTCTGGGAAGAGTTAGGCCTCGATAGAGACAAAATCCAAATGACGGACAAGGCACTTGAGATAAGAAACTGCTGCTGTAAGATCATACAACCCTGGACTCCGGAGGAAATTGGTGACGCATGGGGTCTAACTGGAGAGGCGATAAGGCGCTCTGGAGAAGAGGCACTCGGGAAGCTGCAGAAGAAAATCCGGATGAACAGCAAAGGACCGCCGCTGTCCAAAAGTCCCAACCCAACCTCTAACCTTTTGAAAAAATTTGTGAAAGGAGGATTCCAGAAGGTGCCAATATGAAGCCTCTAGGGGAGGTTTTATATCTCTCACGAGAAACAAGAAAATGGATATTTGAAAGAGGAGGAGAGGAAATGAAGCTTTTCAACATCCATGTGATTACGTGTAATTCGGTCGGTGACTTTGAGTCGAAATTCAAGAAAAGGATGATTCTCCATACCATCCTAGAATCCGTTAAAATCGTCTTCCTCGTAGCCGTCACTGCTTTTTTTGTCCTCGAATATATTGCGCCTCTGACCCAAAAGAGCCTGCGAACCTGCTTTCCAGCCGGAATGGAGGAGTTTGTTTCCATCACAAAATCTTCCGACTCCAGCGTGAAAGAAGTTCTGCATCTGGCGAATGTGATCCGGTTCATTACCGGAAATCAGCTCTCCGAAGCTAAAATGTTGAGATATGCCGGTTTGATTTCCCACGCTTCCCAGAAAAATGAAGTCAACCCCCTTGAAATCATCGCGATCATCATGGCCGAAAGTAATTTCAGGGAGGATTGCATCAATAAGGAGACCGGCGACTACGGGCTTGGGCAGATCAATTGGGAGCACTGGGGCAAGGACTTTGGATTGATGCCCCACCAACTTCTGGACCCATCGATCAATATCTTCTTAACCTGCCATGTCTATAAGTTCTTTGGGAAGGATTTTGGCAAATACCATCGGGGCAACGGCATCCAATCTAAGGTCTATCTTGTAAATGTGAGAAGTATTCTTTCCACGTTGAATGCCTTTGTTGAAGAGAGCAAAGAGAATATCTCCTGAAAGCCCGTGCCGGGGAAATAGGCACATTGAAAATAAGAAGTGCCGAAACACGGAGAGACACAAAAAACACGGGAGATATTGGCGTATGCACCAAACAACAGTTAGCCCAAGATTCAGGACCCTCCTATTCGTCGCATTCCTCACCGCCCTCGTATTATCACCTTGCTGGGTGTTCGCCGACTGGTCTCCTCTTATTGACCGTTTAGTAGCCGATGGTTTTGATGAGACCACCGTACGGACTCTCTTTTCCCGTGCTGAGGTAACGTTTGAGCCGTCTGCCATGTCCAGCAAACTCAAGGAGTTGATAGAAAAACTGGAAGGATTCGCCTCCGACAATCTAGAATTTTTCTACGGAGGTTTTCTGAAAGAAAATGTGATAGCCCAGGCACACTTCTACCTCCGAGAGAACAACGAGCTTCTGGAAAGCATCAACAGTAAATATTGCGTGCCCAAGGAAATCATCGTTTCCATACTTCTGGTGGAAACCCACCTCGGGGATAGTGTGGGAAAGAAGCGGGCTTTCAATACGCTGGCCTCCATGGCACTCAGCACGGAGCTCGAAACCATTAGGCCTTACCTTCCCGAAAAACTAATCCATCCCGGGAATGAAGACTTTGCTAGAGCCGTCTGCCGACAGAAAGCGGATTGGGCCTACGCAGAGCTCAAAGCCCTAATCTTGTACGCCGACCGGAGTGGATTTGACCCGTTGACCCTTATGGGTTCCATCTACGGAGCTATTGGCCTCTGCCAGTTTTTACCCTCCAATATCTTAGCCTATGGAGTAGATGCCGATCATGATGGCCGCATCGATCTCTTTACAAAGGCTGATGCCCTCTACAGCATTGCCAATTATCTGCGGGAGCACGGCTGGAAGTGCACGATGGATAACGGCAGCCAGCGTGAAATTATCCTCCGTTACAACAAGAGTTCTATCTATGCCAACACCGTTCTTGCAGTGGCTCAAAAACTCAAGAACAACTCCCGCAACAAGTAGTTTAACGAATTTCTAACTCCTCGCATCCTCCTCCTTCCTGTCATCGGGCATCCAGGAAGTTTCGGTTGAACAATTTTCATAAAGTAGATATATTCCAATCAAAGGGTGGCGGCGCAGATATTTCTTTGTTTTTGGGAAAAGAGCTGGCGCCAGAAGGAAACTATCGTGAAATATAGACAAAGCTAAGGGTAAAGATTCAACCCAGAGCACATTTTACCGTGAGAATCTCCCTTGCTTTTAGTCTCGTTTGTGAAAGGGAGGAGAGAGATAACGAATTTGGAACGGCCGACCTTCAAGGATATTTTAGAGGCGAGGAACATCATTTGCCGGTACCTTCCGCAAACGCCTCTTTATACATATCCTCAGCTCGACCGACTCCTCGACGCCAAGGTCTACGTCAAGCACGAAAACCACATGCCCACCGGAGCCTTTAAGGTTCGTGGCGGACTTAACCTCGTGTCGCATCTCACTCTTGAGCAGAAAAAGAGAGGAGTGGTGACCGCCTCGACCGGGAACCACGCTCAGTCCATCGCCTACGCTTGTGCTCTTTATGGCGTGCCAGCGACGATCATCATGCCGGAGGGAGCAAATCCCGTCAAAGTTAAAGCGGTAAGAGGCTTCGGCGCGGACATCGTTTTTCATGGAAAGATTTTCGACGAGTCCCGCGCTCATGCCGAACAATTGGCCTCCGACCGTGGCGCCCGTTTCGTGCATCCGGCGAATGAGCCTTATCTCATCGCTGGCGTTGCCACTTATGCTCTGGAGATTTTCCAGGAGGTACCCGATCTGGACGTGATCATCGTTCCTTTGGGAGGAGGAAGCGGCGCTTCAGGGTGTTGCCTGGTCAAGAAAGCTGTCTGTCCCTCTGCCCAAGTGATCGCCGTCCAGGCCGAAAAGGCGCCAGCCGCCTATCTTTCTTGGAAAAGGAGAAGAATCGTGACGGACCGGATGGAGACGGCGGCGGAAGGTCTGGCAACACAAGTGGGATACGAGCTTACACAGGAGATCCTCTGGGATGGTCTTTCAGACTTTATCCTCGTCTCCGAGGAGGAGATGGCGCACGCAATCCTGACCTACCTCGAACTCGTCCGGAATCTTTCCGAAGAGGCTGGCGCCGCACCCCTGGCGGCCGCCCTGAAAATCAAAGAGCGGCTCAAGGGCAAAAAAGTCGCTTTGATCTTATCGGGGGGGAACCTCTCTCTGGAGAGGCTAAGAGCTGTCCTTTCCCTTAAGACGAACTGAACCGATCCTGCGTTCCCTCTTTTTAGCCCACTTCTTTTACTCTTTTTCCCTGAAAGTTTCGGTTGACCAATTTTCATAAAATAGATATATTCCAATCAAGAATCCCCGGGGTGGCGATGCAGATATTTCTTCGTTGGACGAACCCGAGGAGTTTCTCTTTCATCTTGCGTATCCCAAGGAAATGGTCTTAAAATATAGGCAAACTGAAGAATAAAGATTCGACCCCAGAGCACCATACAATCGCTTGATTTTCTAATAGCGAGAGAAAATGGGCGAAGAGACGAATATGATTGAAAGTTCACACAAAAAAACTACAAAAATCGTTGTTCTCTGCTCTCGCTTGATATTGGCAGCTTCTTTTCTTACAGCGGCCTTTGGAAAAATGGTTGATATTGAGCGTTATTCGGTGCAGGCCGTTTACTTCTTTGTTATCCTGCCTATGTTCTTAGCTCGCCCTTTTGGACTGGCCTTGCCTTTCATTGAACTGCTGTGTGGATTAGGTTTACTTTTCGGAGTATTAACCCGATTATCGGCTTTGGGGATTGGCCTGCTGAGCTTATCTTTCTTTATTGCCAAGACCATCGTGTTTTTACATGGGCGTAGCGTAAATTGCGGTTGCTTTGGAGCGTTCGGAGACACCGTGGCCTCTGTGACCATCTTCCTTGATCTCCCAATGATGTTCCTTGCAATGGTAGTAATGTGGGCACCTTCTGATGTCCGTCACTGGAAAGCGGTGGGGAATGTTTTACCGAAAACATGGAGAGAAAGATTGAGATTCGTATGGTGAACAAACATCCACCTTTTTGACCCTTTCTGGAAGTCTCGGTTGACCAATTTTCACAAAGTGGAACCGTCCCCAAGATAGTCCCAAGATATGCCTAGTCAGGCAGTTAGCGATATAAAGTTCCTTCCTCCTATCATCAATTCAAGCATCCCGTTCAAGGTTTCAACGGATAAAACTTAACAATAGGAAAAAACGTTTCGGGATAGTTCAAGCCCGCTCTGTTCTTTCTTGAAATGGATGCTGCCAGGGGTTATGGTATAAAATATGTGATGTTTCAATTCACTTGGCACGAGGATAGACAGTGGATTAGCGATATGTTGAGTATTCGAAATGGTTCCCTGAAGCGGCCTTTGATTCGCTATGGGTTGGCGGTTAGCTTGGTGGCAGTAGCATTTCTGTTGCGCCTCGTGCTAACGGAGTTTGCCGGCCCCGGTTTGCCGACGTACGTCACCTTCTATCCAGCCGTAATGTTCGTCGCCATAGTGGCTGGTTTCTGGCCTGGCGTTGTGGCTACTGCTATCGTCGCGCTGGGTGCAGACTATTGGATTCTGCCCCCGCAAGGGTTCGGGATTGAGAGTTTCACCGATCTGGTTGGCTTGGTCTTCTTTTCGGGAATGGGTGTGTTGATGAGCCTGTTAGCCGAGTTTTATCGCCGTGCCCGGCAGCGAGCTCAGGAAAGTAGCTTAGAGCTGACAAGAGCGAACGAAGCATTGCGGCAACTGTCTTCAAAACTTCTCTCAGCTCAAGAGGACGAGAGAAAGAGGATCGCCTGTGAGATTCACGATACCCTTGGGGCTTACCTAGCCGGAATTAAATTCAAAGTGGAAGATGCCCGGCTTCAGATGGGAAAGGCTGCAAACGCCCCGATAGAATCCTTGAATACCACGCTCCCTTTGGTTCAAGAATGCATCGAGGAATGTCGAAGAATCCAACAGGATCTGCGGCCATCGGCAATCGATGACCTGGGTCTTTTGTCTGCTCTTTCCTGGTTCTGTAAAAGGTTTGAGGCGATCTATTCGCACATCCGAACCGGACAGACGATTCAAATTGAAGAAGGTGAGATACCGAGCGCCTTGAAGATCGTCATCTATCGGGTCGCCCAGGAGGCAATGAATAACATCGCCAAGCACAGCAAGGCCGACCTTGTCCATTTATCATTGCGGAAAATGGATAGAAAATTGGAACTCATGATCCGGGACAACGGCCAGGGTTTTAACTTAGAAAAAGTCATTTCTCAGGAGAACACTAAGAAAGGATTGGGACTTTCCAGCATGACGGAACGAACCGAGCTTTCAGGTGGTTCTTTTGCCATTGAGTCCGTCGAGGGAAGGGGAACGATTATTCGGGCGTCCTGGCTATTGGGTGTGAACGGTTGATCGCCAAGGAGCTGCCCGTTTGCGAAGACTCAGCATCTGCTATCTTTTTTCTGTTTTCAGGTTCATGAAAACGTCTCAATTTGATTCTGATATATTGAATCCCCATGCATCATTTCTACCGGAAATCTTCGATGATAGAAACGTGCTTCGATGGAAGAGTAGTAGGTCTTACAAGCAGCCCACGTTTTTGACTCATTCTTTCTGAAAGATTCGGTTGACCAATATTCATAAAATAGATATATTCCAGTCCGAAGGATGGCGGCGCAGAGTTCCTTCGTCTCGTGACATCTGAGGGTGTGACGTTGCTGCATCCTTCGTGGGCACGCCCCGCATGAACGTCCCCCTAGTCCTTCTTACCGTCAGGGAGGCGGGAGTTCTACATCGATCTGGTTGATCCGGGGATCCAGTCCTGCTCTGATATTGCTCTCTTCAATCACACCGATTACGACCACGACTTTTATGGAGGTGATGATTCCAGGGGTGAGATGTCCTCCAAATGTGACAACCTGATTCCCCATGACCGTGGAAGCGGATAAGTGGGCGTGAACCTCGAGCCTTCCGTCTTTTTCTGTTGCCATCCACCCAGTCAGGGAGACGATCTCCATCGGTTGTTCCAAATCGAGATAAAGACGGTGATGCTTTTCGACTTTGAGGTCCGGTGGAAGGACTTTTAAGTTTCGAAAGGTTGCCTTTTTCAGAGCCCCGACCGCAGAGAGGATAACTCCTGTCTGAACCTTTTCACGTTTAACCAATTCCTCGACTCCTTCTAAGAGGTCAATGTTCATCCCCAGTTTTCCCATAACGATGCGGTCTATTCGGCCTTTTCCGATGCCTTCTAATAAACCAAGATCATTCCCCATTTTTATCTCCTTTCAAATTCTATTGACTCGATTCACATAATTGAATAGGTTCTTATTAAAAAAAGGGTTTTTTGTCAACATCTCAGTAGGAGAGCACTGAAAAACTACTGCGCTCTCTCTTGATTTCAGAGATTTTTGGGTTTTTCCAATCCCGGATTAGAATACATCAACTTTGGTGTCTTAGCCAACATTTTAAAGCGCACTTTTAATTTTTAAATAATACTTCTGAAAGTTTCGGTTGACCAACTTTCATAAAATAGATATACTGGAATCATAGGGTGGCGGCGCAGACGTTTCTTCGTTTGACGAAGCTGAGGCAGGTTGCTGCTTCATGATGGTGTCTAAAGGGAATGTCCGAGAAATATAGGCAAAGTGAAGCTCCCGCCCGCAGGCAGCGGCTTCCCGGTAAGGTAATATCCTTTCATATTGGGCCCCTCGACCCCGACCATCCCGCTTTGGCGGGACGGGGCACGTTCCGGCCAAGAATAAAGGTTCAACCCCATAGCCCAGGATAATGCTCCAGTGAAAAGTGTAGACCTAACACTCAAATCCCTCCCGGGAATTATTTCAAGAGATGAAGGTTGCGACACGAAACGGGAAGGTTCGTTTCTGCACATAAAGCAAAAAATGAGAGAGGAAATGCACCGGGTATGGAAGGACTTCTTTGATAAGAATCCGGACATGAAAGAGGAAGACGTTTGGCGATGGGTTGAGGAGCGGTTGAGAAGCAAACAAAATTCGAAGGATCGGGACACGCAGGCATATACGTTGGGGAAGAGAGAGAAAATTGCGCCATTAATTCTTAAACGAAGAATTTGGTGGGAATCCGTACCCGAAGCAAGCAGTTACAGAGTGTACGTAAGCGAAGACAGAACACTTCTTGAACCTGATCGCTTTTCTTGGGAGACAACGCCGGGGATAATTTCAAAACTTGTCATTGGAAAAACTGATCTGGTTATCCCAGATGAGTGGCCTGAGTTTCCTACAGAACCGGGGACCTACTATATCGGAATTACTTCCAGAGATGACTTAGGAAATCAAAGTGACCCTCTCTTGTTATCGGGGCTGTTCAAATTCCTTGCCCCGCCGGCTCCGTTGAGAGGTGGGATCGGATATCTTTAATTGGAAGGAATGTATTAAGTGATGTGATTTCCTGTGTGAAAACTATTTTGGATATAACTTTTTCTGTAACGATTCCTTATAAAGCCTATATTGCGTTTTTTACTTTCAGTTCGCAATTCTTCAATTTTTAACGCTTCCTTATCTTCACTCTTTCTAGTCCTCAAAAGATAAAGCTATATGCAATCGTCAAAGATCACAGGCAGAGTGAGGAGATGCCTCTGCCTTTTCTTAAAGCCTAAATGGATGTAATTTGGGAAGATTGTGAAAAACTCTTCCATTCTTGGCTCGCATTAAAAATAATAAGAATTTGAGAAAAATTATGAATCATCAGCTACTTACAGCATTTGACCGCATCTGGCATCGATTTTGCACCATTTTGCCTAATTGGTTAATTCCTCAAGGGGGATCATGGTATGGCAGCCTACGTAGGCTATGAATTTTACTGCACCGATGAAACTGGGAAAGAGCATGTCATAGGGATACTACCAGAGAGGAGGAAGAATCCAGAGAGAATAACAGAGGAGTCTATCCTTAATTGGGGGCGGAAAGTTGTGGGCAGCCATTCAGATGTCAACATCTATTTCGTTCAGGTAGAAATGAATTTAGTTTAAAAATAAATCCACATTAAATTGTTAGAGACCAGAGGCGGGATTTCCAATGAACCCGCCTTTTTTATTTACTTCAGCTTCTTTGACCCGATCTTTCTAAAAGTTTCGGTTGACCAATTTT
>JAPVTA010000240.1:0-26757 GCA_047519465.1 Thermodesulfobacteriota bacterium | reverse complement strand
GGCTTGGTCATGGAATTGGACTCGCAAAAGAATTTCGTTGTCGTTAATGAAAAGAAATTCTTCTTGAATGAGAAGACGATTTTCCATTATGAGGACGGGACCATTACAAAAAATATTGACAGACTTAAGGTGAACACCTGGGTCTATATCGTAGGAGAATACCTTGGGTTGAATAAACACAGCGTAGCGAGGGAGATTTACTTTTTGCCTAGGTTCATTGGCGAAAAAGAAAAGGAACAATATCCATTCATCATACCCTTTTACCAAAGAAGATGACGAATCAGTGTTTGAGATTATTTCTCAAAATCACTAAATTTCTTGTCCTTATCTGTTTTATGGCTAATTTCGCCTGTGAAAGGGAAAGGACGGAATCGAAGCCGAATTCTCCACCCGTTATTACTTCGGTTAAGATTTATCCAGAAAAGCCTAACAAAGATAGTGAACTAAGGTTGATTATCCAAAGCTACGATCCAGATCGGGACCCCATTCAATATGACTATCAGTGGATAAGAAATGATGAAGAGATAAGCGGGGAGAATAAGCATGTTTTAGAGGGTAGGGTTTGTAGAAAGGGAGACCTATTGCGGGTTCGGGTGACCCCTTCCGATGGAAAGGCAAGGGGTGAGCCGTTTCTCTCCGATCCCGTAAAGATCCTCGCTTCTCCACCAGTGATTCAAGAGATCTGGATCGAACCCAAAGTGCCTTATGTAAGCGATAATTTAAAGGTACATATAAAGAGCAATGTTGTAGATGGGGATCCTGTTCGCTATACTTATCGGTGGGAAAAAAATGGAACTGTCTTAAATGAGGAAAGCAAGGAAGTTTTGGAGCGGGGCCGATTCAAGAAAGGAGATTCCATCGCCGTTACAGCAATCGCTAATGACGGGGAGACATCGGGCAGGCCACGAAAGTCGGAACCGGTTACAATCGCAAACAGCCCACCCATGATCACCTCATCTCCTCCTACCAAAACAGATGGAAACATTTATGCTTACCAGGTTACAGCGAACGATCCCGACAGTGATCCTGCAACTTTTGGCTTAAAAATTGCTCCGAAGGGAATGGACATCGATAGAGAAACGGGCTTGATCCGGTGGCAAATCAGGAGAGAGGATCAGGGAACACAATCCATCGAGATCGAAGCTTCTGACAGCGATGGAGCTAAAAGCATACAAAGGTATACGTTATCCATCAAGTTTAAGTGATTCTAAGAATCTTTATGCAACATTAGCGGGGAGCAAGCAGATGAATAAGAATGGGGTTACACTTATTGAATTGATTGTGGTTTTTGTCATTATTGGAATCATGGCCTGTCTTTTGGCTCCCAACATGGGGGGCTGGTTGCCAAGATACCGTTTAAGGAGCGCGACTAGAGACATCGTTTCAACTATGAGAATCGCTCAAATGAAGGCTGTCTCAAATAGAATCCAATACCAAGTCAATTTCAACGCGGCTGACATTGGTGCTACGAACGGCTATGCCCTTCGTTATTTCAACGGAGCGTCATGGGTTACCGATGGAGCGGTCCAAACGTTTCCCACTGGAATTCTAGTCAATATTGCCGCTTTGCCCGGTGGAACGGCCACATTTAATACAGATTCCACATGTAACGGTGGGAATATAATATTATCGTATCAAAAAGGAGGAGTGACGCAAGCACAAAAGGGAATAATTCTTAATCCTGCGACCGGAAGAGTAACGATTCAATAGATTCATGGCGAGAGCGAGGGTTGTCGCCGATTGATATTCTATCTCGGTTAACCTTTCTCACCGTCAGAATTCTCACTTGATCAAGTTTACTAATCTCTCCGGTTATTGATTTCACGCAAAACTCTATTCTCTTCCCCTCTGTCGGAGACTATGTCGAATTGTAGGGAGTTGATTTATCAAGCCCCCCCACCATTAGGGCTCAATGAATTGAGCGTACAACATATCGCACGTACCTGTTCCGTAAATCATATTACGATACAGTCTAAAAAATATGATTGACAATAGCGTTCAATGCATTAAAATGGTGGAAATCAAGAATTACATTTTAAAACCAGATGGATCGCAGGGGCATCACTTTAATTGAATTATTGGTCGTCTTTGTCATTATTGCTATTCTAGCGCTTCTGATGGCTCCGAATATCGGGGGATGGTTGCCAAGGTATCGCTTAAGGAGTGCAACCAGAGATATTGTTTCAACCATGAGGACTGCCCAGACGAGAGCAGTATCAAGTAATGTAACTTATCAGGTCGTTTTCACGCCGGTTTCAGGGACTTACGTCATGCGGGCCAATGGCGTAGATGAGGGAGGCACTCAAACAGTTCCGTCAGGAATTACATTTGTAACCAATTTCCCCAATAATACAGCAGTCTTCAATACCAATTCAACCGCAACCGGTGGTACTGTCACTGTATCAAACCCGACGGGAACTAGAACTATAACGGTCTTATCTTCCACGGGAAGGATTACAACTCCATGAGATGGATAGTCTCCTGTGAAGTTTTTCTCGTGATGTCAGGGTAAGAAGCGACCAGCGATATCCCTAGCGATCCACATTAAAGAATGGATTTTACATGATCCGGCGATAACTCGTATCAGATAAGAATTCCACCTCGGCCAAAAATTCCCTCTCAGAATTTTTCTAATTTTCCTCATTCAATCTTATCTTAAAGCCTCTGAAGAATTAAGTGAGGCCAAGGCCAAAAAATATTGTTGACAAAGGTACTGAATCCAATACAATGGTCAGCATAGGAACTTTGAATCCATTGCATGGGAGGCCTACGAGAAGTTGTCACTTTCACCACTGTTACAAGGGAGGATAAATATAATTTGAAGCTGATGGTTCATTTTGGAAGGAAAGGCTTTACATTGACTGAGATACTCGTCGCTTTCGTTATTTTAGCGGTCGGTATCCTTGCCATTGCCGCGATGCAAGTCACTTCGACAAAGAGTGGTTATTTTAGTAATAACGTCACCCAGGCCACTATTCTGGCTCAAGACAAATTGGAATATTTGAAGAATCTATCTTATAGGCATTCTGATCTAAGCAGCGGAGAGCACAACGAAGGCATGGTTACGGGTACGATTTTCCTAAGGCAGTATATGATTGTGGAAGACGCGGGAAACTCGGTCAAGACGATTACCGTTACTGTCCAATGGGCAGATCGGGGGAATCACAGCATTTCCCTCTCAACGATGAGGTCAAAATGATGGGTGGGGGTGCTCTTAGAGGGAATAAGGGGTTGACGCTCATAGAATTGCTCGTCGCCTTGGCGTTGAGTAGTCTCCTTACAGCTGTTTTATACCGAGCATTTATAAGTCAACAAAAGAGCTATATGGCTCAAGATCAGGTGGCAGATATGCAACAAAATGTCAGGATCGCCATGGGTCAGCTGACAAGGGAAATCAGAATGGCAGGATACGGGGGCAATATCCTATCTATTTTTGGAAATGTCAACGGGTTTACTAACATTATCACGCCGGCAAGCAACGCCATCACAATTATCTTAGCGGACGAGGTTGGAGCGTTGAAAGAAAGCGCTGCGAAAGGCGCTCATCAGCTGAAGGTGACGAACGCAAGGATATTCAATGCTGACAAAAAGAAATATTTGTGCCTTAACGGACTTAATAATTATTTGGTTCAAAGTGTTACAGAAGACACAGTAATTTTGAGCACCCCTTTGGCTGAGGATCATCCAGTTCATCAACTTGTCTATTTG
Organism: Thermodesulfobacteriota bacterium; assembly: GCA_047519465.1. Lineage (GTDB taxonomy): Bacteria > Desulfobacterota > BSN033 > BSN033 > UBA1163 > UBA1163. The sequence continues at coordinate 23,049 of JAPVTA010000240.1, read as the reverse complement.
GTCAAAGCAATCAGTTATTATATCGGACTGAGTGGTGGCAAGTCCGTTCTACGAAGAAATGAGAATACCGGTGGTGGCGGACAACCCTTGGCTGAAAATATAGAGGGTCTTGAGATTAGCTATTTTGATGCAGATGGAGATGTGACGGCAAACCCTTCGGATATTCGAATGGTTAAAGTAACGGTTACCGCAAGAACAAGCAGGCCAGACCCTGAATATAAGGGAGGAGATGGATATCGGAGGAGGGCATTATCGTCTAACATCAAGATAAGAAATATGGGATTGTAAATATTTACCAAGGAGTCCATATTTGAAAAGGCACATTGTGAAAATCTCTCCTGACCGCTCTTGCCTGCCTGTGCGGCAGGGAAAGGATAGCCAAAGAGGGGGGATCCTCCCTTTTGCAAAGGGAGGGCAGGAGGGATTTGGTCTTTGATGTCCATACAATTGTGGACTCATTAGTAATCCTTGGGTGAGGAAAGTTGAAGGCAAGACACTTGAGAGAAGATAAAGGGATTGCTCTGGTATTAAGCATGCTTTTGCTTTTGGTCGTGACCCTTATCGGGATCAGTGCTTTAAATACCAGCACATACGATATACGAATTTCTGCCAACGAAAGGGCGTCAGTGCAAGCCTTTTATGCGGCCGAGGCGGGGATAAACGAATTTATGGGCAGGTTTAGGGATGGAGCAACAAATGAAATAGCTGACGGCGATCCCGCAAATCCCAACTGGAAGGTTTTCCTTGCCAAACATCCGGGACAGTGCGCAACCCGAATAGGTTATGTTTCCGGTGATCCAAATTCTATCCCGAGCCTGCAAAATCAATTGGATTTTGGAGTGGAGATAAAACATAAAGTAGACGCCACAAACCAAGTGGTCAAATACGGCGGGTTTCCGGTGTATATACTGAAGAGCTACGGGTCTACGGGGGATGGCGGAAACAAAGTATTAGAAGTGGAGCTGATGAAAACCCCTGGTTATGATCCTCCCGCAGCTCTTTATTCAGAGATGCCCGTCCGTATTGGCGGAAGTTCAACTTATATCAATGGGAAGGATGGTTGTGATACGACGAACAAACCCGGTGTCATTAGCATAACCACCATGATTCCGCCAATCATAGAATCGGGTAGTCCTTCCATCCATAGATGGTTCACCCCCTCGAGTCACTCAAGCAAGCCTTCCGCCTCCCACCGCACTGCCACTTGAAGGGATGCTAAATTATTTAAAGGGTGATGCTCGTTTCAAGTATATTTTCAATGAAAATCAGACATTGACCGGGTACTCTGAGGACTGGGGAACACCTGCCAGTCATGATACGACAGTTCCGATGACATATACCGGGCCGATGAATATCGTCTATTTTGATATGCAAAGAACTCAGACATTAAAATTAGCAGGGGATTCGCACGGAGCAGGCATTCTCCTTGTTGAAGGAAACCTTGAGATTGATGGAAGCTTTACCTGGTACGGGGTAATTTTGGCGACAGGAACAGTGGCGTGGACAGGGGGTGGGCAAAAGAATGTGACAGGAGGCATCATGGCAGGGAAGGGTGCCACTATAGAGGTAGAAGAAAATGCAGGCGTTGTCTATTGCGGTGCCGTATCAAAGAAGCTGAAAGAGATCGTTCCTCCTTCAAAAATAACCCGCTGGAGAGAAATATTTTAGGAATTCTAGTGTGGTCATTCAGGAATTACTTCGCGAGAGCGTCATTCCGGGCCTGATAGCCTGCCCCGTGCTTTACACGGGGGAATCCAAACGTTGTCCCGACGCAAGCCCTGCACCGCATGGTGTACAGGGCGCAAGTCGGGCACCATCTCAAAGAATCAATCTTGGTTTCCGCCGGGAACCATGGATTCCCGCTTTCGCGGGAATGACAACTCTGATTATGACTGTAAAGAACTTTCAGATTCACGACACCAGTATTTCATCACGCTATCAGGTTCAAACGATCCCACAGATAGAACGGATTATTTCTCCTGCCTCATCTCGGTCGTGCTTATTTACGGAATGGCTGAAGCTTGCGGATCTTTTCTCTCGCTTCAGCAAACGACTGGTCCAGTTTCAGGACAAGGTTGAACGTATCGATTGCCTCTAAAACCTTCCCGCTCGCCTCATAGGCTAGACCCAGATTGAAGTGGAGCCAGGCCAATTTTTCCTTAGATAATCCTTGTATCTTAGAGGAGATTCTATAGTACTCAATCGACTTGCTATAATCGCCCTTCTCCAGATAGCAATTTCCCAGCATGATATAACTATCAAATTTCATACTGGAGCCCGCCGAGGCCAATTCAAATTCAGTGATGGCGTAATCGAAGAGCTCCATCTCCTTATAAGCAACGCCTAAGTGATAGTGCATCTCTGAATCCTTATCAAGGGTGGAGATTCCAGGTTCCGATAATATCGAAGCATTTGCCGTAGGGGGGGAGAGAAGGCCGGAGGTCTCTGCAAAAGATTTTCTCTCTGGGGGACGAGGGGATCCGGGAGGATAAGAATCTAAGGCCGGGGACGGAACATCCGTCTCCTTCGGCTGTTGAGGGCTCTCAATATTCTTGATGGCCTTTACTGCCTCGGAGTCCTTGGGATTAATCTGTAGGATACTCTGGTAGCAATTCTTCGCATTTCCTGCCAGGCCCTCTTTCAAATACAATTTCGCTATCTTATGAAGGGCTTCAGTAAATTTTGGATTAATTGAAAGAATTTTCTTGTAGATCGAGATAGCGCGGAAATTTAAATCCTCTTCCCCGTAAAGGTTGGCCACCTTTAGGTAGGCCTGGATTGCTTTATCCTCCTCCCCGTCTTTTAAGTAGAGATCCCCTAATTTTAGGTGTAGCCGCTTGTCTTGAGGGTCGGCCTCGAGTAATCTCAGGTATTCCTTGACCGCCTTTTGGAATTGTCCTTTGAGGATGTACTTTTGTGCGGTGTCTAATACACTTTCTTTGTCGATACCCAAATTCTACCTCGAAAAAAACCATTAAAAAATTAGCCAATCGACTCGAAAAAGTCAAGTTTTTAAAAGGCCATGGAGAAATTCTATACAGTCCTAAAGAGAGAGTCAGGTTTTATGCGTCTATTACTCGATTCTGATGAGAGGTCTGTTTTATTAGAATAGTCCTTTCAAAAAATTGTCAGGAGTGATTTTCGGGTACGGCTTAATCTGTTTTCCAAGTTGGTCGCCTAAGTCTCGTTTGATCGGGTCAAGAAAGATTTGATGGAAACGGCTTTGGATTGGTCAATTTTTGACCATTTGGTAATTTTTGTTATCATGGCTGAAATTCAGAAATAATTATAATGATGCGAAATTATTACATATTATGTTGGTGTATAATTTATCACGGGTTGGTACTCATTTTGCTTGTGTTAATACGAATCTTCGTAGGTTGTGAGCAAAGGTCTAAAAAGAGATACCCACAGCATGGTAGAGAACTTAAAGAAGGTCTTAATTGTGGATGATGAAGAAACTTTAACCTGGAGCATGGCAAGAAGCCTTTCCAAAGACAAAGACAATTATGAAGTCCTCATTGCGAATAACGGGAGCGAAGCCCTGAACTTCCTTGAAAAAAATAAGATTGATTTGGTCATCTCTGACATAAGAATGCCAGATATTAACGGATTAGATCTCCTGGTAAGGATTAAGAAAGAGTACCCTCAGACCAAAGTCATCATTATGACGGCCTATGGTTCCGCCGATGTTCAGAAAGAGGCCAATCAACGAGGTTCCCTCTATTACGTGGAAAAGCCTTTTGAGATTTCTGATCTCAGAAAGATTATTATCGATTTGATCGGGAAGAAAAAAGGATTTCGGGGGAAGGTTTTTGGTCTCCAGCTGACGGATATCATTCAAATCAACTGCCTGAGTCGATTAACCACCGCATTAATTATCACCCGGAACGGAGAGAAGGGAGTCATCTATTTGAACGAGGGGGAGATTATCCACGCCGAATGCGGTGAACAAAAAGGAACGGATGCTTTTTACAAGATATTAGGCTGGCAAGAGGGAGAATTTGTTTCAAATGTCGGTGTAACTCCCCCGGTCCAGACGATCTACCAAAATTGGGAGCATCTCTTAGTGGAGGCCATGCGCCGAAACGATGATAAATCATAGCCGATCTTTTCGAATGGAAGGACTTAGAGAAAATTAATCCCTATGAACATCGTCATTACGGAAAAAGACATAAGAAGAATAAATGATTGCCTAGACAAGTTGGTGTCCTCATCCATGGCGCATTCCGTCCTCCTCATCGATCGATCGGGCCAGCTCATCGCCCATGAAGGGAACACTCCGGAGATCGACATTATATCCCTTTCTGCCCTGACGGCGGCCAACTTTGGAGCCACTGCCGAAATCGCCCGAATGCTCGGAGAAGAAGAATTCACCCTCTTGTTTCATAAAGGAAAATGTGAAAACGTATATTTTTCAGCCATTGGTGAACATGTCATCATGGTCACCCTCTTTGATGACAAGACCTCTCTTGGGTTGATTCGTTTACAGATCAATAAGATCATAGACGAGCTCTCAAAAATTCTTTCGTCCATCTTTGAGAAGGGAAGGTTGAAATCCGCTGATCCATCTCGATCTTCCTAAAGAGAGGAATAGACTTAATGCCTTTCATAAATTTTAGTAAAGATGAGATTCAATGCAAGATTGTTTACTATGGGGCGGGATTCTGCGGGAAGACCACGAATCTACAGTATATTTACGGCCAAACGATGGAGGATATCAAAGGCAAAATGGTATCCATCGATACGAAAGGAGATCGAACACTCTTTTTCGATTTCTTGTCCTTGAGTTTGGGCAAGATTAGAGGGTTTGATATAAGGGTTCAACTGTATACGGTCCCCGGACAAGTCCACTACGACGCAACGAGAAAATTAGTTCTGAAGGGGGTGGATGGAGTTGTCTTTGTCGCCGATTCATTGAAGGTACAGAGGAAAAAGAATATCGAAAGCCTCATTAATCTGGCCAAGAACTTGGCAGAAAAGGGGGTCAGCATTCGGAGCATTCCACTCGTTATTCAATATAATAAACGCGATTTAGACGGAACAGATTCTGAAATTCTCCCCCTTGACATTCTAGAGAAGGATCTCAATTCGATGCTGAAGGTACCGTCCTTCTCGGCAAGCGCTTTGAAAGGAACAGGAGTTTTCGAAACTCTGAGAGAAATCAGCAAATTAGTCGTAAAAGACGTCAGCAGAAAGGTCATGCTAATGGATAAACAGTCGAAGCAGTGAAGAGGGAAAACGGATGACGGATAAAATGACAGGGGAAGAAGATTTCAAAGGTCTCGAGGAAGAGATTGACGATGCCGTGGATCGGCTCTTTGTCGAGAATAGAAGAGGTGGACGAAAAACCCTTTCGACGGAATCTCAGCTCTTAGAACCTTCCGTATCTCCTCGAAGTCCACAGCCTTCCATGAAGCCTCAGATGCGGGGGCCTTCTGTGAAGCCTCCCGATATAGAGCCGTTGCTGCAGCCTTCCCTGGAAGAGGCCCCCATGGAATCTGCTATGTCGCAGCCCTCCATGAAACCTCCCGTTTTAGAACCTTCAATGAAGACTTCTCTTTTGGAGCCCTCTCGTGAATTTGAGCTAGAGAAGAGCTTTGACGTTGAGCACACTCCTCATCCTCCTTCCCCGACCGTCCCATTACCAAAATCCGTTGAAAATATGGAGGCCCAACTTCTCTCATTAGAGTGGGAAATCACAGAAGAGAAACTTAAGAAGACAAGAGAAGAAGTCCTCGCTCTGCGAGAAGTGCTGAAACAGAAGGCCGAGATGACATCGCTCTTAAGCTATATGGAAGAAGTCTTAAGCGATATGATTAGGAACGAAGAAAATATCCGGCCGCCATGGATCAAGTTCCTGTTGGATTGCAAGGAAACCCTAAAGCTCCTCATGAGGAAGGAGACAGAAGGGGAAATCAATACGTATAAACAACTGGCCCATCTCGGGATCGAGGCGAGATTTGCCTGCCTGGAGGGGCTGAAAGATGCCAAAATTGTAATTCCTCCCTCGGCGAAAGGAAAAGGGGTTGAGAAGGTAGAGGGCCCTATCCCCGGAGAGAAAACCATCGTAGATATGGGGATCGGAGGGAAGAAGATCGAAGACATGTCGATCAAAATGAATCTGTTCATGGATAAGGCGGAAGAAATCTTTAGAACGATGAGACAACAAATGGCCAGGATTGAGGGGATGACTCGTAACGCCCCGACCCCGTTCACGGAGCCCAAACCCGAACCCGTGAGTGTGACGATTTTCAGGGTGGACAAGAAGTTGTTCGGAGTGGAGAGTGAAAAGGTTTTCAAATTATTTAGGGTTCCGACTACTTTTTTCGAAAAGCATCCGGGCCCGCAAAAAATCCGATTGAGAGACCTTGAAGTGAAGACCGTCGATTTAAAGAAAATATTTTCGATTTCAGGAGGAGAACGTTCCGGAGAGACAAGGATACTAACCGTCAAAGAAAACGAAGAATATAAGGGTTTGCTGGTGGATGAGGTCCTTACCAAATCATCTACGCTTCTGGAGAAAAGAGGGGGCATTGGAGAATATTTTTCGGGGATTATTCATTCCACCTACCAGGATCAGCCGGTGGAGGTTCCTGTCTTAGATTTGAAGAAGCTTTAAGGGTTAGAATCCTTTATGGGCCAAGATATTTCAACGAATGAAATCGAAGAGAAGGTTGCCGAAAAGGAAGAAATCATCCAGAGCCTGACACGGGAGCTGGTGGATGTAAAAAATTTTACGGAAAGTATTATTCAGAGCATTGGAAGCGGAATTATCATTACAGAGATGAACGATTCGATTACTTACATCAATAAGGCCGGGGAGAGAATTTTGGGGTATGCCAAAGAGGATTTGATGGGCAGGGATTTTAGCATTTTCGGCTTGAAGGAAAAACAGAGTGCAACGCCATCTCTTCTTAATAATCCGGACGACCTGGATACGAGGAAAGAAGGATGGATGAGAAGGAAGGATCATACCGAATTTCCGGTCGGTTTTACCATTAATAACCATCTAAGTATCCGGGGAGAAAGAATAGGAAAGATTGTTGTGTTCCGAGATCTGACAAACATCTATAAAATCCAAGAGGAAATATTAAGAATGGATAGGCTGGTTTCGTTGGGAAAACTGGCCTCGGGTATTGCCCATGAATTGCGAAATCCGCTCGCTGGGATTAAGACAACCGCCCAGGCCCTTGGCGAGGAGATGTCCGGAGACGATTCGAGAAGAGAATATTTGAATCGAATCACAAAAGAAATTGATCGACTCAATGATCTCCTTAAGACGTTCTTCTCCTTCGCCAAACCTCAAAATTTAAACCTGGTTCATTGCCATATCAAGGACATTATCAACGAAATCATTCCATTTCTTATTAAAGAAATTGCCGACAAAGGGATTCGTTTTACTGAAACCTATCATCCCCAGCTTCCCAAGGTCAGAGTCGATAAGACCCAAATGCATCAAGTTTTTCTCAACCTTTTTTTGAACGCGATTCAGGCCATGCCCAACGGGGGCGAGCTAAAGATCGAGGCCAGCCCAATGAATTCAAACTCCTTGAGGGGCGTTAAGCAAAATTTCATAAAGGTTGTCATTTCGGACAGCGGAAGAGGCATTCCCTCTCATATCGTTCATAAAATTTTTGATCCCTTTTTTACTACAAAACCCAAGGGGATAGGGTTGGGACTATCCATCACGTATCAGATTATTAAGAAACACGGAGGAACCATTAAGGTGGAGAGCCAATGGGAGAAGGGAACCTGCTTCGTCATTAATTTGCCAGAAACGTTAGAAAGCTTATGAAACCTTCGGTTCTTATTGTAGATGATGACGTAGTAATGCAAGAGACTCTTTCTGATGTTTTAAGGAAGAGAGGCTACGAAACCTTTTCAATCGGTTCGGGGGCTGGTGCCCTTTCGACAATCAAAAAAAATGTGATTGATCTCATTCTCCTCGACATGAGGCTGCCCGACATAGATGGTTTGGAGGTTCTCAAGAAAATTAAAGAGTTTGATACCGAGATTTTAGTCATTATGATGACCGCCTTTTCTGATGTCCAGACGGCAGTTTCAGCTATGAAATCAGGGGCTTACGATTACATCAATAAGCCCTTCGAATTGGAAGAATTAAAGCTACTCATTGAAAAAGGGTTAGAGACAAAGAGCTTAATCAATGAGGTGAGGAGACTCCATCGAGAGCAAAAAGAGAAATACCAAAACAGTCAGATTTATGGGGTCAGTCCCCAGATTCATTATGTTAAAGAATTGATCGGGATGATCAGCAAAACTCATAAAACTTCGGTCTTGATCCAGGGCGAAAGCGGCACAGGGAAAGAATTGGCCGCAAACGCAATTCACTACAGCAGTCAACGAAGCGATAAGCCTTTAATGAAAATCAATTGCAGTGCGATACCGGATTCCTTATTGGAATCGGAGCTCTTTGGGTATGAAAAGGGTGCTTTCACGGATGCCAAAAACACAAAGAAGGGGCTTTTTGAATTGGCCGATGGCGGCACAGTCTTCTTGGACGAAATTGGCGACATGAACCCCTTCCTCCAGTCCAAGATCCTGCGAGTCCTTGAGAATCAGACCTTTATGAGGGTGGGGGGGGAGAGAGAAATAAAGGTTGACATTCGAATCATTGCAGCCACGAACAAGGACTTGGAGGCTATGGTAAAGGAGGGTTTTTTTCGAAAGGACCTGTATTACCGTCTGAAGGTAATGGTTGTGGAGATGCCTCCCCTTCGTGAGAGGTTTGAAGATATACTATTGCTTTCCAATTTGTTCATCGAAGAGAATAACAAAGAATATAGTAAAAACATTAAGGGCTTTTCTGAGGAAGCAAAGAAACTGATGGTTCAATATCCCTGGCCGGGAAATGTAAGGGAATTGAGGAATGTCATTGAAAGGGCGATGATCTTGACAGACCATGAGCTTATCAGTCCTAAGCATCTTCCGTTTGAGTTGAAACAAGCTGAAAAAGCGACCCAGGGAAATAGAGAGCAAGCAGAGACTGACATCACCTCCGATATGTCTCTAGACAACATGGAAAAGATGCATTTATCCAAGGTTCTGAAGAAATTGGAGTGGAATAAATCGAAGGCATCCAAGTTCTTAGGTATTTCTCGTGCCACCTTAAGGGCAAAGATTAAAAAATATAATCTCTCAGAGAATTGAAAAGGAGTTTCCAGGGGTTGCTAAGGAATTCTAAAATAACTTATTAGGTTTGATTCAGTACCCTTCAGGATTTAATGGAGGACCGAAATATTTTGCTTGACTTTTTGGAGAATTTGTTAATAATCTATCTCGTTCTGTTAAACTGAAAATGAGGGGAAAAGACGATGTGGGGCAAAAAGAAAGATGTCATTGGGTTAGATATCGGAAGCAGTTCAATTAAAATGGTGGAGCTGAGAGAGGACAGGAACGGGTATAAGTTACAAAATTTGGCTATCTCTCCTCTACCACCAGAAGCTATCGTTGACGGAGCCCTAATGGATTCGGCCACGATTATCGAATCCATACGAGACGTGATCGCAGCCTCCAAGACAAAATCGAAAGACGTGGTCACCTCTGTCTCCGGCCATTCTGTCATTGTCAAGAAAATTTCCTTGCCTTTTATGACAGAAGCCGAGCTGGAAGAATCGATTCAGTGGGAGGCTGAAAGATACATTCCGTTCGACATCAACGATGTGAACATCGATTTCCAAATATTTGGGTCGACCCAAGAAAACCCGGAAGTCATGGATGTGATCTTAGTGGCCGCGAAGAAGGATATTGTCAATGATTATGTTTCAGTCATCATGGAGTCCGGGTTAAACCCTGTCATCATCGATCTGGACTCCTTCGCCCTGGAAAACATGTTGGCCGTGAATTATGAGATAGGGGATGGAGAGACGGTCGCGATTGCTAACGTAGGGGCAACCGTTACCAACATTAACATCATTAGGAACGATACCTCTGCCTTTACCCGGGATATTTTTAGAGGCGGGAGTCAGATGACAGAAGAAATTCAGAGACAGCTGCACGTCGACCACGAAGAGGCTGAGAAAACCAAGGTGGGGACGAAGATCGATCTTTCTTCGCAGTCGATTATTCAAAGCGTTTTGAAAACGGCTTCCGAATCCTTAGCCGTAGAAATAGGAAATTCTCTGGATTTCTTCCAGTCTACCAACACCTACGAAAAAATTAGCAGGCTCTATTTGAGTGGGGGAGGGTCGAAGATAAAGGATTTTGATATCATCCTCCAGCAACAGATCGGGATACCGGTAGAAGTGGTCAATCCATTTAAAAGAATAGATTACAGTGGCAAGGATTTCGACCTTGAATATTTGAGAGAAATCGGGCCGATCATGGCTGTCGCAGTGGGGCTTGGCTCAAGAAAGGTAGGGGACCGATGATCAAGATTAATTTACTTCTGGCCAGAAAAGAGAGGAAAAAGGCTGCCTTGGGAAAGGAACTTATTGTTCTCATCGCTTCCGTCGTCCTTTTATTGGGGACTTTTGTCTTTGTCCAATGGGAATTAAGCAAGACATTAGCAGATACAGGGGCCCAGATCTCCAAAACAAAAGATGAAATCGCCCGTTACAGATCCCTAACCGCAGAACTTGAGAAAAAGAAAGAAGAACAGAGAATACTACAAAAGAGGTTGGATACGATCACCTCACTGAGAAAAGACAAGGCAAGGGCTGCAAAGGTGCTAGATGAATTGAGTATTGATAAACCGGAAAAACTTCAACTCGAGTCTCTGAAAAAAGAGGGGGCAAAGTTAGGGATGGAAGGGATCGCTTTGGATGACGAAACGATCGCCAATTTCATGACCAGTCTCCGGAAATCGAAGCTTTTTAAGAACGTCGACCTCGTTGTGAGCGAACAGGTTGAACAGAGTAAGATGAAGGTGAAGAAATTCATCCTTTCATGTGAAATTATTCAAACATAAGGAGAGGGGATCAAATGGCACTGACATTGGATTCTATCTTAAAGCTCCCGACACCCAAAAAGGTTCTCTTATTGGTCGTCATCCTATGCGGAATTGTAGGTCTCTATCTGTATCTCTTCTTCCTCCCGCTGCAGGATGAACTAAAGGTGGCGCAGGGGGAGTTGAGTAAGGCGGAGCGTGAATTGAGCACTTGCAGAGCGATCGCAAGGGATCTCGAGAAATTTAAGGAGCAAGTCGAGAAGCTAAACGAAGATGTGAAGAATGCCTTGACACAACTCCCTAACGAGAAGGAGATTCCCGAGATCCTGAAAACCATATCGAGCCTTGGGAGACAGTCGAATCTTGAATTCACCCTATTTAGACCGAAACCGGAACAACCCCAAGAATTTCTTGTCATCGTTCCTATCGAGCTGGTTGCACTGGGAAACTACCATAATATGGGAATTTTCTTTGATAAAGTGGGGAAGCTCCCAAGAATAATTAACGTCATCGATTTCAATATGACAAAGACCAAAGAGACTAAAGATATAAGGGGGAAAGACGAGCCCGAAATCATGTTAAGGACGTCTTGCATGATCAATACGTATCGTTTCGTCGAGAAGAAAGTCGAGGAAAAGAAAAGTGAAAAGAAAACCGTTTCGAAGGAAACAGGGAATGAGGAAATCTTCAAAGGTGGAAAGAACTATTAGGATAGGCCGTGGGTGGATCGCCTTTTCGATAGCCTTCCTCCTTTTGATAGGAGGGTGCGGAGGGGGAACGCCACTGCCTTCTGTTCCTAAAAAGGAAAAATCCCTCTCTGTCCAGAAGAATAAGGAAGGGCCGATGAAAGTCGCTGAGAAAAAAGAGCCGGAAAAAAAGGAAGAGGCAGAATACTCCTATAATCCTGTGGGAAAACCGGATCCTTTTAGGCCCTTTATCCAATTAGCTTCCAGAGGGTCGAGAACCGCTGCTGCCACCCCCTTGCAAAAATTCGACATCAGCCAACTAAAACTTGTGGCCATCATCACCGCTTCGGATGGGAATATTGCTCTTGTCGAAGATGCAACGGGGAAAGGCTATTTCTTAAGGAAAGGGACTTGGATTGGGAAGAATGACGGAAAGGTGACCAGAATCCTGAAGGATTCAGTCATCATTCACGAGGTCTATCAGGATATTTTTGGCCAGTCAAAAACGAATGAGGTTACGCTATTTCTTCACAAAGTTGAAGAAGGAGGAGAGTCATGAAACACACTCAGATCCTGTCAATAACTGTAGGGGGTTTTCTTTTGTTCTTTGTCGTCGGTTGTGCGACTGAGAAAACCTTAGTCCAAGCGCCCAAACCGGATGCCTCGGTGCCTGTTACCAAGGTTTCGACGATCCAGAAGATATCTTTTATCGAAGAACAAAATTATACAAAAATTCAAATTGAAGGGTCTGAGCCCATTGCTTCCCCATTTTACAAATTATTGTCCGATCCACTTAGGATTGCCATCGATGTACCCAACATCGATTTAGGAGAAATCAAAAGCCCCCTCAAGATCGATAATGGAACGATTGGAGAAGTGCAGACCACGCAATATGACGATAAAGGAAGAATTGAAATTGGTCTCGTACAAATGACCAACTACAACATTTCGAAAGAAGAAAGGAGTCTCATCATCGATGTCGAAAAGGTGAAAAAGGTTCCGGAGACTAAAGAGGCTAAGATAGAAGAAAAAGCACTGAAGGAGACGAAGGTGGAAGTTCCCGCCCCGCAAACAAAGAAAGAAGAGCCTCTTCCCACTCCGCCGCCCATGAACAAGGCTAAGAAGGTGGCCAATGTTTTATTTGAGGAGAAAAAGGATTTTATTGTTTTCAATATCTTGGCCGACGGCAAGATCGGAAACTTCGATACCTTCAAACTGGATTCACCTCCAAGGCTGGTCTTGGACATTTGGGGGGTCGACACACGTAAGAGCTCTTTTAAAGTCAAAAGCCCTTTGATCAAAGCCCTTCGCTTTGGGCATTACCCGGATAAACTGAGGTTGGTATTCGATTCCCAAAAGCCTCAGCTTCCCCCTTATCAGGTCAACCGGATCGATGATAAGTTGATTGTCTCTCTCGGAAATATTCCACAACCCTCCGAACCCCAGATCTATATTCAGGAGAAATCGACCAAGGAGGGTCCTCCCGCCGCTCAGAAACCTGGCAAACCAAGCACGCTGACAGGGATCGATTTTAAGCAGATAGATGATAAATCAAGAATCGTCCTCTCCTTCTCTGAAGAAAATCCTCAGTTTGAATCTTCTACTCCTTCAAAGAACGTGATTGCCGTGGAGGTGAAGAATGCGTCTGTCCCGAAAAATCTCCTGAGAGGGTTGGACACAAGTGGTTTCAAGAGCGTTGTCAATTACGTCGACCTCAAGAATGTTACGGTGGGAAAATCGAACGCTATTCGAGTGCTCGTTAAATTAGGAGAGGAAGCTCCCTACGAGGCCACCAAAGAAGGGAAGGAGATCTTTATCGATATCAAAGAAAAACCCAAGAAGATTGAGGCAAAAGCAGAAGCTTTGCCACAAGAGGTGAAGAAAGAAGAGGCGCTTGAATCCAAGAAGGAAGAAGTGAAGAAGGAGGAAGTAAAAAAAGAGGAGGAAGTCGGTAAAGAAGTGAAGCCTCCCCCGGTACCAAAAAAGCAGGAGGTGAAGGCTGAGGAAAAACCCGTTCCTCGAACTCCGGCACCAAAGAAGATCGAGGAGGCGAAAAAGGTCTTTGAAGAACCCCCGCAAAAAGTTTATACAGGGAGAAAATTATCTCTCGATTTCAAGGATGCGGATATTAAGAATATCCTTCGGCTCATTGCTGAAGTGAGCAATTTAAACATCATCGTGGCGGATGAGGTGACAGGGAAGATTACCATGAGATTGGTGGACGTCCCCTGGGATCAAGCTTTGGACATCATATTACAATCTAAAAACCTTGATAAGAGGCAAGTCGGAAATGTAGTACGAATTGCCACGGTAGAGGTGTTAAGAAAAGAAGACCAGGCGAGGCTGCAGGAGCAAAAATCGAAAGAAGGGTTGGAACCGCTGGTGAATGAGCTCATTCCGGTCAACTATGCCACGGCGAAAGAAATCATGCCTCAGGTGAAAAGTATTCTCAGCGACCGAGGAGATGTTAAGGTCGACGAGAGGACCAACACATTAATTATCAAAGACATTTCGAGAAGCATTCCGGCTGTCAAAAATCTGGTGAAAGCTCTGGATACAAGAACACCCATGGTCCTGATCGAAGCAAGGATCATCGAAGCCAACCTCTCGTTTCAGAACGAACTGGGTGTGCAATGGGGATTTCTGCTCGGAGGACCCAGTAAAAGCGGAGGTATAGGAAATGCCTCCGTAGGAGGAGGCACATCCGGAACAGTTCTGGGAAACACTGTAAACAGAGTCGTCGATTTGGCTGCTGTTCCCCGGGGAGGTTTGGGTGCCACAGGTCTTGGGTCTGCCGGTATCCTTTCAGCCATTTTCAGCCGTGGGACCATCAATGAGCTGGATGTCACTCTCTCGGCCCATGAAAACAAAGGCGACGTCAAGATTATTTCAAGTCCGAAGATCGCAACCCTCGATAACAAAGAGGCATCGATTGAACAGGGGCTTAGGATTCCTTATCTGAAGTTAACGACAGAGGGAACGGTCACCACCGACTTTATCGATGCCAATATCAAATTAACCGTGACCCCTCATGTGACAAACGACGGGACCATCAAATTGATTGTTAAAGTGAAGAAGGATGCTCCGGATACAAGTATCACGGTCCAGGGTGTACCCAGCATCGATAAAAAAGAGGCGATCTCCGAGGTTCTGATCAAAGACAGCGGGATCGTCGCAATTGCAGGGATCTATACGATTGATAAAGAGGTTCAGAATGAAGGAGTTCCTCTTTTTAATAAGATTCCCTTACTCGGCTGGTTATTCAAAAGAGAGAACAAGCAAGACAACAGAAAAGACTTGTTGATTTTTATCTCGCCTAAGATCATGAAAGAAGAAGTTTAATAAGCGCTCCTGGTTTTTTTAGGGAGGCGAGGCAGGGTTTTTTTATCCGAAAGCCCCAATCAATTTTTGAACGCAGTCTATCTTATTTTTGGCGAGGTATTTCTTTATCCCCTGAATGACCTCTATTCCTGTCCGAGGATGAGTCAAATTGGCCGTTCCGATTTGAATCGCGGAGGCCCCTACGAGAAAGAACTCAATCGCATCCACGGCGTTCATGATGCCCCCCATCCCAATAATGGGGATGCTGACCGCCTGACCGGCTTCCCAAACCATTCTCACTGCAATCGGTTTAATGGCCGGGCCTGAGAGGCCTCCAATGATGTTCCCTAATTCCGGTTTTCTCGTATGAATATTGACCGCCATCGCGCGGAAGGTATTCACCAGGGAGACGCCATCTGCTCCTCCTTCCTCCACACTCTTGGCCATCAAAGCAATATCCGTGACGTTGGGCGATAATTTGGCGATCAAAGTCAGCTTGGTCGCTTTTCTCACCGCTCGAACAAGACGGTAGGCCATTCGTGGATCGGTGCCGAAAACAATCCCACACCTTTTGATATTGGGGCAGGAAATGTTCATCTCAAGGCCTGAAATGCCGGGATGACCATCAAGACGCTTCGCCAATGCGACATATTCGTTTTCAGTATTCCCGAAAAAGTTGACAATGAGAGATGTCTCTAATTTCTCATAATATGGCAATCTGTTCTTAATGAACTCCTTAACCCCGGGGTTCTGGAGGCCGATGGAATTGAGAATCCCGGCTTCTGTCTCAAAAATCCGAGGCGGAGGATTTCCTTTCATAGGCTTTAATGAGATTCCCTTAGTGACGATTCCGCCCAGATGGTTGAGGTCGAAAAAGCCTTCGAATTCCTCACCAAACCCGAATGTCCCCGAAGAAGCGATCACAGGGTTCTTGAGTGTCATCTTCCCAATTCTTACGGTGAGATCGATATCTTGCACAAAAAGCCTCTTATTCCCAGACAATGTCCTCTAACCGGAAAACAGGGCCGTCTTTGCAAACCCGTTGATAAGGCGCCCTGTGATATACCGTTTTGACAACGCATCCCCAACAGGCTCCGAACCCACATCCCATTCTTGCCTCGAGAGAAGCCTGGGTTATGAAATTTTTAGCTCTTACGGCTCTTGCTAACGCCTGCAACATCGCCGCCGGCCCGCATCCGTAAACGTAATATTTTTCATCTCTCCTAAATCTTTTTCTCTCAGACAGAAAGAGATCGATGACCGTCCCTTCATAACCCACACTTCCATCTTCGGTAGCAATATAGACATCTGAATCAAAGTTTTTAAAATCATCGACACACATGATGTCATGTTGTGTCTTTCCGCCAATAAAAACCGAACTTCGTTTCTCTCCCAGTGCTTCAACTAAGGGGTAGAGTGAGACGATCCCCATTCCCCCCCCTATCAAGATATTGTTCCTCGAAAAGGGGAGGGGAGGGAGGGCAAAGCCATTTCCTAAGGGGCCGATGAGGTCCACCCCCTGTCCATCTTTGAAGGCTGTCATTTTTCGGGTTCCTTTTCCCACTTCTTTATACAGGATGAATAAATAGCCTCTTTTCCTCTTTTCTGGGTGGCTGACCGGGTAGCTTTTATAAACACTAAAAGGACGCCTCAAGAGAGGAGAGTTATCATCAGAAACTTTAAGCATCACAAATTGGCCAGGCTTGATCCGTTCGGCAATCGGAGGGCAGTCTATTCCCAATAGGTAATAGGTTGATTTGATTCTCTCATTGGAGACTACCATCCCGTCAGTTTGAAGGGCCATAAATTTCTTGTATTCTCACGGCCTGCACTTCCCAAGCTCCCCAAAAATCTTCTCTGCCTGGGTGGGAGAGGGAATTGAGGGTTTGCCTAATGCGTCAAGAGTCCTATGTCTTGATTGTCATTCCGGGCTTGACCCGGAATCCAGTGTTTTCATCGTGGATTCCCGCTTTCGCGGGAATGACGGCTTCGGAGCCTATGTAAAGAAATGTTGGACGCACGCGGTACACTAATCTTTTTTTGTCATGAGGAGGGCGTCAAATTTCCCCTCGTAGAATTTCTTCCTCGCCCCTGACGGCCGGTAAGAGAACAATTGATAGAGATGGATTGCTGAGTGATTTGACGAATACACCTCGAGATAAAAAGTCTTGATTCCCATCTCCCGGCTAAAATCAATATAGAATTTCATCAGCTTTTTACCGACACCCCGTCCCCTATAATCAGGATGCACGCAAATCTTAAGAAGCTCTGATTCTTCTGCCATATTTCGAAAACAGATAAAACCGACCACGGGTTGTGTAGGTAGGTCTTCTTTCTTGACGACAAAACAAAAGGCAAAAGCATTTCGCATCTCGTCAACGAACATATTTCTCGACCAGGGTGCAACGGAGGCGCAAGTCTCTATGGAGAGAACCTCGTCCAGGTCTTTCACACCCATCTTTTGAATGCCTGCCTTTTCCGAATATTCAAAGCTCAATGGGATTCCATCCGATTCAATATTTCCATGGCGGCTTTCTTCATCTCTTCGTCCTTCGATTGGTCGAGGATGATTAGGTAGGACTTCTTGGCCTCCTCATATTTGCCATCTCTCCTTTTTAAATTCCCAATCTCTAAATGGGTGAGAAAGAACCATGAGGAGGTTTCCTTCAAGTACTGCATCGCCGTCTCAAAAGTGGTTAGGGCTTTCTCATATTTCCCCTGCTGATAAAATATCTCACCCAAGCCAAAGTAAGCTTCGCCGAATAACTCTATGATATTTCCTTTCAAGACGAGTGAGTAGTAACGAACCGCCTCGACAATATTTTTTTTGCCAAAAGCCAAGTTTCCCAATTGTAATGCCGCCCGGTAAAAAAGAGGATGGTTGGGAAAGTCCTCCATGACTTTCTTAAAGGCATCTTCCGCTTTGTCGGGTTCATTTCGAGAGGCATAGATGTACCCCATCTGGGTGAGAGCAAAGAGGCGCCACGGGTTGTTTTTGTTCTGCCGCACGATAGGGGTGTAGGCCTCTAAGGCCTGATCGACATTCCCTAATTTTGCGAGGCATTCCCCCTTGATGAATAAACCTTCTTCAAGATATTTTGAATTTGGAAATTCGAGGAGCAAGATATCCAGGTTGGTAATGGATTCTCTGGGCTTTCCCTCGAAGAAATACCCTTTCCCTATCTGGAAGAGGGCTTTTTCTCTGAAGCGTGTATTGAGGATGTTGAAATAATAGGCCAGGGATTCCGATATTTCCCCGCCGGCATAAAAGAGCTCGGCGTTCAGCCATTGAATGAATGTTTTCTCCTCTTCGAAATGGTTTAATTTTTGCAAACGCTGGAAGATGCGATTGGCCCCCTCCAAGTCGCCCGACTGAATATAATTCCAATAAAGGGTGAGAAGGGAGATGCCTCCCAAACTACTTTCTTGTGACGCATTAAGAATCGAATTCAATTCTCTTATCGAGGAAAGATGATCGCCGTTCATCAGGAGCATTTTCCCGACGAAATACTGGCTGTATAAAAGAAGGGGGGAATCTTTGAATTGATTCTTGAATAACTGGAAGCCTTCTATAGAATCCTTAAAATTCCCCGTCCGGTATTCGCAGAACCCCATCCTCCAGGAGGCCTCTGGAAAAAAACGGTCCTTTTTAAATCTGGCACAGAATGTTTGATAGTGATTTTTAGCTTCATCCAATCTGCCCAATTTGAGTTGTGACTCGCCCAGCCAGAATAAGGCGTATTTCAAATACTCTGGAGGAAGAGATCGAGGGTTTTCCCACAGGGTCTGAAAATAACCGGATGCCGTTTCATACTGCTTTTGTTTAAAGGATATAATGCCTAACCAGAATAAAGAGGAGCGAATTAATTCATCATTCTTGGAGTACTGGGGGACCTTTTTAAGAGTTGAGACTGCGGCGGTTAATTGATCCGACGTGAATTCAAGCAGTCCTAAAAGATAATAAGAGTAATCGATCTGGTCACATTTTGGAAATTTCTGAATGATCGAGAGGAGAAGTTTTTTCGCCTCCTCCCAATTGCCCAACCTCATCTCCAACTCTGCCATTCCCAAGAGGGCATAATCCATGTTTTCGAAGTTGTGGCCTTCATTAATAATTTTTGAAAAAATCTTCTTGGCTTCTTTTAGTTTTCCCTTGACGAACAGCGTCCTGCCTAAGAGATAGTAAATCTCAAAAACCTTTTCGTGCTTCGGATAAATGCTTACAAAACTCGTAAATTGTTTCTCGGCGATATCATAAAAACCGTCCTTAAAGGCCCCGACCCCTACCCGTATCAATTGTCTGTCCTCGCCCACATTCTTGCAATGGGCCCCCGGAATAAAAAAGAACCCCAAGATAAAAAATCCCAGCATGAATCCAGAAGCTATCTTCTTCTTCATTTTAGGCAAAATTCCTTATTTCTTCTAAGAGAAAGCAATTCTTCTGGCGTATTAACATTAATGAATGAGTCTCGAAATGGGTCTAAGGAAAGGAATTCATGTTCCTCAACGATCCTGACCCTCACCATCCTATACATATCGATTATCTTATATTTTCCTTCCTCAATAATTTCCTTTATTGCATGTAAGCAGTTCTTAGAATAAATAGCGTGCAAGGGTTGAATTCCATCCTTTGTTCGAGGGACAACCACGTCGTTATCTTGTATGTTGTTGATCAGATACTCCACTAAAGATTTCTTTATGAAGGGCATATCACAAGCGACACAAAAGGAATACTGGAAGGAAGAGAAGAAGATTCCGGTGTATAACCCTCCTAATGCGCCCTTATCCGGAATTAGGTCCTGGTAGATCTTTGAATCAAAGCTCTCGAAATACTCCCTCCGGTTGGTGACGATAATCACTTCGGGAAACAATTCTTTAAATAATTCGTAGATTCGGGTGATGATAGGGACCCCCTCAATTTGGAGGAAGGCCTTGTTTTTTCCCATGCGAGCGCTTTTGCCGCCGGAGAGAATAATGCCTGATATCGGTTTCTTAGATTCCAAGTGAATGTCTGATAAGATATATTATGTTAACTTTCAATTCTCGCCCCTAAACAGCCTCTTCCACCCGTCCCCCTCTTTATCCTTCCTCCTGCTTATTTCCTCAAATTCCTTCAATATCTCCTCCTGTCTTCTGGTCAAATTCTTCGGCGTTCGGACAATGATTTGAACGATCTGATCTCCACGGCCGTAACCTCTCGTCTTCGGAAATCCTTCCCCTTTAATTCTCAGGATTTCACCGCTTTCAATCCCTTTTGGAATGGCGAGCTTTCTCTCACCGTTCAGAGTGGGAACGTCGATCTCGGCTCCCATAGCCGCCTGAGGAAGGCTAATTGGTATCTGGCAAACAAGATCGTCTCCGTCCCTTGAGAAGAAATGATGAGGCTCCACGTAAATAAAGACGAAAAGGTCTCCCTGAGCGCCTCCCCTTTCTCCCTCTTCTCCTTCACCACGAATTCTCAATTTGGACCCGGTATCTACACCAGGCGGGATTTTTATCTGGATCTTCTTTGTCTTTCTCAGCTTTCCATGTCCGCGGCACTCTTTGCAGGGATGAGAGATAGTGCTTCCTTCACCGCGGCAATGACCGCATGTCGTACTAATTGTGAAGAATCCTTGCGACCGCGTTACCTGGCCAGTCCCTTTGCAGGTCGGGCATTGGGTGCGATAAGTTCCGGGCTTGGCCCCAGTTCCATTACAGACTTCGCATATAACATTTTTAGGTATTTCAATTTCAGTATCCTTACCAAAGGCCGAATCGTGGAACGAGATTTTGAGATCATATCTCAAATCCGCACCCGGCCGTGCCCCAGTCCTGCGTCTCCCGGTAGACCCGAACCCGAAAAAATCCTCGAATATGTCTCCAAAGGCCGAGAAGATGTCCTCAAATCCTCTGAAGCCCGTGAACCCTGTGCCCTTTAACCCCTCTATTCCGTAGCGGTCATAGATTTCCCTCTTCTCCGGGTCCCTAAGAACCTCATAAGCCTCGGACGCCACCTTAAATTTTTCCTCTGCCTCCTCGTTACCCGGATTCCTGTCCGGATGGTACTGCATCGCAATTTTTCGATAATTCTTTTTTATCTGATCCTCGGTGGCATCCCTTGGGACCCCAAGGATTCTATAGTAGTCTTTGTCTTCCATATTCAAGCGGTATAACGGCGACGGTCACGTTACCCAGAACGAAAAACGATGAACCAGGAACTGTTCATCGTCCCATCACTTATCGTAATCCTCCAGTATCTTCCCTGTCCTGCCTCTCTCAACAATCTCATCCATTTTGGGCCCCAAATCCACGCCCAATTCCCTCATCCTTTTCTTAGCCCAAAGTCCCACATTCCTTGAATCTTTATAATACGCATCCCCTTGGGGTTTTGAAGTGTCGAAGCTTGCCAGGCGTGATTCTTCGGTTTGATGGACGGAGAATGAAGAAACCAATCTTCTTAGGCTTCGACCGTTACAGTACTTACACCTAACCTTTCCGGCTTCTCTTGAATTCAGAAATAACTGGCCGAATTCCCTATTGCATTCATTACACCGATATTCATAAATCGGCATGATTCCTTTCTCCACAATTCGGATAGCGGATTTATTTTCCCTTTGCCCTTAGCTTTTTTCTTACCCTCTTCTTCTTAAGCGTCGCCTCGCTCTCTTTTTTTGATTTGGTCTCGTCGAGAATAGCCAGGCCTTCATCGGGATTGAATAATTTGTCACTTACGTCGGGCAACTTTGACAAGAATATTTCGTAATCTTTCTGGGTAATTATCCCGTCCTTAATGTTCTTCGTGATATTTCTTTTGTCAAATTTCTTACCTTCGTCGATGTGCATATCACGCTCCCGGAATTTTATTAATAAAAAATAGCATAATTTCACAACCTGTTCAAGGTGTTTCGTAACCAGCTGTTATTAAAGAGACATTTCTTTCCCCTTCCGCATCCAATGTCTTATAGGGGCTCAATTCATTGTGCCTTATTGGTTAGCTTGACCGGCGGGTATCCGTCCCGACAAAGCGGGACAGACGGGGTCAAAAGATCCGCTATAAGTGGGACTTCGTTTGCTCGCTTTCCGCTCGTAATTGCGTGCCCAGGAAGCGACCGCCCTTTGGAGGGGAGATTCAAAAATGAAGCCCCTACATAGGTGAAGGAGATGCGGTCTCATTTTATCAATTCATCTCGGCCCGCTGACATCCTGTTGACATGTATAACATTATACATTATATTTAGCTCGTCCGAAGATAAACTCTCTTTCTAAAGGACACCATTTGATAAAATCATTTCGTAACAGGGGGACAGAAGACATTTTTAATCGAATTAATTCAAAAGAGGCTCGCCTCACCTGTACGGAACGCATTTGGCCATTAGCTCGTAGAAAGCTCGACCAACTGAATGCCGTGATTTCCTTGGCGTCATTGCGAATTCCGCCAGGGAATAAATTAGAGGCTCTAAAAGGAAGACGAAAAGGACAACATGGCATTCGGATTAATGACCAATTCCGAATATGCTTTATTTGGACTTCCGAAGGACCGGAACGGGTAGAAATTATAGATTACCACTAAGAACCCGGAAAGGAGAGGTTAATATGGTTCGCATTCCCACAAATGGTCCTCCAACCCATCCAGGGGAAATGCTCCTGGAGGAGTTTCTAAAACCTATCGGTATGTCACAAACAGAACTCGCCGCAAAAATGGGCGTGTCATACCCGCGCATTAATGAACTGATCCACGGTAAGCGAGGGATTACTCCGGATACCGCACTTCGCCTTGAGCAACTCTTTGGTATGGAGGCACAATTCTGGCTCAATTTGCAACTGGCATGGGATCTTTATCACCTGATTCATTCCCCCGCTGCCAAGCGAATTAAAAAAATCAAGCGTCTGTCCACCCTTGCAGCAGCTGCTAATGTTTGAGCCGTACAACTACGCTCCTTGTTACTGTCAAATCTGTCTCTTCGGTCCTTTTACCAAATCATGATGGCTTCTTAGGGAAGCCATCCGCTTCCTTAACTTGAGGTTAATTGAAATCGTCTTTGGAGATAAGTAAGCCTTTCCCTGCAATATCGATTTGAAGAATTTCTTAAACGGATATGCTCTGCGGTAGAGCTCGAGGAATTCCTCGTAGAACTCGTCTAACGGAAGCTT
>JAPVTA010000239.1:0-5977 GCA_047519465.1 Thermodesulfobacteriota bacterium | reverse complement strand
TCGAATTCCCGAAACCTCGGATGCTCCATGATAAAGATGATCATCGTCGGCGCCAGGCAGATGGAGGTGGTTTTCTCCTGCTCAATAAGACGCATCGACTGCAACGCATCAAAAACCGGCTCCCAGATCAGATAATAGCCGTACCAGAGCCAGGTCATGATGTGGGAACTGACTCCGGTGGACGTGAAGAAAGGGAATGGAGTCTGATGTTTCATATAGCCGTAATGGAGCCGGTGAAACCCCCAGGCGTTGCCGTGCAATCTCCCGCAGGCTATCTTGTTAGACTCGGTCAGGACTACGCCCTTGGGACGGCCCGTCGTGCCACTGGTATAAATAATATCGGCGTCATCTTCCGGTTTCACTTCCACCTCAGGAAAAGAACCGCTGCTTTGGAGAAGCTCTCCGTAAGAAACGGCCCATTCCGGAATGGGTTTACCTTCTTTTTCGATACAGATGATTTGCTTCAGTTCGGGGATTTTCTGCCGTATCTGGTCCACCAGGGTCTCATACTCCTGGCCGTAAACCAGGTATTCCGTATCGCTGTTGACTACAATGTACTCGACCTCGCGCGCCACCAAGCGCACATTAACCGGGATAAAAATCGCCCCCACCTTTCGGGCGGCTAAATAAAAGCAACAGTTCTCCAGGTAGGAAGCGTTCATGAAGGCCAGCTTCTGCCCTTTCCGTACCCCCCGATCGTAAAGGCCCTTTGCCAGGCGATCGACGATTTCCATAATCTTCCGCCAGGTGAGCTTCTCCCATTGACCGGAGCGGTAACAGACGGCATACAAGGCCTCCCGGTCAGGAAAGGCCTCCAAGTTTCTATGAAAGGCTTCCTGGATGGTGGTCGGTCCGTTCCACATTTTTTTCCCTCATTAAAAAATAGCAGGCAATTTAAAAATAATTTCCATCATCGGTCTACTGGTGTAGTGTCTCTAACACTTCTTCTGAATGCTCGTAGGAGTGTCATTCCTGCCCCGTACCAAGTACGGGGTAAACTCCGGCAGGAATCCACATTGAAAACACTGGATTCCCCCGTGTTAAGCACGGGGCAGGCTTATCAAGTCCGGAATGACAACATTGTAGAGTCGTTGCGGAGACAGTATACGGGGTCTCTACAATCCCAAATAGGCCTTTCGCACCCTGTCACTTTTTAATATCTCTTTCGCATCCCCCGACAGCACGATCCGTCCGTTTTCCAGGACATAACCCCATCGGCCCAATTCCAGCGAGGCCTTTACATCCTGTTCTACCACCAGAACCGTTACCCCGGCTCCATTTATTCTACCTAAAATGGAGAAAATTTCTTTAACCACCAGGGGACCCAGACCCAAGGATGGCTCGTCCAGCATCAAGAGCCGGGGATCAGCCACCAAGGCCCGTCCGATAGAGAGCATTTGTTGCTCACCGCCGCTCAGGGTCCTGGCCATCTGCTTAGCCCTTTCGCAAAGTCTGGGAAAGAGATCAAAGACCTTGACCAGATTCTCCTTTCGTTTAGCCCGAGCCTTGGGCAATATAGAACCCAACTCGAGATTTTCCAGGACACTCATGTAGGGGAAGACGTGCCGGCCTTCGGGAACCTGGACGAGTCCCAGCTCGACACGGACGTGCGAGGGCGAGGTGGCGATGTCCTTTCCGTCGAAATAAATCGTTCCCTTCTTGCAGGGAATGATCCCCGAGACGGCTTTAAGAAGGCTGGTCTTCCCAGCCCCGTTTGAACCGACCAGGCTTGTAATAGCGCCTTCCTCTACGGACAAAGAAACCTCTCGGATGACCTCGACGTCTCCGTAGCCTACGCGCACATTTTCAAGATTAAGCAGCTTCATAACCGTCACCCAGATATGCCTTAATCACTCTTTGATCATGGATCACTTCGAACGGTGACCCTTCCATGATTTTTCGGCCTTCCGCCAGTACCATCACCCGGTCGGATAAAGACATGATGGCCTGCATGACGTGCTCCACGACCACGACCGTTAGGCCGCGATCTCGCATTCTTCTTATCAACTCGACGGCTTCTCCGATTTCGTAGGAAGTAAGCCCGGCCATCACCTCATCCAATAGCAAAACTTGGGGTTCTGTTGCCAAGGCCCTGGCCAATTCGAGTCTCTTCTTGTCGGCCAAGGTCAGGGTATTTCCCGGGGCATCTTTTTTGTCCAGCATACCGACAAAATCCAGGATCCTGGGGGCCAATCTGGATGCTTCACTGGTTTTGGGTTGCCGGCAGAAGGCTCCGACCATCACATTTTCCAGCACGGTTATGTTTTCAAAAGGTTTGACTAATTGAAAAGTCCTGCCGATCCCGAGTCTGCAGATCAAATGGGATTTATGGATACCGGCTAAATCTTTTCCCTTAAACTTGATGATCCCCGAATCTTGCCTGTAAACACCGGACAAGACATTGAACAGGGTACTTTTGCCGGCGCCGTTCGGTCCGATGATCCCAAAAATCTCGCCGGAGTTTATGGAAAAACTGAGGTCGGTAACCGCCTGCAATCCGCCGAATCTTTTGGAAAGGCTTTCCGCTTCTATGATAGGAAGCGCTTTGGGTTGTCCCATAGCCTCTGCCCTGCTAAGCCCTGCTGATAACACGAAAGGACGGGCTAATCCTTGGGGAGGGGACGGACCACCAAAAACCGGGAGCGAGGCCAAAAGCGAGCGGTACGGTCCGGAGAAAAAATCAAGGATGCCCCTTGGCATGAACATGACCACCAGGATGAGCAAGGCTCCGTAAATAACGAAGTAAAGCCCTTGAAAGGAACTACCCAGCCAGACCCGCAGGAATTCTTGGAGGGGTATAAGCAGAAAAGACCCGATCGCCGGACCAACGATCGTGCCCAGTCCCCCGATCATCGAGGTCAAAGCCAGGTTTATGGAAACCGTCAAAGAAAATTCTGAATGGGGCTCAAGGAAAAGTACATATTGGGCAAAGAGGCCTCCCCCCAATGCCGTCAATCCGCCGCTGATGATCAAACCCTTCATCTTCGCCCGGCTGGTGCTGACGCCCAATGATTCGGCGGCTTGGTCTTCATCCCGTAAGGCCACCAGTTGATAACCCAACCGGCTCCTTCTAACCCAGGTAGAAATGCCGAGTGCAAGAAGCATGAAACAGAAGGCTTCAACGGCGTACGGCCGCTTGGAATCAAAACAAAGATTGAGCAGGGAGGGCCTAAAAGGAATCGACAAACCTTCGGAACCAGCGGTCAGCCCTTTGAAATAAACTGCCAGAAGAAGCAGCACCTCGCCCACGGCGATGGTAGCCAGGGTGAAGAAAGGTCCCTTCAGTCGAAAACAGGGGTATCCGATAATGGCCGCTAATATGACGGAGAGTCCGATACAAGCCAGCACGCCCAACAGGGGAGGGACCCCGTATTTGACGAACAAGAGGCTGCAGGTATAAGACCCGAGCCCATAGAAGGCGCTATGACCGAGGGAAAGCTGGCCTCCGAGTCCGCCGATAATATTCCAAGCGCTGGAAAGTCCGGCAAACATGAAGACCATGAAGTAGAGGTTCAAATAGAACGCATTTTGAGTTAAAAGGAGCGGAAGAAAAAGGAAAATCAGGGCGATAAGAGGGCAATATACCTGAGGTTGCCCGGCAGTCTTGAGTTTGTGGGCGACCATTACTTCAACCCCATTTCTTCAGCACCCACGATGCCCATTAAACCCGAAGGCCGAATCAGAAGAACAATCAGAAAAATAATGAAGGAGATGACTTCCTTCAAGGAGGGGTCGATAAGATAACCACTCAAAGAATCGGTAATGCCGATGATGAGCCCCCCCAGGAGGGCTCCGACCATGTTGCCCATACCGCCCAGGACAACAACCACGAAGGCCGTCAAAACAAAATAGACTCCGACGGAGGGGAAGACATAATAGACTGGAAGGATTAAACCGCCGGCGATTGCGACCAGGGCCGTTCCGATGCCGAAAGTGAGCATATAGATCCTGTTCAGGTTAATGCCGACCAGTTTGGCGGCCATACGATCCTGGGCGATGGCCCGGATCTGTTTACCCATATTGGTATATCTCAATAAGAGATAGAGCCCTATGGAGACCAGGATGGCCGAAAAGAAAATAATCAGTCTGGCATAGGACAGGGAAAGGCCGCCGAAGTGAAGGGTTTTCTCGGCAAAAGCCATATGAATGCTCTGGTAGTCGCCGCTGAACAGAAAAAGGGCCAGATTCAGAAGGACGATCGAAAGTCCCACTGTAACAAAAACCTGCATGTAAGCCGGAGCCTCTCTTAGCGGCCTGATAATGAGCTGGTCGATGGCCATTCCGGCCAGGAACATCAATGGAACGCCGATCAACAACGAAAGATAAGGGTTCAGGCCCAGGAGGGTGTAGCTGAAGTAGGTCATATACATGGACAGCATCAGCAATTCGCCGTGAGCGAAATTGATTACCCGGACTACGCCGAAGATCAGGGTCAGGCCAATGCTGATTAAAGCATAAATACCTCCCAGCAATAAACCGTTTATGATAAGCTGCAGCAGAATCATCCGAAAACAGCCCTCCTGGGAGGATCAAAGCAAGAATGTCCGAGCGAATGGGTTATCCACCGGACCGTTGTGATCGGCCGGGAGATCATCAGACAGATCCGATAACCTCCCGACCATCGAGACCTTCGCTGACTTTATTTGGGAATGATGAGACTCTTTCCTAGAGAGGCCGCTCCCGCCGGATCGACGATGACCAGTTCTCCGTTTTGCCACTGGGTTACAAAATAGCGGGCCAGCATATTTTGTCCCATGTATGGGTTTCCAGGCGGAAAGAATTTTATTCCATAGCGGAGAAGAGTCGTATCTCCTGGGATATCCGTCTTAATGGCCGCCTGGACAATCTTTTCCGAGTCCATTGAGCCGGCCCTTTTAATCACATCCCACAAGGCCATGGTTCCCATATAATTGATGACCGAAAAGACGGCAGTGGGTTTAAGATCGAAGGTCTTCACGTAAAGTTCAGCCAGTTTGTCGATACCTTTGGCGTAATTCGGATTGAGGTTATATCCCGGATAGCCGACATTGCACACCCTGTTATCTATGGCGCTACCGAGGGCTTTTTGGTAACCGGGAAGGTTCATGCCCCCTCCCGATCCGACGACCATCCTGACCTTCAGGCCCAACTCTTCGGCTTGTCTGAAAAACAGAATTCCATCGTTTTCGTAAGAGGACTCGAGAATGACATCCGGGTTAGCCCCCTTCACCCGCATCACCAGAGAAGAAAGGTCGCTGGCCTTGAAATTGTAAGACTGATCGAGAGCCAGATTCACGCCGATTTTTTTGGCCGAATCCCGAATTCCTTCTGCGCAAGCCGTTCCATAGGCCGAGTCTTCATAGATGCTGGCAATACGAATCGCGGATTTGGTTTTTCCAATTTTCGGGGCTAGGACATCAACGGCAAAACGAAGCTGATCGCGACCCAGGTCGGAACCCGTTGGGCAGGTCCGGAAGACATACTTCAATCCTCTTTGAGTGATTTGATCACCCACGGCCCCCAATTCCCAGTAGACCGTCTTGTACTGGTCGGCTTTGGCACTGGCGGCCAGGCTGATGGAGCTTGAAAAAGAGCCCAAAATTACCGACACCTTTTCAACCGTGCACAATCGCTCCACCTCGCTGACCGCCGCCTTGGGATCGACCGCGTCAGCGTTGACAAAGACAATTTTTTTCCCGAGTATTCCTCCCTGCTGATTCTGGACGATGCGGGCCATCTCCGCCCCCCGCCAGCTTTCCAAGCCAAGGTTGGCCAGTGGGCCTGTCCTTGAGAAGATCGTTCCGATCTTGATCTCCCCTTCCTCGGCAAACCCCGTAGCTGAAAAGATCAACATACTCGCCAAGCAAATCACCCAACTTATTAGCGCAAGCTTCTTCATCGTCCTCCTCCTTCTTCAGCGATGGTTAAACGCCATTCTAAAGGCCACGTCATTTCTCCGGGCACGTTGTCCCGGATAAGCCGTCATATTCGATTTAGT
>JAPVTA010000238.1:0-1938 GCA_047519465.1 Thermodesulfobacteriota bacterium | reverse complement strand
CTAGCAAATATCATTCAATACTAGGTTGCGACTTTCTAAAGAATACTGGCTTAACACTAAAGATAAATTTCATTAAAGACATGGTAGAACTCTACCAACCTTGATTGGTTATAATATGGAGATTATGATTCGTTAACTAGAGTTCAAGCCTCTTATAGATGTGGTGCAATCGGATAATAATTACGCCAACGGTAACCATATAAAATATACCCGGCTTAGGAATGTTTTTGTCCAGACGTCCTGCAGTCATGTTGGACCTTAAAACGAAGGTTTATGAGGCCTAAGTCGAAATTACATCTTATGGAAAAATGTACAGCCTGCCACTGGCAATGCACAGAGAATAGAAGGTGCAAATCAAAACATCTTCCAAAAGGGGATATTAGCCCCGAACTGCTTGAGAACGTTGATTTCAGATTACCGGACCAGTACTCTGGTATTTGAAACGGTTCTCCGACGATTTTTTAGATTTTATCGTTAATATGCTCTGCATTTTGTATTCTCCCCGAAAGGCTTTTATTTCCTGAGATGAACATATTATGGGGCTTTCTTAAAAACGCACAATAGCAGGAGCCTCATTCAAAGGAGTGGTGGTATGTTAAGTAATAAAATTGGTAGAGGGTATATTCCCATAGTAGCAATTGGAATGATAATGCTGGCAGTTATAGCGTTATCCGGCAATGCAGCGGCACAGGGGATGACAGGCAAGGTAATGGTATCGCCGCCTGGAGGAGTCATCTCGGGAACAAAATTCGATGATGTCAACGGTAATGGGATTAAAGACCTAGGCGAGAAAGGTCTATCAGGCTGGAAGATCAAGCTGATAGGTGTAGTCGGAAAGGGGACAGGGACCAAAGTCCTCAATCAGGAAGCAACTACCGACGCTGATGGCTTCTACACGTTCGAGAATCTACCTGCTGGTAACTATAATGTAATGGAAGAACTCCAGGGAGGCTCTGTGCCTGTCGGTTCTCCTGTTAAGAATATAATGCTGGCAGACGGTGAAATCTCGGAAAACAATAATTTCTTCAACAGGCCGGTACAGAGTCTAATACCAGCGCAGCTTGCGGCAGAAGACCGGTATAGTCAGACCAATCTTGTATCCGACATTCCGGGTCTTGCGCAAGTTACCGATCCCAACCTTGTGAACTCCTGGGGCATTTCACATCCCCCAACGGGTCCATGGTGGGTTGCGGACAATGGTATGGGAGTGGCAACTCTTTACAACGGAACGGGTAAGCCATTCCCAATCGGCAATCCGCTGATAGTAAACATTCCCCCGCCTGCGGGTGGAACTGGTCCATCGACCCCAACAGGAAATGTTTTCAACGGAGGCACGGATTTCGCAGTTGCACCTGGTAAGCCGGCAGCATTCATTTTCGTAACAGAGGACGGGACGATCTCGGCCTGGAACCGTACCGTCGATCCAAACAACGCCACACTTAAAGTAGACAACTCGCCAGGGGCGGTTTACAAGGGCGCGGCCATAGCCAAGAAAGGCAATGCGGATTTCCTCTACGTGGCAAACTTCCGTGGAGGCAGCGTGGATGTATTTGACACTGACTTCAACCCGGTCATGCTGGCAAAAGATGCCTTCGTCGATAAAAACATTCCCGCCGGGTTTGCCCCCTTTAATGTGCAAAACATCAATGGCA
The DNA here is from genome assembly GCA_047519465.1 of Thermodesulfobacteriota bacterium. Taxonomy (GTDB): domain Bacteria; phylum Desulfobacterota; class BSN033; order BSN033; family UBA1163; genus UBA1163. The sequence goes on along the minus strand of JAPVTA010000238.1, from coordinate 286 downwards.
AGATATTTGTGACCTTTGCCCAGCAAGATGCACAGAAGCATGATAACCTGGACGGTGCCGGGCTTGGCTTCGTAGATGTCTTTGATCCTGATGGAAACCTGCTAATGAGCCTGGAACATGGGGACTGGATGAACGCGCCCTGGGGGATAGTGCTTGCGCCTTCAGACTTCGGCAGGTTCAGCGAACATCTGCTTGTGGGAAATTTCGGAAGCGGACAGATCGCTGCCTTTGATCCTGAAGATGGAAACTTCCAGGGCCTTCTGAGAGGTACCGATGGTAAGCCGAT
>JAPVTA010000237.1:0-4539 GCA_047519465.1 Thermodesulfobacteriota bacterium | reverse complement strand
CGAGGGTCGTTGACTTCTTGGGTGCTAAACCCGGCGTCAACCAACACTAATCCAGCATGACTGGTCTCAACGAGTAAGCAGTGTGTAACCCCAATGAGGTGTTCATCGAAAATGCCTCTCTGCCCATCAAATACCCGCGCAAATCTAACGTTCAAGGTAGTACAGTTGAGGTGGTGGATTTTGAGAATGCTCATAAGATTGTCCTCCTCTCGTTGTATTATTGGAATTGTCCTGCGCTTCTGCTCCGTTCAATATAGCGGTTTGACATCCAGTAGAAGAGCTTGATGAACATCTTCTTCTTGCCAAGGCTTGCATGAAAAGCAGCCACAGGCTCGTCCGGAGAAACAAAGGTTCCCATCTCTTGAGCGGAATATTCATCCAGCAGTGTCGTGTTATTCATCCCGTCTCAATGAACATTGAGCGGGTGAATTAGCTTTCTCTTCAATAATCCTCTGTACAATTCCGGATCGAGTTCGGTTTCTATCGTAATCCATTTTTCATCTAAGAAAACATCGCACCTGGCATTTAAATCGATGGTCGGGGGTAAAAGACGATGTAACCAGGGATGGACAAGGCAAGACACACCTTCAAGGTGGCCAGGGACACATCTTGCGTTTCATACCAAAGAGCGGTTTCCAAATGACATTGGCAACCTCGTCTATTTTGATGAGTACGTAGGTAGACGCAGATTGAAGTTCGAGAGCGTTGTGACCAAGAACGCTCCGGGTAGGACGATCGTTTGGCAGATGAAAAAGATAGTGAAACTACCGGTTTGGCTATCACTCACGCTAGAGGACAAAGGTGAGGGTTTGGCAATTACTCATGAGATCAAGGCGGGATTCGCGGGGGGTGGGCAGGCTGTTCGATCCATTCCTGAGATTCTATTTGAATAGGCGACTCGAGAGAGACCTCGAAGACCATGCCAGCATTGAATTTACTAAGCTGGCGGAGATTCTATCTGGAAAGCATTAGGAAGAAATAGTTTCACAGGTTTGACTTATCATTACTCACTCACCTCCTTAGTTTCTTAAATCTTCCTCCCTTGCAAAGGATAATTACTGCTACCAAAAACTGCAAGATCGGTGGTTTGCTCACGCTATGGTTCCGGGTCAATCATTCGCTCTCTTGTACCATTCCACAAATCGCTGAATACCCTCCTTCATCTTTACCTTAGGATGATACTTCAATATTCGTTTTGCCTTGGTGATATTCGCATAAGTCACAGAGACATCGCCGGGCTGGAACTCCATTGTTTCGATATTCGCCTTTTTGCCAAAAGCTTCCTCGATCAACCTGATCAATTCTTTCAAAGAAGTGGTCTGGGATTCCCCGAGATTATAAATCTCAAATCCTTTATGATGGTGGATGACACCATGAATCCCGTCGATCAAGTCGTCGATATAGGTGTAGTCCCGCCGGGATGAGCCGTCCCCATACATTGGGATTTTTTCGCCCTGGTCAACCAGACGGGTGAATTTATGGATCGCCATCTCTGGCCTCTGCCTTGGACCATAGGCCGTAAAGATTCGGAGGCAGGCGATATTCATCCCGTAAAGGTGGTGATAAGAATAGCAGAGGAGTTCACCGGCCCGTTTGGTAGCTCCATAAGGTGAGATGGGTTGAATATCCAGGTCCTTTTCTGAGAAAGGGACCCTCTGGTTTTCACCATAGACGGAAGAGGAGGAGGCAAAGATAAAGTTTTCTATCCCTTTGTCTTTGCAGGCTTCTAGAAGAACCAGGGTCCCGCGAATGTTTACATCCTGGTACAGAAGGGGATCGGCAATAGAGGGTCTTACTCCAGCCCTGGCGGCGAGATGGACGACGAAATCAACCTTGTTTTTCTGGAGAACCCCTTTGGCCTGTTCCGGGTTTCGAATATCTCCTGTGACGAGGTCAAACAGATCCGGAAATTTCTTTGAGATCACCTCCGCATTCTTGATCTTTACCTTGGGATCATAAAAGGTGTCAAAGTTGTCCAGACAGATGACCTTGATCCCATCGCTCAAAAGACGCTCACAAAGGTGTGAACCGATAAACCCCGCTCCACCCGTCACCAGAATTGTGTTCATCGCTCACCCGCTATGTTTTTTCAAGTTGTAGGCTCGACTCTTCAAGAGGATACTTTACCAACAGACTGAGACCAAACGCAATCAAAGGCAGCACAAAGATCGATTTTATGGCCATCGGTACTCCCCACGTATCTGCAATCATCCCAAGCAGGGTCACTCCGAGTCCACCCGCGCTCATGGTAAACCCAACCATCATCCCCGATGCCATTCCCAGATGTTGAGGAAGGAGTGCTTGGCCCATCACGGTTGTAAGCGCAAATGTGGAAACTAAAACCATCCCTGAAATTCCCAGAAAGACAAAAATCATTGGACCGCTGCTACGGTAAAAGAGAAAAAGGAGAGGAGATGATAGTGCTAATGTGATAGCCAGGAAGTTTTTATGGCCCCATCGATCTGCCAGCGGGGCGCCCAGAAGCGTCCCCAAAGCCCCGGCGAGCAAGAAGGTTGAAACCAGTTTCCCTGCGTACATGGGATTTCCTTTTAAATAATTGATGTAGTAGAAAGGGATGTAGGTCGCCATTCCAAATTGAGTCCACGCCCTTACCGTGGCGATGCTGACGAGAAGGGAGAACGACTTCTTTTGCTCTCTTGTAAGAGGTTTTCTTACCTCCTTCTTTGCTTCTTTGTGGGCGGACTCGACCGTCGTGGAAAACATGTCCATGTTGAGAAGGAGGATAATGGCAATCAGAATTCCGGGTGCGATCAAGCCTATCGTTCCCTTGAGGCCGAAGGAGGTGATGAGCGTCATCGCCACCATTGGACCAAGGGCAATCCCCAGGTTTCCGCCGACCGCAAAAATGGACATGCCTGTGACTTTCTTGTCGCCAGTAAAAAAGTAGGCCGTCTTGAACCCTTCCGGGTGAAAGCTTGCAATGCCGATGCCCGTCAGAATGACACACAGAAGAAGGAGAGAATAATGAGAAGCAAATCCGCTGACGGATAGCCCCAGGCAGGCGATGAAAGGTGCCAAAGGGAGAAACCATCCAACGGGGCGCCTGTCGGAGAGGTGTCCGAATGCAGGCTGGATAATCGAAGAGGTTAGGTTCGAAGACAGAATGATGACGCCTGACATCGTGTAGGAAAGGTTCAAGGCTTCCTTAAAAAAAGGTAAGAGAGCAGGCAAGGCCCCTTGATTGATATCCGTAACGAGATGGCCAGAGCTGAGAATGGCCAAAGCCTTTCTGTTTAGCTTCATTGCTTCTTCCTCTTTAAGAGTGAAGCTCCCCGCCCTCCCGTTAGGACGGGACAGGCACGGTGGGGGTTCCCGGCGATGAAACTTTCATTTATATTGTGCCCCCCGTGGTCGGGTCTAATCGACTTGACCCCGTCTACCTGCCTACCAGCAGATCAGGCAAGGCGGGCCTTCCGGGGCACGCGCCGGTCAATATTATTGACGATAAGCCCCCCTTTGTCAATTCGCCTTCGGGCAGGGATCGGAGGAGAAAAAGGTAAGGCGTCCGCTGGAATAGACATTTGATCATTTTTTGATTATGATTGATGGTCAAATGGGGCAAGGAATTCAGTATAGTCTCTCTGAAAAAGCTTTGCATATTTTGTCATTCCGGAGTTGATCCGGATCCGGTATTTTCGATCTGGATTCCCGCTGGAGTTTACCCCGTACTTGACACGGGGCGGGAATGACAACTCTTGGATCATTGTAAAGAAGTATTAGAGCCATTACACTACGATGTGAGACGAGAAATGTTATTTCAGGAGAAACAATCATCATGAAGATCGCCATTTCAGGGAAGGGCGGGGTCGGAAAGACGACGCTTGCTGGAGTCATGGCGAGAATTTTGGCGAGTCGGGGCAGAAAGGTCCTCGCCATTGATGCCGACCCCGATTCGAACTTAGCTTCGGCCATTGGTCTTTCCAGGGAAGCCCTTTCTAAACTCTCGCCTATTGCTTCTATGACTTCGATGATCGAGGAGAGAACCGGCGCAAAAAAGGGGGGCTATGGGACGATGTTCAAACTTAATCCAAAAGTGGATGACCTTCCCGACGATATGGGAGTGAGTTATCAAGGGGTCAAACTTCTTCTTTTGGGCTGTATTCCTCAAGGCGGTGGAGGATGTTTCTGCCCTGAAAATGTTCTCCTGAAGAATCTGGTTCGCCATCTTCTGGTCCAGCGGGAAGAAGCCCTGATCATTGATATGGAGGCAGGGTTGGAACACCTCGGGAGGGGGAGCACCGGATACGTGGATGCCCTCGTCATTGTCGTGGAACCAGGGCAGAGGGCGATGAATACGGCAAGGCAAATCAAAAAATTGGGCGAGGATTTAAAAATCAAGAATATGATGATTGTTGGAAATAAGATCAACTCTGAGGAGGATAGACGACTCATTGAAGAACAACTCTCCGATTTCCCGGTATTAGGCCACATGAGTTTCAACCCCAAAATTCTTCAGGCGGACCGGGAGGGGAAATCTCCCTACGACATCGACGAGAAAATTAAAGAAGAAGTGGAGGT
>JAPVTA010000236.1:0-2198 GCA_047519465.1 Thermodesulfobacteriota bacterium | reverse complement strand
TTTTGATCAGAGTCTCGTCGAGGTCGACAACCAGGGGAGGGGATGTTATCTGCTGGTTCGGCAATCCGCTTGTCTCCAAAGAACGGCCCCCTTGCATAGACACAGCCCTATTCTTTACTCCTATCCATGGGATAGCTGGCAAAGAATTTGCCCCATTCGCTATTGGCTTCCAAAATATCCATGAGAGGTTTTCCCACCAAAGGCCACCATACCCAATCATGATAGATGTAGGAGCCAATGACGAAGAGATAGACGAAGGGAGTATGAAAAAAGAGCTTTTGAAATCTCTTGAACGGACTAAACCAGAGGAGATCTCCAACACGGCTTGCCAGATTGTCTCCCACCGAGAAATGAAAGTTCATTTCAGATATATCTTCTCCGAGTACCTCGACTTCTTCAACCCTCCCAACGCCAAGCCCGTCTTCGTGAGCAAGCCTTATGTAGTCGATCTCCATAGGTTCGAAGCCCATGATCTTAGCTGCTACGGCGTCGATCGCAACCGAATCAGAGCTCGCAAGCATTAATCCTTTCTCCACGGGGATCATGGTGCGCGGTCCGGGCCCATTACCGCAGAGAGTCGCATCCATGACGGTAAACATCCCGGGATGTATCTCTTTCTGAATCACCAGGAGGTCGACGAGGGTCTCGTGGATGACGCTGTGTGTGTAATGGCGACGAGTGGCGAGGAGCCCTCCAAAGGCGTTTTTCATGGACCCTGTAATTGTTGTGTAGATGTGGCATTTCGCGGTAGGCAGGTGGACGATATTTTTCCCGCGAAAGAAGGTTGGCACTTTTATACCTTTTGGAAAAATCCGATCCAGCGCTCTCATTCTTGCTTTAGGATGGTAGATCTCCCAGGTGATCTGCTCGGGTAAGAAGTTGTATTTTTCCGGGATACCATGTTGCCGGTATATCGGCTCCAACTTGTTTAACCGTCCTCCCTTGAAGGGATCGGTGACCACCGTATTATTGTGGACGGCCACGAGGTTGGAAAACCCGGCTGCTTTGAGACCCCGAATAACGCCTTCCAACTGCCAGGGAGTCGTGTTGGCAGATAGAAAAGGAAAGTGCCATGAAATATTGTCTTTCAGAATAGTGGTTGCTTGAGCCTTCAACGCCTCTCTTACCTTGGCCATCTCCATCAGCCTAAGGATATCTTCATAAACCCTTTGAGGCGTTGATCTTAGAATCGCCACAGTTGCTTCTTTCAATTTGATATCCTCACACGTTTTTGCCGTATCACCATTTTATCTTCTTCCAAGCGTAAGCGGAGGTAAGAAGTAATACACGGTTATTCTGACACACAAGAATTTAGCCTTTTGATGATAGGCTGTAAATGGGGGAAATCCTGTATTCTGTTGCAACAAAGGCTTTATTTTAGAGGGTCTTGGAAATCAGAATCATTGAGAAATCCCATGATTTAATTTTCTATTGACTTTTTCGTTTCAAATGAGTAGGCTTTCATGAGAAATAGGGTCTTATCCAAGCGTATCCCCTTACAGCCTTTTGGAGCTGGTTATGAGAAGGAAGTTTCAAAAGGTGCCCCTATAGAAGCCTTCAGAGGTATTCACATATCCTTTGGAGGCTCTCTCGATCTTTGGCTTTTGTAAATTTAAGCGCATCGGAATTCCACTGATAAAAGCCAAATCCTTAAACCAGAGCCAACGTTGTTCGCAACGCCCAATGAGGAGGTGGACCATGACTTCGGTTAAGAGATGGATGCTCGCGCTGACCGCCGTTTACAGTTTGGCCACATTCACTCCCCTTGCAAAGGGAGAAGAGGCTCTTCAGACTTTTCATATCATGGGATGCAGTTCCGGAACGTTCACTTCATTGTCCGAGAGCAAGGCATTGACAGTCTACAATATAGTGGGTAAAGGGATCGCCTGGGGCATTACCGGAGATAATGCGTTCAATGACATGACTTGGAATTTTGTGGCCGTTCTGCGAACGATAGAGCGTCAGACAATAGGACTGGGCTACTACAAGTTCACTGCCCCGGACGGCGATTATTTTGTCTTGGAAGGCACCGGTAGTACGGTCGCGGAGGGCGGTACGTGGAAGTTCCTTCATGGCACTGGCAAATGGAGGGGTGCCAGCGGGCGTGCCACAGGAAAATTTATCATGCGGGGGAAGCCGGTACCGTTGGAATCGGAACAATACTGGTGCCGGGTGCTTGGAACGATTCAATTGCCCAA
>JAPVTA010000235.1:0-3159 GCA_047519465.1 Thermodesulfobacteriota bacterium | reverse complement strand
TCGATGTGGGCTCGGATGGGGCGGCCCGGTTAGCCGGCACTTCCCGTCTGGCAGGCTCTACTCTCACAATGGATCGTGCCATCGCCAACGTCATCCGCTTTGCGGGGATTGATCTTTCTTCGGCAATTCATATGGCCGCGAAGAATGCTCAAAAGCTATTTCCAGAAGTAGGAAGAGATATCGTTCCGGGACAATCCGCCGATTTAGTCCTTTTCGAATATCAAAAGGAACTGGTGGTTCGGTCCACGTGGATCAAAGGGGAGAAGATATTTTAGAAATGTGATAAGATGATTGAACTTAGCCCAGACGTTGCAATATCGAACCCGGGCAGGAGTACTTCCAAACCCTTGCAATTGCCCCAGTACCCCCACCCGGTTTCGATATTCTTCTTACGCAACTGGTGGACTAAGGATTTTAAAAGAGGAGGATAATCCATGAAATCGATTCGTTGGTTACTGATTATTTGTCTGGCCTTTTTTGTTTTGGAAAGTGCCGAGGCAGGGACGTATTCTCTCAACCTTCGATATCAGCCCTTGAAGGACCTTTCCTCCCTTCAGGGAAAGATTGGTTCTACCCTGGCGATCGCTCCTTTTAGGGATGAAAGGCAGGACACGTCATATATCGGCCGCCACACCAATGTTGGAGGAGATGTCAGCCATTTCAGGAGTAATCCCTTTCCCTTGGAAAAGGCAATCAGTGACTCTCTGTCCGAGGCCCTTTCCCGTTACGGAATAAAAGCAATTCCCATCCCCGGCTGGGATGACAAACCGGAATCCCTAAAAAACATGGAGACTGATTCCGTTTTGATGATCGAGATCAAAAGATTCTGGACCGAAGGCGACGGATCTCTCTTAGGGACAAAGGTCAAGGCCGGAGTTGGATTGGTCATCCATTTGGGAGTAAAGAAGGAGGGCAAGATTTTCACCCGAAACGTGGAACTTGAGAAGGAGATGAAGGTTCCGAGGTCCACTGCCGAGAGGGTGGAGACCATGATGAACCAGATGCTGACCGAGATTCTTGATTCCTATTTTTCCAATCCGTACTGAGAAAAGGTCCTTTCGGCAGAAACTGTGTCATCATCGCAGCATTGATGGAAGAGCCAGTCTTATTCGGAAGGTTTTTTGTTGTGATGCAATCTCGCAAGATGGGAGGAGAAATAATCAATGCCAAGAGGAGGTAAGAACCATGAAGGTCTTTTTGTGGATCGCTTTCTTAATCGCCATCGGTGTGGCGATTTTCGCAGTTCAAAATTCAGATGCTCCCATCATTACAGTAAAATTCCTCTTTTGGAAATTTGATACATCCCTGGTCTATATCATCTTAGGGTCAATCGGTTTAGGCATACTGTTCACCCTTCTCGTCTGGATTCCAAGAGCCTTGCGGGCATCCTTTCGGTCGAGAAAATCAAACCGAGGACTTCCCTCAACTCCTTAGGAAATCTATCTTTCAGTTTTGGCTAAGTGATAGCGCGATCGTTAAAAGGGACCGAAGTGAAATCGAAGAATCGGGAAAAAGGATTCATTAAGAGATTTCGGATCTTCTGGGATGCTCTAAGAAAGTTTGATCAGGATCACGGTTTTTTTCTCTCCTCAGGCATTACTTTTAACCTCCTCATCTGTTTGATTCCCCTCATCCTGGTGCTTTTGGCCCTGCTGGGTACGTATCTTTATAGCTATCGGGAAGTGTTGAACCACATACGACACTATCTGGAGAATGCCTTCCCTTTCCCCGACACAAGGATCATGAATGGCATCCTGAGAATCGTCCGGGACCGCAAGATCGTCGGGGTGTTAGGCATCGGAGGGCTGATCTGGGCCTCCACGTGGGTGTTCAGCTCCTTGAGGACAGCCCTGGATACGGTCTTTCAGGTGAAGGAGGGCCGGGGCATCCTTCGCGGGAAGGGCATTGACCTTCTGATGATCCTTTTGGCGGGGATCTTTCTCCTGATCAGCATGGCCTTCAGCTCTGTGATCACCTTCGTCCAGGGGTACCGTTTCAGTCCTTTCTTAGAGCTGAGACCGATTATTCGATTCATCCTGAAATATTTCATTCCCTTCTTCTTCACTTATTGGATGTGTTTTTTGATTTACAAGATCATCCCGGATAAGAAGATTCGTTTCAAGACAGCCATCCAAGCGGCCTTTTTCACGAGCCTCTTCTGGGAAGCGGCCAAGCATTTGTTTGGATGGTACGTTCTCCGCCTGAGAGGGTTTTCGATGATCTACGGCTCTTTGAGCACCCTGGTCATTTTTTTCCTCTGGATTTACTATTCCTCCGTGATCCTCCTCCTGGGAGGGGAGGTTGCCTTTCACCTGGAGAAAAACAAAGAGTGACGCATGATGGAAGAAAGGCGACGGAAGACAAAGATCGTCTGTACGATTGGCCCGGCGAGCGAATCGCCTCAGGTCTTGGAATCCCTGATCCGGGGCGGGATGGACGTCGCACGGCTCAATTTCTCTCATGGGACTCACGAAGAGCATTTGAGAAAGATCGACACCATCCGTCAAATCGCTGACCGATTGGGACGGCCTGTGGCTATCCTTCAAGATCTTGGCGGTCCTAAGATTCGGATCGGAATGATGAAAGAGGGTGGGGCGGAACTGAGAAAGGGGGGAGAATTTTGTCTGACCAATCGGGTGCTCATCGGCGACGAGACCCAGGCCACCGTCACTTACCCCGCTCTCCCCGGCGAAGCAAAAGCAGGGGATCGAATCCTTCTTGCTGACGGTACGATTGAGCTTCAGGTCATAGAAAGCGATGGGAAGACCATTCGATGTCGGGTGATCGTGGGAGGGGTCTTAACCTCTCACAAAGGGATGAACTTTCCGACGCGCACTCCGCTGGCTTCAGCCTTCACAGAGAAGGATCAGAAGGATCTTCTTTTCGGGATTCAACATGAAGTAGATTGGGTCAGCCTTTCGTATATCCAAAGAGCCGCTGACATCGAGGGGGTGAAGCGAATCTTAAGGAAGGAGTCGGTAGATATTCCTGTGATGGCCAAAATTGAAAGGAAAGAGGCGCTGGAATACATCGACGAGATCATTTTAGCTTCGGACGGCATCATGGTCGCTCGGGGGGATTTAGGCCTGGAGACTCCGATCGAGAAGATTCCAAACGTTCAAAAGAAACTGATACGGAAGGCCAATGATTCAGCGAAAC
>JAPVTA010000234.1:0-10779 GCA_047519465.1 Thermodesulfobacteriota bacterium | reverse complement strand
TGCCTGATGCGGCAATTGCATCTTCTGTGGCTTTGACCAACCCAAAGCAGCACGGGACTTCCATATATGGGACGGTGACGCTCTTTACGGAATTTGCCTTAAATATCTCGGTCAACTTTTCCTTATAGAATTGAACATCATCTAATTTTGGGCAACCCACGACCACGGCTTTCCCTTTAAGAAAGTCTCGATGAAAATCCGGATAGGCAAATGGAACGCAATCAGCCGCGATCAAAAGATCAGCATCCTGGAAGTAAGGAGCGTTGATCGGCACTAACTTCAACTGGACAGGCCATTGAGTCAGCTGGGAAGCGGAAGGGGTGGTGGAGCTTACTGTTCCTTCCGCCGTAGGGACTTTAAAATGCATTGCCCTTGAAGAAGGGCATCCTGCAAATACCGGAGCAGGTTGAGGTTGAGACTCTTTCTGCTTATGAAGATGGACCTCAACTGCCTTTTCATCGAAATCTTCTGCTTCTTTTTCGATGACCGTGATGGCATCCTCCGGACAATGCCCGAGACAGGCGCCCAGACCGTCGCAAAACTTCTCGCTCAGCAATTTCGCTTTTCCGTCTACGATCTGAAGGGCTCCTTCAGCGCAGTTAGGGATACAAAGGCCACAACCGGTACATTTCTCCTCATCAATCTTTACAATCTTTCTCGTCGCCACGTTTTACCTCCTTGCCCCCCTCCCATCCCTCCCCCTCGATGGGGGAGGGTGAGGGTTGGGGTGTTTTCTTTGTTTAAAAAATAACCCATTCTTAGATATTTATCCTTGATGTAAGTCAAAAGAATGACAATTTTATAAGTACTGAGAATATTGATGAAAATCATATTCATTTGTGGTAAGAAAAGGTGTCCTTTAACAGAAAGAAGAGAAAAACCTTGTCCTGGCTGGCGTTGTGGGCTGTCATTTTTTGGGGATTTTCTTTCATCGCGACGAAAGTAGCCTTGAAAGAAGTTGATCCATTTACCCTTTTAACCCTCCGGTTTGGAATTGGAGGGTTCCTTCTCCTCGGTTTTCAGCTTCAAAAAGATAAACGATTTCTCAAGGCGTTCTCTGCCAAAGATTGGTTTCTCATTTTCTTATTAGCTATCGCAGGAATGTCCGGGCATACGCTTCTCCAGGCGTTCGGACTGCTCTATACCACTGCAATCAACACAGGCTGGATCGTTGCCGTGATACCTCTCTTTATCACCATTTCAGCCCGTCTTTTCCTGAAAGAGGCGATTACGGTAAGGACGGTAATCGGGATAATCATCGGGTTCTTCGGGGTTTTTCTGGTTATCTCAAAAGGGGTATTTTCCTTTTCTTTGTTTCGTTTTGGTTCCACCTTGGGGGATTTCCTCGTCCTCACCAGTGCATTGACCTGGACGGCCTTCACCGTTGGAGGAAGAGGTTTTCTTTCACGGTATCGGGCGCTTGAAGCAATCACACCCATCATGATCGTAGGGTGCCTCACCACATTCCCCTTTACCTTTCTGAAATGGCAATGGAATAACCTTCTCCATATATCTTTATCTGCATGGACGGGCATTCTCTTTTTGGGAGTCTTCTGCTCCGGCCTGGGTTATCTTTTTTGGTATTCTGCTCTGGAGAAGGAGGATCTGAATCTCGTTGGAATGTACCTCTATCTCGAGCCCTTCATCACGTTGATCGGGGCATATTTACTCTTAAACGAGGAAGTCCAATGGGTTTCCCTTATGGGCGGAGGCATGATTCTCTTCGGCGTCTACCTGGCAACCAAGAGAAGGTCGGTACAAAAATCTTGACATCCAAATTGATTAGTGATATCAAATGCCTCAGTGAAGACCTTTTGAAAAAGGAGGGCAATGACCTTGGCAAAAGGAGTTGTAAAATGGTTTGATACAAAGAAGGGATATGGATTCATTGAGCAACCCGGCGGCGACGATGTGTTTGTTCATTATTCGGGGATCACGGGAGACGGCTTTAAGTCTCTTCGTGCAGGCGAGGAGGTGGAATTCGAAATTGCCAACGGTCCGAAAGGACCTCAGGCAACCAAAGTAATCAAGCCGACCTGATTTACCATTTTCTATTTTTTTCGATTTTCTTCAAAGCCTCTTATTCTTTCGGACCAAAAGGCCTTCTGAGAGGTTTTCCCAATCGGTTTAGGAGTTGAACGGCCTTCTTGGTTCCATTCTTTCCTCTCTTACAATCCATTCTTTCTCAAATATTGCAAGAAAAATCTCGACCTTAAGCCCAAGAAGTCGATGGGTTGACTTTGTGGAGCCTGGTTTATTAAATTTGAGTGGTAAGAAGCGACGGAGAAATGAAAAAGAATGAAGGCCTTTGCGGCGCTTAAGAACGATTTGATTGCAAACCGATGGCAGATCTTGATCGGACTTCTATCCCTACTCATCGTCGATGTCCTTCAGCTCTTCATTCCGAGAGTCATCAAATATGCCATTGACGACCTCACTCTGGGGACGGCATCTCCGTCTCGTCTTCTTGTCTATGGATTAGAAGTCCTCCTCCTTGCCTTGGGTATCGGCAGTTTTCGATATGTGTGGAGGTATTTCCTGCTGGGAGCGGCGCGCCAGATTGAAAAGGCACTCAGAGACCGCCTCTTTATTCACCTTCAGACCCTGTCCGCTTCCTATTTCTCCCACACGAAAGTAGGTGACCTGATGGCCCATTCGACCAATGACATCGAAGCGGTTCGGATGGCCATGTCGATGGGAGCCGTATTTTTGGTGGACACAATTATTTTGGGAGTGCTGGCGATCGCCTTTATGATTTATATCCACCCCAAACTCACGCTTTTTGCCGTGCTTCCCATGCCGATGATCACCCTGATCACCCTCTTCTTCAGTCGGGCGATCCACCACCGTTTTGAAATTGTTCAGAAGACCTTTGCCTCACTCACCGAAAAAGTGAGGGAGGCCATTGCGGGTATCCGCGTCATCAAAGCCTATGTTCTGGAGGAGAAGGAAAGGGAGAAGCTCTCTCGACTGAGCCTGGATTATATTCAAAAAAATGTGAATGTGATCAAAGTGTGGGGAATGTTTTTCCCCATCATCCTTTTTTTCTCTAACCTCTCCATGGCCGTCGTCCTTTACCTGGGCGGAAGGTTGACGATCCTTCAGTCGATCTCACCCGGCGATTTCGTGGCCTTCATGAGTTATCTCGGACTGCTCGCCTGGCCGATGATGGCCTTGGGTTGGGGGGTCAATATGATCCAGCGAGGCAGCGCTTCCATGGATCGTTTAAATAGAATTTTTGAGGAAACACCGGAAATCCATGACGCGCCGGGCGTCGCTCGATCAGGCCTATTGAAAGGAAGGATTGAGATGAGAGGTCTCAGCTTTTCTCCACGAGACGGCGGAGATCCTTTGCTTCGAGACGTCCATCTCACCGTTGACGAGGGAGAGAGGTTGGTCGTCGTCGGAAGGACCGGAGCCGGGAAGACCATCCTCTGCAATCTGCTAACAAGGATTTTGGAATCTTCCAAGGGGCACCTCTTCTTGGACGGGGTTGAAATCCATGACATCCCTCTCGAGGTGTTGAGGAGATCCATTGGGTATGTGCCACAGGATACCTTCCTCTTTTCAGATACGATCCGTGAGAACATCGCTTTTGGAAAGCTCAATGCCTCAGACGAAGAGATCGAAGAGGCGGCGCGGCTTGCGCAGATTTACGATGAGGTTATGGGATTTCCGGAGGGTCTCGATACCATGGTCGGAGAGAAAGGGATCACCCTATCGGGCGGGCAGAGACAGAGGGTAGCGATTGCCCGGGCCGTTCTTATGGATCCACCCATCTTCATCCTGGACGATGCCCTCTCCTCGGTGGATATCCAAACGGAAGAGCGAATCCTGGAGAGATTGGAGAAGTTCACTAAGGGGAAGACGAACATCCTCATCACCCATCGTATCGCTCCCCTGCGGAGAGCCGACCGGATCGTGGTTCTTGAAGAGGGAAGGGTCGCGGAAACGGGGGACCATAAGACCCTTCTTTCAAAGGACGGAATTTATGCCGCCCTCTACTGGCAGCGGCAATTGGAAGAAGAGTTGGAAAGAGGGTAATTTGAATGTCAAAGTTCCAAGTTCAAACAAATTTCAAAACTCAAATTGGAGACATTTTGATATTTAGGCATTTGGCATTCATTTGACATTTGGATTTTGGCATTTGAAATTTACGGGTTTAAGTGATGTACGCTGATTTTGGCTACATGGAGGAAGGCAAATTAGGGAAACCCTATGACCTGAAGCTGATGGCCAGGTTGAGGGTTTTCTTAAGGCCCTACTGGGGCCTAATGGCTCTCTCCCTCCTTTTCGTTTTGGTCATGGCGGGTTTAGATCTTCTTATTCCTTATCTGACCAAAGAAGCGATCGATCGCTACATCGTTGTCGGGGCAAGAGAAGTTATCCTGCGAGGAGACGGCTCGCCAGAGGAGCACCGCTTTTGGAGTCAATATGGACAGAGGTTCATTCCGATGAGAGAACCGGGGAGATTTCTTCTCCACTCGGACGTATGGCAATCGATGGACCGGAAGGAGATCACCCGTTTTCAGAGATATGGCTTGATCACGGAAAACCGGTATTACCTGTTTGTTCCAGAAAAAAAAGAAGAGGAGGGCCTCTTCAAAAAATATCCCTCCTCTTTTGAGAGAAGCGGCTCCTACGGGTTCATCTCCTTCGATCGGATGAAAGAATTAAAGAGAGAGGACCTCTTGGCCTTGAGACGGAAGGATGTCGAAGGGGTTTTCTGTATCGCCCTCCTCGTTGTTCTCATTCTGGCCGTCAACTTTGGACTAAATTTCTTTCAGGTCTACGCCATGGAGTTGGCAGGTCAAAGGATGATGCATGATCTCCGGATGAGGGTCTTCTCCCATCTCCAGGGACTCCGGGTCTCCTTCTTCGACAAGAATCCGGTAGGACGGTTGGTCACCCGCTTGACCAACGATATTCAAAACGTCCACGAGATGTTTACCTCTGTCTTCGTCAACCTTTTAAAAGATATTCTTCTGGTGATCGGGATCATCATCCTTCTTCTTCAGTTCAACCGGGGGCTCGCCCTGGTCTCCTTTTCCGTTATTCCCTTCATCTTCGCCGCTTCTCTCTTCTTCAGTCGTCGGGCCAGGGACGTGTTTCGGGAGATCCGTTTGAAGATTGCCCAGATGAATTCCTTCTTCCACGAGAATTTCTCGGGCATTGAAGTGGTTCAGCTTTTCCAAAGGGAAAAAGAGAACCAGCGACGATTCGAAAGAATCAACCAGGGATACTATTTGGCGAACATGAGACAAATCTCCATCTACGCCTTCTTTGTCCCCCTCGTTGAAATCATGAGCTCGGCAGCGATCGGCCTTCTCCTCTGGTACGGAGGGGGAAAGGTGGTTCAAGAGATGATCACCCTCGGCGTCCTGGTCGCCTTTCTTTCCTATATTCGGATGTTCTTTCAGCCTATCCGAGACCTTTCAGAGAAGTATAATGTCCTTCAATCGGCGATGGCCTCCCTCGAAAGAATTTTCTCCTTGCTCGACCAAGACCAAAAGATTTCGAGGCCGGTGCGACTCAAGGCCGAGCCTCTCTTTTCCGGAAGAGAAGCGATCAGGGGCGACATTGAATTCCGCCATGTCTCCTTCTCCTATAATGGAGAGGATCAGGTCCTCAAGGATGTTTCTTTCTCCGTTCGTGAGGGGGAGACGGTCGCGATTGTGGGCGCCACCGGAGCCGGTAAGACTTCTTTGCTGCACCTGATCGAACAATTCTATGAGGTGGAGGAAGGCACGATTCTGATCGACGGAATCGATATTCGCGAAAGGGAAATCGCTCACCTCCGGTCACAAATCGGGCTGGTGATGCAAGATACGTTTCTCTTCGCCGGAGATATCGAGGAAAATATTCGTTTGGGGAATCGCCAGATCGACGCCGAAAGGGTGAGAGACGTAGCGCAGGTGGTGAACGCAGAGAAGTTTATCCTTCGGTTACCCCACGGATATCGTACCAAAGTGGGGGAGGGAGGGGAGGTGCTCTCTGCCGGAGAGAAGCAGTTGTTAGCTTTTGCAAGAGCTTTGTCCACGAATCCAAAAATTCTTGTCCTCGACGAGGCGACTTCTCACGTCGATCCCGAAACGGAGCGGCTCATCCAGGAGGGACTGGGACGGTTGCTCAAAGGAAGGACATCGGTCGTCATCGCCCACCGGCTTTCGACGATCCGACATGCTGACCGGATCATCGTTCTCCATAAGGGAAGGGTCCGGGAAATCGGGACCCATGCGGAGTTAATGGTCCAAAAAGGCATCTATTTCAGGCTTTATCAGATGCAGTTCGGTGTACCATCGAGTGCCGAACGGTGATTGCGGATTGGGGATTAGAATCTATGGGATAAGTTGACAAAACGGGAGGGCTGTCCTATATAGGAGGAAGGTTTTATGGAAGACAAGGACGAACAACCTCAGAACATTATCCCTGAAGAGAAGAAGAGGCGTGAGATCGATCTCAACGTCCTCTTTCCCGAAAAGGGCTATGATTTGAACCGTCTCTTCCCTGATGAAGAGACCAAGAAGCTCCTCTATGAGATGAGGCGAAACAAGCGGGATATTGACCGTTTTATAAAGAGTCTTCAGGTTGAGGAGGAATGAATGAAGTGCCCCCAATGCGGTGTGACATTGCCATTTATTCTTTGCCCCGTGTGCCAAGCAGAAATCCCGGAAAAAAGTCGTCATTGCTGCTGGTGCGGGAATCCGATTCCGGCAGAGGTGGGAGAAACGGATTTGTCTGAACGAAAATTATGCAGTGACGGAAATTGCGTCGGCACCATCAATGAAAAAGGAATCTGTAATATCTGTGGGAAGTCTTACTAATACAAACGTATTTTATTCCATTACAACCTTGTAGGGCGTGATCCCCCTGCCTACTGGCCCCGGTCCCGCCCTATTAATAGACTGAGGACGGGACAGGCAGGCGATCAAGCCGACTAAACGGTGCGTTCGGGGAACGCACCCTACGGAAGCGGTAAAATTACTCATTAATAGGGGCCCTCTTTGAAAATAAGGACGGATTTGGCATATTTCTTGTATAAAGAACTCTCGTAGAACCATAAAATACGACATGTTGACACACCAGACAATGATGATTAAATTATATAGGAAAACGTAAATAACCAAATTTTACAGGAGGAAACGATGATATTTCTACCAAGGGGGGGTGCCGATAAAGAGGAAAAGGGAAAGGATGACAAGGTTGTTATCCCGGACGAGCTTCCCGTGCTTCCTTTAAGGGGAACAGTACTTTATCCCGATTTGATACTCCCCATCATGGTCGGCAGAAAAAAGTCAGTCAAATTGATCGACGATGCGATGGATTCGGATCGAATCATCGGGGTCATTACTCAAAAGAGGTCTGAAATCGAGGACCCGAAGGAAACAGACCTTTATTCGGTGGGCGTTGCGGCATTGATACTGAGAATGATCCGGGAGCTGGACGGGAGCCAACGAGTTATTGTCCAGGGAGTCTCCAGGACGAAGGTGAAGGAATATTTTCAGAGGGAGCCCTATTTTAAAGCAAGGGTAGAGGTGATCGAGGAAGGGTTGGTACAGGGAGTAGAAATCGATGCTCTTATGATGAATTTGAAGAACCTCTTCCAGAGAGCCGTGGAGTTGGCTCCTTACCTCACCAGTGAGCTGGGCACCATGGTTTCCAATATCAAGTCGCCCGCTATCCTCGCCGACTTGATCGCCTCGAACCTCAATATCTCGACGACCGAGAAGCAGGGAATTTTGGAGACCTTTGATATTCGAGAACGCCTTACGAAGGTCCATCTTTTTCTGAACAAAGAAGTCCAGGTGCTGGAATTGGGCAACAAGATCCAATCCCAGGTCAAGGAGGATATGGATCGAACCCAAAGGGAATACTATCTCCGCGAGCAGCTCAAGGCTATCAAGAAAGAGCTGGGCGAGTTGGACGAGCACTCGACAGAGATCAAGGAGCTGAAGGAGAAGATCAAGAAGGCGAAGATGCCGGCAGAGGCTTTAGCCGCCGCGGAGAAAGAGTTGGACCGGCTGGCCAAAATTCCTCCTGCCTCGGCAGAGTATACCGTCGCCAGGACCTATTTGGATTGGCTGGCAGAACTCCCCTGGTCTGAAACCACCGAGGATAATCTGGATATCGACAACGCTCAAAAAATCTTGGATGAGGACCATTACGATTTGGAAAAAGTTAAGAAACGGATCTTGGAATATCTGGCAGTCAGAAAATTGAAGGCCGATATGAAAGGACCGATCCTTTGTTTCGTCGGCCCTCCGGGGGTTGGGAAGACCTCCCTCGGAAAGTCGATTGCCAGGACGATGGGACGCAAATTCATACGGATCTCATTGGGTGGGGTCCGAGATGAAGCGGAAATTCGGGGGCATCGCCGGACTTATGTTGGTGCCTTGCCCGGCCGCATCATCCAGGGGGTTAAGAAAGCTGGGTCGAATAATCCGGTCTTTATGCTTGACGAAGTGGATAAGATTGGGATGGACTTTCGCGGAGATCCCTCCTCGGCCCTTCTCGAGGTTTTGGACCCGGAGCAGAACTTCTCCTTCTCGGATCACTATATCGATGTCCCCTTTGATCTCCAGAAAGTGATGTTCATCACCACCGCCAACGTCCTCGACACCATCCCGCCTGCTCTCAGGGACCGAATGGAAACCCTCGAGCTGCCGGGCTACAGCGAAGACCAGAAGATGATGATTGCCAAAGAGTTCCTGATTCGAAAACAGATCAACGAGCACGGGTTGAGCTCGGAATTCATCGAGTTTAGCGATGCAGCCCTTCAGGTCATCATCAGCTCATACACCCGAGAGGCAGGGGTCAGAAATTTGGAGAGAGAGATAGCTACCATTTGTCGAGGCGTGGCCAAGGATGTCGCACGAGGAATCAAAGAGAAGGTGGTCATCGTTCCGGAAAACCTGCATCGATTTTTAGGACCGGTCAAATTCTTCCTCGAAGTGGCAGAGCGGACCTCTAATCCCGGTGTGGCGACGGGTCTGGCCTGGACGCCTACCGGAGGGGACATCATCTTTGTGGAAGCGACGAAAATGAGAGGAGAGAAGGGGTTGACGCTGACCGGGCAACTGGGAGACGTGATGAAGGAGTCGGCCCAGGCCGCATTAGCCTATGTCCGATCCAAATCAAAGGAGCTCGGCATCGAGGAGGACTTTTTTGAAAAGAACGATATCCATATTCACGTGCCGGCAGGCGCCATTCCAAAGGATGGGCCATCGGCTGGGGTGACGATGTTTGTGGCACTCACCTCCCTGTTGACCAATAGACCTGTTCGAAATGATGTCGCCATGACCGGAGAGATCACGTTGAGGGGCTTGGTCCTTCCTGTGGGGGGGATTAAGGAGAAGGTCCTGGCAGGAATGCGGGCCGGGATTAAGACGATCATCCTTCCGAAGAAGAACGAAAAAGACTTGGAGGAGATTCCTGAGAATATTCGAAATCAGATGAATTTCAAATATATCCAGAGGATGGACGAGGCCATCGAGCTGGCGCTGAAACATACAGAGCCGCGCAGCGCCGAAAGAGAAGCCTTTATCCCTCCGGTGAGTTAGAAACCTAAGATTTTTCGTTCCCTTTCTCGTGTTGCTTGTCCAGAAATAACTAGATTGCCGCCTCTCCCCCCGGGGGAAGACTGTGTCATGATTTGATTTACCGAATAGACCCGCACAATGTATTGTAGGGGCTCAATTCATTGAGCCCTATTGGTGGGCTTGATAAATCAAGCCCCTACAATTGTGACACACCCTCTGGTGGGAGAGCCTGCCTGCCCTGTACCATGTTAGGTTCAGGGCCTGCCGGTAGGCAGGGGCAGGGTGAGGGGGAGCACATCTTGTCAACCCGCTGAGGCCTTTTCGTGGATTATCCCAAGCTCAGAAATATCAATGCCTTTCCAATCCGAAGTTCCGGACAAACTCTTGTATGCCTTCAGGATCCGCAGAACGTCAGCGAAAAGGCGCTTTTTTTGCCGCCCCCTCTGTATTTCATCGTCTCCCTCTTTGACGGGCAACACTCGATCCTCGATATCCAGGCGGAGTACATGCGAAAGTTTGGGGAGTTGCTTTATAGTGAAAAGTTGCAGGAGATCATCGGTCAATTTGAAGAAAATTTCTTCCTTGAAGGAGAGCTGTTTCAAGAGGCTTTGAGACAGAAAGAGGAAGGGTTCAGGAAGGCTTCGTCCCGTGAAGCGGCTCATGCCGGGAAAAGTTACGAGGCCGATCCCGCCAGATTGAAGGCTCAACTTGAAGGGTACTTTGAGGGGCCGAACGGTCCGGGGCCTCTTGGAGAGAAAAAGGGTCCGAAGGGCTTGAAAGGAGTGGTCGCGCCCCACATCGATTTTCAAAGGGGAGGACCTTGCTATGCTTTTGCCCACCGGGAAATATGGGAGAGGAATTCTTCCCTTTGTTTCATCATCTTTGGAACCGCCCACACCTCAATGCAAAATCCTTTTTGCCTCACCCGGAAAGATTTTGTCACACCTCTCGGCACATTGGACGTGGATAGGGAGCTGGTCGATGCAATCCAATCCCGTTGCCCCGAGGGCCTCTTTAAGGATGAAGGTGTCCAGCGAAGCGAGCATTCCATCGAATTTCAATGTGTCTTTCTCCGGTACCTTTACCCGGAGCCCGATTCGCTGAAGATCGTTCCCATCCTGACGGGATCATTTCACGAGGCGATTGAAAAGGGAGTTTCACCGATGGAGCTTGATCCCATTCGGCAGTTCATCGATGCTACAAAGGAAGCCGTTTCATCTCTCGGGCGAGAGGTGTGTTA
>JAPVTA010000233.1:0-2693 GCA_047519465.1 Thermodesulfobacteriota bacterium | reverse complement strand
CTGGACCGACAAAAGCTCCCCAACAGACGGCGTCTCTCACCGGCACGCCGAGGTTTTTTTGAGCAAATGACATTTCCGAGAGAGGGCACATGATGAGAAAGAGGAGGAAGAGAACGGGAAATTGAAATTTCCGCAACCGTCGGGGGCTGTAGGCGGGTTTTAGAAAACAGCGCTTTCCGTTTCGAAAGGGAGGTGTAAGGAAATTGCGTCCGACGCAAAGGGCGGGCAGGGATGTCGATAAAGTTTTACAGCGGCACCTTTTCACGGCGACTTCCCCTACGACGAAAAACTTAGCGGCTTTTGAAAACCTACTAACTTTTGGTAGTTATACCATCTCATGTAACCGCATTTGTAAAACTTTTGAGACATTCTTGTCCGCCCGGCATCCCCGAATTTTTTCACACCTCCGGGGAGGAGCGGGTTAAGCGATTGGCTCTGTTTCCGAAGCATTGGAAATCTCCGGAGCTTCTGTCGAAGGTGCAGGTGTTTTGGGTTTTGGTTTCCTTGGGCGTGGACGCCAGCGAGGCTTCTGGGTTTTCCGTTCTTTCTGTTCCTTTGACTCCTTTAAGTCTTCGACCGCATCCTTTTTTTGATCCTTTCCGAATCCGATGATGACATAGGTTCCGCTCCGGGTGTCGGTCCTTAGCTGTATGATGCCTTCTTTCTCCGCATCCTCCAGGAGGTCACTGAAGGTGCGGTAACCGTGATAGGACTCGTTGAAGGAAGGTTTCTTTCGCTTCATCGTCTCTTTCACCATCGAGGACCAGAGGACCTCCTTATTCTCGCGGACGAGGGCGACCACGGAGTCCACAAGGAGTTGGAAAGCCTCCTTCTTCTTCTCGGGGAGATCCTGTTCGATCTTGGGAGGAATACCCAGGGGCCGTTCTAAGTCTTCATAATAAATAAACTCGTCGCAGTTATCGACCAAAAGGTTGGAGCTCGACTCCTTCATCCCGAGTCCGATCACCCGCTTGCCATTTTCCTTCAGCTTAGAGACGAGGGGGGAGAAATCGCTGTCGCCCGAAACAATGACAAAGGTATCGATGTGTTCTTTGGAATAACAGAGGTCGATGGCATCCACACAGAGCCGGATATCCGCAGAGTTTTTTCCGGTCATCGCACGTTTTGGAATCTCGATTAATTCAATGGCCGCCTCGTGAAGGGGCTTTTTATACTCTGCATAATCGGCCCAGTCCGCATAGGCCTTTTTGACGATGAGCTTCCCTTTCTCGACCAGACGCTCCAAGACCTTCTGGATCTCAAATCGTCTGTCCCTCTTGCCCTTGAAACCCAAGGCCAGGTTCTCAAAATCGATGAAGACCGCTAAGGTGTGCTCTCCTTCGGGCATGTATCGCTCCTCTCCTCCCGACCTACGAACCATCCTACAATTAAATAGAAAATTTGTAAACAGGAGAAAAATCGGTGGAAGCAGACAGGGACATCGGCCGGTCTGCCATGCAACGATAAAGTCAACTCAACATCCGGAGAGAATATCCCTTCTCTTCAAGCCCTTTTTTGATCTCCCGGATATGGTCGGGGCCCCGAGTTTCTAAGACCAGGATCACTTTTGAGAATCCGAGGGCGATCTCCTTGGCTGCCCGTTCGTGGATGATATGAAGGATGTTGGCCCGGCGTTGGGCGACCAGAGTAGTCAGCTTCGCCAGTGCTCCTGGGACGTCTCTTAAGACGATACCCATCCGTACCAGTCTTCCCGTCTGGCCAAGGCCTTTTTCAATGATTCGATCAAGAAGGTGAAAATCAATGTTTCCTCCGCTGATGAGCAAGACGATTTTTTTCACCCTGGCCCTTAATCTTTTTGACAAGAGCGCAGCCAACGGGGTAGCTCCTGCACCTTCTGTTATGATGCGTTTTCTCTCCATCAGCATGAGGATGGCTGAGGCGATCTCACCTTCTCCCACGGTGACCATCTCATCGACTGCCTTTTGGATCAAGGGGAAAGTGATTTCTCCTACCCTTCGGAGGGCAATACCATCGGCTAAGGTTGGTTTGACCCTCACCTCTACAACCTTTCCTCTCTTGAATGAGTAAGAAGCAGAAGGGGCGTGAGCGGACTGGACGCCGATCACCTTCACTTCAGGTCTTCTTTTCTTTACGACGGCGGCAATGCCCGAGATCAGTCCCCCGCCTCCCGTCGGGACAAGGATCGCCTCCACTTCGGGGACTTCCTCAAGAATTTCGAGCCCCACCGTCCCTTGGCCTGCGATCACCTGTTCATCGTCAAAAGGATGGATGAGAGATCTCCCTCCCTTTGCCAACTTCTTCGCGTAGTCCAGGGCCTCATCCGTATTTTCACCATACAGGATCACCTCTCCGCCATAGGCCTGAGTGGCCATTTGTTTGGCCAGAGAAACTCCTTCAGGCATGACAATGGTCGAATGGATCCCCAAGATGGATGCGGCCAATGCCACTCCCTGGGCATGATTTCCTGCGGAGGCAGCCACCACTCCTCTTTTCTTCATCGAAGGAGTGAGCTGCGATAATTTGTAGTAGGCCCCCCGGATTTTGAAAGAGCCGGTCTTCTGGAGGTTTTCCAGTTTGAGAAAGACCTCTTTCCCGGTCAGCTTTGAGAAGGTATCGGAATAGATCATCGGAGTCCGGAGGATGATCTTCTGAATCTTCCTGTGCGCGACCTCAACTTCTTTCCAAAGCTTCATCTCTCAACGCCCCCCTTT
>JAPVTA010000232.1:0-21590 GCA_047519465.1 Thermodesulfobacteriota bacterium | reverse complement strand
TTTCCAGATATCGATATTCTTTTTTTCCATGATCACAAATAAGGTAAAATCCTGGGGAAGGGTGTAAGGAAGCTCAATGTAACCGCCAAGTGAAGTAGATGAGTGTTGAGTGTTGAGTGCTGAGCTTTCCGGAGTAAGAGTTCTGGATACCCAAAATGGGAAAATCGTACCTACGCCGTCAGGCTGGGGCTCAAAGGGGTCCGTATCAAAGGTTGAGGCATCGTATTCGACGTTTAGATCGTGAATCCACTCAAGATTTCTATGCATGGACGGTGACACAAACCCCACAGATTGCCAATCTTTCAAATACTGATTAATGCGAGCCGCCTGCTCCAGGAACTTTTTTCTCGATGAGAATAACTTTCCGTCGTGTTTGAGACCATGGACTCCAACCTCAAAGCCCTTTTCCACCAGTATGCGACGCACCTCGGAGGATACACGGTACTTTTCCGGCACGAAGTTAAACGAGGATCGAAAACCCATTTTTTCGTCGAGCCGGGCAAACTCAAGGCACTTCTCATGACCCTTCTCGGTGTCAACATCGTGCATCAGAACCATGGCAAACTTTTTTCCATCAGGCCATCCCATCCAGCCCTCGGGTGGTTTTCCTGCTTTTTCATCAATGGGCCAGATGTGGGAACATAATTTCCGCTTCCTTTGAACGACCATCCTCCGAAGGATAATCTGGATCGACCTCGGAATGAACGGCTTAAGCTGATAGTAGAGTTTGTGGGTTAACATATTCCGAGTTACGAGTTGCGAGTTGCGGGTTGCTTGAGTTAAACTGAACAGACTCAACAAACCCGATGAACCCAATAAAACTCAACAAACACAAGAGTTAGCCAACGTGTTTATAGAGCAGGGCTCCGATTTTGTTCGAAATGGGAGTGGGGATGTTCCTGAATATCTTATTATGAAAACCTATCACTTTTGAAGAACCTTGAACAAAAGAACCCCCTTTAAAATTATATTGGTAATAATGGATTGGTTGTTCGGCCGTTCCCCAGCCCGATTTAAACTGGATGAGGCCCTGGTTTTCGGGCTCCGTCCTTCCAAAACAAAGACTTTTATACCCGTTTTGAGAATACCATTTGATGGCCTCCCACATGACGAGGTTGTTTGCCCTGAGATGCTGAAATTTCTTATCTGAGGCTCCGTATTTGAAAACTGCTTTCTCGCCAAAATGGAAATAGATCGCTCCTGCGACATTTTCCTGACCAAGAGAAGCAAGAACCACCATTCCAAGATTTTTCGAGATCACATGGTCATATATTTTTTTGAAAAAATGGGAGGGTTGAGGGGGTAAACCATGCTCCTTTCTTGTCATGCAATTTAATCTGTAAAACTCATTCACCGATTCCAAAGAATCATTTATCTTAACCTCCAC
Organism: Thermodesulfobacteriota bacterium; assembly: GCA_047519465.1. Lineage (GTDB taxonomy): Bacteria > Desulfobacterota > BSN033 > BSN033 > UBA1163 > UBA1163. Next base: position 20,203 of record JAPVTA010000232.1, on the reverse strand, counting down.
ACCTTCTTGCATGGCCTTCTTGACATTTCTCTTTGTACTATCTCTAAAATTTGAAAAAACCTGTTCTTCACTTTGAGACAGGTTCAGGACATGTCCTAAATAGGTCGAAGAAGGCAAAGTAGAAGGTAAAAGGTTACTGCCACTCCTTAGCTCCAGATATTTCCAGCCGCACTTTTTACCATTTTCGATGGCGTACTCAAATACCCTTTGGAATGAGATTCCGTCAGCAATGATGGGCTTGCAATAATCGGTAAACGGTAGAGAGACCCCTCTTCTGCCGGTAAGAAAGCTATTTACCTCCATTAGGGGTATTAAGGCCAGCAGTTTGTGATCATCGATGATTGAGAAATATTTCGGTGTATAGCCATATGAATCAAATAGGACTCTCGCCCAAGCTGAGGAATGGAAAAAAGAATAGCCCGGAGTTGAAAGGAGCAGATCGTCCCAGCCAGGATAGGTTATAGGGTTAATGATTTGGATGTCCACAATGTTAAAGGGTATAGGGCGTAGGATGCTGGGTGTTGGGTTAGTGTTAAGTGTTATGAGTCAAATGTTACGGGTTGCGGGTTAAATGTTGCGGGTTGCGAGTTAGTTGAGTTGCTTGGGTTATTTAATTTAAACCCAATGAACCCAATGGACTCGACAAACTCAACAAACACAATTGGTCGGAAGCTAAGAAGTCTCAAAAAACTGCTTGATTTTTTCGGCGACATACAGGATTTGTCGCTCTGTGAGTTGAGGAAACATCGGTAAGGATAGAATTTCGCTGGCAATTTCTTCTGTGACGGGGTAGCTTCCATTCGTCCGTCCGAGTCTCCGATAAGCACCCTGCAGATGAAGTGGAATGGGGTAGTGAAGACCCGTATTAATTCCATTTTCAGACAAGTATTTTCGGAGATCATCTCTCCTTTGAGTACGAATAATATAAAGGTGGTAAACAGCCCTTGACCATGCATGTTCATAGGGAGGAATAATGGTGTTGAGTGTTGAGTGTTGAGTGTCGAGCGAAAAGTGTCGAGTGTAAAGAGAGGCGTTTCGGCGGCGTTTCTCGTTCCATTCAGAAAGATGTTTAAGCTTAACTCTTAAGATCCTCGTCTGAATGGCATCCAGGCGACCATTGTAACCCTCGAACTCATGGTAATATTTCTTCGCCTGGCCATGATCTCGAAGCATTCGAATTTTTTGAGCGATTTTTTCATCATTGGTTGTGACCGCTCCGCCCTCGCCGCAGGCTCCAAGATTCTTTGTGGGATAAAAGCTAAAGGCAGCAGCCAGTCCCATAGAACCCGCTTTTCTCCACTTCTTGCTCTTCTCAGAGTAATAGAGCGCTCCGTGGGCCTGACAAGCATCTTCAATGACGATCAAGCCATAGCGATCGGCGATCTCAAAAATAGGATCCATATCAGCCGACTGGCCGTAGAGATGAACGGGGAGGACGGCCCGAGGCTGCCCATTGCGGATGGCGGAATGCCGAATCCGGAATGTGAGATAGGCCTCCAATTTGTTAGGATCCATATTATAAGTGCGTTCGTCGATGTCAACAAAGGCTGGAGTTGCGCCGGTTTGGGAAATGGCCTCTGTGGTGGCGACAAACGTATTCGGGACGGTAATCACTTCATCGCCCGGACCAATCCTGCCAGCCATTAACGCAAAACGCAACGCATCCGTGCCGCTGCTGACGGCAACGCAATATTTGGTTTCACAGAATTGAGCAAACTCCTCCTCGAATGCCTGTACCTGAGGCCCACCGACAAACGAGGCGTCACGGAGGCATTCCCGAAAAACATCTACCAGTTCTTCTTCAAGCTCCAGATGGGGTGTTTTCAAATCCAGAAATGGTATTTCCACAATTATCCTCTTATTTGTCAGTTAGAGGTTAGAGGACCACTCCGCTCAAGGTTAGAGGCAAAATCAACATGAAACAACTCTCTTCCTTCCGCGTAAAGAATTGATATTTGTCCATGTTTTTGCCTCAAACCTCCAACCTCAAACATTATTTTTGGTCTCTAAGAAATTCATACAAAACGTATTGCTCGGCGAGTTCGGTTTGGGATACAAAATCGATCGGGCGGAAGAGGCGGGCTGGATTTCCTGCAACGATCATATTGGGTGGGACATCCTTGGTGACGACGCTCCCCGCGCCAACGATTGCATCTTCGCCTATGGTCACGTTACTGAGAATCGTTGAGTTCGAACCAATCGATGCCCCTTTTTTAACGAGTGTGGGCTCCACTTTCCAATCCTTTTCGCTTTGAAGTTCTCCCTTGGAATTCGTCGCTCGTGGATAAGTATCGTTAATGAATACGACAGCGTGACCAATAAAAACGTTATCCTCAATGGTAACCCCCTCGCAGATAAACGTATGGCTTGAGATCTTACAGCGCTTGCCGATGCGGGCATTTTTTTGGACTTCCACAAAGACTCCGATCTTGGTATCATCACCAATCTCGCAACCGTAGAGGCTGACAAAATTGTAGATCTTGACATTTTCACCGAGTTTGACATCCGGTGCGATCGATACGAATCTCATCTCATCTCCATCCGTTTTCTGTTAGAATAAAACACCGTTTCCATTGTGCTTGAGGAATTTTAGACCCTGGACGGGAACCGCTTTCCCCCTGAGCTTTAAAGACTTACTTGCTGCCTCTAAAATGGAAACCACTTTTAATCCGCTGTACCCGTCACTTAAAGGGCACTTGCCATTCTCAATACACTGGAGGAAGTGCTCACATTCCTTTTTAAGGGGTTCGTAATCGTCGATCCTTGGGCTGCGAATGTCGCCGTAACGATAGGAAAACTGAAATTCGGCATAGGTATCATAGTAAGGTGGAACGTCAACTCCTTTGTCAAAGATCTTAATTTTCTCCTGAGGCTCAATGTCGTCATAAACCAGCATTCTCCTGGTTCCTACAATGGTGGTCCGGCGAATCTTGTTCGGATCGAGCCAGCTATTGTGGATAAAGGCAATGACACCATTCTTAAAATTGAGTGTCGTTGTGGCAACATCTTCAATACCCTGCTTGAAGTGCGCCTTCCCCTGACTATTGACCGATACCGGCGGCTCTCCAACAATATAGGTGATAATTGAAATGTCATGGGGAGCGAGATCCCAGACCACATTAATGTCAGGCTGAAAGAGTCCCAAGTTTACCCGAACACAACTCACGTAGAGGATTTTCCCAAGCTCACCATTTTCAACGATATCCTTAATCTTACGGACCGCCGCGGTATATTCGAAGGTGTGCCCCACCATGATCACCTTTTGCTTTTCTTCACCCAGTTTGACCAAATCGAGTGCAGACTCATAAGAATGCGTCAGAGGCTTCTCAACGAAGACGTGTTTCCCATGATCAAGAAAGTCTTTTGCGATCGGATGATGAGTTTTCACGGGAGTCGCAATAGCCACGGCGTCCAGGTCAGGCTTCTTGAGAAGTTCTTTATAGTCTAAAAGGACTTTGACGGACGGATAAAGGTTCTTCATACGATCCAGTCTTGTTTGGTCCAGATCGCAGCAGGTCAACTCTCGAACCTTATTGGACTGAATAAAATTCCTGATAAGATTCGGGCCCCAGTAACCACATCCAATCACTGCCATTTTCATAAATTCCTCCCGTCAGCCTCTTCTCCTATCCGGGTCACCAGGCACCTCTTAAGCTCAAAACGGCTTTCACCGTTTTGAGTATTATTTTCAGGTCGACCCAGGTAGACCAGTTTTGGACGTAACGCAGGTCAAGCCGAACCATCTCATCAAAGGATATCCTGCTTCTTCCACTCACCTGCCAGAGCCCTGTAATACCCGGCTTCACCTCCAAAATCCTTCTAAGATGCCAGGGTTCATATCTTTGGACTTCATAATCCACGGGTGGTCGTGGTCCTACCAGACTCATCTCTCCTTTCAACACGTTGAACAATTGAGGAACCTCGTCTATGCTTGTTTTACGGATGATTCTCCCGACCCGTGTCACGCGGGGGTCGGATACCATCTTAAACAGGGGATCCTCCTGGTCTCCCTGATTGATCTTTTGAAGGTCTCCGTTAATGAGATTGGTGACATATTCACGGTGTATTTGATCGTCGATATTCCAGTACATCGATCGAAACTTGTAAAATTGGAACCGAACCCCCTTCTTGCCAAAACGGGTTTGTTTGAAAATGATCGGGCCTGGAGATGTCATCTTTATGGCTACGGCTGTCGCCAGCATGATTGGAGAAAAAAGGATGAATCCTGCGAGTGCCCCCAGGATATCGATAACCCTCTTTAAGGCTGTCTGAAAACGATGAGACTCCATCGGCTCGTCAAGATCCAGAGGGAAAAAGTCCGGGAGACCCTTTTTTTCCGTTAGAAGTTCGTTAAAAAAATGGTCCGGGTAGGTCCCTGTGATGACCGAAAAATTGAAATTCCCGTCTGATTCCGAAATCTTTTTAATGCAACGTTTCACTCCATTTTCATCTGTATCCGGAAGGATGAGACCGATCGCGTCACGATCGACCCATCCTTTTATGTCGCTCTCCCTCGTACTCTTATCGAGCAACGCAATGAATTCCTGAATTGTACTTCTGCCTTTCTCTTCTTTCTGCTGAAAATCGAAGAGCACCAGGGATAGGGATGCCTTGGAACGATCCACCCGTCGTTTTTCAATTCTCAAACGGCTGAGAAATTCAGATTTGGGAAGAAGGTTATGCATATAAGTGTTAAGTGTTGAGTGTTAAGTCTAGCTGTGCTGCAATTTGTTGGTTGTGTTCATTGGGTTACCACAGTCAACTCAAGAGACTCTATGAACTCAATAAACTCAAATAGGCTACCGCCCGTTCGAATTTGCCAAATTCTACGTGTGAAGTCTTGGTATCGAATTTTTGGACACCACAGTGGAAAAAAAGTTAATGACCACAGGTCATTGCGTAATTCGGGTTAAACTTCTTCTTCAATCATTGGATATTCGCTATCATCGTAAATTGTATTTCTGAATCTTATAGAGCAAAGCGTTATAACTAATATCCAGTAATTTAGCCGCCTGGATTCGGTTCCAATGAGTCCTCTGTAAAGTGTTTTGAATCATTTCTGCTTCGGCAGCTTGAACCACTTTTTTTCTCACATCTTTTAAGCTGGACGATATCTTTTCCATTGAGGAGTTTTTTGATGAATTTTCATAGAATCCAAGACCCACCTCTTCACGCAAGTTTCTACCGGAAATCTTCTGCAGGATCGCATCTCCCGTGCCGTCGATGACGATCCGTTCCACCACGCTTTTCAATTCACGAATGTTTCCGGGCCAAGCATATTCCTTAAAGTCATTGGCCAATTTTGATGAGATGGGCGGGACCTCCCTCCCATATTTCTCTTTATAAAAATTGAAATAATACTCTGTAAGAGGAAGGATTTGCTCCTTACGATCTCGTAAAGGTGGGACATTGATGTTGATAAAATTGATCCTGGAAAACAGGTCTTCACGAAAATCTCTTTCCATCGTCGATTTTTCCAATCGTTCCGTAGCAGTAACAACCACCCGCGCATGGCGCATCACATTTCTATCCTCTCCTGGATGAGGAAACATGCCATGTTGCAGGACCTGCAAAAGTTTTTCCTGAAGGGGAATATCCATTTCGTTGATGTTATTCAGCAAGATCGTCCCTCCATCGAACAATTCTAACTTCTCGAGCTTCCAAAAATGGGTGCCTGTTAAGAGGCCCTCTTCAAATTCTAAGAGTTTAATTTGGAGGCCGCCCTTTTGAATCGCTGCGCAATCCACCTTGACGAAAGGTTTATGCTTCCGCTGAGAATTTAAATGGATGGCTTCGGCCAGTAGTTCTTTCCCTGTCCCGATCTCACCTTTAATCAAAACCGGAATATCACCCCGGGCGATCTCATCAATGATCCCCTTGATGGCGTGCATCTTATCACTGTTGGAGAAAATCAGTTGATAAATATCTCGCATAAGAAAATTAAAAACAGCAAACTTTATGCCAATAAGGAATAATCTGTCGCTCTTAAAACAAGTTACTGAAACAGAAGGAATTTTTCTTATATTTGATTGTGGCTGTTTCTAACATTCTTTAAAAATCTTTAAAAAAAATGGGAAAAAGTGGTAAAGGGATTCCACTTTTCCACTTTCTTTTAATAAATTTGGTTTTTTTATAAAGTCATGTAGCAAAAATCTTTTAAACATCCTGATTTGATACAACTATCGGAACTTGATTTACTTGCACAAATCTAGCGAGCTTAGATCCTCTTGTGCTTGAAGGCTGTATGGAGGACCCATTGGAATTTTTAAGATTCGGAATCACCATCCCCCCGATGAAAATACTTTCCAGAAAGAAGAAAACAATTTTGCGTATGGGTATGTATAGGTCAAAAATTCTGAGGATGATTGTAAAACTTATCCTATTGGGTGAGCTTTATGGCAATGGGTAAACGTTATTGCCGTTAGGAAGGGATATTGGGGATAGGAAATCGGATCGGTGATTAACCAGATCTTTTCTTTAATGGAGAAACTTCCCCTGATGGCCTTCGAGGCTTGATCCCTCTTTTCCCGTAGCCATAGTGGGTGTAGTATCCATCTGACCCGAAGTAGCGTGAGGATAGCCCAGAAGATTTAAACTCCACATCATTCAGCACGAAGCCCAGGATCTTTCTCGGCTCCAAGGAGGCGATGGCCTGTTTGACCGTTTCTCGGGGAGTGACGCCCGCCCGGACAACGATGAGGATGCCATCGACCAGCCTTGCCAAAACCTCAGGTTCCGTTGTCACAAGGAGAGGAGTGGCGTCAAAGATGATGTACCGATCGTTGTACCGTGATTTCAATTCATGGACCAGAGTCTCCATCATCTTCGACCCGATTAACTCAGCAGGTTTTTCCTGAGCGCTTCCTGCTGTGAGAATGGTTAGCTTTCCCATCTCGGTCTTCATCAAAAGCTCAGACAATTTCCCTCTCCCCATTAGATAATCCGAGAGACCGTGCCCATCCTGGACGCTAAACCATTGCCCGAGGGAGGGGTTCCGAAGGTCACAGTCGACCAGAAGAGCATGAAAATGGAGGTCATGAGCAATGCCCGCCGCAAGGTTTGCTGCCACAAACGTTTTTCCTTCACCGGCTGTAGCACTCGTGATCATAATTGTCTTTGGCCCGTCCAGGACGTCCGCTCTTAGAAGGTGCGTTCTGAGTTTTCGAAACTGCTCGGCACCGAGGGACCCCGGCTGAAAGAGGGAGACCAACGGACGATCAGATTCCATTCTGTCCCGACGGATCGGTGGACGGACCATCTTCTGTGGATGGACCATCTGAGGTTTTTCCGTCCTCTCACCCTTAGGTTCCCGGCCAAGAAAGAAACCCTTCTTCGGTGCCCTTGTCTTCTCCTTCTCCGCATTTTCCAAAGCTTCGTAAATCTTACTCATGACCCTTCCTTTCACCTGCCCTCAGCTTTCCCCCCTCCCCTGCCTTCGCACAGGCAGGCCAGTGGGAAGAGGGTGGGGTGAGGGGAACGATTACGCCGCCTTCTTTTGAATTCTCGGGATATTTGCTAAGACCTTGTACTCCATCGTTGCCTGCAGATCTTCTGCATCCCTAAAAGACCTATCCATCTGCTCTCTGAAAAAAGCCATTCCAAGACCAAAACCTAATCCCAGCACGAAACCAATAAGGAGGATTTTGAGAACCTTCGCTTGCATTGGTTTTTCAGGGATCCTGGCTGGGTCGATCACTTTAAATTGCTCTCCTTTTTGACGCCGCTCCAGATTCTCTGCCTGTTGGGCTTCCTGGCTCTTTGTTAGGAGAGATTGATACGCCTCCTTGGTGTTCTGGTAGTCTCGTGCCAGATTCGCCATGGCCAATTCCCGCATCGGGGTATTTTCAATCCTCTTCTGAAACCCGGCGATCCCGGCCTTGACCTTTGAGTCCTCCTCTTGGAGCCTCTTCATCTCCAACTCCGTGGCGGCTAACTGAGTTTCCATCGCCTTGAAGGATGCAACCACGGGAGAGGACAAAAAAGCCATCTCTTTCATTTTCGTGTTTTCCCCCATCTCCTCGGCTTTCATTTTTTTAATCTTTTCTTCTAAATCAGCGACATACTTCTCGGCCCTTATGATATCAGGATGTACGCGTGTATATTTGGATTTAAGTTCAGATAAAAGATTCCTCTGGCGGATGAGCTGGGCTTCATAATAGCCCAGTCCCTGCTGCTCTGGGGGCGGTTGGGATAAATCCCGCTCGGTTGTTGTTGCGGGCCCTTCCTCTTTGGCATTTTCCGGAATTCCTGAAGGCCGGCCGAGAGCCATCTGGATTTTCATATCCGAGAGCTGTTTTTGAATGATCACCTTTCGATCCTGAGCTGCCTTCAGGTTGTCGTTAATCTTCTGAGATTGAAGTTGAAGTTGCTCAAAGATCCTTAGGTTGGCTTCGCGCTGCTCGGGGAGTTCAGAAATATGCTGTTTCTTGAAACTGGTGATCGTCGCTTCTTGCTCCTCAAGTTTTGTCCTCATGGCATTCAGTTCAACAGAGATGAAATCAGAAGTCCCCTGGGCTTGCTGCTCGCGCAATTTTAGATTTTCTTCGATGAAGAGGGAGGCGAGCTTGTTGGTCACCATGGTCACAATCTTCGGGTCTCGGCCGATATAGGAGATCGTGAAAAACCCTTCTTTCCCCTTGAGCTCCACCTCGATATTGCTTCGCATTAATTCGATGATCTCTTCCTGGCTCAGAGACTTGGCTTGCTCTTCGTAGAGTTTGAACTCCGCGATGACCTGCTCCAGCCGCGTCCGGCTCATAATTTCCTGGCCGATCGATTGGAGGCGGTCTTCAATTTTTGAAGTCACCGTGGGCCGGACAAAGTTCTCCGGAACCTTCTGAGGAGTAACCAGGACCAGTGTGGTGGCACGATACATTTTGGGGAGGGAAAGTGAATAGAGGACGGCTGCTGCCATGATGACGGCGAAGGGAATGACGAAGTACCAGATCCGCCTGAGGAAGATTTCGGTGTAATCGTGAATATCGAGTGACTTTTCGGTATTGATCATGAGCTTATCCCTCCCACAGGATATTGCTAAAAAGACGACCTTTTTCTCTTACAGTCCTCACGGCAGGAAAAGATGCTTAAGCCCGCTTTAAAATCTTATTTTCCTTCCGCTGGAGAAATTTCCGGTTGCCCTGCCGTAGGCTTCGTTTCCTCCTTGATCAGGTTCCTTATTGAGACCTGAGAAGGGTTCGGACTTTCTACTTTGGAAATGGAAACACCCTTAACCAGGGAAAAGAATTTTTGCAGCCTGGATTGAATCAGGTTTTTGTGGGGATAGACTAAAAAAAGGCCAACGATGAAAAGAAACAGGGCAGCAGGAGGAATGATCCAGTTCAAAAGAGAAGGTTTTTCTTCTCCGCTGAAGTCAGCAATGACCTCCTTAACGATTTTTGTGTTCACCGGTTTTCTCTTATATCCGAACCCGGTGATCAGCGCATTGTCACAAAGGATATTGAGATTTCGTGGAACACCCTGAGCTTCCTTGATAATTCTTTTCAAAGCGCCTCTAGTGAAAACGGAGCTCCCGTTAGACGCCGCCTTTGCCAGCCGATGCTTGATGTACGCCATACTCTCCTCGTCACTGAGTGGTAGGATGGTAGAGTGGATGACGACGCGTTGCTTTAATTGTCGCAGTCTATACAAACCGAGTATCGTTTCAAATTCGGCTTGGCCAATGAGCACAATCTGGAGGAGCTTATCCTTAGAAGTCTCCAGGTTAGAGAGCATCCGGAGGTTTTCCAAAGTCTCGATCGGCATGTTTTGAGCCTCGTCGACGATCAGCAACACCGTGTTGCCCTGTTTATATTCCTCCATCAATATCTGGTACAGGCTGTTCAACATCTCAACCACATCGTCCGTTTTAACGGGAATTCCAAGCTCTTTGTAGATCGTTCTCAAGAGGTTTCTAAAGGTAACACTGGCATTAAAAATATAGATGACCTTTGTGTTTTGGTTAACAACCTTTTCCAGATAGGAACGCAGGATGGTGGTCTTTCCCACCCCCACCTCCCCTGTGATCACGATAAACCCTTTCCTATTTTTTACGCCGTAAGTAATCGAACCCAATGCCTGTTTATGGCTTGGACTGAGGAAGAGAAATTCCGGGTCTGGCGTGATATGGAAAGGTTCCTTATCCAGATGGTAAAAATCTTGATACATATCTAAGCCTCCTCTACATTAAAAAACAGGTCCGACGGCCGGGAGCGACAAGCGTCTTTCTTTGTCTTCTGCGGAAGAGAGACCCCGGCCAACATCCTCCCTGCCCAACTCAGCAAACAGACTCCGTTTGGCCCCACGCGGAGGGCAAGCCAAAAAAGAGCCAAGGGTGATCGTCGCAGTGAGAGGGGAGAGACACTACTCGTTATGAAGATACGCTACCGCAGTTCGATTCATAACCGACTTTTCGAAAGCGGTGTTTCGTCCATGAATCCCGGCAATAGCCCTTTTATCTTGTTCAATACGAAAAATCCAGCGAAATGCCGCCTGCCGAACATCGAAATTCGGCCGCTCGTCCTCCCTTCATGAAAAGGTCCCCCTCTCCCATTTTTGCTGAAGGACCGCCTGGCTTTGCCTGAGTTGGACGATACTCATTCTTTACAAAAAATTAGCAATTTTTATTCCAAACTCCATAATCAATATAACCCTTCGGAACTGCATCCGTTTCTTCAAATTTTCGTCTTCCAAAGCAAAAACAGAAGTGAAATGATTTACCACAAAAACCTCAAATATTTCTCAAAATGTGGAAAAGTTTTCCACTTTATAGGGGAGGATTATAAGTTCCTATTTAAGGCGTCACCCGCATTGTTGATTTATATGGTAGCGAAACTGAATGAACCGGCAGGACGGAGCACTTTTGCCGGCTTTGAAGTACCTTCCGTCAATCTGCATAATACCTTGTAACCTATCATAGAGGTTTGGAAAGCGCAACAAATTAAATTTTCGGGTTCAACAGCATGGCCGTTTTATTGCCCCGATCCTTTCTGCCATCGTTACTTGAATCCGTTGTCTTCTCATTGTCTTGCGAGGTGTGCACAACCGCTCAATTTCTCCGGTACCCTTCGTTATCATGTTCTCCTCCATTCAGACTTCCCCTGGCTTATCTTATTCCAGACATGATGACAATCAAGCTGCCCGTACACAAAGACAAAAAAGTCTTGACGTAAAGAAAATGACACCTTAATCTATTTTCATATGGCCCCGGCTTTTGACCGGGAGCCAGCGCTCGGAGCATACGATTTGTGAACTCTATCAAATTTTCAATCATTGTGCCCGCATTTCATGAAGGTGAAAGGATCAATGACCTGATCGAATCTCTAAATCGTTTAGATTCTGACAAAAATCTTGAGGTCATTGTGGTGGATGGGTCTCACGAAAGGGATACCTTGAGGGCGATCCATAGTAGCCATGTTATCAAAATCTCATCTGAAAAGGGCCGTGCGAAACAGATGAACGCCGGGGCTTCTGCTGCCCGAGGAGAGATTCTGATCTTTCTCCATGCCGACACCGAACTGCCTATCCAGGCACTTCATAAGATCAATTCCCTCATGGAGCGGAGAGAATACGCTGGGGGGGCTTTTGATCTGGGTATAAAATCGGACAGGTTTGTTTTTAAGGTGATTGCAACCCTGTCCTCTTTACGCTCTCGTTTGAACAGAATCCCTTTCGGAGATCAGGCCATATTTATCCGGAAAGAATATTTTAACCAGATAGGTGGTTACAAAGAGATTCCTCTGATGGAAGATGTGGAATTGATGAGGCGCATCAAGAAATCTAAGAATAGGATATGGATCTTCCACGATCGGGTGATGACCTCTCCTCGGAGGTGGGAGAAAGAGGGGGTGCTCTATTGCACGCTCAGAAACTACACCAACCAACTCCTCTTTTCCCTCGGCGTTTCGCCCCATAAACTGGTAAACTGGTATAAGAACGATCACTCGGCAGGAAAGAGATATTAGCGATGCCATCCCTGGTCAACAATCAAGAGTTACTGGCAAGGCTCGGTTTCTTTGTTGGCATTCTCATCGTGATGGCCTTGTGGGAGTTCTCCGCCCCACGTCGACTCTTGATCACAGCCAAGATGGCCAGATGGATTGCGAATCTCGGTCTTGTTCTGATCGACTCTATTTCGGTGCGCCTGGTTTTCCCGACGGCGCTCGTCGGTGTGGCGCTTTTGGCTCAGCAGAGGAGTTGGGGGCTTTTTAATCAGCTTGAAATGCCTCACCTGGTGGCAGTCATCCTTGGGGTCCTCATTCTTGACTTCGCCATCTATCTTCAGCACATGATGTTTCATGCCGTTCCCCTTTTCTGGCGCCTCCACATGGTCCACCATTCCGACATGGACTTCGATGTAACCACAGGGGTCCGTTTTCATCCCATCGAGATCATCCTCTCCATGGGAATAAAGATGGTTGTTGTGATCCTCATTGGGCCGCCTCCCTTGGCCGTTCCGATCTTCGAAATCCTCCTGAACGGAACTTCCATGTTTAATCATGGTAACGTGCGCTATTCAACTGCCGTCGACTCCCTCCTTCGGCTTCTGGTGGTAACCCCTGAGATGCACCGCGTTCATCACTCGACGATCCGGTGGGAGACGAACTGCAACTTTGGTTTCAACTTCCCGTGGTGGGATCGTTTGTTCGGAACCTATCGCCCTCAGCCAGCAAAAGGGCATTTAGAAATGACGATTGGCCTTGATCAATACAAAGAACCCCGCAAATTGACGTTGCCATGGTTAATGGCCTTGCCATTCATCGGCAAGTTGGGAAAGTACCCGATGACCAGAAGCCCCGGGGTGGAGTGAACGTGGCCGTGGGTACTGGCGACCGGTGGGGCGGAGAATTCTCTTGGATGACCGGTGTTTGCTCTTCTTCATAAAGAATCCGGAAAGAGGGAAAGTCAAAACAAGACTGGCTTCCTCAATCGGTGATCAGATGGCAGTGAAGCATTACAAACGCTTCGTGCTCCAAATGCTCGCCACCTTAAACAAGGGAACTTTTCTCTTCTATATCTGCTTTCACTCCGGGGATGATTTGAACGATCTCAAGAATTGGCTGGGAGGGCATTACCTTTACATGCGCCAGATCGGCGAAAATCTTGGCGAAAGAATGAAGAACGCCTTCATCGAAGCTTTTTCCATGAATTTTAGAAGAGTGGTCCTCATCGGAAGTGACATTCCTGGTCTCCCGCTGGAGTTTATCGAAGAGGCCTTCACCTCCCTTGAGGAAACGGATGTGGTGATCGGCCCCTCCTTGGATGGCGGGTATTATCTTATCGGTTTTAAAGATAAGAAATTTTGCCCCGCCGCGTTTAAGGGAATCCCCTGGAGCACGGAGCGCGTTTTTGAGGAGACCATGAAGGTTTTGAAGCGCGAAGGTCTGACGGTTCATACCCTTCAACCCCAGAGGGACATTGATACGATCGAGGATCTGAAGAGTCTTCGATAGCTTGCCTGCCGGCAATTAAAGCCCGCCGCCCTAAAGGGCGGGGCTTTCCGGCAAGGTGGTTCTTTCATATTGTGCCCCTTGACCCTGAAGGGCGGCGCTTGCGGGGCACGGACCGGTCAGCGGACCAAATTCGGCCAACTCATGTAAAAGAAAGGCCTGCCCAAATCGGGCAGGCCTTCCGCTATGACCTCACGGTTTCAAGAACACTTAGAAGATTTTTGGTATAATCACCTTCACAACAAAGACTAAAAAGAAGAACCCGAAGAAGAGAAGGCTGCCGACAAGAAGTAACTCCCTCCATAAGGATGGTCGAAACTCCTTGGGAAGAACCTTCCTATTGAGACGAATGGTGAGAACCGCTGAGAGGGCCATGGTAAAGTTGGCGATATTAGCACTGACGGCAAGGATAACGAGCGGAACCGCGATATTAATGAAAAGGCATCCCCAGACCATAAACGCAGCTAGCAAGAGATAATAGATTTTCCGAATATCCTGCCTTGCAAATTTCCTGGCACCTGGCGAGGAGAACCATAGCATATCCGTACCCTGCCGAACCACGAGGTCCACATTGCTGATGGCTGTAGAATAGAGAATCCAGAACCCAAAAAAGAGCGCCAGGTAAAAGCCAAAAGTGCCAAGCTTTATGATGAGACCGCTTGCAGTGGAAGCTGCGATCCCCCAGGCCGGAAGGGTCGCTCCTCTAGGGAGCAGTCCAACATAAAGAATGCCGGGAAGGAACATTCCTGCCATGGCTCCAAACCAGAAAACAGCAAATTGGTCGATGTCGACAAGTTTCCACCAGCCTTTCCAACTTGACAGGTTCTTTTCTGTGGTAGGGGGAACCTTCCCAACAGCTGAGACATGTACCATTTTTCCGCCAATTGCAGCAGGGATATAGCCAATCTTTCCTCCCATGCCATAGCCCTTGTCCCGGTACCAGTTTGTGATGGCATTGTTCCCGAATCCTCCGTAGGCGGAATAACCAACGAGCGCACCCAGAAGGAGTGCATCAACACCTTTTGGCATGTACCCAAAACTGACAAACCCGGTTAAGCCTTCAAGCCACACCTGGCCCGGAACAAGGAAGGCATCGAGAATTAAAAGCCCTCCGAGGACGACAAACATCATGAGCCAGTTCGCCCACTCCAGGGTTCGTTCGATCGTCCGTCCCATCGATACAAGGACAACACAGGAGGCAAACAAGATATAGGTCCAAATGATGACCGTACCTTTATCCGGGCCTCCAGGGATCCTCCCTAACTGAGCCGCTGCTAAGGCTGTAGCAGTACCCATGGCCCATCCTGGCATGGCTCGCTCAATGAATCCAACAATCATAAAGAGCCATCCCCAGAATGCCTTCCCAGGTTTAAGTCTCATAAAACCGACAGTGATCGGTTCTCCGGTATAGAGGGTGTAACGAATCATCTCAAGGTTGAGAAACACCTGGAGTGTAGACGAGATGGTAGTGATCCAGAGAAGAGCAAGCCCCCATTTTACGAAGAGGGACGGACCTACAAGCCATTCACCACCACCAATGGTCCCGCCGAGGGCAATAACGGCCGGCCCGAGGATCGCGAAAAGTTTCCTTGGGGTCAGATCCCGCAGCGGCTCTGGCAAGTCACTAACTTCATAGGCGGGTCCGCAACCTCCAGGAACCGTCTTTACCTGTTTTTCGTCACTCATAACCTCCCTCCTTTTTCTTCTCCGTTAAACCCAATAGAGAAGTGAATATTTTCCTTGCTACTTAAGGCAATGCTCCTAAATCGTATCCCCCCACTCATTAATAAAAAAAAAAATAACCACCTCCCTTCTGTACTTTCGGCAATATTATTCGATTGTTTTACTAAAAGTCAACAAAAAAATATATCCAACTTTTTTTAATAGAACGCCTTGATTTCTACGACGAATTCTATAGCAGGAGTAATAGATTCAATGTCCTGGGGGTGTGCTTATTTCAAAAAAAGTAAAGGGTCCAGGGCCTTGTTATTTTTCCGGATTTCGAAGTGAAGATGAGACCCCGTGGCCTTCCCCGTCTGACCCACTTTTCCGATAATTTGCCCCTTCTCGGCCCATGTCCCCTCTTCCACCAGATTGACCTGGTTGTGAGCATAAACCGTAACATATTCTTCGGAATGGCGAAGGATGATCAGGTTCCCATATCCCTTGATGCCGTTACCAGAATATATGACCTTGCCGGCATTGGAAGCTTTAATGGGTGTCCCAACGGGAGAGGGAATATCAATCCCCTGATGTCTCATGCTTTCTGCCTCCTCAAAGGCATTGCTAATTTTCCCTTCAACAGGCCAGATGAAGTCCAGCTTCTTATAAGCAATCTTTGACCTTTCCCCTTGTTCTGCTGCCACATCGTCAATATAAATTTCAACCTTCAAAACCTTCTTCGCTCCCGGGATAAGAATCCGCTGGCCGGTCTCAATCTTACTTGGATCCGTAATGCCGTTTAAAGAGGCAACTTCCTTTAGATCCACTTTGTAGGTCTTACAAATGCGATATAAGGTTTGATGTCTCTCGACTACATGATAGACCCCTTTTGCCGCAGGTCGCGATGGCCTCTCGGGAGGAACTCGATGTCTTGCGCAGCCACCCACAAGCAGGATTATCGAAAGAAAGAAAACGCATAAGATATTCTTTGGCATCCGATTCAATAAATTTGACCGTTTTGTTCGGCCCCTACCTTCCCTCTCGATTTAGTTGTAGCGTCATTCCGGCGAAAGCCGGAATCCAGTCAAACAATCGTATGATACAGATCCTGCCAGCTCGGATTAGTACTCTCTATCAATTCTAATTTCCACTTGCGCTTCCATTCTTTCAATTGCTTCTCCCGCTCAATGGCGGATTCCATGCCCTCGTGCACTTCATACCAAACCCACTGATGAACACCATAGCGTTTGGTAAATCCTTCTACCATGTTGTTTCTGTGCTCCCATACCCTCTTGACGAGGTCTGAAGTCACACCCATATACAAGGTACCATTTCTCTTGCTTGGCAAAATGTATGCCGCAGGTTGTTTATTCACTGCCGTCTCCCTGGATTCCGGCTTTCGCCGGAATGACCAATGAGATTCCTCCCTCTCATGGGTTAGCGCTTATGCCCTCAAGGCTGGAATCTCCTCATAAAATGAAAAATTTCTCCTCTTGTCATTGCTTATTGTTCACAGTTCATAGTTCATCGTTCATTGTTGTTCGTTCACTCCGCTTCCCACCCATATTTCCCTATCAGCTTGACGAATCGGCAACCGCCTAAGTCTTCTCTCTTCACTCCCTCTTCTGTCTTGGTCACCCGAACCAAATCCTGGACAAAAGTATCTCCCACAGGAATGACCAGTCTTCCACCTATCGCTAATTGATCGACCAGGGGCTGCGGAACGTCGGGAGATCCCGCCGTGACAAGAATAGCATCAAACGGACTCTCCTCCATCCATCCAAAGGTCCCATCGAAAATTTTGATCTCGACATTAAAGTATCCCAATTCGTACAGCAACTTTCTTGCTCGTACAGCCAACGGACGAATCCTTTCGACAGAAAAGACTTTCTCGCACAATTCGGCCAAAATCGCCGTCTGATATCCCGATCCTGTGCCGATCTCCAAAACCTTTTCTTTCCCCGTTAACAACAGCGCCTCGGTCATCAAGGCGACCATGTAAGGTTGAGAAATGGTCTGTTTCTCTCCGATGGGCAGAGGATGGTCTGTATAGGCCTGACTCTGAAGGGCTTCTTCCACAAAGAGGTGGCGGGGAATTTTCTTCATCGTAGCGATCAACCGGGAATTCTTGATCCCCCTTGAGGCGATCTGTTCTTCCACCATTTTCAATCTTGCCTTCGGGAAATCAATCATTTCCTGAACCTGAATGTCAAATGGCAAAATCCAAATTTCAAAGGAATATCAAAGTTCAAAAGGGAATTCTGAAATCAAAGGCCCTGGACTGGTTTCAGGTCAAGGTTCAGAATGACATTCTCGTAATGCCGAACCAGGCCCTGAACTTGCTTCAAGATGTAACGATTTCGCATCTCATTTGACCTTTGGATTTGATTTGAGATTTGAACTTTGGCATTTGGAATTGATTTTTCTATTCTTCTTTTTCAACCTTTTTCTTCAAATCATCCAGAACATTCAAAGCCTCGAGAGGAGTCAGTTGATCGGTCCTGATCTTCTTCAATTCAGCTCGGATGGGATCGGTTTGAACAAAGAGGGAGGGTTGCAAAGGAGGTTTGGGCTTCAAGGTCTTTATCTTCGTCGTTGCTATTTTTGGCATCCCAGCGGCATCCAATTCGCCCTTCTCCAGGTTGGAAAGAATTTCCTTTGCCCGATCGATCACCTTCTGAGGAAGGCCTGCCAGTCGCGCCACTTGAATCCCATAGCTGCGATTCGTCCCCCCCTCCACAATTTTCCGGAGAAAGATAATCTCCCCGCCCCACTCCTTAACCGCCACATTGTAATTTTTGACTCTCTCTTTTGTGAGGGCCAATTCGGTCAATTCATGGTAGTGTGTTGCAAAGAGGGTCTTGGGCCTGAGCGAGGGATGGTCGTGAAGGAATTCCGCCACTGCCCAGGCGATGCTCAACCCATCAAACGTGCTGGTTCCCCTCCCTATCTCATCTAAAACAACAAGACTCCTCGAGGTAGCCTGATTTAAGATGCGAGCGGTTTCCATCATCTCCACCATGAAGGTGCTTTGTCCCCGCATGAGATTGTCCAGAGCGCCAATCCGTGTGAAGACCCGATCCACTACACCGATCTTAACCTCGCTTGCGGGAACAAAACATCCCATCTGAGCCATTAAGATGATGAGGGCGACCTGTCTTAGATAGGTTGATTTCCCCGCCATATTTGGCCCGGTGATGATCAGAAGTTGATGCGCTTGGGTATTCATTTCAGTGTCGTTCGGAACGAACCTCTCCGAAAGTCCCATCCGCTCCAAGACAGGATGTCTTCCATCACGGATGATGATCTCATCTTCTTCGTCCACGCTGGGCCGGACATAGTTATATCGGTCAGCAATCTCTGCCATGCAACCCAGGACATCGACAATCGCAATGGCTGAAGCCGTTCGTTGAAGTCTCGGGGTCTCATCTGAAACTCTTTTCCTCACCTCTTCGAAGAGCCGGTATTCCAATTGACAGATCGCTTCTTCGGCACCTAACACCTTCGTTTCAAATTCCTTGAGCTCCGGAGTGATAAACCGTTCGGCATTGACCAAAGTCTGTTTTCTGATGTAATGATCCGGAACCAGGTGAAGATTGCTCTTGGTCACTTCAATATAATATCCAAAGACTTGGTTATATCGAACCTTCAAAGAGGAAATCCCTGTCTTCTTCCTCTCCTCTGCCTCCAATTGAAGAATCCATCCCTTCCCCTCCCGGCCGACTTCTCTCAATGCATCCAGCTCCTTGTCATACTTCGGCTTTATCATCCCTCCTTCTCTGATCGTCAGGGGAGGATGATCGACAATTGAAGATTCCAGAAGTTGACAAAGATCATCAAAGTCCTCCATCTGGGACGCGAAATCTTTGAGGATCGGGGCATCAAAGGGGTTGAGATTCGCTTTCACAACAGGCAAGCTTTGGAGCGAATATTTTATTCCAATGAGGTCTCGGGCATTAGCATGTCCGAGGAAGATCCGGGAGGTCAATCTTTCGATGTCTTGAATTCCCTTCAGGGATTCTCTCAGCCGCTTCCTTTCTACCATCTTCTCCTTCAGTTCGGATACCCCTTCCAAACGACGCTCGATCTCCATGACGTCAATCAGTGGGTAGTTCAACCATTGCTTTAATGTTCGACTTCCCATCAGGGTGATCGTTTCATCTAAAAGCCAGAAGAGAGACCCCTTCTTGCCCCGCTCGAAAAGGGATTGAGTCAGTTCTAAATTCCTTTTCGACACTTCGTCAATGATCATGAAATCCTGTACCCGGTAAAAAGAAAGGGGCCGGACATGGGAGAGAGGCTTCTTCTGGTTCTCCTCGGCATAGCGGAGAACCATCCTAACGGCTCGGGCAGCGAGGGGTGCCCTCTCCATGACCGAATTCCATTCCTTTTCGCCAAAAGAAGGAAGGGCGTCGAAGTTCGGGTCATCTAAATAGGTAATCAAATTATTCTCAAAACTCTTTTTAAACCCTTCAAAGGAGGAATGTTCCTGAAATTTCGTGAGGGATAATATCTCTTTGGGCTCGTTCCGAAGGGCTTCGCTCAGAAAGGCGTCAAGTCCTGAGATTTGGCAGGCTTTTAATTCGCCTGTGGAAATGTCCAGAAAGGCCACTCCAAAGACCTCCCCTTCTGCACAGAAGCCCATCAAGTAGTTATTTTCCCCGGTCCCTAATTGGACCGAGTCCGTCACCAGCCCCGGAGTAAACACTCTGACCACTTCTCTCTTGACAATCCCCTTTGCAAGCTTTGGGTCTTCCACCTGGTCACAAAGCGCAACCTTGTATCCCTTCTGTAATAGTTTGGAAATGTAGGTCTCAGCCGCAAAATAAGGAACCCCGCACAGAGGGACGCTATCCTTTTGGCCTTTATCCCTTGACGTTAATGCGATATCCAGTTCTCGGGAACCGACGTTTGCATCCTCAAAGAACATCTCGTAGAAATCCCCCATCCGGAAGAAAAGGATGGAATCCGGATATTGACTCTTAATCTGGAGATACTGCTTGATCATGGGAGTCAAGGGTTTTGTCGTCATTTGGAAAATAATCTAACAGAATCTCGGGGGGTTGTAAAATGGAAAGAGAAGAGGAGTTAGGAGT
>JAPVTA010000231.1:0-6206 GCA_047519465.1 Thermodesulfobacteriota bacterium | reverse complement strand
TGCCCCCGTCTAACCTTGACATCTCTGCCAATCCGTAATATCCTTTTCATCACTGACTTCTTTCATGGTGGTTTTTCTCTTCTTCTTGCATTAGACAATTACCACCGTTTTGCGAGCAACCCCCGAAACTTTAACTAAATTTGGCACACCCTCGTGATATGGAAGAATTGCACAAGGAATCGAGGTCAATCGAAACTCTTCTCGCTAGGATAAAGGGAGAGAAGGTGGGCAGACATAAACGCGGCGGTATACCTATGTATAACGACCCGGTTCCAGAACCCAACAGGACCAAGATCCTGTGTTTCTATAGGTACTGTATTTCCGAGGAACTCAGCGCTGGCAGGGTTGGGGTCCTGTTAGGCAATATCTACAGAATTTCCTGCTGGATAAACCACAGACCTTTTGAAGATATGACCAAAGAGGACGTAATAGACCTCATTGAAAAAATAAAGCAAATTAAGATAAAAGCTCGGGGCAGCAAGAAGATCAATGACCGGTATGAGGAACAGACAATAGAGAGTTATAAAATCACTGTAAAGAAATTCTGGAAATGGCTTAAAGGCACAGAAGATTATCCTTCTGAAGTGAGTTGGATAAAAAGAAAGAAAAAAAAGAACGGCCTGTTACCTGAAGACATTTGGAAACCTGAGGAGGTAATAAAATTAGCCGAGGTATGTGACAACCCTAGAGATAGGGCTTTTGTTATAGGTTTGTTCAGCTCGGGTTGTCGAATAGGAGAATATCTTTTGCTTAGAAGAAGAGACATAATTTTCGATGAATATGGTTGCCAGCTTCTTGTAAATGGCAAGACGGGTTCCCGCAGAGTGCGCATGGTGGTCGGTGCCTTCGAATTAGCATCATGGTTGGATATGCATCCGGACAAAAGGCCTGAAGCAAAAGTATGGATAGGATTCAAGAGCAGGAAACCTGCATCTTACGAATTCGCCCATTTTTTGCTCAGAAGACTGAAGAAAAAGGCAGGAATAAACAAGAAATGCAATCCCCACCTGTTCCGACATAGTTGTGCAACTTTCTATGCGCCGAAACTGACAGAGCAAGTCATGAATGCACATTTCGGATGGCAACAGGGGGGTCGAACAGTAGCTACCTACACACATTTGAGTGGGAAGCAGGTAGATGACCAGATTCTGGCAATGTACGGCAAGAAAAAGATAGGTGGCGATGCTAAGGAGATACTCAAGTCGATAAAATGTCCAAGATGTGACGTAGAAAACTCCCCAGCCTCAAAACATTGTCATGCTTGTGGCTTTTCTTTGAGGGAAGATTTAGCCAGAGAAACCTTAAAAAGAAGAAAAAGAGCAGATAAGATTGTGAATGTTGCAACGAAATACCCTGAACTAATGGCGATCCTCGAGAGGATATTAAGGGAAGAAAGGATTTGATAGGGCGCCGAGTTCCACAAGAGGGACCACCAGAAGAATCAGCCAGAAGTTGTCGGGCATTGCTGACTCAGAATGACGGGTGCAGGAGAACCTAACGAACATCGCGCTGACCCACAAGCAGTGCCGTCTTCTCACAAAAAAACTTACAATTCTATGGATGTCCCCCCATTTCCGTTTCTTATTTTGTGCGGGGGCAGGGAACAAGCAATCTATTCCATATTGTGCCGTCAGGCTCCATGTCCCTACTTATCTAGTACGTCTCTAACTTTCTTTGCCAGTCCGGCTACTGTAAAAGGTTTCTGGATGAAATTTACTCCCTCTTTAAGGACACCGTGATGAACAACGGCATTGTCCGGGTAGGCCGACATATAGAGCACCTTCATCTCTGGGCGAAAGGGAGCGAGACGCTTGGCCAACTCCTGACCGTTCATCCCGGGCATCACCACATCCGTCACCATTAAATGGATCGGACCCTCATGCTGCTTGCTGATGAGCAAAGCATCGCCACCCCGAGGTGCCTCCAAAACTTTATACCCTTGTACCCGGAGAATTTGCAAAACTAACTTCAGAACCTTTTCCTCATCCTCAACAACCAGAATCGTCTCATTCCCGCCAGGGAACTCCTCTAATAGTTTCTTCTCCCCTGGCTGCTTCAGAGTTTCATCCACTCGAGGAAGATAAATCTTAAAGGTTGTCCCATAGCCCGGCTCACTGTAAACCCAAATGTTTCCCCCACTCTGTTTCACAATTCCATAGACTGTGGATAAGCCCAGTCCTGTTCCTTTACCTCTCTGCTTGGTCGTAAAGAAAGGCTCAAAGAGCCGTTCTCTCACTTCTGGGGTCATCCCTATCCCAGTATCACTCACAGAAACCATCAGATAGCGACCGGGTTTCACGGCCACATGGCTACGGGCATAGGTCTTATCCAACTCTATGTTGGTTGTCTCAATGGTGAGCTTCCCTCCAGAAGGCATCGCATCTCTAGCATTGACCGCTAGGTTGAGGAGAATCTGCTCAATCTGCCCAGGATCTGCCTCGACTTTCCCCAGGTCCGATGCCAAGAGAGTGATAAGTTCAATATCCTCGCCAATGATTCGGCGTAGCATCTTTTCCAGATCTCTCAAAATGGTATTGAGATCAAGGATGCTCGTCTGAAAGATCTGCCGCCGGCTGAAGGCCAGAAGACGACCAATCAAATCCTTAGCTCGTCCCGCTGCTTCTTTGACCTCTTCAATGTCCTCTCTTAAAGGACCCTCTTTGGGGAGTTTGAGGAGAGAGAGTTCGCTGTAACCTTGAACGATCGCCAGAAGGTTGCCGAAATCATGGGCGATGCCACCTGCCAGAAGACCGATAGCCTCCATCTTCTGTGATTGACGAAGCTGCTCCTGAAGAAACGCCACCTCCTGTTCCTTTCGCTTCCGTTCAGTGATGTCCCTTAGATAGACTAAAGACGCCGCTTCTCCGCGGTAGGTGATTTGGGTGGCAGAGACCTCAATGAGAATTGGTTCCCCGCCCTTTCGGATCCCTTTGAATTCATGTCTTAATGTGATAGGTCCGTCTCTTTGCCTCTCATAGTTAACCTCTTCCATTTGGTTGAGGTCATCGGCAGGCACGACCGTGCATAACGGCTTTCCTACAATCTCTTCAGGCCGGTCATAGCCGAAAATCTCCACAAATTTTTGATTAACAAAAAGGGGCTGACCTCCTTGAACAATTGCGACTCCGTCAGGGGAGTTTTCAATAGCCGTCCGGTGGCGTTCCTCCGATTCCCGGAGTGCCTCTCCTGTCAGGACCAGGTCGGTGATGTCCCGCATTGCCTCTATTACGCGGGTGACGTT
Source organism: Thermodesulfobacteriota bacterium (assembly GCA_047519465.1). Classification (GTDB taxonomy): domain Bacteria; phylum Desulfobacterota; class BSN033; order BSN033; family UBA1163; genus UBA1163. The sequence goes on along the minus strand of JAPVTA010000231.1, from coordinate 2,965 downwards.
ACCATGCACATCTTTAAGGGGCGAAAGAAGGATATCCACCCAAACCTTTGACCTGTCAGATTGGTTATCCAACCGCGTATGAATATGACGACAATTGTATGGGTTACCACTATCAAATACGGCCTGCAGTGAACATTGCTCGCCATATCTGCTGCATGGTTGGTTGTAGTCATGCAGGATCTCGTAGCAATGGCGTCCGATGACCTCCTCTCGCTTAAGGCCTACGGTAACTAACAAAGTGTTATTAACGTCTGTGACCTTGTAGTCTCGGTCGATGACCAGGATGTCTTCATGAATATTAAAAAGGAGAGACCGAAAATAGTGTTCACTCTTCCGCAGCACCTCATCAACCTGCTTCCGCTCGGTGATGTCCTCACAGGCTATCAAATTTTCGCCCGTCTCTAATTGTACGGGGATAAAATTGATGATCTTTTCCGTCCTATCTTTACAGGTTACTGCATAAGTCTTGGGTCGTTTTTCTCCCGGTGTGTCACTTTCAAAATCATTAATCCAGGCCGAAATAACATGATGTCTGTAAGTAGAGTCAGGGTATGCTTTCCGGAACCAGGTTTTTCCATCAGGAATATCCTTTAAATCATAGCCGAATAATTCTCTAAATTTAGGATTGATGTATCTAAAAGTACCGCCTTTATCAATCATCACCATCCCGAACGGAGCATTCTCCGTGAGAGTTTGGAACCGTTGCTTCTCCATATAGAGCGCTTCTTCGGCCCGCTTCCGGTCGGTGACGTTTCGGATGATGCTTTGATAAAACCTTTTTTCTTCAACTTCAATAACCCGGGTACTGTTTTCTGCCGGAAATCTTGTCCCATCTTTCCGTTGGTGCTCAGTTTCGAACACCAGACCGCCCTGCTCTCCTATGTCCTTCATCGGCACAACAAAATTCGATCTTGTCTCAAGAGATTGTAAATCCACCAGGCGTAACTGCAATAATTCATCGCGCGAATATCCATAGGACTCAATTGCGCGGTCATTTGCTTCAATAATCTTCATGTCCTGATCCATTAGCAGGATAATATCGTTCGCGTACTTGGTCAGATAATCAAAGTGCCTCGCCAATGCCTGACGCTCAAGCTCTGCTTCGTTTTGTCTCTGGCAAAACTGGGCGTGCTGGTGACGCCAGAAAAATCCTATACTTAGTCCTGCTCCGACAATTAATGAACTCATGACAATTCCCGTAAACCAAGCTCGCCGGCGGATTGGGGCATAGATCTCCTCTCGATCAACCTTTGCAACGAGGAACCATGGGGTGTTCGGAATACCTCTCATCGCCATAAGCACTGGAACCCTACGGTAGTCAGTCCCCTCGAAAATCCCTTCCTCTCTGAATGCCGCCTTCGGTCCTGACAGTTGTTTGTCACTCAACGGAAAACGAAGAGTAAGGGCAGTATTTGTTTGGTGGCGGAGCTCGTTCAGAGACAACATGTATTCCCCTTCGCGACGGATCAGCAGGGTCTCAGATGAATGACTCCGTGTTGGCCACGACTGGACAAGAGGATAGAGGAATTGATGAGGGTCGATCCGGAGCAAGAGAACACCTATGGGAAAAGTATCATGCCCGTCTGGAGTGAGGATTGGAACAACAAGGGTAAGACGAACGACTTTTGCGATCTTACCCTGATAGAAGTCCGAAAAGACTATTCTCTTCGTTCGCATCGCTTCCGCGCAGAGCGCTTTTGCACCTGGCCCAAGCACTTCTTCCCCTTCAGGAACTGACAGCCGTACCATCCCCCTTGAATCGATGAAATGGAGGCTTTGGTATTGGTAGTGCTTTTGTCGAGATTCCATCCAGTTGAGAATTTCGTGCTTTACCTTTGTACTCGTCGGACTTCTCAAGAACTGTTGAACGCGGTCGGCAAAGAACGGAGACTCAATGATAACTGAAGCGTCTGCCATACGGTCTTTATGCCAGTTTGAAATCTGCCTGATTTTCAAATCGGCAATAGCACTGAGTTGGTCCCACTTCTCTTCCTCAATGTTTCTTTTCTGATTCTGACAGAAAAAGTACCCGGCTGTCCCGGAGGCCACGGAAAAAAGAACGAAGATAATAATGAGAGACCAAAAATTCTTCTGAGATCGAAGTCGAAGTGTCATAATGACATCAACCAGCTAAATATATTTTCCGGTTTGTGCCTCGAGAAAGGCAGGTATTCCTCTTGGCTTTTTAGCTTCTTGGCTTTCGATGACCATAGTCTCTGTTAGGTCCCTTCTTTTAGGGATTAAACGTTTTTACAAAAATGGTGTTGACGAGGTGGATAACTACTCAAAGGACCTTGTTTCTAGATGCTCGCCTGATCCGCATAGGTTCCCTGGATAATATGCGGATAACCTTCAAAATACATCCACTACAAAAATTAGATGAAGTTTGGATCTTTTGCATCGATTGCATCGATCGCCTCAGCCAGGAGCCTGACTGAGTCCAGTCATGATAATAACCATCATATTTGAGTTCAAAACCGTCACGCTCTTTAAAAGTTCCATACCATCCATTTCTGGTTCTGGCATGATGAGGTCAGAAATAATTAGCGAAAGATCGCCCTTATGAAAACGAGCGAGACCTTCTCTCCCATTATCGGCCGACAGCCAGCAATATCCCTCTTCGGCAAGCCTTCGAGCCAACAAGGAACAGATCATCTCTTCTTCATCGACAATGAGTATCGGATCATCCAATTGTTTTCCCTCTCCTAGGTTTCAGGAATATCCCGATCTGCCGTAGCCTCCTGTGAACCGGATCATCTAAAATCCCTCGTAAACTAAGGAGCGTAACGCCTTTCTGAGGTGGAAAAAATTGAATGATCGGAACACCCGCTTCCTCTTGATTCATACCAGTTACAATTTATTCTTGAGATTCCCAATTTGCACATGAAGTTCCATCTTTTGAGTCAACAGCCTTATTGAGATGTTTACACCAGAACCCCTTGCCATAAGTTGCCGCAGGTTTTCC
>JAPVTA010000230.1:0-2212 GCA_047519465.1 Thermodesulfobacteriota bacterium | reverse complement strand
GAACTTTCCGCTTTGCTCTACGGTACTTTTAGTTTTGAATTCCGCAATCCGAAATCCCTGTCCGCCGTAGCCTATAGGCGTAGGAGGGCGCATTCCGAATTCTAGAATCGGTGTGTTGACGCCATGCGCTATGCTCTATACGCTTTGCGTTATTTTGTGATGGCCAACTTTTTTACGGATGACACCTGTCAATAGTGCGGAAGCTTTCTTATCTTCAACAGAGGTATGCTTCAGGAGTCGAAGATTTCAGATTGAAATTATCAGACCAGGTAGATATGTGAAAATTAAACCCAGATATTCTTGGTGGTCTGAAAACAGAACCTCAGGAAAACGGCTTGAACAAGAAGGGATGACGTGGTCAGACATCCGGTCAAGTAGTGGCAACTGCAAACTATTTGATCGTAAAGATATAATCTCCGGTAGTTCTATGGCCGTCTCTGGAAATGGCGGTCCAGATGACACGGTAGGTTCCCGGCGAGAGAGAAGAGAGGCTCACCTCCAGAAGTTTTGGGTCAGTGGGGTTAACGTGGAAGTCTCCCTTGTCCACTTTCTGACCTTTTGCATTCTGAACGACAAGGGCGCTGGAGGCAGGGTCCAAAGCATTATCAAACCAGATGCGAACGCAGACGGGAGGGTCGTTGAGCGTAGCCCCCGCCCCTGGCTCGGAACGGATTGGCAATGTGTGTGCCCATATGGTTCCGTACAAGAGGCCGAGTAGCAGGAGGCTTGAACAGAGAATCACCAATCTGAAAGAGTGAACGATCTTCATCCTTATCACGGGAAAATCGGTCTTCCTATGCTTTTCGGGAACAGGTCATCGAAAAAGAAATGGACGAGGCCGAGAACCCCGACATTTTTGCCGGTACGGTCATTGATCGGGATCTGTGCCACGATCCCAAGCTGAATTGAATTGCCGAACCAAATCAGTCCCGGATTCACAAACCCCGTTGTCTGCCCTTTGCAGCCTCGATTCAGGCATGTTTCGAAGGGAAACTCCACAAGGACGATGATCCGGTTAAAAGGAGTCCCAAGTCCAACATCTTTAACGAATGATTGAAGATATTGCAGACTGTACTGAATGGTGAATCCCCATGTAAGCGTGCTGGGATTCGGCTCGGTGGGAAAGTTCGGTTCTATGGCACCGGTAAGTGCTAGGGGCCTGAGAAATTTCATTGAATCGGGGAGATCGCCCAAACCCTTTCCGAAAAAGAAAGTGGGAGAAATAACGGAGAATGACTCCGCCCCCACACGGCTGGTTCCGGTGCGGCCAATTTCAGCATCGAGACCAAGGGAAAGAATGGTCTCGTGGCCTTCGCTTTTCAAGAACTGATACTTGAGTCCTATTTCGACGTTTCCAAAACCACTTTGGCTCTTACCTTGGTCTGGATTCAAATGCCGGAAGGAGTCACCGACCGAAATCCCCAGGTTCGGGGTAATCCGTTTTGAGTAGTCAAGAGAGATTTCGGTAGACTTCGTGGCCGGTTGGTCTCCTTCTCCGGGTTCCTTGATGTAGCTGCCGAGAAATGAGAGTTCGTCCGAGACAAAAGGATCATCGACGGCAAGGGTGGTGGGAAAAAACCTCTTGCCGGCAAGGCCGTGGCCCCACGAGATTACCGGCATTGAGAACAGAAAAAATCCAACAGATACCATCGTACACACAAGCAGCACCCTGCCCATGGCCTTCCGCTCTTTTTCTGAGGGACTTTTATTATGTTCCTTCCCAACTTAAGACAAAGGTCCTTGTGGTGTAAATATGGTGAAGGATGTATTTAACCACCGAAAATCGTGTATTTTTTGGGAGAATCGTGCGAAAAAACAAGGCTCTTTGGAAGGGCTAACTTATTTCTTTCCGCTTGAAATGTTTAACATTGGGTGAGTTTTTGATTTTGCGTATTTCAGGAAGGAAGTTTGCGGAGCACAGAGGCCTTGAGGATGCGGAAAGAATTGACAATGACCCCCTTCTATTATATTTCAGCAGAAAGAATAATACGTTTGTTTTAAAGAAATCCCTCGATCATGGCTCTTCTGGTCGGACCTTTTTCCCTTACGATTTTGATTCGCGGCGTGTGACCAATCTCTCCCATGCTCCCCCCCTGTCGATGAAACATAAGGGAATCAGGTCAGTGTCGCATCAGCGTCGTCACGCCTGGTAACCGGTTGAACATCCAGACGCCAAACGGCAGGCCGATGATGCTGACGCACAACAGCCACG
>JAPVTA010000229.1:0-8798 GCA_047519465.1 Thermodesulfobacteriota bacterium | reverse complement strand
CCCTAAAACATCTTACCCCAAATTCGTATCTCCGGGAGGAGAACCAGTTAGGGATGCGAGCGTGGAACCTTGGCACAAGGATTGCTGTTAGAATTATTCAGGTTTATAAAAATTACGGTGATTTTAGGAATTTATGCTTCTGGATTTTGATGTTCTTTCAGCTAAGACTTGTAAAGTAAGAATATAAGTCCATAATTTCAACTAGTTAATAGAAAGCTCTTGGCCAAGGACCTAATCAGACGTAGGTCCCTAATTGCTAAAACCTTCACCCCCCTTAAGGTTTAGCCAACAGGCCAAGAGCTTTTTTGTTTCAAATTACAACGCGATGGGGTCTAAAAAGATACATGGTTACAAGTATTCTAAGTTACAAGGGCTTTTAAATGTAGACCAAAATCACAAATTTTGGATGTAGAATTAATTAAGAATCAAAATGTACAGTCCTTTTCAACTTAAAATAACAAGTTCACAGTATTTACTTAAGAACGCATCCTTAATAGCTTAAGAAGAGTAACTAAATAGTTTCGTTAAGAATTTTTCAGATTTCCAGAAGGAAGGTGATGGAATGGGCTTAAAGTTATTTGCCTCGGTTAAAGCGATCTTCTCCCTTTTTTTGATCTTGATATTGACGCCTTTTCCCTCGATAGCTCAGTCGGAAAAACCAAGGTTGAATGTAGATCAATTGGTTGATGAGGCCCTTCAGAACAATCCGGAAATTCTGGCCGCGAAGAAGAAATGGGAGGTCTACAAAGAGAAGATACCGCAGGCCAAAGCTTTCGAAGATCCGATGTTCGGCTTCGGGATCATCAACCTTCCTACCAGTTTCAGTTTCCATCAAGAGGATATGACGATGAAGGAGTTTTCGATTTCTCAGAAGTTTCCTTTTTTTGGGAAGAGAAAACTTATGGGAGAAATGGCTGGAAAAGAAGCAGAGGTGGTTTTCACCGAAATTCAAGGCAAGGTACATCAAGTGATAAGAGACGTGAAGGCTGCCTATTACGACCTTTCCCATGTCTACCGAACCACACAGGTCACCCAAAAGAATAAAGAGATCCTGGAGAATTTTGCAAAGATTGCTGAGACCCGTTACTCCGTTGGAGAGGGGATACAGCAGGATGTGCTTAAAGCTCATGTGGAAGTTTCCAAGATGGTGGATGATTTGATTATGCTCGGCCAGAGAAAAAGAGCCTTAGAGGCAAAACTGAACGCTCTGCTTAATCGGCCTCCGGAAACGCAAGTGGGTGAACCAGAGGAAGTCATTTTCAGAAAATTTCCGTACACCATTGAAGAACTTCAAAAAATGGCCTTAGAGATGAACCCAACTCTGCAGGGAATGAAAAAAATGATCGAAGCGAAAGAAAAGGCATATGCCCTCGCTAAGAGAGAATATTTTCCCGACTTTAATTTACGGTTCGCCTATGGCCAGAGGGATAAGCTCATGGGGATGAGACAAGACGATATGCTTACGGGGATGGTGGAGATCAATATTCCTATTTTCTACAAGTCGAAACAGGAACGGAAGGTTGCGGAGACAATGGCCGATATTAAAAATGCAGAGGCACTATATCAGGCGATGAAGAATGAGGTCCTTTTTATGATCGCAGATATGGGCTCAATGACCCAGCGGGTCGAAAGACAGATCGACCTCTATAAAACTGGGATTATTCCCCAGGCAAGCCTTCAGGTGAGCTCGGCCTTAAGTTCGTACCGGGTGAACAAAGCGGATTTTTTGACTCTTCTCGATAGCCAGATGACGCTTTATAAGTATGAACTGGAATATCATCACGCATTGACTGAATATGAAAAGGATGTGGCAAGCTTAGGAGCTGCTGTTGGGAAGCGTTTCTCTCAGAAGGAGGAAGGAAAATGAAACATACAGCATCCATCACATCCAGGGGGGTCATTCCCGCGAAAGCGGGAATCCAGAAAGACGCCGGATTCCCCCTTGGCAAGCACGGGGCAGGCTTAGTCGGGCCGGGAACGACAAAGAACATAAGATTTGTGTTGCCATATATAACTATGCTCATCCTGTTGATGAGTCTTCTGTGGTTACTCCCTGGATGCGGAAAAGGGAAGGAGGCTGCTGCCCCGAAAGAAGGCATGCAGCACGAGGCAAAGGCTTCTACAACCGAAGCCGCAAAAAAGCCCGGCGCAACAGAGATGGAAGAGATGAAGGGGATGACCATGGAATCGATCCAGAAAGAGGGAAAGATGGAGGAAGTGGCTCCCGGTACGGTTCAAATCTCTCCGGAGAGGCAGCAATTGATCGGGGTTAAATTCGGGACAGTAGAGATGAAGCCTCTTGAAAAGGTGATCCGGACCGTGGGAAGGGTCGATTATGATGAGAAGAGGATTGTGACCGTTTCACTTAAGATCGGGGGTTGGATCGAAGACCTGTATGTCGATTTTACAGGCAGGTTTGTCAGGAAAGGGGATCCGCTTCTTACCATCTATAGCCCTGAATTGGTCTCAACTCAAGAGGAATATCTACTCGCCCTTCAGGCGAAGAAGTCTTTAACAAAGAGTTCCTTCCCGGAAGTGGCCGGAACTGGTGAGACTCTGGCAGAATCCGCCAGGAGACGTCTCAAACTCTGGGACATTACCGATGAAGAGATCCAAAAGTTAGAGGAGAGTGGCAAGGCGAAGAGGACTCTTACCCTCTATGCCCCTTTTACCGGATTTGTCCTGGAAAAATCCGCCTATAAAGGGATGAACGTAATGCCAGGAGTATCGCTGTACAAACTGGCCGATCTCTCAGTCGTTTGGCTCTATGCGGATATCTATGAATATGAACTTCCCTTTATTAGATTGGGGCAACAGGCTTCCATTCAGTTAACGTATCTTCCCGGGGAGACCTTCACAGGAAAGACGATCTATATTTATCCTTCTGTGAATGCGGAGACTCGGACTGCAAAGGTGAGGTTTGAAATTCCGAATTCTCATGAAAAGCTTAAACCAGAAATGTATGCCAATGTGGAGATCAAGGTTCGTCTTGGGCAAAAGTTAGCTGTGCCAGAAGGGGCCATCATTGATACGGGTGTCCGGCAGGTGGCCATCATTGATAAAGGCAATGGTTATTTTGAGCCGAGAGAGGTAAAGGTCGGCTCAAAGGTAGAGGGTTACTACGAGGTTATCAAAGGTCTCAAAGCCGGCGAAAGAGTTGTGACCAGCGCTAGCTTCCTTATAGATTCCGAATCGAATTTAAAAGAAGCCGTGGGTGGCATGGCTGGAATGCCGGGAATGTAACATATGGAGGACACGGAAAATAAGAATTGCGGCCCCCTCACCCCGCCCTCTCCCCGTGGGGGAGAGGGAAAGGGTGAGGGTATGCGGAGGGCTTAATGATCAACAGACTGATCGAGCTTTGTGCTCATAACAAATTCATGGTTTTGCTTCTTATCGGAATGGCGGTGTTGTGGGGATTGTATTCCATCAAGAACATCACGCTTGATGCTATCCCTGATCTTTCAGATACGCAGGTGATTATTTACTCACGATGGGATCGGAGCCCGGATATCGTGGAAGATCAGGTCACTTATCCCATCGTCTCAGCTCTTCTGGGCGTTCCAAGAGTCAGAGACATTCGAGCCTTCTCTGATTTTGGTTTTTCCTATGTCTATATCATTTTCGAAGACGGAACGGACATCTACTGGGCCCGGTCTCGCACGCTCGAATATTTAAGCAATATCCTTCCACGTCTCCCAAAAGGGGTCAACGTTGAATTGGCCCGTGACGAAACAGCAATCGGCTGGGTCTTCGAATATGCTCTTGTCGATAAGACAGGCAAGAACGATCTCTCTCAATTGCGGTCCTTCCAGGATTGGTATCTTCGGTATGCCCTTCAGGCGGTGCCCGGTGTCGCTGAAGTTGCGCCGATTGGCGGTTTTGTCAAGCAGTATCAGGTGAATGTCGATCCGAATAAACTCGTGGCTTACAACGTTTCCATTGATCGTGTGATCGCCGCTGTTCGAGCGGGGAACAACGATGTCGGGGGGAGATTGGTTGAATTCGCAGGGCTGGAATATATGGTCCGTGGAAGAGGCTATATCAAAAAAGTTTCAGACGTCGAAAACATTGTAGTAGGGGTTCGATCAAGCACCGGCACTCCGATTCTGATTAGGGATCTTGGCGTGGTGACATTAGGACCTGATATCAGACGAGGCATTGCCGACCTCAACGGCGAAGGCGATGTCGTCGGCGGTATCGTCATCATGCGGTATGGAGAAAATGCATTGAGAGTGATCGAACGGGTTCGCGCAAAATTGGAAGAGATGAAACCTTCTCTTCCGCCCGGTGTTGAGATTGTTACCACCTATGATCGCGCCGATTTGATTGAGCGTTCTATCGAGACGCTCAAAGGTACACTGATCGAGGAACTTACCATTGTCAGCATCATCATCCTGATCTTCCTCTGGCACATTCCGTCCGCTCTGGTACCCATTATCAGTATCCCGATTGCGGTCATCCTCTCGTTCATCCCAATGCAATTGATGGGACTGACCTCGAATATCATGAGCCTCGGCGGAATAGCCATCGCCATCGGCGCTATGGTGGATGCAGCCATTGTCGTCGTCGAGCAGACGCATAAAAAACTGGAGCGCTGGGATAAAGGAGGGAGGGAGGGCAGCTATAAGGACGTCGTGATCAGCGCCGTCAAAGAAGTAGGTGGGCCGAGTTTCTTCGCACTTCTCGTCATTGCCGTCTCATTTATGCCTGTCTTCACACTGGCTGGAATGGAAGGCCGTCTGTTCAAGCCTCTGGCTTTCACCAAAAACTTTTCCATGGGCATTGCAGCGATTCTAGCCATTACCCTTGGTCCAGCCATCCTAGCCCTCCTTATCCGCATGGATCCATACAAATTTCGTCCAAAATTCCTGTGCCATATTGTTAACGCTTTGCTCGTTGGCAAAGTCCACAGCGAAGAGACCCACCCGATCAGCCGGCCGTTAATGAAGCTCTACCAACCTCTGTGCGAGTTCGTACTGAAGTTCAAGTGGGCAACGGTGATCGTTGCGGTCCTCATCGTGATTGCAACAATCCCCATCTTTGAAAAGCTCGGTTCCGAATTTATGCCGCCTCTTTTTGAAGGTGACCTGCTCTATATGCCAACGACATTGCCCGGCCTCTCTGTCACAGAAGCCCAGAAATTACTCCAAGTTCAGGACAAGGTATTGAAGAGTTTCCCTGAAGTCCATCAGGTCTTTGGCAAGGCGGGTCGTGCAGAGACGGCAACCGACCCGGCGCCCTTCTCCATGATGGAGACGGTTATTCTTCTCAAGCCAGAATCGGAATGGCCTAAGATACCTCGATGGTATTCTTCGTGGGCCCCAGGATGGTTGCAGAGAACTCTGGGCCGATTCTGGCCCGATCATAAGAGCCCTGACGAATTGATTTACGGTCCAGGAGGGTTAGATGAAAACATGCGTTTTCCCGGCGTCACCAATGCCTGGACCATGCCTATCAAGGCCCGGGTAGACATGCTTTCCACTGGTGTGAGGACGCCTATCGGAATCAAGATCATGGGTGCGGATTTGGAAAAAGTTCAACAGCTTGGTGAACATATCGAAATGGTCCTGAAAGGTGTGCCAGGCACGAAGAGTGTCTTTGCTGAGCGTACGGCGGGCGGTTACTTCCTGGACTTTACTCTCAAAAGGGCGGAACTGGCCCGCTACGGACTGACAATCGATCAGGCCAACGACATCGTCATGTCAGCTATTGGTGGTGAAAATGTCACAACCACGATCGAAGGAAGGGAACGCTACCCGGTCAATGTCCGTTATTTTAGAGAGCTTCGGGATGATATAGAAAAGCTCAAGAGGGTCTTTGTCCCTGTTCAAGCAGGGGGCGGAGCTACAGCAAGTGGAATGGGCGGGATGGGAAGTTCGGGAGGGTCAGCCATATCCGGAGGATCAAGAATTGCACACATTCCACTGGAGCAGTTGGCTGAAATTTCTCTTAAGAGCGGTCCTTCTATGATTCGTGACGAGAACGGCAGGCTCTCCGGTTATGTGTATGTTGATTTTGATACCTCGAAACGCGATATTGGGAGCTACGTTGCCGATGCCAAGAAAGCCATCCGCGCTAACGTCCAGTTGCCGCCGGGATACTTGCTGATCTGGAGCGGCCAGTTCGAGTATATGGAAGCAGCCAAAGCACGGCTGTTTGTTGTTGTGCCGATTACCATCTTCCTCGTTTTCCTGCTCCTCTATTTCAACACCCTTTCAATTACCAAGACGATGATCATTTTCTTAGCCGTTCCTTTTTCAGCGGTGGGTGCCATATGGTTCCTTTACCTGCTCGGCTACAACACGAGCATCGCGGTCTGGGTGGGTTTGATTGCTCTGATGGGGGTAGATGCAGAGACAGGAATGTTCATGCTCCTCTACCTGGATTTGGCTCACCAGGAGGCCGAGGCCAAAGGGAGGATGAGAAATTGGGATGACCTGCGTGAGGCGATCGTGGAGGGCGCTGTGAAGCGGCTTCGACCCAAGGTGATGACGGTCGGAGTAATGTTCTTGGCCCTGTTCCCAATCATGTGGTCAACAGGCGCTGGCGCTGACGTCATGAAGCGCATTGCTGCACCTATGATCGGCGGGATATTCACATCGTTCATTATGGAATTGTGCGTCTACCCTGCTATTTACGCCATATGGAAATGGAACTTTGGGCTGAAGAAACAATTAGTGCGAGCAGGTGCCAGCCCAACGTAGTTTAAATGTCACCCTCCCGTCACAGACTGTGTTGGAATTGTAGGGGCTTGATTTATCAAGCCCGCTAATGGGGCGAATGAATTGAGCCCCTACAACATATTGCGTGTACCTATTTGACAAATCATATTGCGACATAGTCTCTCAGTCGGGAGAGGGCAGGCCTTGCACCACGTAGGGTGCAGGACAATGCCCTGAACCTCACATGGTTCAGAGGGTGAGGGGGAGAAATCCGAAGCTATGGAAGCATTTCCTCATTGGATCATCATTTTAATTGTTGTCATTGTGCTGGTAAGGATATCGGCTCTCTTGAGCAAACGATTCGACTTACCCGTCGTCTCGATTCAACTGTTGACCGGTATTCTTCTTGGTCCCTCTCTGTTCAATCTTTTGAGAGCGCCCATCATCCTGGGAACTTGGGGAAGTCCTTCCCCGAGTCCGCTCCATACCGTTTTAAAAATCTTAGCTGAAATTGGGATGATACAACTCATGTTTCTCGCTGGTTTGAAAGTGGATTGGCAGGAGCTGAATAAACGGTTGAAAACCTCTTTTTCCGCAGGTGCTTGGGGATTTGGATTGACTGTGCTGGGTGTTGCGATCCTCATGCGATTGTTCGTGGATCGGCGGTCAGAAGCCCTGGCGATGAGCGCAATCATGGCAGCATCTGGTTTCGGAATTTCAATATATTCCTTCAGGGAAGTAAAGGCCGTTGGTTCGCAGGTTGTAGCCATTGTATCGGGAGCGGCTGTCTTGAGTGGTTTGTTGGCGATCCTGTTGATGATTGCCAGCCAGGCGACGAATTATGGCGCGACATACGGAGCCTTTAAGATGGCCATCGCTGTTTCATGGTTCTTAGCGAAGCTCATTATGTTCTTTGCTGTCGTCTACTTCTTGATCTCTCGGTTTCTGAGGCTAAGCGCAAAAACTGGTTTCCCAAGAAGACCCCGCCAAATGCTCGTTGGCTATCTTCTCTTGGTCACTTCGTTATATGCATGGGCAGCGATGCATTTTGGGAGCTTTGCCGCAATAGGAGTGGCCTCTCTGGGAGGTGCGCTGCTCGGAATGGCAAACCCAGAGGTGAAAGAAAAAATTGCAAGAGGATTTGAATCCATTTTGGTTTCGATCTCCGTGGGAATTCTGTTCATAGTAATCGGAACGGAAGTCAATCTCAAGGCTGCCGAAGGTTCCTTCACTCTTTTAGGTGTACTGCTTGTGGCCGTCGTCGGTGCAAAGCTGATCGGATGCTGGCTTGCGGCAAATAATGGATATCAATCCCCCCGTGAGCGGCTCTTGATCAGGTTCGGAGTGTTGGCTCAAGGCGAAATGGGAATCCTAATTGCCGCCTACCTATTTTCGCGTGGGGTGTTGAGTCCCCCATCTTTTAACATTGCAATCATAGCGGTAGTTTTGTTGACGATGGTCTCACCCGTCCTGCTGAGGGTTGCTTCTTCGGGATTCAGAGTTCAAACAGCCTATACTCAAGTTGCTGAGGCCGGAAGGTCTGATTCTTTCAGCCAAAACGCTTGAATTACACATATCAATGAGCATATTACAATTAGCCATATTACGTGAAGTGCACGTCCATTTAGTATTTGTAACAAAGGAGGGGGTAGTCAAGATGAAGAAATTTCTTATCATGGTGATTTTACTGGCTTTTGCCATCCCTGGCCATGCTGCCACTATTTACAAATGGGTGGATAGAGAAGGGGTTGTGAATTATTCAGATGATTACAGCAAAGTTCCTGCTCTCTATCGTGACCGGGTTGAGAAGCTGGAGTTTTTCACAGAAAGAGAGCCTCCTAAACCGATCACGCAGACGACTACGGGCATCAAAGAGGAAATCAGGACGGATATTTATGGCCGGGACGAGACATGGTGGAGACAAAAGGTACGGTCTTGGAAGGAGCAGTTGAAGGAGGCGACTGAAAATTATGAGAGGGTACGCGAAGAATATATAAGACAGGCAGAAGGGTTGAGTCCGTACAACTTCGGGAAAATGAGCTTAACTCAGTATCAAATGCTCTCTTCAAGGCTGAATATTTTGAACAATGACATGGCAAAGTACCGTGCTCAGATGGATGAGGCTAACGAGAT
>JAPVTA010000228.1:0-8340 GCA_047519465.1 Thermodesulfobacteriota bacterium | reverse complement strand
CGCCCCGCTTTTGCCCATGATCGTGGTGATCTGATTCTCGTAAATTTTCAGATTGACCTGGTCCAGGACAGTCTGGTCGCCAAAGCGCTTGGTAACACTTCTAAATTCGATGAGTGGAGTTTCCACGGGCATCCTCTAAATAAGAAAAGAAATAACCACATTTCTGTCAAATCGTAAGGAAGCTGTAGAATAAAATAAAAAGCAGGAGAAATAAATTATCATCGAAGAAACTTGTATAAGGCGGGACAGAGTATCACTCCCTTTTATTGTGTGCATTTCTAACAGTAATCATTATCTCATAAAGCTATCTTAAAGTGAAGAGTTGTAGGTCTTAGCACCAATTCTTACATTTCCAAAGATTCCCGTTAAATCTTAACAGACACTTCCCAGTGACCAGCTTTATCCGCTTTGGGGAGCCAGACATTCCCTCGAAGTTCAAAGCTTCAAAGACATTATTTGATTCACTAAGGAAACTCCGTCTAGAGCAATAAATCCCTTCCCTTTCCGTCTCCACTTTATCCCGAATATGGTAATGAGGAGCACACAAAAAAGCGGAAACAAAGGCCTAACGACGTTTATTTGCGCTTCTCAACTTCCTGACCATCTTTACTTTTTCTATCTAAATCCGAATCACTGGAATCAGCCTTTTTCGGCTCATATCCGCAGTGTCCGGGGTGAAGCTCTTAGCCGAGCTTCCGGAGAGGAACCTTCCTTTATCTTGTGGCCCTTCCAGGACGATGCGCCGGCCAAATCCCTGCACCGCCACCAATTAATTTCACGATTTCCTCATCTTCAAAGCCTCCAGGAACACATCTAAACCCGCCCAATTTTCCCCCTTGACTCCTTTGAGGTTTTTAAGTAATCCTTTTGAAAAAGGAGGTGCGGAGATGCCCAGCGTAGTTGCGAACGGAATCCAAATTGAGTACGAAACCTTCGGCAATTCATCCGGCCGACCCCTTCTCCTGATCATCGGTTTAGGGGCGCACATGATACATTGGGATACCGATCTCTGCAAAGATCTCGCTGCCCGCGGCCACTATGTCATCCGCTTTGATAACCGGGATGTTGGCCTCTCCACGAAATTCGGAGGAGCCGGTGTGCCCAATCTTCCTGAAATATTCGATAAGCTCCTTCGAGGCGAGAAGGTCAAGCCGCCGTACACTTTAGATGATATGGCCGATGATGCCGTAGCCCTGCTCGATGCTCTTAAGGTCTCAAAGGCCCACCTCTGCGGTATGTCGATGGGAGGGATGATCGCCCAGACAATCGCCATCCGGCATCCGGAGCGGGTCTTGAGCTTGATCTCCATCTACTCGACAACGGGCAATCCGGAAGTTCCCCAGGCGAAGCCGGAGATTATCGGTCTTCTGACTACCCCTCCGCCGGGTGAGCGGCAGGCGTTCATTGAGCACATGCTTGTGGTATTCAAAACCATTTCCGGACCGGCCTTTCCGCCGGATGAAGCATGGACCCGCAAAACGATGGGCGAGGCCTACGACCGCTCATTTTATCCCGAGGGCATGGCGCGGCAACTCGTGGCCATTCTTACTCATGGCAACCGAGCACCCGCGCTTTCCTCCGTCAAGGTCCCTGCTCTGGTCATTCATGGAACGAGTGACCCTCTGGTCCCGGTGGAGGGCGGCAAGGATACAGCCAGAGCGATCCCGGGAGCCGAACTGATATTAATAGAAGGAATGGGACATGATCTCCCACACGGCGGCGCGTGGCCGAAGATTGTGGAGGCGATAGCCAAACATACACAAAAAGCTAAAGGGTGATGAGAAGAGGCCGTTTATCGATACCCGAGATTCATACAGATCGTAATGTAATGTACCGAGTCCAAGCTCCGGTTACCGCCCGACACCAAAGCATGCGAGGCTTGAGAAATAGCCTGAAAATTCAATAACGGGGTTCGACTCCCTGCACCGCCACCAACCACTCCCAATTATTTTAATGGGTTACAATCTTCTTACCACCGAAGGACCGCCGTTAGACTGTCCCCACTGATTCTTCCTCATCGATCATAGATTTGAGACATTTTCCCCCATGATAATACAGATAGTCATTTTCGGTAGTTAGAGTTTAACGGAAAGAACCGCCCTTAAATTCTCGTTGCTGTAACCACGTAAATTTGGTAAACTCCTATCGAAGTTGAAGCCGTCCGTCCTTAACCCCTAACAGATTAGGCCAGGATACGGCCAGGAGATAGGACCAGAACTTCCATTTTCTAAAGGAAAGGGAGCCCTGTTCCTATCGGCCGACTAAGCAAAGGAAGAATTCTCCCGACGATGGATCAAACGATCCTTACCATTGACGCCTACTTGGCCTTGTGCGTAGTGTTGATCAATCTTGTCTTTGCCATCCTCATACTGGCCCGGACCCCCCGGACGACCTTATACCTCATTTTTTTCTCCATTTGCCTCTCCAACATGGTCTGGAACTTCGGTGATGCCATCAACTATTTCTCAGGAAACCAATTCTGGTTTTATCTCTCCTTGATCGGTTCAGGGATGCTCCCCGCCTTGATGTTCCACTTTATCAACGCCCTCGTCAGACCAGAACGAAAAAGTAATGCCTGGGTTATCATGGCTTATATTTTTTCTGGATTTTTGGCAATCAGTTCTCCTTTAGCCCTATTTGATACCGAAACAAAGCAGTTCGTAGATAGCGCTTACTGGAACATTCTTTATCTGGTCCTGCTCGGGCCATTTATTTTCGCAGGCCTATTTATCCTTATTCGTATTTTTAACCGGATGAAATCCGAAGAGGAAAAGAGCCGTCTCCGTTACATCGTGATCGTCGTAATTATCGGAGTTCTAACCGGGCTCACCGACCTTGTTCAAATGTTTAAGATACCCGTCCCCCCACTCGGACATTTGGGTTGCTTCGTCTATTCCTGGATTTTAGCCATCGGCGTATTCAAACACCGCAAAGCCTACGACGCCTTTGCACAGATGCGAATGAAGTTGGAAGCCCTGCGTGAGACCGCGGAGAGAGCACTCCGGGAGAGGGAAGAAAAATACCGGACCATCCTTCACAGCCTTGAAGAGGGGTTTTTTGAGGTAGATCTCGCTGGAAACCTCACCTTTTTCAATGACGCCTTTGTCAGGTGGTCTGGTTATTCCAGAGAGGAATTACTGGGTATGAATAACCGGCGATTCATGGATGAAGAAACCGCCAAGAAAGTATATCAAGTTTTCAACGGAGTCTATCGGACAGGGGAACCTGCCAACCCCTTTGATTGGGAGATCATCCTAAAAGACGGCACCAGGCGCTGGATTGAGACCTCTGTGTCCCTCATCCGTGATTCAAAAGGTCAGCCTATTGGGTTCCAAGGCATTGCAAGGGACGTCACCGAACGCAAGCAAGTCGAAGTGGCATTGCGCGAAAGCGGGGAGAAATATCGAACCATTCTTAATAACATCGAGGAGGGATATTACGAGGTCGATCTCGCCGGAAATGTAATTTTCTTTAATGACTCTCTGTGTAAGGTTATTGGATATGCTAAAGAAGAGTTAATGGGCATGAATAATCGACAGCTCATGACTGACGAGATGGCCAGGAAAGTCTATCAGACTTTTAACGAAGTTTATCGGACAGGTATTCCAGCCAACGAGTTCGATTGGGAATTAGTCAGAAAAGACGGGACCAAGCGGTTCATCGAGGCGTCTGTATCGCTCCTAAGCGATTCAAAAGGTCAGCCGATCGGATTTTATGGTATCGCACGTGACATCACAGTTCGCAAGCAAGCGGAAGAACAGGCCAAGATACATCAGCAGCAGCTCATGCAGGCGGGAAAGATGGTCGCTTTAGGGACCCTTGTCTCAAGCGTGGCTCACGAGATTAACAACCCTAACAATTTTATTATGCTCAATGCTCCCCTTCTAAAAGAGGTTTGGGAAAACGTCCTGCCCATCCTGGATGAATACTATGAGAAGGACAGAGACTTTACAATTGGCAGCTTGAGATATGCGGAGATGCGAGACAAAATCCCAAGACTCCTTTCCGGGATAAAGGATGGATCGAACCGAATCAAGCAGATCGTTGAGGATTTGAGGGATTTTGTGAGAAGAGATGCTTCTGACATGAATCAATCTGCGGATGTCAATGCCGTCTTGAGATCGGCCGTTTCCCTTCTCACTAACATGATCACAAAGTCTACTAGTCGTTTTTCTGTTAAGTACGGGGAAAGGATGCCCGCATTAAAGGGTAATTTCCACCGCCTTGAACAGGTGATGATCAATCTCATCCAGAATGCCTGCCAGGCCCTCCCGGATGTCCGGAGGGGCATCTCCCTGTCGACTGTTTATGACGAGAAGACGTCCTGTATCGTGGTCAAAGTCCAGGATGAGGGCGTAGGGATTCCGCCCGAGGCTCTCCCTCATATAACGGACCCTTTTTTCACTACCAAATCCGATTCCGGGGGAATTGGATTAGGCTTATCCATTTCTTCAAGAATCATTAAGGAGCATGGTGGGACATTGACCTTTACCTCTGAACCCGGGAAAGGAACAACAGCCGAAATCATTCTACCTGGCCTTCGAGCTAACCATAACTCAAAAGGAGCAACAGAATGAGCGCCTCTTTGAACCCCCGTCTTCCTATATTGATGGTTGATGATGAAGCACAGGCATTAGACAGTTTTGAAACCGTGCTCCTCTTCGCGAGTATAAACAATATCATCCGTTGTGAGGATAGTCGTAATGTGATGCCACTGCTCTCCAGGCAGGAGATTGAAGTCATGCTCCTCGATCTCTCGATGCCCCATATTTCAGGAGAGGAATTGCTCTCCCTCGTCACCAAAGATTTCCCCGAGATTCCTGTAATTATCATTACAGGATCGAACGATGTGGAAACTGCGGTCGCCTGTATGAAATCCGGTGCCTTCGACTACATGGTAAAACCCGTTGAGAAAAGCCGCTTGATATCCGGGGTGAAACGGGCCATAGAGCTTCGTGAATTGCAAAGGGAAAATCGATTACTAAAAGCTCGTGTTCTCTCCGGTGAGATGGAGCATCCTGAGGCTTTTTCGGAGATCATTACCGATAGCGAAGCCATGCGGTCTATCTTTCAATATATTGAGGCAATCTCGAATACCTCTCAGCCTGTGCTGATCACGGGGGAAACGGGGGTAGGCAAGGAGTTGGCCGCGAGGGCTATTCATAAACTGAGCAACCGTAAGGGGGGTTTCGTTCCCGTTAATGTGGCAGGGCTGGATGACAATATCTTCGCGGATACCCTCTTCGGCCACAAGAAGGGGGCTTTCACTGGTGCGGACCAACCCCGAAGCGGTATGATCGAACAGGCATCAGGAGGGACGCTCTTCCTGGACGAGATAGGGGATTTGAGTCCTGCTTCACAAGTAAAACTTTTGCGCCTATTACAGGATGGTGAATTCTTTCCCCTTGGCTCAGACATCGTAAAGCACTCCGATGCCCGGGTTGTTGTAGCAACGAATCAAAATCTCGAAACCCTTCAAGAATCGGGAAAGTTCCGAAAGGACCTGTATTATCGGCTCCGCGCCCATCACATTCACATTCTACCCCTTCGCGATCGCTATGAAGATTTGCCTTTTCTCCTGGACCACTTCCTGGAAAAGGCATCCAAGACGCTTGGCAAAGAGAAACCCGCTCCTCCCGCAGAGTTGTCCAGCCTGCTTGCGACCTATCCCTTCCCAGGAAATGTCAGAGAACTCGAATCCATGATTTTCGATGCGGTAACAAGCTGTAAAACGGAAAAGCTTCCCTTGGAACCCTTCAGGTCGCACATCCGTCGGGACGGGTCTCTCGTTAAAACCGAAGCCACCGGGCAACCCGACGCAGCATCGAAGCTCAAGGAAAAAATCGATACAATCTCTCAAATTACAGAGAAACAAATGATCATCGACGCCTTAAATAAAACCGACCAGAATCGGACGAAAGCAGCTAAGCTCCTCGGCATCAGCCGTCGCACTCTCCAGAACAAAATCAAAGAATATGGCCTCTAAGACAAATAAAAATGATAAAGATGACCTCCTCCCTCTCTCGCAGCTAGTCGGTGTTAAGACCGAGTTCATCAAGATAGACCAAGGACGCCTTCAGGAGTTTATGAATGGTTGTTTTCCCAAAGACTCCAATCGCTGCGTAGTGGAAGTCCAATTTGGCCAGATGTTTTAGAATATACTTCCATGAATAGAAAAGACCTGCTGCCCTGAAAGTCTCGATCTGCAGGGTGGCTGGTGACATGAGCCGAGGCCGGAAAACCACGTGCTGGACATTATATTTACCCCAGTCCTTATGGAAAAGTCTTCCGCTCTTCATCATATCGTGAAAGAGCGGCGTACCTGGTAGGGGTGTAAGAATAAGGAATTGTATCGTATCAATGCCAAAGCTTTTTGCAAAATCAGCAGTCCGGTAGATAGTCTCGGCATCGTCGGTGTCAGCCCCCAGGACGAACATTCCGTGGATATGAATCCTGTGATCTTTAACCGCCCTGATACATGAAATGATGTCTTCCCAATTCTGTTTTTTATTATACTCTTCAAGAGTCCTGGGGTTAATGGACTCAAAACCAATGCCCAAAGTATGGCAGCCCGAGTCAGCCATCAGGCGGAGAAGTTCCGGGTCTCTGGCAACATCTGTCCTCACCTGGGCAGACCACCGCATCTTAATTCCCTCTGCAATCATTCCCTTGAGGATTTCCTTAGTCCTGCTCTTGTTGGCTGCAAAGTTATCGTCAATAATGAAGTTGGTCGCCTTTGATACTGATGCTACATGTTTTAACTCCTTCATCGTCGCCTCAACGGATTTGAAACGGTAGCTCCTTCCGAACATCCTAATGACAGAGCAAAATTTACAGTCATAGGCACAGCCCCTTGATGTCGAAACAGGATAGGGATTTGAAGAGTTCCACTTATGAACAAGGGAGAAGTCGGGCTCGGGAAGGCTGTCAAGGTCTTTGGTAAATTCTCTTGCGGGGTTGTTGATAATCCTACCGTCCCTATCCTTGTAAGAAAGGCCTTTGATTCCTGTTAATGCCGGGCTTCCCTTTTCCAGGTACTCAAGCAGTTCCACCAGGGAATGCTCCCCTTCTCCTCGTATGACAAAGTCAGCATATTCGAGCGCTTCATCGGGCAAGAACGTGGGATGTGGTCCACCCATTATCACCGGGATACCCAGGGATTTTAGCCGTTTCCCTAATTGATAAGACCCTATCGCTGTGGGCGTTATGATCGAGATGCAGACAAGGTCAGAGTTCTCAATAAATGCCCAGTCAGGTTCGGCAACATCCTCAATAAATGCTTTTACTTCGTATCCCCTTTCCCTGAGGATGGTGGAAAGCAATACAGCGCCCAGGCGCGGCATGGGAAATTTGCTGAACCCATGTAGACCGAGTGAGCCCGCTTCAATAAATGAAACTCTTTTTATCAGCATCGTACAACGATTTTGCTCCAAAAAAGGTTTCAATGCAAGCTTATTCTTGCATGCGGTCTCCACGAGATTTTCAAATCAAACATATCTTAGTGAAAGACCATAAGGGCTTCTTCATTCTACATTGCGCAATTCAATTCACACCCCACTCTTTAATCTGCGCAACCTGATTCACATCTTATCCAATTTCCCTCGATGATATCCATTTCAAAACTCCAACGATCCCACCTGCTTATCCGCTTTTTCTTTTGCCTCATTTTACTGGGCACGGTACTTGCTTTTAAATGGAGGTGGAAAATGAGGGACGACGCTATGAAGATAAAATTCATCGCACCCCATGAACAAAGTGACGACAGCATCTCCAGTGCTCAAACATTTAAGATCCAGAAAGTCAATTTGCCCCTTCTTGCTGCGCTCACTCCTCCTAAGCATTCAGTGAAAATCGTCGACGAAGCTTTCGCCCCGGATGACATGAATGGGGACGTTGATTTGGTAGGCATTACCGTGATGACCGAACTTGCGCTAAGAGCCTATCACATAGCGGATACTTATCGGAACCGCGGGGTAAAAGTAGTGATGGGGGGAATCCATCCCACGGTGTTGCCCTACGAGGCTCTTGGCCATGCAGATTCGGTCGTTGTCGGAGAGGGAGAGGACTCCTGGCCCAGGCTTGTAGAAGATGCTGAGTCCGGGCGCATGCAAAAAATCTACCGTGCTGCCAGGAGGGCACGATTAAACACGACGGCACATCCCCGGCGGGATCTTTATCCCAGGCCGACTCACAAAGGCTATACTCCTTTGGCTACAGGAGTCGAGACGGCGCGCGGGTGCCCATACAATTGCGAGTTTTGCTCCATCGGCTCTGTCATGGGGCGCCAATACCGGTCCCGGCCTATGCCAGAAGTTATTGCAGAGATGGAGTCTATAGATT
>JAPVTA010000227.1:0-88790 GCA_047519465.1 Thermodesulfobacteriota bacterium | reverse complement strand
TCACTGCACCGATCAGCACGGCCTTGGCCACGCGCTCCGTTCCATGACGACCAATGTAGCGGGCGCCTTCGCCGCCTCCCGTCGAGTGGCCGACGTGAATTGCTTTCTTAAGGTCGAGTTTTTCGACCAGGGTAGCGAGGTCATCGGCATAGGTGTCCATGTCGTTACCATTCCAGAGCTGGTTAGACCGGCCATGGCCGCGGCGGTCATGGGCAATGCAGCGGTATCCGCGGGAAGCCAAAAAAAACATCTGGTCTTCCCAGGCGTCCGCGCTTAGCGGCCAGCCATGGCTGAAGACTACGGGCTGTCCGCTACCCCAGTCTTTGTAATAGATCTGCGTGCCGTCTTTGGTCGTGATCGTAGTCATAGCATGCCCTCCTTCGCTCTCTTTGGAAGAAGTGCAAGCCTTTGTCCCCTTGGCGGTTGCCGCCATTCTCAGTGCCGGCAGGCTTGCGGCCATACAGGCGCCACCGATCAGGATCTTGCGGCGAGATATGCCTACATTGGTCGTAGTCAGTTTACTCATGGGATCGCCTCCTTTCATCCTGTTTAAGTCCATTGTGGGGTCTTCCGTTGGTGGGTTAAAAATCTTTTTCCCGCTTGCAAATTCCCTGCTCCATACTTCAAGGCTACCTGTGGCATTTGAAGAAGTAAATAAGGTGAATGCCGTAATTTTTACAGGAAAATCCTGCATTTTTACCGGAACAATACTTGATTGTGATTTGCTTGTATTGTGGGTGATGTTCAAGAATGACGAGCTCAGAAGAAATTAAGGGCCCCATCAGATGGCATCAGCATCTAGAAGCTGAACATAGCTTGCCAACACCTTCACCTTCGACAAGGTTGCGATACGGAAGGCATATCGAAATCCAATACCAAACGAGGAGCATGCTCGATTCTTATCAATGAAAAGTGACCCTCTGCGGCATTCATTGCAATCAGGCATGCTTCGTCAAATTGTTTGCTTCTCGATTAAAGGAATACGTCACAACACGCTTGACGATGTCCATATAGTCAAATCTCGGCTTTGAGAAATAATCGCTGCCGTAGGCAGTGGTTTTGCAACTGCTCGAGCCATGAGTCAACCGGTTTCAGTTTTTCGGCTTGACAAAAAGGTAGCCATTGAATAGGCTAACATGAAGTTAATGGGAATGTGTTCGGCTTCTTAAATTCTCTTTTATCCTGAGATCATAGCGGGCAGTTTTTACGGCGCCTTAGAACCTTTATGAAGGTCACCGACCACATTCTTATGAGTGACGCAGGCCGACATTAAGACGAGAGGAGGTGATGAAGTCTTTCCAGTGTAACCGATATTTTTCTCCCTTTTGGAAAGGAGGAAGGACGATGGAAGAGAAATCGAGCAAGAAGGTATCGAGACGGACCTTTTTGAAAGGTGCAGCGGCTGGTATGGCCCTCCTAGGGCCGGGTATCCCCTATATCGCAAGGCGGGCTGCGGCAGCGGAACCGCTCTATATTGGAGTGGTCAGTCCAGCCAGCGGAAATTATGCTGACCACGGGATGATGGAACGGATGGGCATGCAGATGGGATTGGACGAGATCAAAACCGTCTTGGACAGACCCGTCAAATTGCTCGTCGAAGATGACGAAACCGATCCCGCAGTGGGAGCGCGAAAGGCAAGGAGATTGATCGAGGTCGAAAAGGTCAAATTTTTAATGGGCGGAGTCTCCAGCTCCGTGGCCGTCTCCGTGGGTGAAGTGGCTCAGAGAGCCGGGGTTCTCTATATCGCCACAAATCAAAACTCCGATACGATCACCGGCGAAAAAGCTCATCGGTGCGTATTCCGCATCCCCGACGACATGGCCATGGCCTTGAGATGTCTGGGCCCTTATCTCATTGAACATGTGGGGAAGAAATGGTATTTCTTCACGCATGACTATGAGTGGGGGTGGTCAGGAACTCGCTGGGGAAGAAAGATTCTTGAAAAATATGGTGGCACCGATCTTGGAGAATCGAAGGTGCCTCTCAACACTCGTGATTTCAGTTCCTTCTTGCTCAAGGCGCGAGCGGCCAAACCCGATGTCTTAGTCATCACCGTAGGAGGGATTGACAGGGCGGCCCTAATGGAACAAATATTCGAGTTTGGCATTTACAAAGAGATGACGATCTCCCATACGCTCTATGATTATGAAGATGTCTGGGCCGCAGGGCCTGAGAAGAATTTCGGTATCCATGGAACGGAATGGTACCACGGAATCAATACACCCACTGTTAAGGAATTTGTAGCAAAGTATAAGAAACGGTGGCCGGCTGCCCTCATCCCAGTGCCCACTCAGGATACTGCAAACGGATATATTGCTGTGAGGGAGCTTCTTCGTGCTATCCAGAGGGCGGGGAAGGAAGATGTGACCGCAGTGATCAAGGCTCTCGAAGG
The DNA here is from genome assembly GCA_047519465.1 of Thermodesulfobacteriota bacterium. Classification (GTDB taxonomy): domain Bacteria; phylum Desulfobacterota; class BSN033; order BSN033; family UBA1163; genus UBA1163. The sequence continues at coordinate 86,397 of JAPVTA010000227.1, read as the reverse complement.
TTATACCATTCCGGTCACAGAATCTTTGAAGAATGATCCCATCTATATTCGTGAATGGGATCATCAATTCGTCTGGGCGTACTATGTCGTGCGATCAAAGAAGCCCAGCGAGATGAAAGATAGGGCCGACTTCTTGGAGCTTTTGAAATGGTGTCCAGGAAAGGATGTTGCGAGGACGAGAGAAGAGAATCCGGTCAAGCTGGAACCTTATCCCGCCTAACGGCAACGTAAAAGGGGGTAGAGAGGAGTCTTCTCCCTCTCTACCCTTGGAGGCAGATGAGATGGCAGAGTTTCTTTCGTTTGTGATGAATGGATTAGTGTTGGGGCTCATCTTTGCAGTCGTTGCACTGGGCTTCACCCTTATCCTGGGGGTGATGCAGGTGATCAATTTCACCCATGGGATTCTTTTCGCTTTCGGGGCATATTTTGCCTTAACCCTTCAAAAGTTTGTCGGTTTCTGGTGGGCCTTGATCCTGGCACCCATTGCCGTAGGCCTAATTGGCCTGATCCTTGAACGGCTCGTTATCCACCGAACCTATGGAGGCAATCCTTTGTTTGGTTTGCTCTTAACTTTCGGTCTGGCCACAGCTCTCGAGGAGGTCATTCGGATGATCTGGGGTAAGCCGGGTTATTCAGTCGCCGCCCCTCGCTTTGCAGCCGGTTCCCTCGATCTCGGATTTATGTTCTATTCGAAGTATCGCCTTTTACTGGCGGCTCTGGCAGTTGTTATCATCCTCCTTGTATGGCTCTTTCTGGAAAAAACCCCGTACGGAGCAATTATCAAGGCGGGGGCGAGCGACAGCGAGATGGTGATGGCTCTGGGGAAGAACTTACCTAGGATGAGAACCTTTGTCTTCGCCATCGGTTCAATTCTCGCCGGGGTTGCAGGGGTGATAGCCGCCCCCATCTGGAGCGTCCGCCCGACCATGGGGACAGTTATCTTGATGCCAGCCTTTGTCATCGTCGTGCTGGGAGGGATTGGAAGTTTTTGGGGGAGTGTCATCGCAGGATTGATCGTGGGAATGTCGACGAGTATCTCGGTCATGTTCTGGGCTCGTATTTCGGATATCATCCCTTACGTATTGATGGGAATCATCCTGCTGTTCAGACCCCGGGGGTTGATGGGAGAGAAGAGTATTTTGGAGGTTTGAGATGGATCCGAAGATTGGGTCGTGGAAATGGATCTTCAATCCGATGTGGATCGTTTTTATCATCTTTGCTCTTTTTCCTTACATACCCTATATCGGAAGGTACATCTCCTTAGGAACAGAGGTGATCATCTGGTCCCTTTTCGCCCTCGGCTTCAACATCCTGCTGGGCTACACCGGCCTTCCTTCCTTTGGCCATGGAGCCTTCTTCGGCATCGGGGCCTATGCTGCGGGCATCTTCTTTCTCAGAGTGCATAAGGGCTTATGGATTCCTCTGATGATGTCGATCTTGATTGCTGGCTTCTTTACGGCCTTGGTTGGACTTCTGGTGGCGAAGAAAAGGGGTATCTACTTCGCCCTGATCACTATTGCGGTCAGTCAGGTCTTCTACTTCATCGCCTTCCGATGGGAAGAATTGACGGGGGGCGAAACGGGTCTATCAGGGATTGACCGGGTGAACGTCAGTTTTCCCAATCTGTTCAGTATCAAACTATCAACCCCGATCAATTACTACTATTTTGTCCTTGTCATCTTCATTCTCTGCACTCTGTTAATCTGGAAGATTGTCCACTCACCATTTGGCAAAGTACTCCTGGCGATACGGGAGAATGAGATAAGAGCAAAATACTTTGGTTACAATACCGCTGCCTATAAGTGGGGCGCCTTCACCATCTCAGGATTCTTTGCAGGTCTGGCTGGGGGTCTTTATACCCTTTTGATCAATTCGGCCTTCCCATTTGTATTAGATTGGACTCAATCGGGTAACGTCGTCATGATGACGCTTTTAGGAGGCGGAACGGTTAACTTTTTCGGACCCATTCTTGGAGCAGCCATCTTCATCGTCTCCAGGGACCTTCTCAGTACGTATTGGGAATCCTGGATGCTCATCTATGGATTGATCTTCGTCTTTGTCATCCTTTTCATTCCGAGTGGGATTCTGGGAGTCATCGGTGGTAAGAAACAGACAATCCTAAGATAGGGAGGAACGATGGCTATCCTCACAACACAGGGACTGACAAAAGATTTTGGTGGACTCAGGGCGGTCGATTCGGTCACGCTCGATATTGAACAAGGAAAGTTAACCTCCGTGATCGGACCCAATGGCGCTGGCAAGACGACTCTTTACAACCTCGTCACGGGCCTCATAAAACCGGATTCGGGCCGAATCATCTTCAACGGAGAGGATATAACGAATCTGCCTATTCATAAGATCGTGAAAAAAGGCATTTCTCGCTCCTTCCAGATACTAAGCCTCTTCAATGAACTGACCCTTTTTGAGAATGTTTGGTTGGGAGTGCAGTCCCAGCAGGGCCATGGGCCGGAGCTTTTTTCCAATCCGGATAAGTTTACTTCCGTCAAAGAAGAGACATATCGTATTATCCGTGACATCGGCCTTTCGGGCAAGGAAGAGGTGCTCGTAAAATTGCTTTCTTACGGAGACAGGAGAATCCTGGAAATCAGCCTCTCCCTAACGGGGAAGCCTTCTCTCCTCCTCCTCGACGAGCCCACAAGCGGCCTTGTATCTGAGGATCGTAAGCGGATCTCTCAGTTTATGAAGAAATTGTCTTCCCAATTAACCCTCATTGTTGTCGAACACGATATGGATGTGGTGTTATCCATTTCTGACCATATTGTCGTGATGCACCAAGGGAAAATATTGGCTCAAGGCACTCCGGATGAAATCAAGGGAAATGACAAGGTTCAAGAGGCTTATCTTGGAGGCCAATATTGCTTGGCCTGAATGAATCAGGTGTAAGAAATGTTGACAATAGAGAAGATCAATACATTTTACGGCGAAGCTCATACGCTCTTTGATGTCTCCATCGAAATTCAGGCAGGAGAAGTCGTTGCTCTCCTGGGTCGAAATGGAGCAGGAAAGACCACCACCATCCGATCGATTATGGGACTGACTCCTCCGCAATCGGGGAAGATCCTGTTCAAAGGGGAAAACATCTTAGGACTTCCTCCTTACGAGGTCGCCAACAGAGGCGTCGGCTTTGTACCAGATAATCGGAGGATCTTCCCCACACTAACAGCCAAGCGGAATCTGGAGATTGCTCGAAAGGGGAACGGCGACAAGGCCGGGTGGACCTTGAAAAGGATTTACGAGCATTTCCCAAAACTCAAGGAGATTGAATCCCGGATGGGAGAGGTTTTGAGTGGGGGAGAACAACAAATGCTCACCATCGCCAGAACCCTGATGGGAAATCCAGACTTGCTGCTCCTCGACGAACCTACAGAAGGCCTTGCTCCTCTTATGGTGATCGAGGTGATGAAGATCATCAAAGAGCTGAAGGAAAAGGGGGAAACGATTCTCTTGGTCGAGCAGAATTCAACCCTCGCCCTTTCAGTCTCTAAGAGAGCATACATTTTAGAAAATGGTCACATTGTCTTTTCTGGCCCCGTGGAGGAATTGATTCAAAATACGGAGCTAAGACAGAGACTTCTTGGCGTTTAAATTCGCTTCGCCTGCTTCAAAATAACCAAGATACCAGATGCGTCAGGACCTGGAATAGCAAAGATATGGATTTTCACAAAACATTAGGGCAAGCGATCACCGAGAGATGTCACCTCCTTCCAGAGGACTTGGGGAAGGCAATCATCGCCCAATTCGGAATGAAGGTGCCGTCTGGCAGACGAGTGACGAGCTTCCGTGAGGCTGATCGCGCGGCGTCGGAGTTGGGCTATCCGTTGGCGCTAAAAGCAATGGCTCCGAATCTGATTCATAAATCTGATCGAGGGCAGTAAAGGTGGGGGTTGAGAATCATCCTGCTCTTAGGAAGGCTACGGGAGAGTTGCGGAATCATTTTCCCAGAGCACCGCTGTTATTAGAGAAGCGGGTGGCATCCGGTGTGGAATTAATTACCGGGCTGATCAATGATGGCCACTTTGGTCCCTGCCTGATGATCGGTACAAGTGGCCTACTGACGGAGCTCTTCCAAGACGTCAACTTTCTAATGCTTCCGGCCGAGCGGGGAGATGTGCTTGAGGCTCTCACGGGTTTGAAGGGCTTCAAGCTATTGAATGGATTTCGTGGCAGACCGGCCTACAATATAAACCAGATGCCGGTATATCAGAAAAAATTCCGTTCCTTTAGGAGGTTTATCCATGTTTAGGGTGAGTGTGATGTATCCGAATCAAGAAAAGGTGAGGTTTGATTTCAACTATTATCGAGCCAAACATATGGAACTAGTGAAAAAACTTTTAAAACCGTTTGGATTGATCAAGACCGAAGTGGACAAAGGGATCTCTGGCGGAAGCGGACAATCCCCGCCTTATATTTGTGTTGGGCAACTCTATTTCGAGTCCAAGGATGGCTATGACAGAGCAGTTGCTCAGGTGGGCTTGGTCATACGCGGAGATATACCTAATTTTACTGATGTCAAACCAGTTCGACAGATTAGCGAAATTCTCGATTAATCCAAGAAACCCTTAAGGATGCCGCGAAGAAGATAGAAGACTTTGTTTTTGGCTCTCCCGCTCCCGCCCCGACCAAAAAAGAAGGGATTGCATCCGATTCGCAACCCCTTAAAATGATTTGGTAGCGGGGGCTAGATTTGAACTAGCGACCTTCGGGTTATGAGTTTGATTCATGCATTTTTGCATCCCCCTGAAAGAACACCGGTTTTTCGCTTAATGGCTGAAATCATTGAAATTTTGATTAATATGCTTCTCATCTGATTGGCACCTATTTCACTGATTTTCACGCAAAGACGAGGCAGTCCAGTAGCACTTTTCGGTGAAATGGACTCGCCTACTCGCCTTCCTGTGAGAGCCCTTTAGGAAGAATCAATAGATAATTCCTAACGTCCATTATTCTGGAGGTCCATAATTGAGGATTTCCATCCGAAACATTGCACGGATACGGCCGAGTTATGTGGGGAGGGACGGCTAATTACCGTCCCTTATCCATTAGGCACGGGTTCGGCTACCGATCCCAGGGTTTTCCCTCTGAGCTAGGCACCACAAAGCACACGAACTCAGCCCTGATTGTCTTGGTGCCTTCGCGCTAGCGCGTCCCCGGTGCGAGACCAGCCAACTCGCGCACGACCGTAACCAGCGCCGCGACATCCAGGTCGCCCCGTCCGCGGGCCAGTGCTGCGAGCAGGTGGCGGTAGGCTACATCGGCCAGCGGCAGCGGAGCGGCGACTCGCTCGGCCAGCTTCCGCATGTGTCCCACGTCTTTGAGCCATAGCCGAATGCTCGCTCCTAAGGAATAAAAATCGGCCTGAGTAATGCGCCTGGCGAAGAGCTGGAAGACCCATGAGGGGAACAGCACCTGGAGCATCTCCAGGATCGGCTCACTCTTGAGACCCGTTTTTTCTGCCAAGGTAAAGGCTTCGCTGAGGGTCTCGGTGACGGCAACGACTATGAAGTTGGTCACCAGCTTCAGCACGTTGGCCAGGTGCGGTTCTTCGCCCACCATAATAACGCTTTGCCCCAGAACCGCGAACAGGGGTCGGCACCGCTCAACGACCTCGGCTGAGCCAGCTTGGTAGATCAAGAGATGGCCAGCGGCTGCCTGCTCAGGCCTCCCGGACACAGGGGCAGCGACGAAATGAGCGCCCCGCTCACGGTAGAGCTGTGCCAGGTGCTTGGATGTGTCGGGAAACACCGTGCTCATATCGACATGGATGCCCTCGCGGGGGAGCCCGGCGAGGATGCCATGCTCTCCCAATGTGACGGCATACAGCGCGTCATCGTCGGTCACGATGCTGATGACCAGCCCCGTCCTCGCAGCCAGCACCTGTGGCGAGGGAGCCCAGGTGGCCCCCTGCGCCAGTAATGCCTCGGCCTTGGCCGCCGTGCGATTAAAGACGTGGAGCGCGTAGCCAGCCTTGAGCAAGTTCTGCGCCATGGGCAGGCCCATATTCCCCAGGCCCACAAAGCCAACAGGTGTGTTCATGCTGGCACCTCCTCCTGTATGAAGAGATTGTCTTTTGGGTTTTTTCGTTCGCGCCGCTGGCGCCTAACTTATTTTTAAGCCGCTTCCATATTTTTATCATAACTTAAACCATTTATGGTTCTCCCAGCTTAAAAGGCTTCGAATTTCATACCATTTTCCCAGAATAGGTGGCTTTAAACGTTATTATACAGAATCGACTTAGTTTGAGAATGAATGATTAAAATATCACTGGTGCACAAAGAAAGGAAGTTGGTCTTCCCTCTTACCCCGGTACATGCAATGTTTGATCGTCATGCCCTTAAATTGGTTTTCCGCGGAGGAAAGGACGCTGGGTGTGGTTGGCAGGCAACTGACACACAAAGATTTCTTCGGTTGAAGAGGAGGCTCTCCTTTTATCGGTTCAATCAACCGGATGGCCTTTTCTACTTTCTTTCTTTCTCCTTCCACAACTAATACCACCGACCCCTCAGAACCTCTCACTCCGCCGCCTCCAATCTGAATTGCTTCCAAATCAAATAACACTCGGAATGCCTCCACCTCGGTGATCACCCTCGCATTTACAAGAGGGACCATCCCTATTCTGATCCCTTGAGAATAGTTGAAGGTACTCTGGCCACAGAGCTTTGACGCTCTCCGAACAGAAGGAACCAGTTTTTCAAGTCCCACCGGAACAATGAGATGGCATCCTCTGGCACTAAGAATGCCATACGCATAACCGATGGTTCCACCGGAAGGATGGGCAACGAAGACCCCGGCATTTCCTTCCGGGTCTACGGCATTAGCTCCTTTTATGAATACGGATCCCGCATCGAAATTCATGAGCGTCTCTTCCATGGTCAATTTGGGAAGAATTCGTTTTCCCTTCCGGATCATGATCATGGGAGGCTTCTCCTCCGCCTGAGTGACGCAAAGAATCCCGTGGATAATCTGCCCCGACAAGAATTTATCTCTTTCGGGACATTTCCCCAGAAGTTCTTCAGTCACATAAACATTCGTAGACCCATGCCCGATCACAATCTCCCCTTTGGCCTTCGCCCTCTTGACCTCAGGTAATTGAGCGACAGCCTTTGCAATAAATCGCTTTGATTCATGAGGGGTGAATACAAAGACAGCCCGCATCTCCCTTTCTCCTTTCCTTTCAGATCCTACAAGTAAAATCCGCAGTCACTTCCCCCTGTCAGCTTCTTCGTTTCCGTTTTGACGGGTCAAACCGAGGAAGTGCTAAACTACTCCTGCCTCATAGTCCAAAATGATCTCCATGGTCATCCTTGCCGCTGTCCCCACCACATCAGGACAGACATGACTGTGCCCACCCGCATCAACCAAGGCCTTAAAATCCTCAGGCTTTCTAAGATCAAAAGACCGTCCAAAGATTTGCTTCTGAATATCCTGGCACGAAGGGGATCCATATTTTCCCACATATTTTTCCAGCAAACGAGCAGCCAATTTATAGGCGATCATTCGTCTCCCTTCTTTGTCTTCAATGGCATCACGCGTTCTCCCGTAGAGTTGACTGATTACCATGATCCCTCCGGAAAGTCCCCCGCATGCTGAAAGGCAGGATAAACCAACTCCCCCTCCCAATCCGCTTGCGGCTTTAAAAATATCTTGATTCTCGACTCCCAATACTTCCTGCAAGGCCCCAACCGTTGCCTGGGCGCAGCCGTGATAGTCTCTTTCGTAGCGATAGGCCACGTCATAGGCACGATCCAGCAGTTTCTTCCGATCGAAAGATGCAAACGCCTTTCGTAATTTTTCCGTATCACTCATCGGCTGATCCTCCTTTTGAATTATTTCGTCTGAACTCTTAACAAGAAAGTCAAACACATTCCTAAGATGACCAATCCGCTCATAAACCGAAAGGAAGCTTCAAATCCTCCTGTCAGATCAATGAAATACCCAAAGAGGATCGGGAAAAACAGGCTTCCCAAGTTGGCGATAAAGTTTACGATCCCAAAACCTGTTGCTGCAAACTCTGCCCCCGATACAATGAAGGCAAGGAAGAAAATAGGACTGAATGTCGCAGAACTCATGTAAATGGCCAATCCAAAAAAGAGAAGGCGATACTCAAAACGCGTAGAAAAGATCAAGAAAAGATACGAAAGAAACAAAATGATAAAAGAATACCGGATAATCTTGACAGCTGCAAGTTTCCGCAAGAAGAATCCACCCATGAGCCGGGCTAATCCACCGAGAAACATGACCGCTGCCCCCCACGCCCCCACGGTGCGAAGCGAATTCATTTGGCTCCTGTTGATGGCAAATGTCGAAAACCAGGTTCCCAAGGTGATCACACCGCCAAAAAAAACGGCGTGGAGGATACCAAGAATCCAAACGTCCTTAGAGGAGAATACCGATTTAAAGTGAGCGAGAGGAATGACCGCTGAAGGTTTAATCTCCTTCCCCCAGGCGGCAAGAAGAACAATGGGAACGATGAAGAAAAGGGAAGTAGCCAAATAGACCAGTTTCCAATCGATTTCTATTAACATGGGCATAAGAAAAAAGGGGAAAATAGCTCCGATACTGAAGGAACCCCCAAAAAACCCCTGTATCATTCCCCGCTGGCCCTCATGAGTAAATAAGGCGGCATATTTGATTCCCGAGGTGAAGGCAAACCCGGTCCCTATTCCGCTGATGATCCTCATGACAACGACAAACGCATAGGTGTCATTAAAAACGCAAAGCAGGTTTGAAACGAAGAGAATAGCTAAGGAAATCACCGGCGTCTTCCTGACTCCTACCCGATCGGTGAATAACCCCGACGGAATTTGAACCAAACCGTGAGTCATGATGAGCGATGTAACCAGAAAAGCGATCCGGGCATTGGTCACCCCATAGATCGTCTTCAAACTTGGCAGTATTGGCGGCAAGTTCATGAAGACGACTCCTAACCCCATACATGAAATAAGGGCTGTTGCACTATGACGGTTCAAAGGCAAGGACCTCGACTTTGTCGATTCAACCGTTATGAACGTTTTCCCGTTAGTTCTGTATCCACCGAAAGGAGCGTAACAGAAGCGGCAAGAAAACAGAGGGCTAAGACCAACCAGAAGAGATTGTAGTTCCCGTACCGGTCATGAAGGTAGCCCCCTAACCAACTCCCCAGGGCTGCCCCTATACTCCCTCCCATTGAGATAAGTCCCCATACCCGACCAAAGAAATCCCTTCCGAAGAGGGTCCGGGTAATAGAGGGCAGGATTGGGACATATGAGGAATAAGCCGTTCCCACGATGATCGAACCCAGGGCAAGGACCGAACCTGATCGGGCAATAAAGATAAGAAAGATGCCAACCACTGCGATGACCAATATCAGGGCCCCCAATTTCTTCTTGCTCTGGACTCGATTAGAGACCCACCCCAATCCGGGGCTTGCTATGATGCCAATTCCAGAGATAAGCCCCAAGGCCCAAGCCGCCTCCGTCAAAGACATCCCTTGATCGGTCGCATAGGCAGCTTCCTGAGACAAGACTCCATAAATGGCGACACACATCAAAAGAAAAGACAAGAACAAGAGCTTAAGATTGCGATCACGAAGGATTGCCCTTTTCAAACTCACTCTCCGCTCTTTTGCGAAAGGCGTGCCATCTGTCTTCTTCTGTTCTTGAGAAAGAAAGAAGGGAAGCAAGAGAAAGATCAGAAAAGACCAACCGATGACTCTCATGGCTGAACGCCAATCGATGGATACGATGAGGGCAGCAATGGAAGGTGAGAGGAGCAGACTGCCAATGGCAGGACCACTTCCGACCAAGCCAAGGGCGATGGTATTTCCCCCGGAGGGAAGCTTGACCAAAAGGCTGACGGCGGTGATCTGGCTTAAAAAACATGTGGCCGCCCCAAAAATGATACCAAAAGAAAGGGTAATCTGTAGCAGGCTCGTCGCGGCGCTTGAGATCATGAAGGAGACGGCTGCTAAAACCCCTCCCGTCAACAGCACAACCTTAGGGCCGAATCGGTCAATGAGGTACCCTGTAATAAAAGCCAGGGTGCTGTATGTAAGCATTGCAATTGAGAGAATTAAAGAGATGATCCCTCGGGAGGTTCCAAATTCTCCTTCCAGTGGCTTTAGAAAGAGGCCAAAAGATCCCCGGGTGCCATAATTAATGGCCAATGTAAGAAAAGCAATAATGATGGTCCCGATGGTTTTGTTCTGCAAAGGACTTATCAGGGGTTAAGCCGTCTTACTTGTACCAGCAGTTCTCTGTCTGGATCTCGATACGCAAGAGAGGCAACTCCTATCTGTTTACGAATTCCTTTGTTGATTCTGTGAATCCTGGACCGTGGCAAGGAAGCTTGGGAACCCCTTTTGCTGCATGCAGATTGAGTCCCACAGGCGGCGTGATGGGCTCGGTTTATGAGTCTGTCGAAAACTGATAGTGAGTGAATTGTTTTCCCACCCCCGTCGATTCTTAGCCCAAATAATAGGTCATTGAGAAAGAATGGAGGACGACAGGTTGGGCGAAATTCAAGGTCCTTGATTATCCTTGACCCCAAACTGTGGGAGCAATGGCTCCGAACGCAAGAATTTCCTTCCAATGGCCTCATATCTCCTTTCTGACCGGCAGGTGTCCTGCAGGCTCTATCATACACTCCCACTAAACGCCTAAATAGAACTTTTTAACCAATTCATGTTCGCTGAGTTCTTCCTGGCTCTTGGCCTCAAATTCAATCTTTCCTCCAACTATGATATATCCTCTATCTGCAATTTTTATTGCCCTGTGAAAATTTTGCTCCGTCATAAGCACCATCAGCCCGAACTGTTCCTTCAACTCCTCGATTTTTTCGATCATGTGGCCGACAAATAACGGTGCCAACCCAAGCGATGGCTCATCCACGAGAAGTATTTTCGGATTTGACATTAAACCTCTCATTATGGCCAACATTTGCTGTTCCCCACCGCTCAATGTCCCAGCTAGCTGGTTCTTGCGTTCTCCAAGGCGGGGGAAAGTGTCGTAGCTGAGCCTTAAATTCTTCCCTACGAGTTTGCGTGCATCTTTTCGGTATCCCCCGACTATAAGGTTTTCCCTCACCGTCAAGTTTGGGAACAGCCTTCTCCCTTCGGGAATGAGGCAGATACCCAGATTTACTATCTCTTCTGAGTGTTTACTCGTCAGATCCACTCGTTTGTCATCCAATTCCAGGTATATTTCGCCGGAGTCAGGTTTCACTATGCCCATGATGCACTTCATGAGGGTGCTTTTACCGTTGCCATTAGTACCCAGGAGAACAACTATCTCCCCCTCGTTTATGCCGACTGATATTCCGTGCAATATCTGGACCGCACCGTAACCCGCAAATATGTTATTTACTGCCAGCCTATTCACCGAGGTAGGCCCTCTCCACTTCTTCGTTGTGTAGAATTTCGTCTGGGGTCCCTTCCGCTATTTTCTCCCCGGCGTTGAGAACCGCTATCCTCTCACAGAACGTCATGACAGCCCTCATGATGTGCTCGATCATGAGTATTGTAATGCCCTGCTCATTCAGCCGTGTGAGGATGATTAATAACTCATCTATCTCACCGCTGGATAATCCAGCCATCACCTCGTCCAGCAGAAGGAGTTTGGGTCTTAGCGCCAACGCCCTGGCCAGCTCCAGCTTCCTCGTTTCTATTCCGGTCAGCTCAGATGGGCTCTGGTTCGCTTTGGATTCTAACCCTATGAGCCGGAGAAGACGCAGAGCTTCATCCTTTAGGTAAACTTTGAAATCTTCGGCATGAGGAGCATATCTCAAGGGGATGCTTAAGTTGTCCAGAAGTGTCATACTGATAAAAGGCTTGGGTATTTGAAACGTTCTGGCTATGCCCAATCTGGCCCGTTTGTAGGCGGGCAGGGTTGTTATCTCTTTCTTAGAAAAGAAGACTTTTCCACCGTCACACGGCAGGATGCCCGTAATAACGTTTATGAGAGTCGTCTTGCCCGAACCGTTTGGACCGATTAGACCAAATCTTTCACCGGAATTCACATGGACGCTTACGTTGAGCACCGCTGGAAAACCAAAATATTTCCATACCTTTTGAATTTCGAGCAAGGGTGCTTGCATCAATGAACCCTCCGCCTTTGTAAACTGACAACGAGCCCCATTATCCCTCCGGGTGCCACGATCACGAATCCGATGACGACAACTCCCACAATTAGGAGATTCCACGCCGAAGAGACCGTGACAGTGACGATTTGTTGAACTCCCCCAAGGAGTATAGAACCAATGACCGGACCCAGCCAAGTTCCCGTTCCACCTACCAGCGGCATGGCGAGGCTGTTGACGGTAATCATAAGGTCCATGCTACTATACGGTTCCAGATAGGTAATGTAGTAGGGGAAAGGTGCTCCGGCCACGCCCATCATAAATCCGCTTAGAGTCGTTGCAAAGAGCTTCAGCTTGAATACCGGCACACCCGTGCATTCGGCCGCCTCCTCGGTGTCCTTTATTGCGGTAAAGCATCTCCCGATCCATGACTTCTCGATGAATCTGGCAGTCATGACCGAAAGAAAAGCAATGAAGAGCATGAGAGCAAAGAGAAATTCAAGGTAGTCGGAAAATGGTTGGATCGGTGCAGGCCTAAAAATATATAGCCCTTTAGCACCGCCTAACGCATGGGTGTTCACAATAATCATTTGAACGATGACGGCCACTGCCAGGGTCGATATTGCGAAATATATGCCCCTCAGCCTAATCGTCAGGTAACCTAAACCGAAGCCTAAGAGGCCCGAGAGGAACCCTGCGGCAAGGATTGCTACGATAAGATTCACTTTGAGAAACAATATCAAAGCGGCTGCCGTATAAGCCCCTATTGCGTAAAAGGCACCAACCCCGAAATTTACATATCCAGTATACCCGCCCAATAAATTCCAGGCTGTAGATAGAATCATAAATTGCAGGATCACATAGGCGGCAAAATAAAAGTAGGAAACTTTGTAGAACTGGGGCAGTAGGATTCCTAGAGCAATAACCCCTATCGCCGGCAGGAAAAACGATTTCTTCATGTTCTACCTTTTAAAAAGTCCAGATGGCCTCACCACGAGCACAACCAGAAGGATGCCGAACGATACGGCGAAACCCCATGCCGGGCCGCCAAGTGATGCAGTCAAGCTCTCAGCGACCCCGAGGATTATCGCGGCGATCAGGGTACCGCTGATGCTACCCATTCCTCCCAAAACGCATACGGCAAATACCCTGCCTATGAATTCCCTACCTATGGAGGGTTCCACAGGACCTATGCTGATGACCAGGGCTCCTGCTATGCTTGTTGTGGCAACCGACAAGCCGAAGGCAACCGATTTAATGCGGCTTGGGTTAGCACCCATTAATGTCACTGCCGAACTGTCCTGGCCCACCCCCCTGGTAATCATGCCCAAAAAGGTCCTGGAAAAGAAAAGGTAAAATACCACAGTCAGAATCACTCCGACCAGAAAGGGGAAGAACAATCTCAGCGATAAACCCAGAGAACCGATCTTTATCGATTCCCCGATCCAGGGTGCTCGGACTAACCGATAATCCCCTCCATACGTTAGAAGTAAACCCACCTCGATGAGAAAAAGAATTCCAAAAAAGAAGACCAGCCCCTTCAGGGATTCTGCCCCCTTTCTTTCGAAGAAAATATAGTAGACACGATACATGCCCACCCCTAGAAGATAGAAAATGGGGGAAAGAAGTGCCCCCGCCAATATCGGGTCTAAAGCAATCTGCGTGTTGAGCAAGAACACCCCGTAAGCGCCGAGTATCATGAACACCGGATGAGCAATGTTGACGATATCCAACATGCCGAAGGAGATGGAGAGGCCGATGCTGATGGTAGCATAAAACCCGCCCAACAAAATTCCTCCGGCTATGGCATTTATCAATAACTCCGTAGAAAATATGGAGGACATATTTTCCCCTCTCTTTTCTACTCGCCATCACGAGGAACAAGGGTCCCCCAAAAACCCTCCATTGCAGGGATCCTTGCTCCTACCTGGGTTATATACGTTGTTATTTCTTCCAGCCAGGAAATGGGTAAATGATCTTCCCTGAAGCCCACTGTTTGGGATAAAGCACGATAAATTTGCCCGGTCCGGAGAACTCCCTCACATCATTGCTCTTGATATTTTGCACTTGAACCTGCAAGACTCTTGATTGCCACCACTCGCCGTTGGGGGCAAACTTCAGCCTTCCCACAACAGTCTCAAACCAATTGTTTCTCATATACTCGCCCAGAGTATCCTGTTTCATACTCTTTGTAGCCTCGATCGCCTGTAGCAGGATTTGCAGGTTAGCATAGGCAAAAGGAGGTAGATAATAGCCCAGTGGGTCCAGACCTTCTTTCACCGCCTTTGCCTGATACTTCTTCAGGAACGCGTCTATACCCTGGAACTTCAAAGTCGGCTCAGGTACCCAGAAATGGTAGAATATAGTACCGTTCAGATCCGGCCCTAGGCTCGTCTGGATCGAGGTATACTGGGCTCCTACCCATCCCCCGCCGATCATCTTTGGCTCAAGGCCCACTTCCTTAGCTGCCTTGATGGTGCACACGGTGCCCCCAGGGTAGGTCGAGAACCAGACGATGTCCGGGTTGAGTGCTTTTATCGCCCTCATGAGGGGAGTGCAATCTACCGTGGCAGGCGGATACAATTTCTTATAGATTACATTCATACCATACTTTTTCGCATTTTCTTCAGCGCTAATTTGACCATTGACACCGTATTCTTGGTCCTCACCCAGGAGGGCCACTGTCTTGGGCTTTGGCGTCTGCTGGCTCGCGATCTCAAAGAAACCCTCAGACCAACCGATATAAGGATCTGGTCCCGTGGGCATTATGCTGAAATAGTTCTTATAGTTGAACTGCTTATTGAGCGCGAGCGCGAAGAGGGCGGGGAAGACCATATCGTATTTCATCACGATGGGCATTGCTGCTCCTACGGGAGCCGTGGCATAAGGACTCAGGACAAAATCGACCTTGTCCACCGTGATGAGCTTTGTGTAGATGGCAGGTTCGTCGGCCGGCTTCGAGTGGTCGTCATAATAAACCAATTCTACCGGTCTACCAAGCACCCCCCCTTTTGCGTTAAAGTCTTCGGCACATATTTGAATGGATAGCAGGGCCGCCTTCCCTGCCGCTGCCAGGCTCCCGGAAAGCGCCATGCCAAACCCTATTCTTATGGGTTTTTCCGCTGCCAGTGCATTCGGCACCAGAGTGCCGGACAATATCAAACTCGTCGTACACAATACCCCCAAACACACCCTGAAAAATCCTAATTTCTTTCTCATTTTACTCCCTCCTTTCGATAGTTCGGCCATTTCGAACTGCCGAAGTGCCTTTATAAGAATACTTTTCCTAACCAGTACCTACCTAAATAGATTCTTTCTCCTCATGTGCCACTACGTAACTCGCTGAATGGGCCACGAGGAGGGATTGATTGTACGTATCCCTAAAACAATAGAACTTCCATGATTTCTTCCACAGGCCATTGGTTCAAGATCACGTAGCCCTTTCAGCCGAGTGAAACATTTCCTCAATTTGCACACCACGGCTGACAACAGAATCATCTTTCGTTTCAATAGCAAAGCTCATCCCTTTTTCACGGGGAACGAGGGCACTGAGAGAAACCCCTCGCCAGATGAAGGAACAGTGTCGGTACATATTGATAAAAATTGTTTAGATTTTGTAATGCCTTGTCCGAATATGATCCCTACCTTTTGCAGTGGATTTCCTATAAATCAACGACCGTAATCTCCCCGATCGGCCACTTGGTCAATATCTCGGTCCCGGTATCCGTAATATGGATCATTTCCTCGATTCTTGAGGCACCGACTCCGATGGTCCCTAATTGAGTCTCAATGGCAAAGGTCATGCCTTTCTCTAACGGAAGTGGGTTATCCAGTGATACTTCACGCCAGGCTAAGGGAAGTTCATAGAGTGTTAGCCCTATGCCATGCATCCAGTTGCTTCCGGCTGTCTGGTCCTCATGTTTTATCAAAATATCGCTCCAGACGTCCGGGGAGGAAGGCCATTTCTCAGCAACTTCCTTTGTCGTCATACCAGGCTTAATGACATCAATGGAAGCATATAACCAATCCCTTGCCCTGGCATAATTGTCTATCATCCGCTGACTTGGTTTTCCAAGACAGAATGTCCTGTAGTAACATGTCTTATAACCATTATAAGCCGTGTTGTAAGTGTCAGCATAAAACATATCACCAGGACGGATGATACGATTTGCACATGTTTCGCGAGGGTTGGGCCAGCTAAACTCACCTGAAGTGCAAAAAATACCAGAATACACCTCTCCCCCAAGGTCATAAGCCACCTTGTGCATCATACCTACAATTTCATTCTCACGGACCCCGGGTTTTAGCATGTCCTTAACCGCTTGAAACTCTGCGTCTCCAATGGCAGCCGCTATACGTAGGCATTCTACTTCATCCCTGTTTTTTATCTTTCTGGCATGAAACATCAACTCCTGTCCCGCTAAGCTCACCTTAATCCCCGCATTTTTGAAGCCTTCAATGATTCCCGGATCTGCGAAATCCAATGCAAGGGGTTCCTTGTCCATTCCGTATGATTTGAGGTCATCAGCGATCTGCTTGACAAACTTATCTCGTTGTTGCTTTTGGGCTCCAGAACCTACGATGATACTGCTCCATCCAGTTCCGGTGATAGCTACCTTTACCTTGTCAAGCCACGGACACATCTGTCGAGTGTGATAGCCAATCTCAGCATTTTCGTAAATAATCGGACCCTTGGCATTTCCTGCGAATAGGCAATACCTCAAACCGGACGAAGGAGTCGTCCAGTGAGGGGTCCATGTTCCACTGATATAACGTGTATTCCACTCATTCAGCGAGAGGATAGCCCCTACTCCGTATGCTTTTAATTGGTCTCGGGTACGGCCAAGGCGGTAATTTCTCATCCTCTCGTAGTTCACGTTCTCGTCCCAATCAACGGCCTGAGTTTGACACCCCTTGTGATAAGCATACTTATCCCAATCGAGGACTGGATACTCAAAGGCCATGGGTGTGTCGCCCAGCGGACCTTCATAGATCGGCCGATCCTTTGGGGGGACCTTCTTATTAATGTATTTTTCGTAAGCTCCCTTTGCCGTTCTTTCATATTCTTCTGCTTTCATGGTAAATTACCTCCCTTCAACCAACTTAAATTGCTTCATTTGTGACCAACTTTCGAGACAATCGCCAATGGGATAAGGTAACCCTTGCTCGGCAAAGCTCCTGTCCAACCTCCTAAAGTTAAATCGTGTTCCTCACCTCCCCTCTTCTCTCATAAATATGGCCTAATCCTCCAGGCTTGCCTCCATTATCTTCAATCCATTCCGCAAATGTTTTTCCAAGATTTCTTTTGCCCGGTTCCGATCACCTCTTCTCAGGGTCTGGAGTATTAATGCATGCTCTCGGTTGGCACGGGCTACCGCTTTCTTATTGTCAGAAAAGATTCTCAGGTATGGCCCTGTGCTGTTCCATAGGGCTTGAAGGATTTGAAAAAGACGTGGAGACCCCGACATCTCATGAAGTTTCATATGAAATGCCCGGTTAAGATTAAACCATTCCTTTCCAATAAGATGAGGTCTTGTCATTTCTTGGTGTAATTTTTCCAAGTGTTTTAAGCTCTCTTTATCCGCTAAGTCAAAACATCTCATCAAAGCAATCTTTTCCAACGGAATTCGGATTGAATAAATATCGTTAAGTTCTCCCGTGGAAAGCCGATTGGCTGTGATACGCTTATTGGAATGGAAAGAAATCAAACCCTCTGCCTCGAGTTCCCGGAGTGCCTCTCGTATAGGCATCGCGCTGACCATGAGCTTTTCGGCCAGCTTACGGATGTTTATCTTTTCCCCAGGTTTGATCTCCCCTTCCAATAATGCCTGGCGGAGGAGGTCACGAACCATTTTTTGCAAGGACTGTTTTTCCAGGGGGGTTCCTAATATCACCATAATCTTCAGCCTGAGGCTGACCCAGGGCGTCCATCAAGAAATTGAACCTCAAGTATGATATTATATAATATAAAATATCAAATATATCAAAACTCAAATAAAAAATTTCCTTGCCTCCTGAAAAAGCGAAATAGATCTTTCAAATTCCATCCGGTTCAACGGAAGTTCTTTTGGATGGCAAGGGTATGATAAGAACCGGTTTTCGGGTCCGGTAGAGTACCAAACTCGCAATACTCCCTAGAAAGGTGTGGGCCAAAAATCCTTTTCTGTAAGTTCCGAGGACAATAATATCGCACTTTTCCCTATCTGCTGTATTCAAGATCTCCTCGACAGCATGCCCTGTTGGGACGAGAACGATGTTCCACAAAACCAGGAACGGCTCGATGACATGGGGAGGATCACAATCTTCGCATCTCGGGACTTTGCGCCAAATCAATAGCGTATGAGAAGGCATAAGACGAGTTTTCACTCAGATCTGTCGCATCAAGGATTTTTTTGATTTGGGAAAGCACGGCTTTCTCCTTTTCTCTTTCGCAGGACCAGAATGAAAATTCCGAAACAGATGTCATGAACCTTTTGTAATGTAGAGACTCTTGCGCTGCCCCTTAGCACAAATCGCTTTTTTGAAACATACCATTTTTATAGTCGAAGAGCAACTTTGGCCCCTTCTTCTCCTATATCCCCAAATAAACCCTGATCACCTCCTGGTTCTCTTGGATCTGCTCAGGGGTTCCTGAAGCGATTAGCTCCCCGAAGTTCAAGACGATGACGCGGTCCGATATCCCCATGACCGCTTCCATATTATGTTCAATGATGAAGATGGTCTTCCCCTGCCTTACCAGGTCCCTAATAAAAATCATTACCCTATCGGCCGTTCCCAATGGAATTCCGGAAAAGGGTTCATCGAGCATGAGGAGCTCCGCATCGGTTGCCAGCAGTCTCGCGATGGTCAATAGCTTCTGCTCTCCATAGGAGAGATTCTCCGCTTGCTCTTTGGCCTTCGAATCGATTCCCACTAACCGGAGGAGGCGAAAAGTGCTCTCTCTGTCTTTCTTGTCTTCCTCCCCTGATCCACTTCCACCAAAGATGGCATGGATAAGTTTCTCACCTTTACGGTCCTGGAACCCTAACAGCACGTTTTCGAAAACGGACAATTTGTTGAAAAGCCTCAGATCCTGGAAGGTCCTTGCAATCCCCAATTTGATAACCTGATTGGGAGATAATCCTGTGATCTCGCGATCCTTAAAGAAGATTCGCCCTCCATCTGGCTGTAAGAAACCCGATATCAGATTAAATGTGGTCGTTTTCCCGGCACCATTGGGTCCGATCAGGCTGGTAATCTTCCCGCTCTCGATTTCGAAAGAAAGATTTCTTACGGCAGTCAGCCCCCCGAAACTCTTATTCAACTCCGCAACTTGAAAGTAGCGAGTTTTATCCATTCCCTACGGTCCTTTTCTGTATTCGGGCAGGATCCCCTGTGGTCTGAAACGCATGAAGAAGACTAATAAACCGCCGTAGATCATCTGCCGCAAAGGTGCTGCAATCGCCTCCGATACCTGCAAGAACTTGAGGAACTCCGGCAGACTAATGAGGATGAAAGCCCCCAGCATCGAACCAAAGATGTTGCCCGTTCCCCCGATGATCACCACTGCGAGCATGAAGATGGAATCATGGACGGTAAAGCAGAATGGATCAATGAAGCTGATCAACGAGGCGTAAAGGCTTCCCGCAACGGCTGCTATGGAGGATCCCACAGTGAAGACAACGACCTTAAAGTGATTCACATCCTTCCCCAAAGACAAAGCCGCGATCTCATCCTCCCGGATCGACTTGAGGATCAGACCGAATCGAGACCGGGTGATTCGCCAAACCACAAACACGCAAAGGAGGGCAACGAGGCCTGTCAAAATTAGATAAGAGCCATATTTTAAAAAGACATAACCAAAGAGTTTGGGTTTCGGAATGCCTGAGAATCCAAAGGGGCCATTGGTGACCGAGACCCAGTTGAGAAGGACCGTATAAAGGATGATCTGAAGTCCAAAAGACGCAATGATATAATGTTCTCCCTTCACCCGCAGAGAAGGAAGGGCCAGAAGCCCACTAACTATCCCCGCAATGCCAACCCCCAGAGGAATCGTTATGAAAAAGTTTACACCGTATCGGAGAAGGAGGATCGTTGTCGTATAAGCGCCGATGGCCATGAACCCTGCATGGGCAATGGAGATAAGCCCCGTATAGCCCACAAGCAGATTCAATGACACCGCTAGAATGATATAAATCTCTACCATGATGAGAACGTAGAAGATGTAGTCCATTGACGAGATCCTATGTCTTTTTAGCGAATAGGCCTGTGGGCCTTAACAGCATGAATATGACCAAGATTGCAAATGCGATGGAAGATTTCCATTCCGAGGGGATCTTCCATATCCCTATGTTTTCTGCAATACCCAGAAGCATCCCGGCTAGAGCCGTTCCCCAGTAGTTTCCAATCCCCCCGACAATAACCGCGATCACCGCGATGAGCAGGGCCATGATGCCGGAATTAGGATCAATCCCGACATCTGCAGTGGCTAAAATGGAAGAAACGCCGGCAAGACCGGATCCCACGCCGTAGGCCAAAAAACGGATGCGCTCCGGGTCGATCCCAACGATCTCCGTCATCTCCGCGTCACTCTCGAGTGCCCGGATGGCGTTCCCGACTTTCGTCCTCTTGATGAACGCCAGCAAGAGCCCCAACAGAAGGAAGCTGGTTCCAATAATGATCAACTGCAGATAGGTGATCCAGATGTTCCCGAAGGTAACACTCTTACGGATTGCATCATTGATAGGCAAGACTCTCGGATCACTTCGCCACAGAATGATGATTAGGTTTTGGAACAGGATGAATAAACCGAGAGAACTCAAAAGAGTCTCCATCGGTGAGGCGCCCACCCCCCGCAAGGGTCTGTAGACTAACCCCTCAATCCCAATCCCCAAAATAACAGCCGCAAGAATGGAAAGGCCGACAGACAGGTTCAGTGGGAGATGCCAGAGGACATTGAAATGGAAAGAGAGGTAACCGGCGATGCTGTAAATCGCACCGTGTGCAAAATGGAAGGTTCGAGTGGTGGAATAAATAATCCCGAATCCCAACCCGAGAAGGGCGTAAACACTCCCTGCAATAATACCATTTGAAAGCAATTGCAGGAATAGCATGAGAGGGCTCCTTCCCAATTATCCTTTACGCCGATATCCCACCTCTCGAAACCAGCCTTTCATCTATGGGATATGAAATTACCCCCTTTGACGACAAGGAACCTGCACGGCAGATCGACCATGCCATCTTTATCGATGCTGATCCTCCCAATAATGGTATCCCAATCCTTGATGGTCAGCAGGAATTTGGAGATCTCCGGTCCGGTCTTCGCTCCCCTCTCAATCGCCCTAGCAAAGAGCAACGCAGCGATATACGAATTTGCAGAATAGATGGTTGGGATTACCCCATGCTTTGTCTTAAATCGCTGCCCGAACTCTTTCATTTTTGGTGTTCCGCCGACGGGATCATAGGGGAAGGCCACGGCATAGAGGCCCTCTGCTGCTTCTCCTGCAATCTTTACCGTCTCCGGTGCATTGGTCGCCACCGTCCCGATCCATGAAGCTTTGATACCCAATTCCTTTCCCTGCTTGATGGCCCGGCCACACTCGTTGGCATGGCCTCCGAAATAGATCATATCTGGATTCTGTGCCCGAATCTTTGTTAATTGCGTTCGATAGTCCGTTGCCCCAAGATCGTATATCTCCTTGCCCACAACCTTTCCGCCTAGGTCGGTAAAAACCCCTTCGAAGATATCCCTTGCTCCATGTCCATACTCGTTGTTCACATAAAGAATAGAGGCATTCCTCGTCTTGAGATCTGCATAAGCAAACTGAGCCGCTGCTTTGCTTTCAGAAGCAGTCCCCGGGATGAGGCTGAAGACGTAGGGTTTGCCGACCTCTCTAATCTTGGGATGGGTGGCAGCCGTATTCATCAAAATGACCTTGTTCTCCGCGGCAACCGGAGCAAGGGCAAGAACCACGCTCGATCCAACCGTCTCGAAATATTGAACCTTGTCGATATTGATCAATTTTGTCAGTGCCGCCAGTGCTACTCTTGGCACATTTTGTCCATCCTCCGCAACCACCGTGATCTTTCCGTCTTTGATCATTCCGCTCTTTTCAATATCTTCCAACGCTAATTCAAACCCTCTGAGCGTGTATTCGCCGTGCTGTGGAATGGCACCGGTGAGGCAGGCCACCGTGCCTAATTTGTAAACCTCTGCACCATAGGAAAGATTGAAACAAAAGATGGATAAAAGGACCAGAAGAATTTCAACCCTGACGTTCGGCTTCATTTTTCCCTCCTTTCATCGGGCTTGGCCCGAAATTGATAGATGCTCGATGACCTGCTCGAATTCTATTCATCACCTCCTGCCTCTTCGGATTCGGCCGACCAAAAAAGATTCAATCACCCGTCAACTGAGATAGCTTTTCCTCAATCTCTCATCCTCCAGGAGCGCAACGGGATGATGATCTTCGAGGACGATCTTCCCCACCCTCAAAACATAGGCCTTCTGCGCAACGGAGAAGGCTTCCCGGACATTTTGTTCAACGATCAGAACGCTTGTGTCCATCCTCTGTCTAATCTCCAAGACTGTCTTCATCAGTTCTCTAACTAAGAGCGGCGCCAGGCCTGCTGAGGGTTCGTCAAGGAGCAAGAGTTTTGGAGTAAGCATCAGGGCCCTTCCGATGGCTAACATCTGGCGCTCACCTCCGCTCAAGGAATTGGCCCTCTGGAACCTTCTTCCCCTCAGGATTGGGAAGAGATCGTAAACATACTCAACCTGTCGATCCATAGTCGATGGATCCACAAGATACCCCCCAAGCTGAAGATTCTCAAAAACCGAAAGGTCAGGGAAAACCCTCCCCCCCTGGGGGACGAGAGAAACCCCATCCTTCACATTCTCCGAAGCCTTCCTGTGACTGATATCCTTCCCATCAAAATAGACCTTCCCCCTTTGAGGATGGAGGAGCCCTTGGATGGTATTCAAGGTGGTTGTTTTTCCTGCTCCATTCGGGCCCACCAGGGCAACAACCTCTCCCTGTTCCAAAAAGAAGGAGATCCCGAATATAACCTGCCTCTTATGATAACTCACTTCCAGATCTATGACCTGAAGAAGCGTGTCGTACCTTTTATCCATTTCATTTAGCGTGAACTTTTGCCTTGCTCCTCTCCAGAGATTCTCTCTTTAAACCTTTATTTTCCCAGCCGGCGAAAATGATCAATTTTTTCATCTAGCAAGTAGCGAAATCATATATGAATCTTCTAGCTCACTTCCTCAGATTTGGCAGCCTGCACTTGTCCCTTCATATACTGCGTTAATGATTTTCCGAGGCTCGGCACAATCTCCGATCACGTAGAATTCGGGTACTTCACCTTTGAGATCGATGAGTTCCTGGTTTGCCAGTGCCCCTATAGCGAGTACAACTGTCTCGCCGACGATCTCCTCGGTTTTTCCATCTTCTTCTACTACCACTCCTTTGAGCATAATGGAGGTGACCTTTTTCTTCGTAAATATCTCAATATCGAGTTTCTTCCACCTCTCAAGCATTGTCGTTTTTTCATTCAAGAACATATCTGGAGCAATATCCTCACGCATTTCAACAATCTTTATCTTCTCGCCTTTTTCCGCTAACCACTCGGCCACCCCACACCCTACCAATCCCCCTCCGACCACAATGACCGGACCTTTGTATTTAGACTTTCCCCGAAGTACATCTCGAGCCTCGACGACATTGACATTATCTGACCCGGGTATGTTCGGCCTGCCCGGAGACGAACCCGCTGCAACAACAAGCACATCCGGTTTCTCCCTGCGGATCATTTCCTTAGTAACATTTTTTCCGATCCTAACGTTTACCCCGCTTTCGATCACCTGTCTCATTTGGTAACGAGAGAATACATTCCAATCATCCCGGGTGGGAGGTATGACAACCAATTCCATCAGGCCTCCCAAATGATAGTTCTTCTCGTAGAGGCTCACATCATGTCCTCTCTTAGCTGCCACCCAAGCAGCCTGCATCCCAGCCGGACCCCCACCCACGACGATCACTCTCTTCCTTTTGGGAGCAAGCTTCATATCGAGTTCCTTTTCACGGCCGCACCACGGATTCACTGTGCACTGGACATCAGTTTGAGAGAAAAGGCGCTCCTGACATCCTTGACAGGTTATACAGTAGTTGATTTCATCCATCCGCCCATTCATTACTTTATTCGGCAGTTCAGGATCCGATAGGAGAGAGCGGCCCAGGGCAACGAAATCTGCTTGATTCTTGACCAACACATCTTCGATGAGCTGGGGCCGGTAGATCTTGGCCACTGCAATGACAGGTTTTGAAGTCACCCGTTTAACTGCCGCTGCGAGTCCCACCAAAGGAGCAGGCTGGATGGACATGGGGGAAATCATCTTCCCCTTAGGAAAAGATTCATATATCTCTCCGGTGATATGGAAACCATCGATTCCAGCCTTATCCAGGTCCTTTACAACCTTCAGCGTATATTCAATGCTCATGCCCCCTTCTATAAAATCGTCTCCATTGAGCCGTATCGTGACGGGAAAGTCTCGACCAACCTTGGAACGGACCCTATCCAGTACTTCCAAAACAAAACGCATGCGGCCGGCAAAATCACCACCATACTTATCCGTGCGTTGATTCGTATAAGGGGACAGGAATTGGTTGATGATGTACCCATGGGCTCCGTGTAACTCCACAAAATCGAAACCTGCTTCCTTATTCCGGCGAGCTCCTTCAGCAAAGGCCTTAGCTAGGTTCCCCACTTCCTCGGTGCTCAGTTCCCGTGGGGTATATCCCGGATCGATAAACTTCATTAATCCACATGGTTTCGGAGATGGAGCCACCGGTTGTCCGCCGCAAAACGCCGGAACAGTCTGTCGCCCTGCGTGAAATATTTGTGCGCCGAGCTTCGCTCCATGTCGGTGCGCAACATCAGCTAGGCTCTTTAATCCTTTGACACATTTGTCATCGTAAATCCCCAGTTGGTTAAGAAATCCTCTCCCAATGGCTTGAACGTAGCAGGCCTCAAGCATGATCATGCCCACACCTCCTGCCGCAATCGCTGCATAGTTATTTAGGAGACGGTCAGTAACAAGCCCATCATCAGTAGCCCAATTACGGACCATGGGTGCAAGGGCAATTCTATTTTTCACTTTCATCGTCCCAATCTCTCCCGGCTCGAACATCTTTTTAAATTCCATATAACCACCTCCATTCTGTGTCTTACGGCGAAGCCTCTCTTATAGTTCTTTAGGACCGACTCTTTTTACATTCCTATTGCACAGCTATATAAAGCACCCTGATCATTCGAATTGATACCTGCCACCCTATTTCCTTCCTGTTTTATGCCTGTCCCGAAGTTCTCTTTTTAAAACCTTCCCAGAAGGGTTCCGAGGAAGACTATCGGTAAACTCTATCTCCTTGGGGACCTTAAACTTTGCCAACTTCGTTGAACAGTGAGCGATGATCTCCTCACCGGAGAGGCTCTCTCCTTTCTTCAGCACGACATAAGCTTTGGGAACCTCCAGCCATTTGGGATGGGGGATGCCAACCACAGCCGTCTCCAGGACTTGCGGCATTTGGTAGATCACCCGCTCGACTTCCAGGGATGCAATATTCTCGCCCCCGCTGATGATGATGTCCTTCTTTCGGTCCTCAATGTAAAGATACCCTTCCTCGTCAAGCTTCCCAATATCTCCGGTATGGAACCATCCATTCTTCAGCGCCTCTGCAGTGGCTTCTGGATTCTTCCAATATCCTTTGAAAACCTTGGGGCCCCGAAGAACGATCTCGCCTAATTGGCCGGGAGCAACATCTTTCCCTTGTTCGTCAACCGTCCGAACACGAAGTTGCACAACCGGTTTGCCCACAGACCCTATCTTTTCCAGTACCTTGTCCCAAGAGAGAAAGGTGTCCCCCGAGACCGTCTCGGTTAGCCCGTAGGCATCGGCAAACCAGGTCGATGGAAATTTTTCTTTGATCTTATTGATCAGTGGCAAAGGCATCTTCTCTCCCCCATCAATAATGAACCGAAGGGAACGGACATCATATTGGTCAAAGGTTGGCTCCTGAAAGAGGATATTGACCATGGCCGGAGCGAACCATGTATTCGTAATCTTCTCCGTTTGAATTGTCTCCAGCACGAGGACCGGTTCGAATCTCTTCAGGATGACCAGGCTTCCTCCCGCATAGAGCGTTCCCGTGGCAGGCAGGTCCATACCCCCCACATGGTACAAAGGACCAGCAACCAGGGTCTTGTCCTCTGGTTTTAAATCGAACATCAAAATATGCCCGATATTCTTCCAATAAAGGTTGCCGTATGTAATCATTACCCCTTTCGGATGGGCTGTTGTTCCTGACGTATACATAAGCCTCTGCAGGTCATCCAGGTCCACAAGGGCATGGGGGACTGTAGCGCCCTCGTTCTCTTTCACAACGGCATCATAACTCATCCACCCTTGAGGGACTTCTTTCCCGACTCCGATAAATTTCCTCACTCCGGGGATATCTTTCCGGATCCCCTCAATGATGGGCGAAAATTCCATTTCAGAAATGAGTAATTTGGCTTCAGAATGGTTGAGAATATAGCTCATCTCAGCACCGGCCAGCCGATAATTCAGGGGAAGCCATGTGCCCCCGAGTTTGTTGACGGCAAAAGTAATTTCGATATACTCCGAGCAATTGTAAAGCAGAATCGCCACCACGTCGCCTTTTTTAATCCCCAGCCCTTGAAGCCCTTTTGCCAGGCCATCAACTCGCTTTTGAACCATCCTGTAAGTAAGTCTCCTTTCTCCGCAGATGAGGGCTTCTTTATCTGGAAACCTCTCCACATTCCTCTCAAGTACATAACTCCAATTCATCTCGTCATCCTCCTTAAACCCATCCTTTCTAACCCTTCCAAAGAATTCGCTTCCTATGTTTCATATCCCGGTAACTCATCCGCTCGCCTGCCTTGCTATATCCCAGGTAGAACTCCCGCACTTCCTCATTATTCCTCAATGAATCCGGTGGCCCGTTCAGCACAATCCGGCCATTTTCCATTATGTAGCCATAATCTGCGACAGAGAACCCAGCCAATGCATTCTGCTCCACTAATAGAATCGATGTGCCTTCCTCAAGGTTAATGCTTTTCACCACTCTGAAAATTTCCTTGGTTATTAAAGGACTGAGGCCGAGTGAGGGTTCGTCAAGGAGAAGTACTTGGGGATGGGCCATGATGGCTCGGCCGATCACCAACATTTGCTGTTCGCCGCCGGATAAGTAACCGCTCGTTTGGCTCCGAAGGTATTTGAGCCTTGGGAAAAAAGTGTACGCGCCGTCGATATCCTTCTTAAGGTCATGCTTGCCCTTCACAGGGGAAGCCCCAACGATCAGATTTTCCTCGACCGTGAGATGCTCAAACACCCTTCGCCTCTCCATCACTTGAACAATTCCCGACTCAGCAATATCCTCCGGACCAAACCTCTCGATTCTCTTCCCGTTAAACAAGATGTGCCCTTTGCTGACCCTGCCCAGCTCTGTATGAAGTAACCCGGAAATAGCCTTGAGGGTCGTGGACTTCCCTGCCCCATTGGCACCAAGAAGGGCGGTGATGCTCTTCTCCTTGACTTCCAGTGAAACTCCTCTTAAGACAAGGACCACATTACTGTAGATGACCTCGATGTTGTTGACGCTTAGCATCCTCCCCTCTCATGATCGCTGCACAGCCTCAGATTCTTTTGCCACAACCCTGGGCCAGCTGATCATTTGTAAGACAACCCCGGGCAATGGACGTATTTAATCACTTTCAATCTTCCTTTCTCGGCGACGAGAAGGGCTGCATCATGGAGCATCGTTGCATCTTCTGGATTGCTGGTCACATCAAAATCCCCTGGGATCAATCCCCCGGGCGACTTCCAGATCCCTTTCCCATCCGCGCTGGAAAAAGCATCCGCGACGTTCTCTCCGGTGAGTGGATATCCGAACTTTCTCAAGGCGGTGGCGATTCCTGCTTCCACACATCTGGCATAGACGATGCCAAGGCCGTGCTGGTAGAAGACGTTTGTATTGGGATAGTAATGTTTGATGACCGCGCGCATTTTGTCATTGAAGGCGTTCGGATCGAGGATGTGGCCTGTAAAACCGATGCCAACTGTCCCCTCCGCATACTCCCCAGCCTGCTGGATAAAGACATCGTCAAAACAGGCCTGGTTGAGAAAGAGATGAATCTTACCATGCAGCCCAAGGCGACCGATGGATTTCGCCAGGTTTGACGCAAATGGAGCCGTGTGATTGCAGGCGATCCAGTTTGCCCCTTTGTCTACCATCGTTTTCAACTGAGGGGTCATGTCAATATCCCCCACCCCGGCAAAGAGCATCCCCAAATATTCTACGCCGTTCTCTTTCATATAAGCTTCCGTGCTGGGTTCGAGCAATGCTTTGCCGAAGGCTGTATCAGAAGTGATGATCCCTAACTTGAGTTTTCCCCCCGCCGGCAGATTCTTGGGGGCCCACTCCTTCACAATCCAGTTGATTCCCGCACCGAAACTGTCGGTATAGGCGGCGCTTGGCGTAATGACCCACTTGTGCTTTGGATACATCAATGCCTTGATATTCCCCGCATGGAGCTGGGCGATCTTATCCCTCTTTGACATCTCGAGGCATGCTAATGTGCCACCAACGCTTCCGTTAATGAAGAAGACGATGCCATCGCCCTTCATCCTTGTGTAGTTCGCAACGATCTTGCTGACAACATAGCCGTCATCCGCCCAGATATGATCGATCTTGGCTTTCTCCGCCTTTCCTGTTTTGGGATTGGTAAACTCGATCCCTCCCCTTTCATTCAGATCCTTAAAATAGGAAATCATTGCCTCCATATAAGCCGTGTGGGCTACAGAAACAGCCCCCGTCATCCCATGGGAGTTCCCGATCTTCACCCAGTGCGCCTCATCAGTGGGTGCCGCGGTGGAAAAGCCATTCCCTAAGACGACCAATGCCAACCCTCCGATGCTCCCTAAGACGATTAGCAGAAAGAAATTTGATCTCTTCATCTCTTTTCGCTCCTTTCTCCGAGATTTTTCCAATCAAATGAATCGTTCCCCTTCCGGATCATAATTAAGGCGCATGGCACATCCCCCCTTTCAATATGGAAATGGCCACAGCTGTATGGATAATTTAAGTCGCTGCCATGCATGAACGAGTCCTCTTGGTTCAAAAATCAGAAAGATAATGATTACCAGCCCATAGACCATCGGACCCAAGGCAGGAGCAATGTTCGCTCCCCAGGCAGGGAAGATTTCGGCCAGTGCGGGTATTGCAATACGCAAGATTTCATCCAATCCTCTCATGACGATTGCTCCCATGATGGCGCCGAACAAAGTCCCGATGCCCCCTATGATGACTGCCCCCAGATAGAGGATAGAGTTTGACAGGGGGAACTGGTCAGGATGGATGGATGTCAAAAAATGCGCCCAAAGGGATCCGGAGATTCCTGCATAGAAGCAGCCTATGAAGAAGGCAAGCAGTTTATAATGGGAAACGTTGACTCCCAGTACTTCCGCAGCAATATCATTATCCCTTACAGCAATCAATGCCCTTCCAACTCTGGTCCTCGTCAGATTGTTGGCTAAGAATATCATGATGACAGTAACGGCTACGGTGAGCCAGTAGATCTTGGAAGGGGTATCGAAGACGACTGGCCCGATGGAAGCGAATGGGCAGACCATTCCGTTCGTTCCACCCGTCATGTCCAGATGCTCAATGACGTAAACCAGAATGAATTGAGCCCCCAAGGTTACCAGGGCAAGGTAGAATCCCTTTACCCTGACAGAGGGAAATCCGAAGATCAACCCTACTGCCCCGCTGAGGATCCCCGAGAGCGGGAGAGAAGCTAGGAAAGGTATGCCCGCCTTTGCGGTCAGAAGGGCAGAAACGTAGGCCCCCACTCCCATAAAGGCGGATTGTCCGAGTGAGATCTGGCCTGCATATCCAAGGAGGATATTGAGCCCAAGGGTATTGATAATAAAAATGCATATAAAAATGACCAAGGTGAGCCAATAATAAGTCCCAAAAAGGGGGGCGGCAGCGAGCAGGACCATCGCTGCGATGAGTAGACTCCAGTGGAAGCGAGTGCGTATGATCGCCATATCTTCACGATAATTACGATTGTAAACACCGCAGGGAAGCATTTTATAATCTTTCTATCTTTCTCAGCCCAAAAAGGCCATAGGGCCTGAAGGTCAAAAATATGATCATCACAATGTATGCGATAGCAGTTTCGATTCCGCCGCCAACAATCGGATTCATATATCCGCTCCCTATCTTTTCCAAAACCCCTATGATCAGACCTCCTGCGATGGCTCCGGGAATTGATTCCAATCCTCCGATCAGAACAGCCGGAACAACTTTCAGACCGAATTCCGGAAGGTACATATCCACCCCTCGGATGGTTCCCAAAAACAAGCCTCCCACCCCACACACGATGCCGGACACAGTCCAAACCAAGGTTGAGATTTTGCTCACCCTAATTCCAGCAGCTTGAGCGGCCTGGTGATCCTCGGCCGCTGCCCTCATCGGAATGCTCCCCTTCGCTTTCTCAAAATAGAGCGCGATAGCACATCCGATGACGAGAGTGGCCGCAAAACAGAACAGAATATCGATTCCAATAGCTGCCCCGGCCATTTTTAAGGACCCCCCCGGCAGATAGGTTGGGTAGCTCGCAGGGACAGAGCCCCACACCAAGATGGCCACCCCATTTAGAAAGAACGACAATGCCAGTGTCATGATGATAATGGACAAGATGGGCTGTCCGATCATGGGCCGCACGAATAGGCGCTCGCACAGCAATCCTAGTAAGCCTGCGCCGGCAATGCCGATCAGGACACTTACGCCAAAAGGAAGATGAAATTGAACGATGAGGCTCCAAACCATGAAGGCCCCGATGCAGATAAACTCCCCCACCGCAAAGTTAAACACTTTTGTTGCCTTGAAAATGAGCGCAAAACCCAAGGCCACGACTGCGTAAACCCCACCCACTGCCAAGCCATTTGCAACCAGATGGAACAATGTTCCCATCTTGACCTCTTAAACCCTGCCGAACAGGACGAAAGGATGCAGCCGTATTCGATCTGTTGTAGTGGACCCTCTCATCCCCCTCTTTTGCGCTCCCAAAGGGCTGCACGACGTAGCTATATGGGACAGGACAAGTTCCCTCACCCGTCAGAAGTGTTTTCTTCCCAAAGGTACCTATACCTTTCGATGGTGAAGCCTCTCCTCAACTTCCCGGAATGAGTGAGCTCCAAATCTTCCGCGCTGAACTCTTTATCAACGATGAAGTACTTCTCAATCTTCATCTCCTCAGGAAGTGTCCGGTTTACCTCACGAATAGCCTTCCCGATCAGATTATAGACCTGATGCTTCTGCGACAGGTCAGAGAAGGTGATATAAGGAATATCGTTCTCCTCTGCCCACTTGCCTACGGTCTCGAAATCGATCTGGATGAGGGCGATCACCCTACCCTTCCGCAAGATCAAGGCATCTTTGATAAAGTCGTTGTACCTCAACCTTCCCTCAATCGGTTCAGGGGAAAATTTTTCCCCCTGGTCCGTCTGGATCATGTCCGATAAACGGCCCTCATAGATGAGATGACCATCCGGATCGATCTTCCCCGCATCTCCTGTATGAATCCAACCCTCCTTGGCGATCGTCTCTGTTCCCCCTGGATCTTTATAATAGCCTCGAAACATATGGTCGCCTTTGGCCAAAATCTCTCCTTGCCCCGATAAGATCACCTCCGATCCACGAACCGGTTTTCCAACGCTTCCCAACTGAAAGTCTCCATCGGCCTGCCAGGTGATAGGGTTCATCTCCATCATGCCGTAGGTTTGTCTCAAATTTAAACCTAAGGCATTCAAGAATCTGAAGCTTTCTGTACTGATCGGTCCTCCCCCCGTTAAGGAAAGTTTCAGATGAAGGAGTCCCAACTTGTTCTTCAAAGGTCTAAAGAGAAGAAAGAAAGCGAAAAGATAAAAAAACTTCCAAACCAGCCCGACCTCCCCCTGCCTGTTACAAATCATGTAACCGACGGGCAAAAAGATTCGGTAACAGAGGCGCTTCAAAAGACCGGCATCGCTCACCCTGACGCGTACTCTCTTCATGAGCCCCTCCCACTGTCGAGGCGTAAATATGACGAAATGAGGACCGATCTCCCGTATGTCATTTAAGACGGTGTCGGGCCCCTCAGCAAAATTGACGGTCATTCCACCCATCAAATGGACTCCCATTTCCAGAATGAAGGCAGGAAACCACGCGAGCGGCATATGACTGAAGATTTGGAAATTTTCCTCCAGGGATCCTGCCTCGATGCATTTCTGTGCACTGCTGATCCCGGCTTGATGCGTCAGCAATACTCCCTTTGCCGAGGCTCCTGTCCCGGATGTATAGATTAAGAGCGCAATATCATCTTCGGTGGATGCTTCGATGAACTCCTCAAACAATCCGAGATGGTCTTCCTCAAACTCCTTCCCCCTTTGGATGACTTGCTGATAACTGAACAAATCCTGTCGGTGGCAGTCCAAAAGCCCTTTGGAATTCCAATAGATAATCTTCTCTAATTTTGGGAGTTCTCCCTTCAGGTGAAGAAGCTTCTCCACCTGCTCTTGATCCTCAACAATGACAAATCTCGAATCCGAATGATTCAAGAACTTCTTCATCTCGGCGGGCGGGGCATCGGGTGAAAGCATGGTGACAACGCCCCGGTTTGCCATTACACCGAGGATTGCCCAATAGGCATAGGGTCCATTGTATCCAATGACCATGACCTTGTCCGATGGTTGAAGACCCAATTTCATCAGGCCTGACCCCAGATGTCTCACCATCTCATAATACTCTTTCCATGTATACTCCCTCCAAACACCAAATTCCTTGTTCCGCATCGCCACCCTGCTGCTGCCATGCTGACGGTACCAATCCTGCAATATCTTGGGCCAAGTCTTACCCGACATGAGAGGACCTATGTTACCCTTTATATCCCTTTACCCAGATAGGCATCCCTCACTCTCTGATCTCTCTTAATATCGTTAGGGGGACCTTCGGCAATCTTGCTCCCAAAGTCGAGGACGATCACTCGGTCGGCGATATCCATGATGATCCCCATATCATGTTCGATCATGACGATGCTTTTTACCCCTTCCCTCAAAATCTTACTTTCGGAGTAAACAGGACCCTGTCCTCTGTGTACATCAAGGATGAACCGGACGATGTCCCCTTTCTCTTCAACATTCATCCCAGCCATGGGTTCGTCCAGGAGGAGCAACCTTGGCTCCATCGCAAGAGCCCTGGCAAGGTCGACCCTTTTCTGCAGGCCGTAGGGCAGGGATCCCACTTTCTCCTTTCTCCATCTCCCCAGCTCGAGAAAATCGATGAGATATTCCACCTCACGGCGCTCCCTGGTTTCTTCTCGAAGAGCCTTGCCAAAGTAAAAGGCACAGGCGATAGGACCGGCTTTGGAGACGATGTGCCTCCCGGACATTACGTTATCTACCACCGTCATTCCTGAATAGAGGGCGATATTCTGAAAAGTCCTGGCGATTCCCTTCTTACTCACTTTGTGAGGTGCAGATTTTGAAATCTTCTCTCCGCTGAAATAGATTGCCCCGTGTTCAGGCTTATAAAGACCACTGATGCAATTCAGGGCGCAAGTCTTACCGGCCCCATTAGGCCCTATGATTGCGAGAATCTCGCCCTCCCTGATTTCAAAGCTTACATGATTTAAGGCAGTTATCTTGCCGAAGTTCAGGGTGACATCTTCGAATCTTAGAACAGTTGCGCCGCTTACAGGAGTTTTAGATGACATATCATCTTTTTTTGAGGTCTTATTACCCACCCTTTGAAAGGAGCGCTTTCAGAAAGACCCGCTCTGTCCGCCTGCGGCCGGTAGCGCCGTTGAACTCCAGATGAAAATAACCTGAGGAAAAGGCAATCCTCTTACATATTCCCCTGAGTAAAGACATCAAGGGCAATGAGCCAGAACTTCCACCAATTTCTTAACGTTCTTCTCTTTTTCAAAATTCCTTATCAGTTCTATCATGCGATCAACCTTGGACTGATCGACTCCGGTTTCCGACGTTACACGCTTGATCAACTCTATATCCTGCCCCATGTCAAAATTGTAGTAATCCGGCGGGACGATCATCTCTTTGCCGAACCTTTCCCCACCCTTCATCTCCACCTCAACGATACAGGAAAACCGAGGGATCTTTTCATCTGGAAGATGTTCAATCCGTTCAATCAATTCGAGTATTTTAGGATGAGTGAATTGAGTAATTCCCTTCAATGTCACTTCTCTGTCAACACAGGCCACCGCAAGACAGAAGGGGGTGGACATCAACGTGGCTCCTATCGTGCTGAAAGGCCCCCGGTAGTTCATTCCCGCATAGGCATACTCATAGGGGTTTACTTGGATTCGAACCCGGTCAATCCTGTCGGGGTCGATCTTATGTTCCTTCATGAGATCGAGCATGGCAATTACCGGTGTTTGATTAAAAGCGCATACTGGGTAAGGTTTAAAACCCGCATTCATAATCTCCCATTTCTGACCAAGGTGGACTAGGATTCTATCAGCCATGTCCGTACCATTGGCAAAGGCGTTTAGAAACCCGGTCTTTCCTTCAATAGCTGTCGGAGCTGCCTTTCCACCGTTCTTCGCAATAAGACTAGCGAGAATTCCCTCTCTTGAAGCCACTCCCACTTCAAATCGCCACTCCATTGTCCCAGCGGCAAAGCATTCCAGCGTTCCGCTTGCAAAGGCAGCCGCAAAGCCGACCGCATGGATCGTCTCCTCCTCAGAGAGTTTCAATAGCCTGCTTGACGCAGAAGCGCTCCCGAAAATTCCAAAAACCGGGCTGGCCCTGAATCCTCTCGGTGTCGTGTAGGCAGAGACCTCTCGATCGAAGGCACCGACGACCTCATATCCTGCTACAATGGCTTCGATCACTTCCTTCCCCGAGTTCCCTTGTCTCTCGGCAATGGCTAAGGTTGCAGGGGTAATTACTGTCCCGGTATGGGAACTCCCCAAAGTATCTTCTTGGGCCCTTCCATGGAAAAGGCTTGCATTCGCAAATGCTGCACCCATTACCGAAACCCTCGACCCGTCACAGAAAACCGTGGCAGATCTGGCCTTAGCCATTCCCGATTCCTCCTCCTTGATCGTCTCCCGGGCGATCTTTGCAAATTCGATATCATAGCAGGAAATTCCAATCCCGATCCCATTGATCATGCAAGTCTTGGCTTTCTCGATGATCTCTTTTGGTAATCTGTCATAGGAGAGGGATTGAACAAATTTCCCCAGGGATTCGGCAACCGTCTCTTTCATCGGCTCCTCCTTTTTTCTAGAAAGTTTTCTTAACTGGAAATACTCAGGCCCTCATACTTTTCTTGTCTCTTTTTCCGTCAATTCCAATATGATTTCAGCTGCCAACCTTGCAGCTTGACCTACAACCCTCGAGCATTGAACGTATCCCCCCGCCTTTTGGAAATCTTCATATTCTTTTGGGTCGGCCAGATTGAAATGTCTTCCCAATTTCATTTCTTGGATCTTAAAGCAATTAGCCGTTCCCATTTCTTTGACAAATCGATTAT
Source organism: Thermodesulfobacteriota bacterium (assembly GCA_047519465.1). Lineage (GTDB taxonomy): Bacteria > Desulfobacterota > BSN033 > BSN033 > UBA1163 > UBA1163. The sequence goes on along the minus strand of JAPVTA010000227.1, from coordinate 50,722 downwards.
ACAGCTTATACCCCGTAGCCATTGCCTTTCCCATGGCCTTTGGATCACCCAGGTCTTGACTTGCGGTTAAGATCCCTAAAGCCATCATTCCTCCAAGCAGGCCCCCACAGACTTCCCCTTTAAATGCAATACCGGCAGCCAGAGGCGTAGATGCCTTTAGGGTTTCGTCGTTTCCAAAGGAAAACTGTTTTTGTAGAGCGGCGAGAGAGCTGCGTGCACAGCCCCTATAAGTCTGCTCATACTCTGTTGCCATTTTTTCAACGGAATTCAATATCTCTTCTTTTGAATCCTTTCCATCCAACTCGACTTCCTCCTTTCGCTAAAGACCGATCTCCTGGGCAACAATCTTCCTGTGAAAGCCCGCGTCACCGAAGGCGATCTCAGCCGCTTTTGCTCGTCTGGAATATAATGTCATATCGTGGTCTACGATGTAACCCACGCCCCCAAAAATCTGATGCCCCAAAGAAATAATGTGTTTATAAGCTTCGCTCACCCATGCTTTAGCTATTGCTACTTCCTTTCTACAAGGGATGTCTTTGTTTAGTTTCCACGCTGTCTTATAAGTAATCCACTTGGCCCCTTCCAAATCTATTAACATGTTGGCAAAGTGATGCTGTACTGCCTGAAAACTCCCGATCAATCTATTGAACTGAACCCTCTTTTTGGTGTAACTGAGGGCCATGTCGAGGACCTGTTGAGCACCGCCAACCATTTCAGCACATTTGGCCACAGCCGCCTTTTGAAGGACTTTTTCCAGGACGGGCCATCCTTCATCAACTTTACCTAACACATTCTTTTCTGCGACCCTCACCCTATTAAAAACGACTTCATATTGTTTATCCCCTGCTATTGTTTTCAATTGTGTAAATTTAATTTTCGGAGCCTTAGCATCGCAAAGGAAGAGCGTTATCCCTTTCTTCAATTCTGCATCCTCATTTTTGGTAGTAACACAAATTATGTGGTTAGCAACGTGAGCATCAGGCACAAAAAGTTTGGTGCCTTCGAGAAGATAATCGTTCCCTTCTGGCAAAGCCTTCGCCGTGATCAGACAAGGATCATACTTGGTCATCGCCGGTTCATAGAGGGCAAGTGTAAGAATCATCTCTCCCCTTGCGATCTTCGGCAAGAGTTCCTCCGCTCGGAATTCATTGCCTGCCTCCAAAAGCGCAAAGCCTCCCAAGACCACGGTAGAGAAAAAGGGGCCTGGGAGACAAACTCTCCCCATCTCTTCCATCATGATGACCACATCCAGAAAATTTCCCCCATGGCCACCATACTTCTCAGGGAAGGGTAATCCCATCCATCCCAAATCTGCCATCTTGTGCCACATCTCCTGGGTATAACCTTTCTCATCTTCTTCCATCTCCCTAACAAAGGTGCTTGGACACTCCTTCGTTAGAAAATCTCGTATAGACTGCTTAAGTAATTTCTGCTCTTCGCTGAGATTAAAGTCCATGATCCCCCTTGCAGACCAGCCTAACTTCGAGGCAACCCTAATCCCCTCTGGGCAATGATATTCCTTCCGATCTCACTCGTCCCAGCACCTATCGTTGTCATAAAGGAGTGAAGAAAATGCCATTCGACCCTCCCCCGAAGGGGCACCCATTTTGACCCTTCCTCCAACTGGCCGTAAAGCCCCAAGATTCCCATTCCAATATTTACCAACCGCTGTTCTAACTCGGAGGTTACGATCTTGATGACCTCTGGCTCATAAGTCATAGGAAGTTCATTGCTTTCCAGCCATCTTGAACGATCAGCAAGCACCTGGGCCACCTCCAGCTCAATGGCAGCCTGGGCTAACTTATCTCGAACGACAGAATCCTCGGACAAAGGCTTGCCATCAAATGTTGTCTCTTTTACATATTCGATCATCTCGTTTAGGATCGGATGAAGGCGGGAGGGGACAAAAACATGGTTCCGCTCATAATCCAAAGCCTCCATCATGTAATAAAACCCTTTGTTCTTCTCCCCCACTATTCTCTTTTTCGGAACCCTGACATGATCGTAAAAAACCTCGTTCGTCCTCTCTCCAGACATCGTCCACAAAGGGTCGATCGTGATCCCGGGACTGTTCTGATCTACAAGGAACAGGCTAATCCCCCTGTACTTGGGGATTTTCGGGCTGGGATCTGTCCTTGCGGCCAGCCAGTGATATTCGGCATAATGGGACTCCGTATTGAAGGTTTTCTGTCCGTTTATAACGTAATCGTCCCCCTCCTCCACGGCCTCCATTCGCATCGACGCCAGATCAGAACCCGCATCTGGTTCCGTATAGCCCAGGCTAAACTCAATCTCACCCCTGACGATCCTTGGTAGGAACTCTCTCTTCATCTCCTCGTTGCCATGATGCAGGATCGTCCGTCCCACCATGGTGTAGCCCACATCGAGAGGAACGTGAGCACCCCATCGTTTGCCCAACTCATCGAGGAGAATGAAATCGTATGTTCCGGGTAAGCCTTGCCCGCCGTATTCCTTTGGCCAACTCATTCCCAAAAATCCGTTTTCCCACAGCTTACGGCTAAACTCGCGGCCCTCAGGCCCCACACCTTTGTCTTCCCAGTTCTGCCTTGCGATCTCTTCGGTTAGTTCCCTGTCCAAGAACTTGCAGAGCTTTTCCCTGAACTTCTCCTCCTCCACTGTATATCCGAAATCCATAGGTAATCCTCCTTGCATCTCATGGTAGATGGATGGCACCTCCAGTTAGTACCCTGGCAGCCTCCCCTAACCCTTCGGAGAGGGTGGGGTGGGGGTGAATGATGTTGGCTAATTCTTCAACGGTGGCCTCCATCTCAATAGCCAAGACCGCCTCTGAGATAAGTTCCGTCGCATGAGAACCGATAATATGAACGCCCAAAATCTCTCCGTATTTCTTCCCTGATACAATCTTTATCATCCCTTCCGGTTCTTCCATGAGCGCCGCTTTGCCAACGACGTGAAAGGGCAAACGGCTGATCTGCACCTCTTCTTTTTCAAAGGCCTCCTTTTCCGTAAGACCCGCAGCAGCTACCTCGGGTGATGTGTAGATGCACCTCGGCACAGCCTTGGAGATTGAAGATGGGTATCCAAGGGCATTTCGAGCTGCACACTCCCCTTCAGCCATGGCTGCATGAGCAAGCATGATCTTCCCTATTACGTCCCCTGCTGCAAATATATGAGGAATATTCGTTTCCATTCTCTCGTTCACAATGATCCCGCCCTTCTCGGCTTTCAGCCCGATCTTCTCGATTCCCATTCCAGAAAAAAAAGGCTTTCTGCCCACGGTCTGGGCAACCTCGTAGACGTTCATCGACTTCTGCCCCTCGGGCGTTGAAAAGGCCACTTTTTTGTATTCCCCATCTTTCTCAATTTTCTCCACTCTTGATTGAACGAATATTCTGATCCCTTCCTTCTCAAGAAAACCTTTCAATGCCCGGCTGATTTCTTCGTCCTCTGTGGGAATGATCCTATCAAGGATCTCCACAATGGAGACTTCCACCCCCATCCGGTGGAAAAATTGACCCAGTTCGACACCGATGTATCCTCCTCCTATGATCAACAGGCTCTTGGGGATGGATTCCAAAGCGAGAAGATCATCACTCGTTAGAAGGGGAACCTTCTCACAACCAGGGATTAAAAGCTCGGCCGGAGCGGAACCTGTTGCCAAAATAAATTTGTCACCGGAGAGGATATTTCCTGTTTCCAGGATTTTCATATTTTTTGAATCCGCAAATTCGCCTGTCCCGTTGACGGTTTGCACTCTCTTGCTTTTTAGAAGGCTAACCACACCCTCGGTCAGCCGATTGACAAGTGCCTTCTTCCTGGCTAATAAGGAATTGAAATCGATGCTCACCTTCTCTGAGCTCACTCCGAAAAGTGAAGCCCTTTTCATTTCCTTAAAGAGCGCTGTCGTCCTGAGATAGACCTTTGTGGGGATGCATCCCTTATTAAGGCAAACACCTCCGAGTTTCTCTTTCTCAACAAGAGTAACATCCGCTCCTAACCGGGCCGCTCGAAGTGCTGCCGGGTATCCAGCAACTCCCCCGCCGATCACGATGACCCGTTCTTTCATCCGTCTTTTTTCCTTCATGCAATAATTAAGATGGGATCTTCCATTATCTCTTTGACAGTTTTCATGAACTGAGCGGCCTTCGCTCCATCGATCACCCGATGATCATAGCTTAAAGTCAGATTCATCATCGGCCGTATCACGACTTCCTGATTTCGTGCAACCGGTTTATCTAAAATTGCCCCGACAGCCAGAATGGCACTTTCCGGCTGATTGATGATGGCAGTAAACTCCTCGATACCGAACATCCCCAATGAGGAAAGGGTGAAGGTGCTTCCCTTCATATCATCTGGGGTTAACAGCCCCTTCCTCCCCTTCTCCACAAGTTCCGTTCTCACCCGGACAATATCGGAAAGGGATTTGTTTTCTATGTCCCAAATGACGGGGACGACGAGACCTTCCTCAAGGGCCATGGCCATCCCCATGTGGATGGCCTCGAACCAGAGGATTCCTTCCTCTGACCATCGGGTATTGATAACGGGATGAAGGGAAATGGCCGAAACCGTAATCTTCATGAGAAGATCGGTAATCGTGAGGCGAGCCCCTGTCTTTTTCTCTATGACAGGAAGAAATTTCTCCCTAGCCTTCAAAATTCCGGTGGCATCGATTGTGTTGGACATATAAGTCTGAGCCGTTTCTATTTTGCTGGTCAACATCTTCTGGGCGATGATCCTTCTCATACCCGTTAGCTTCACCAGCTTCCCAGCTTCAACTTTCTTTGCCGGCTCAGAGCCCTTCATTTGAATAGCCCTTTCTATATCTATTCTCCTAATCCTCCCTCCGAGCCCAGATCCGCAAAGCTTTTTTAGATCCAGTCCACTTTCTTTGGCCATTTTTCTGGCCAATGGAGTTGTTCTAATTTTTTCGAGAGAGGGTTTTGTGATTTCACCAGTCATCTCTGTTCTCTTTTCAAGAAGAGCTTTAGGGCCCTCCGTAGTAATCTTTACTTCTTCTCCCTCTTTTTCAGCAAGCAGACCCACCACTGCCCCTATGGGAACAATCTCATCCACTTGGACAAGGATCTTAGCGAGAAACCCAGACTGGGGAGCTTCGACCTCGAAGGTAACCTTTTCTGTTTCGAAGACGAAGAGAACCTCCCCTTTTTCCACCCATTCTCCTTCCTTCTTCATCCACTCCACAATTTTTCCTTCTGACATCGTGAGGCCAATTTTGGGCATTAAGATTTGGATTGCCATGATCACCTTCCTCTAAACCGTGGAGGTCGTTTCTCAACGAAGGCCCGGGTTCCCTCCTTCATGTCTTCTGTGGCAAAACAGGTGATGCAATTTTTCTGAGCGTACTGGATCGCCGCATCAAGAGGTAGTTCCTCTCCGACCTCAATGGCATCCTTGGCCATGGAAACTGCTATAGGGCCGTTGGCTATAATCTTACGGGCCAACTCCTCTGCGGCCTTTATCAGTTCCTCATGGGGGACGACTTCATTGACCAGACCTATCCGATAAGCAGTCTGGGCATCGATCATCTCTCCCGTCAAGATCATCTCCGCCGCAATTCCCTTCCCTACCAGACGGGGAAGCCTTTGGGTTCCTCCTGCCCCCGGGATGATGCCAATCTTTACCTCCGGAAACCCCATTCTCGCTTTCTCTGAGGCAACTCTCAAAGTGCAAGCTAAAGCCAGTTCCAAGCCCCCCCCAAGGGCGAAGCCGTTGATCGCCGCAATGACGGGCTGCCTAATCTTCTCAAGGGCATTAAAATTCTCGACAATACCCTGGTTCCAGCCGAGTATCTTGATGGGATTCATACCGCTAAGTTCTGTGATATCTGCACCTGCCTGAAAAGCCTTCCCGGCCCCTGTTATGATGACCACTCGGATTGATTCATCTCCACCGAAAGTTTCAATGGCCTTCCTGAGATCGTTGATCATCTGCTCGTTGATAGCATTGAAGACCTCAGGGCGATTTAAGATAAGGTGTGCGATCTCTCCCTTTTTTTCCAGAACAATCGTGTTCAAATTCAATCTTTCTCCCCCTCTCATCTCATGTATTTTCCTTACCAGAGGATTTGGCCTCCATCAACGATAATGCAGGCCCCTGTCATAAAATCGGTAGCCGAGGAAGCAAGGTAGATGGCCGTGCCTCTCAGTTCTTCGCACTTCCCAATCCTTCCCATCGGAATATTCTTCTGAATGATCCTCTTTCCCGTTTCCGATTCGAATAATCTGCGGTTCATTGGAGTAAGGAAATAGCCTGGACATAGAGCATTTACCTGAATGTTATATTTGATAAACTCCAGGGCCATCACTTTTGTCAGCTGGACCATTCCACCTTTACTGGCACAGTAAGCCGACATATTAGCGGTTGTGATGAATGCCATGATAGAGGCGACATTGATAATCTTTCCTCCTCCTTGCTTGATCATCTCCTTCACGACCGCCCTCGAGCAGATGAAAGCTCCTTTCAGATCGATATTGATGACGTCATCCCATTCCTCATCCAACATATCAATAATGGGCTTTTCACTACCTCCCACACCAGCATTATTTATTAGTATGTTTATCTTTCCCATTCTCTGAATGGTTTGTTCCACAAGATTTTTTACTTCATCGACCTTCCGGATATCGCATTTGATAGGGAGGGTTTTCACTCCCATATTCTTAATTTCATCACAAGTCTTGACACATCGATCATAATTTCTCGCACAGATGACGATATCTGCTCCAGCCTCTGCAAGTCCTTCAGCGAGGGCCCTGCCGATGCCGTGGTATCCTCCTGTAACGACGGCCACCTTCCCTGTAAGGTCAAAGATCGAAAATCTACTCAATTTACCCTCCCGTCATTACGGTGCTACAAGAATCTTCACATGATTTTCAGGATGTTGGATCATTTCCTGTATCCCTTTTCCCACCAATTCGGACAACTTGATCTTCCCAGTAATCATGGGTTCGACCATAACCCTCCGGTCTGCCAATAAAGCAAGGGCTGTTGGATATTCGTCAACATATCCAGTACATGTGGTGATCTCCTTCTCATGGCCCCATAGTCTCAAAAACGGAACCTCCAAAGGTTTGATTGCCATCCCTACCATAACAATCATCGCTCTTCGACCTGTAATGCGAATTGCTGTATCAAAGGCGCTTTGATTCCCCACACATTCAAATGCAATATCAGCCCTCAGCCCTTCTGTCCTTTCTGCGATTTCTTTCCCTATGTCACCTTGCGTCGGGTCAAAAACTTCATTCGCACCTAATTGTTGAGCCAGTTTTCTTCGGCGCTCGATGGGTTCGATCGCAAAGACCTTACTTGCGCCCGCTGCCTTAGCAGCTTGAAGCACAAGAAGTCCAATTGGCCCCGCACCAACTACTCCTACAGTATCTCCAAACTTTAATCTTGCCCTCCTCACTGCCCGCACAGCCACGGCTAAAGGTTCTGCAAATGTTGCCATCTCATAAGTGACTTCATTGGGAATCTTGAGAACCGTATACTCTGGAACAACCACTGTTTCAGAAAAGGCTCCATCCCAAGCAAGGCCAACCGTAGCAAGCCTTAGACACATGTTATACTCTCCGCGTCTACAATAGACACATGTCCCACAATAGATAAGGCAGTTGATGGTCACTCTATCTCCAACCCCAATCCTCTTCACTTCCCTTCCAACCTCGACCACATCACCTGAGAATTCATGACCCAAAATAACAGGACCGCTCTTTCCTGTAAGTGGATGAGGTTTTTTGGAGATGAGCATCGGCCCTTCCCGGTATTCATGAACATCGGAGCCACAGATGCCGCACCACCGAACTCTAATCCTCACTTGATCCTTGTCTACAGCAGGTTCAGGAACATCTAAGATCCTGATGTCCCCCTTTCCGTGCCAAACCGCTGCCTTCATCTTCACTCCTGATTTCAGTATTCGAGTACCTTCCTGACAGCTGTTATCACGTCCCCCGAATTGGGGAGATAGGCTCCTTCCAGATTGTACGGAATTGGAGTATAAGGGGCTCCTACTCTGATGATGGGTCCATCCAGACAATCGATCATTTCCTCACAAACCATCGCGGCGATCTCCGCCCCAATACCAAATGCTTTCACCGCTTCATGGGCAATCACCAATTTCGACGTTTTCTCAACTGACCTAAATATAGTTTCTTTGTCTAAAGGACTAACTGTCCTTAAATCAATGACCTCTATATCAATCCCTTCCTTTAATAGAATCTGTGCTGCTTCCAAAGATTGGGGGACCATGCGAGAGACAGCAATGACACTCACATGTCGACCTTCCTTTTTCACATCGGCCTTTCCTATCGCTACAACGTATTCTTCCTCTGGCACTTCCCCTGTCGACCCATAGAGGGCTTTATTTTCGACAAAGAGGATAGGATTATCATCTCTTATTGCCGCCTTGAGCAAACCCTTCACATCATAGGGCGTTGCGGGCATCACGACTTTTAAACCTGGAATATGGCAGAACCATGATTCGAGACATTGAGAATGCTGAGGGCCTGCATTAAGGCCGCCTCCGCAAGGGGTGCGAATGACTACTGGCAACCGATACTGTCCTCCGAACATATACTTCATCTTGGCCAGTTGATTCGCAATTTGATCCATACAAACCGTTAAGAAATCCATGAACATGATCTCAACAACTGGTCTAAGCCCCTGAGCTGCAGCCCCTGATGCAAGCCCAACGATCGCCGACTCACTGATGGGCGTATCCTTCACTCGTCCTCTGCCGAATTCCTCTAATAGTCCCCGTGTGGCGCTGAAAGACCCGCCCGGCGCTCCCACATCTTCGCCAATAATGAAGACCGACTCATCCCTTGCCATCTCCTCCCTCAGAGCCTCCGTAATCGCCCTGATGTATCGGATTTCTTTCATTGTTAAATTCCTTTTCGAAACCTATGTATAGACATCTTCTAAGAGTATTTCAGAACCTGGAATAGGGCTGTTCTCAGCAAAAGCAACAGCTTCATCGATCTCTGATTTGATCCGTTCCTCAATCTCCTTAACACCTCTTGGATTAAGGTATTTCGAGTCAAAGAGAAACTTCTGAAATTTAAGGATCGGATCGAATTGTCGTGCCTCTTCGATTTCCTTTGGAGATCGATATTTCTGTGCATCTCCTGCGAAATGACCGAACCAGCGGTGCGTCTTACATTCCAACAAAGTTGGTCCTTTGCCCTTGCGAGCCTGGTTAATAGCCTTCTGCGCTTCCTCTCGAACTTTTATGACGTCATCTCCATCCACCATTGCGCCAAATATCCCGTATGATTCGGCCCTCTTGCTAATATCTGCAATCTTCATGTGGACCTTCTGCGGAGTAAATTCCGCCCAACCGTTATTTTCACAACAGAAGACTATTGGAAGATTCCAAAGGGCAGCTAAATTAAGGGATTCATGAAAAGTTCCTTGATTTGTTGCACCATCTCCAAAGAAACAGACCGTCACCCTATCCTCGTTCTTATACATCGACGCAAACGCAGTCCCCAACGAAATCGGAATGCCACCACCAACAATTCCGTTTGAACCGATGATGCCAACCTCTTTGCACGCAATATGCATAGACCCCGCTTTTCCTTTGCAATAACCATCTCGGCGGCCATAGATCTCTGCCATAAACCTTTTTAGATCGATTCCCTTAGCCAAAGCCTGTCCATGTCCTCTGTGGGTGGTTGAAACATAATCAACCTCCCTCAGGCAAGAACAGACCCCCACCGGAATCGCCTCTTGGCCAATGCTCACGTGGATGAATCCAGGAATCTTTCCTTTAGCAAAAATATCGAGGAGGCGTTCCTCAACACGTCTAATCTCTACCATTAAGTAGAACATCTTCAACAGGATTTCATTCTCCACCATCACCTAATCCTCTTGATGAATAGGATCAATTTCTTGAAATATAAGAATTTAACAGTGGGAAAATGACTTACTTTTTTCTTGGACGAATACATAGAGCCTTTAGAATAAAGTCGACGAGTCCAGATTTAATCTGCTTCTCATTGAATCTCTTTTTAAGATTCCATCTCCTCAAGGGAACAAATGCTAGAAGATAAACGATTATATCAGCGGCAATTCGGGTATTCTTGTTTCGAATAACCCCCTTTTTCCTCCCCTTCTCAAGGATCTTCTCCATTAGAGTGACATAATCGCTTTCTCGACTAAGAACAGTGCACATGGATTCTTTGTCCAAGGCTGCTGTCTCTTGATACATTAAAAGGATCAAATCTTGATTATCCCATACAATTTCAATTGTTTTTTTTAAGGCTTCTCTCAATTGCTCTAAAGGATCATTATTATTTTCAATGGTCTCCATGAGGCTTTTGGTAAGCATCGTCGTCAGTTTATTATAAATGAGATATAGGATATCCTCTTTCTTCTCAACATAATTGTAGATTGTCCCTGGACCCAGACCCGAAGCTTTGGAAATATCCCTGATCGTCGCTTGATGGAATCCCTTTTCTGTAAATACTTTACTGGCAGCTAGGATGATCTCCTCCCTTTTTTTTCTCACAAGGGACTCATCCCTAATCGCTGTTTCAACCTTTCGCTCTTCCAGCTGTGGTTTCATGAATGAACGCTCATTCTTCTATTACTAAATTTAAAAAAATTTGTCAAGTGAAAAGCACTCCGCGTTTTTCGTTGAAAGAGCCGCTACAAGAACATCATCAGGTGCTTTCTGGAGACTAAATTCGGCAACAAGCCTTTAAGCGATATTACGACCCCGGAGCTTGTCGAGTTCGCTTCGGAGCGGACGAGGCAGGTGGCCGCGCCCGAGACGGCTATCAACCAGATTGCACTTCTCAAGATGATGTTCCGGGTGGCAACGCGATGGGGTTATCTCAAGACAGATCCGGCTGCGGAATTGCAGCGGCCCAGGAACCGTCACCATGAGATTGATATTCTAACGCCGGCCGAATTAAGTCAATTGGTCGACAATACGGAGAAGCATTATCAGACGGCTTTTCGGACGGCGATCATGACCGGGGTACGGGCCGGTGAATTGTGGGGCTTGCAGTGGCCCGATTTTCAACCCGCGACAAGACAGTTGTCTGTGCGGCGCACGGTCTGGGGCAGCCAGTTTCAAATGGGGCATTCTTCCGTGGCTTTTACTCTGGATGTTTACGGTCACCTTTTCGGGGACGACCAGGAGTTTCTGCGGAAGCAGGCGAGCCTCCTTGCTGGGGCGTTACCTGCCCGGACCAGGGAGGTGGCAAAAAATGGCAGTAGCAAAAGCAGTAGCAGTTCCAAAAAAAAGGGTTACGCATAATGCGCAACCCCTTGAAATGCTTGGTAGCGGGGGCTAGATTTGAACTAGCGACCTTCGGGTTATGAGTGCTCCTCTGATCTTCCATGAAATCTGAGCCTAAGCCTCAAAAATCAAAGGTAATCTGTCGATTTCACAATTAAACAACCCCTTAACAATTGATTTAAAAAAGTGACTCACTTGTGACCAAAAGATACCAATTTTACTGCCCGATGGACACTTTATGGACACCAGGTAGATCCCCCAATCTTCCTTTCCCTGAAAATCAATCATGAATCAACTCTTTGATTCAGTCCTTAAGGCACCGTGTACACTTATACTTGAATAAATAGCTTTCTGACCAAACTCCCTCTTGCGACCAGCAGATCTTTTTTGGATCTATAACCAACCTGATCAATGAATCCTTCAAGAAACGGTTTAAGTGTAATGCATAAGAAAATTCCTCGGACAAAGGGAAAATGAAAATTAGACTTTGATGCATACTCTACCAATGTTCAGATATTCCAAGGCTCAGCAGTTTAGGATTATCAGAGCGAAAGCATGCCTGATGCTTCCAGAGTAAGCAAATTTTCGGCTTTCTTTCATCTAGTCTACATTGAATATATGAATACCCAACCGTAACTTTCCTGAGGTATCGAAAAAGGAGTGTTTATAGCAGATATCGAAACTCCTTCGATATCGTAATTCGCAGTCTATAGATTTCTCCTCTTCCCCTCCGGTTTTCGCTTTCACTCGCTTGTGGATTGTCAATCCCTGATAGAAAAATTCCCTTTCTTTTTTAGTGACAATGAAAAACTTAAATACAGGGAGGACCACAATCTGAAAGAAAGGAAATTTAAGTCCCTTCCCAGCAAATTGTTCCTGAGCTGAGGAGATGACTTGGAAGGTCTTTTTGGATGATTGTTCTGGCGTACCTAGCACAACCGATCAATCTGTTGAGATCAATACCTGTTTCGATTCCCATTTCTTCTAACATGTTCACCAGATCCTCTGTTGCAACATTCCCAGAGGCCCCTGGAGCATAAGGGCATCCACCCAAACCTCCGATGGAGCCATCAAAAATCACAACTCCCTCTTGGAGAGCTGACAAAATATTTGCCAGGGCAGCACCGCGAGTATCATGAAAATGAAGGGCAAGGCTAGTCTTTCCATCCAATCGCCGAAGAATTCTGCTCACCATTCGACTCACCTGAACGGGATTAGCCATTCCAGTTGTATCCCCTAATGCAATTTCATGAACACCTAAAGTCCTATATTCATCTACAATGGACTCTACCTTTTCAGGATTTATCCTCCCCTCATAAGGACACCCGAAAGCTGTCACGACGTATCCTCTCATCCGGATTCCGTGAGTAAGTGCCTTTTCAGCGATATTTCGAAATCCTTTCAGTGAGTCGCTGATGGACATTTTTACATTTTTTTGATTGTGCGTCTCCGACGCAGAAACGAAGAGAGCAATCTCTTCAACTTCAGCAGCTAAAGCTCTTTGTAAACCCTTCTCGTTCGGAACAAGGGTAGAGTAAATAATACCGGGTTTCCGTTCAATTCTTTTTACTATCTCCTCCGAATCCTGAAGCTGAGGGATCGCTTTGGGATGAACAAAGGATGTAATTTCAATGCGTCTTAGTCCAGTTTCTGATAAACGATTGATTAACTCAATCTTATGCTCAGTTGGCACGAAATTGGCCTCGTTTTGAAGTCCGTCACGCGGGCCAACTTCAACGATAGTGACTGATTTGGGAAGGTCCATTTGTTTCTTAACCTTTCTTCGATTCTTTTAAAATCTCTTTGGCCCGATCCACCCTGACCTTTTTCTCTTCGACTAGCCTTTTGGCCACTTCATCAATGAGCGTCCCTGTTGCACCGGCCATCGCAGCGATGTTTTTAGCATGAAGTGACATATGCCCCCTTTGAACCCCCTCAGTAGCCAAAACTCTTAGGGCTGCTAGGTTTTGAGCCAGTCCTACTGCGCCAACGATCTCTCCTAATTCTATAGCTGATTTCACACCGAGTATCCTAACTGCTACTTGTGAGACTGGATTCACCTTCGTTGCCCCACCGACCAGTCCCACAGCCATGGGAAGTTCTAGGGTTCCTACAAGATTTCCATCAGCATCTTTCTCCCAGGTCGTCAGTGGGCTATATTGACCTGACCTTGCGGCATACGTATGAGCTCCTGCCTCGATAGCGCGGGTATCATTTCCAGTAGCAATGACAATCGCAATAACTCCATTCATGATGCCTTTATTATGAGTTGCTGCACGGTACGGATCAGCCTCGGCAAAACTCTGCGCATAAACGATGCCGTCAACGGCATCCTCCCCACCCAAAGCCTCTTTTGTTACCTTTGTCCTAGCTCTGACTAGCCTTCTATCCGCAAGGTTGGAAAGGATTCTTAAATAGACCCTTCCTCCTGTCCATTCCTCAATGAAGGGAGCTAATGCCTCGGCCATGGTGTTGACTGCATTGGCGCCCATGGCATCCCGGGTATCGACGATTAGGTGGATGATCACCATTTCACCAAGAGGTGTATCGAGGACCCTGATCTCAACATCTTTTGCACCTCCTCCAACGTTGACCAGCATTGGATCCTGAGCATTTGCCACCTCCAAGATTTCCTCTTTCCTTTCAAAAAGGGCGATCCGTGTGGCATGGGCACTGGGGATGTGGACCAACTGAATCTGTGCTATCATAACAGGACCAGTATTCGTCACAAAAAATCCTCCACCACTTCTTGCGAATCTGGCAGCATTGCTTGCTGCAGCGACAACAGAAGGTTCCTCGATGGCCATTGGGATGAGGTATTCCTTCCCGTTGATTAGAAAATTTGTGGCAATTCCGATCGGGAGCTGGATGGTTCCGATTACATTCTCAATCATGCGGTTGGCTGTCTCAAAATTGAGAGCCCCCTCTTTCGTCAAGATCTTGAGATCTTCTTCTTTTAAGTCAGAGAAGGCTTGAACGATCTTCAGCCTCTCATCCAAGCCCATTTTATGAAATCCCGAAATCCGACTGGTCTTCTCCATTGCAAACCTCCTCAAAAGATAAAAAGAATTATAGTCCTAAGTAGGCTTCCTTCACATGCTTATTGATCATCAGGTCCCTTCCCATCCCTTCCATAACGACTCGACCATTCTCAAGGACATATGCACGGTGTGCCATCTTTAGACTCTGCCTTACATTTTGCTCGACCAAAAGGATCGTTACTCCCTCATGACTGACTTTGGCGGTTGTTTTAAACACTTCGGTGACCATAAGGGGGGCTAATCCTAAAGATGGTTCATCGAGCATAAGAATCTTAGGTCGAGACATCAGGGCCCTTCCAATAGCAACCATCTGTTGCTCCCCGCCACTAAGGGTTCCTGCAAGTTGCTTCGATCTTTCCTGAAGAATAGGGAAAAGAGAATGGACCCACTCTAAAGACTCCTTTGTTTGAGTGTAGGCCCTATTGATATAAGCCGCCCCCAGTTCAAGGTTTTCAAGGACGCTCATTCTCGGGAAAAGCTCTCTCCCTTCAGGGACCATGGAGATTCCAAGACGGACAATCTCGTCGGGGCTAAGAGAGTCAATCCGTTTTGAGTCGAACTCAATACTCCCTCTCTTGGGGGTAATCAGCCCTGAGATTGTTCGAAGGATCGTCGATTTTCCGGCGCCATTCGATCCGACAATCCCGATCATTTCTCCCTCTTTTACACTTAGGCTCACTTGCCATAGGGCTTGAATGTTCCCATAATAGACATCAATCTCTACTAAAACTAGCACGATGCCTCCCCTGACTCATCTACATGCTCTCCCAAATAGGCTTCGATTACTTTTGGATCATTTACCACTTCTGTAGACGTTCCCTCTGAAATCTTTTCTCCATGATGAAGGACAATGACCCGATCCGAAATGTCCATAACGACCTTCATCACATGTTCGATCAAAAAGATCGTTGTCCCAATTTCTCTCAGTCGACGAACCAACTTAATTGCCTCACCAGTTTCGATGGGAGTAAGCCCGGACATTACTTCATCGAGCAAAAGGAGTTTAGGTTTGACGGCAAGGGCCCGAGCAATTTCGATTCTCTTCTGGTCTGCCACGGTAAGATTCCTTGGGAGGGCCTTTCGTTTATCACCCAACCCCACGAGTAGGCAGAGTTCTATGCTCTCCTCTTCTGTTTGACTCATAGAGATCTTCGGCACTCTCCCGAATAAGCCACTGGTCATAACATTTTCGAGAACTGTCATGTGTAGAAAGGGCTGCATAATTTGGAAAGTTCGCCCGATTCCCTTCTGGCAGACCTCAAAGGGCCTTCGGCCTAAAAGGTTTTCATTGTCGAGCAGAATTTCTCCCGAATCCGGGGCATAGACCCCTGAGATAAGATTGAAGATTGTTGTCTTGCCCGCACCATTAGGGCCAATCAGGCTCACAATCTCTCCACGACGAATCTCAAAACTGACATTCTGAACTGCAGCAAGGCCACCAAAATGTTTGGTGAGCTTTTTTACCTGAAGTAAAGATATGTTCTCCATTGTCCGCGAACGTTCCCTCTCAATAGCAACAAAGTTCCTCTTATTTCCGTTATTGCCGGACACGGCCAAAGAACGGAAGAATCCTTTTCTTCCAAAGTCCGAGCACCCCTTCTGGCATAAATAATACGACCACCACCAGAATCAGACCGTAAGCAATTTGATGTCCATAAGAAAAGGTAACCCTCAAATATTCTTCGATCGCCTTGATCAAGATTGTACCGATGATTGGTCCAGCAATGGTATAGAGACCTCCAAAGATCGGTATGACGAGACAGGCGATAGAAATTCCCAGGCCAAATACCTCGTATGGAATGATGTAGGTGTTATAGTGACTGTAAAATCCTCCGGCAAATCCCGTAAAAAAAGCGCTGATTATGAAGGCCAGAACTTTATACCGGGTCGGATTGATGCCCATAACATTGGCTACCTCTTCATTCTCACGAATCGCCGTAAAAGCAAAATTAAGCCTCGATGATTCAATCAACCAGACTGTAAAAATAACAAGAGCAAGGATAAGCAAAATGAGATAGTAGGCGTGCTCCCGATTGCCATTAAAAAGAGGAGGAGTGGAAACGCCCATCGCTCCTCCTGTAACCCCTGGGGTCATTAGCCAGATCACAGATAAGGCTTCGGCAAACGCAATGGTCGTAATGGCGAAGTAGATCCCACGGAGACGTAAGGTAAGATATCCAAGGAAAACAGCAACGATCATAGCCAGGATTGCCCCAGCTAGCATCCCTAGCACTGGGGGAATGTGAACCCATTGGTACAGAAGGGCAGCTGTATAAGCGCCTATCCCAAAAAGCCCGGCCTGACCTACCGAGACCTGTCCTGTCCTTGCTAGAATATCCCAACTGCTTGCCATAATCATCGCCAAGATGGCTGCTACAGTGAGGTGGAGAAAATAGGAATCAACCAGCTTGGGATAGAAGATCAGAAAAATGGCCAGGGCTATCAGAAGAATAACTGTCTTCCAAGAGAATGGACGGTTCATCCCTTCTACTCCCGCCGAGTTCCAGCCAGACCAGTAGGTTTAATAACGAGAATAATCATAATAAGCATAAAAGAGATCCCTTCAGCCCATCCTGATCCTTCTGGAACATAGGTCCCAACAAAAGATTCGGTCAACCCTAGTATCAGGCTTCCAAATAAAGCGCCCGGAATATTACCTAATCCCCCAAGGATCAGGATACAGAAGGCCTTCAGACTTAATTTGAAACCCACCATTGGGAAAGTATACATGATAGTACTAACCAGGGCACCAGAGGCCCCCGCCAGACCTGAGGCCACCCCAAAAGCCAAAAGATAGGTCTTTTGAACATTAATGCCGATCAGCCAAGAAGCAGTATTGTTCTCACTGACCGCTCGCATCGCCCTTCCTGGCCTTGCCTTGTAGAGAAAGAAGACAAGGAAGACCGTTAACACCACAGCAATCAAGAAAGTGATCAAACGTGTCAACCCTATGTTAACCATCTCGAGGTGGAGTGACGTACCAGAATAGGAGGTGATAACTGACCTCGAATCCGTCTTCCAGAGGATCATTGCTAAGTTCTGAAGAAAGATGGAGATGCCAAGGGTGAGGAGGAGTTGATTGAGCGGAGGATCCTTCAGGATCGGTCGGATGGTGAAACGGTAGATCGGGAGTCCAATGATGAACAGGATCAGGCCACTCATGGCGATCGACAGCATTGGATCAATTCGCAATAGGGTAAATAACCAAAAGGTGCTATAGGCCCCCAGCATGACCAGTTCACCATGGGCAAAATTGACAATTCCCATAACTCCAAGGACAAGTGTTAAACCCAAAGTTACTGCCGCATAAAGTCCGGCGATCAGAATTCCATTCGCAAGGCTCTGAAAGAAACTAGCCCAGTCCATAATAGACTCTTTTCCGTTCCTAACCCGTTATTCTCCCTAACAGTTGGGGGAATCAGGTAGAGTTAGAATTTATTCAACGAGCGCAACCTTCTAGCGATTTTTCCAGTTCGGTGTTGGATAGATCAATTTACCAGTCGCTTTATTGGCAGGATATACCACTTGTGAAACTCCCGCCTGCCATTGGGTAATGATCTGTTCATCAATAGCCTGATGCAGCCCACCTTCCTCGCTCTTTTTGAAGGTCATTCTTCCCAAAGGTGAGTTATAGTCGGTTTTCTCCATTGCGGCGATTAGTTTTCCCTTCTCTGTCGACCCTGCCCTCTTGATGGCATCCACGACGGTCATCAAATTGGTATAGGCAAGAGGGGCCCAATACTCAGGGGTCCGTCCTGGGTAGGCCTTCTTGAACTTCTCCATCCACTTAATCGTCTCCGGAAGTTTCATACCCGGAATCCACACATCAACACCCGCCACAAAGTCTCCAGTTGCCCCAAGGGATTCTTTGTATTGCGGGAAATTGATTGCTACCGAAAGAAAGAGTTTGAGGTTTAAATCAATCTCCTTTGCCTGTTTCATGATCAGGGTGGTATCGCCAGCATAAGCTACCCAATAGAAGACATCTGGATTGGCCTTCTTAATCTTGGTGAGCATTGGCGTAAAATCGGAGGAACCGCTCTTGAAACGTTCGTCGAAGACAATCTCGAACCCCTTCTCCTTTAAATATTTCACTACATAGTCACGGCTAGTCGTACCATAGATCCCGTCCTCATAGGCTACGGCAACAGTCTTGGGCCTCGGTGAAATTGTGAGCAGAAAATCCCGGATGGTCGATTGACGATGATAATCCCATGGATGATAGTGAAAAAACCATCGCTTTGGTCCGAACTCGTGCTCCACCTTGGTCGAGGAAGCCCCTACCCATGCGACGAAGGGCTCCAGCCGTTGAATCGCGTTGAGCTGTGCGAACGTAATGGTGCTGGAATAGCCTCCAATCAACGCCACAACCTTATCCCGGGTAAGGAGTTTCTCTGCGGCGGCAATACCGACAGAGGGCTCTCCAGTGTCATCTTCGATAATCACTTCCAACTTTTTCCCCAGAACGCCTCCTGTCTGATTAATCTCCTCCAATGCCATTAGCAATCCCCGCCTCTGCTCCTCTCCAGCCTGAGCAAAGGCGGCTTTGCTGAGAGGTAGCACTGCTCCAATCTTGATGGTATCTTGGGCCATGACCGGCCCTCCGCAAATGAACCCTACCAACATGAGTCCTATCCCGCATACCCCTAAAATAAATCCAACCTCCTTTTTCTTCATGACTGCACCTCCTTTTTTAAAGTTGATTCTCCCATTTCCGTACACAGGTCTCTCAAGGTGTATAAATGACGACCAAAGCTCTTGCAGGTTTTTTCCCAACCCCCTCGCCCCGATGAGGAATACTGGAATCGAAGTAAATGCAATCTCCCTCCGCTAAAAAGTATTTCTTACCTCCGTAGAAGAAATTAATCCTGCCCTCCAATACATAAAAGAGCTCTTCTCCCTCATGATCAAATCGATTCTCCTCTTTGCTTTTAGATGGGAGGGTAATGATAAAAGGTTCCATTTTCTTACGCATTTTCGTGGGAGCGATGGACTCATACTGGTATCCAAAGATGGACCCGTCCCTGACAACAACCTCCCTCTTCCCTTTCCTCACTATTAGGATACTATCTTCTGGCTTTTTCTGTTCAAAAAAGGCCCCCATATCCACAAGAATGGCCTTGGCAATTTTGCTCAGTGTGGCAATAGGGGGAGATTTCTTTCCCTGCTCAATCAAGGAAAGATAACCTTTGGTGAAACCTGTCTTTTGAGCAATCTCGAGGAGCGTGAGCTTATTTTGAAGCCGAATCTGACGTATTTTTCTACCGATTCTTAGCTCATCCATGATGTGTAAACTTCGTTTACCAAAAGTAAACTAATTTGTCAAGAAAAATTTTTAATTGTGAAAATTTTCTTTCGGCTCGCGAGCCTGCTCGGTGTGAATTTATGAGATCCACGTTGAAGAAGTTTAAGGGAAAAACTTATTGATTTATAGTAGGGATGTACAATTTCGAACCGAAATTTAAAATCCACAGCCTCAGGGAGAACCCGGATTCCATTTCTCATCCCTGACGCCAAAATAGGTATGGGAAAAGTTATGGAGACCAAATTGATCTAATCTTCATGGCCTCTGACGGCCTGATAGCTTGCCAATACAAACTTACTCAAAATATCCCCGAAATGTTTCTATTCGATCTTCAAATCATAGCTTTTCTGGTTTTGAAAAAGGCAAGGTGTATAGCAGATATTGAGCCTTCCGAAAAAAGGGAGTTCCGGCTCGCCTCTCGGCTAACGCTTCCACCTACTACTCTTCAATCAAGGCATGCTTAAAGAGTCGAAGATTTCCGATAGAAATCATCAGGCCGCATAGATATATGAAAATCAAATCCAACCTTTTTTGGCGGTTTAAAAACAGAAGATTTACACCAGATATACCCACCTTCTACCAAATTACCTGAACCACAATCCTGCCTTGATCAGGGAGCCGAGAAACAAACCAGATAAGCCATGTTCGGGTTATTAATATATTCAGTGCACCGGCGAGAATGTCTGAAATCCGATGTCATGCGCAAAGAAATACTCGTCTTTAGTTTCGGGCGTGCCTGAGGGATTTCTGAAAACAGTCGCACAACCTTCGAGTCCCCACCAGTTCTTTTGATACTGAGTGCAGATCATATCGCCTTCAATCCGGCTGTTTCCACGATCAGAATCAGAAGTAATTACCCCATGCCAAATGCATTCTCCATTTTTTTTCCAATCAATCCACCACCGCGTACCATTGATACCCCTAATAAAACGAATTCCGGTGATTGTCGAACCGAAGAGTAGAGTCCTGATTTCTTCTCCGGTAAGCTGGTTTCCTTTGAACGCGGGTAAATATCCGGATGGTTGGCCCGACACCCCTGCCTTGAGAAGGCCCTTCGCATACCGATCTGCAACTGCGCGGTCCCTGAAGTAATAGCTCCACATTTGAACATCCAGGGGAAAAATTCGCAACTTTTTTCTGACATTTGCAAGCGTCTCACGGGCTTCCTGGTCACGACCCATAAGCCCGTAGAATGCCGCAACTTGGACTCCCATTCCCACATTTTCCGGATTCAGTCGCAATGCCTTTTCGCTCAAACTCGCAGCCTCCTGTAATTCCCCCATGCAAAAATGGGCCATCCCGAGTAGAGCTAAATATCTGGAAGGGTTTTGTGGGTCTAACCGCATTCCTCTATTGATATATTCAATCGCCTCCTTCGGCCTGCCGGCCATGCTCAAGGTCAAACCCATGGATTGAATGCAGGAAAGATCATTGGGATCCATGGAGAGGGCCCGTTCCAGTTCGGAAATCGCCTCTTTATGCTGACGGCCGTAAAGATACATCTGCGAGGAAACATTGTAAGCAATGGATGTAGGCTGCTTCATAGCCTTCTGCAAGTATTCACGGGACCGCAAACGAGCCTCCTCGAAAACGATCTCCAGTCCCCGAAGCAATGCGGGTTGTGTACTACCGGTCCAGTAAACCAAAGCCAGAGCGGCATGAGCCCGCCCATAGTTTGGGTCCAGCTCGATGGCCTTTTTAAAGGAAATTACTGCCTTCGAGAAATCCTCCGGGGTGAACCGGAGATAGTGTCCCCATCCTCCCAGAAATTCATCGTAAGCCGCCGCATTATTCGTTCCCTTTTGGACGACCAGTTCCTTTTCACTCCCGATCAGCTTCACCGATAGGGCAGAAACAATCTTCTTGGTGATTTGATCCTGCAAGGAAAAAATCTTATCTATTTTGCCGTCATATCGTTCTGCCCATAGGTGATGACCGGTCAGAGCATCGACGAGCTGGGCATTGATGCGAACTTCATCACCGGCCCTGCGTACACTCCCTTCGAGAACGTAACGGACGCCGAGCTCTTCAGCAACCTGCTTGACCTTTACGGGCTTTCCCTTGTAAGTGAAGGTCGAGTTGCGAGCAATCACCACGACACCGGAGACCTTGGAGAGGTCCGTTATCAGGTCCTCAGTAATTCCGTCGCTGAAATATTCCTGCTTGGCATCGTCGCTCATGTTTACAAATGGAAGCACGGCAATGGAGGGTTTGTCGGGCAAAGGGAAAGCCATCTTCTCCTTGGAGGCTACCTCAGTCTTAGATGGAGAGGAACGGAGGACAAACTGATAAAGGATTACTGCCCCGGCTATCACAACGATGGCTATTATACCCAACACAGCCCTGGATAACGGTTTCCCGACAGGCTTTTTCTCCTTACCCAATTTGGAAGGAGCAGCCTCCGGCTCTATTCGCGCACGGTAAACGCGCACCGGCTTGGCAATGTTCTTCACCTCGTGCTCACCAAGGTAGTCATACCGGAGGGGTAGCTTGTTCTCAATCTGTTGATAGGCAGTCTCGGAGATGCAGATCCCGCCTGCCTCCGCCAAGCCTTCGAGTCGGGCCGCAATGTTCACTCCATCTCCGTAAATCGTATCTCCCTCCTCAATCACATCTCCAAGATTGATCCCGATCCGAAACTCCATCCTGCGGCTCTCAGGCACCACGGCGTTCTTCGCCCTCAGCACCTGCTGAATCTCCACGGCGCACTGAACCGCATCCACCACGCTGGCAAACTCCGCCAATACGCTATCTCCTGCAGTGTCGACGACTCGACCCCGGTGTTGCTGGATGAGGCTCCCCATCACCTCCCTGTAGGCATTCAGCGTCCGGAGAGTGGTTTCCTCATCTTCCCCCATGAGGTGGCTGTAACCTTTGACATCTGCACTCAGAATGGCGGTGAGCTTGCGTTTAAATTCCTCTGGGGTCATGTGATCGTCTCCTGAATGTTCCATAAAGGGAACGAGGACATAATTGTCTCAAAAAATCTTGGTTTGGATTGGATGCTCTTGATTCTCACTTTTTTCGGCCAAGCTCCGCGATAAATGCCCTGGTGAGTTCAGGAGTGCAATCCGGCCTTCCCAACCATCCTTCCGTCGCAGGGCAAACTCCCGAAGTGATGATTCTTCCATCCCGGACAACACCCAAGCCGCTATAGATGGCTCCTTCAAATCTCAAATCCTTCTTCCTAATACCGGGAAGTTCAATAAGCGGATCATCCGCAAAGGCATAACGCCTGCCCTTTAAAGCCCCGGCTTCAGCTAAGATGTAAACGGAACCAAGCGGAGCCGCCACTGGTTTTCCTCTCTCTACAGCTTGCTTAACGATGGAAACAGCGACAGGGGATACCGGTGGGCCAGGCAACAGACCGACAGCCATGCATGGTAGTATAACCCCCACATAGTCATCTACCTTCACCTCGGATAACTTCAAATCGGGCTTAAGCGTTCTCATGATTCCTTCCATGGGTTGACCGGAAACATTTGCCACCACTACTTTGAAGCCTGCCTTCTGCAGCAAGTCGGTCATGACCCCTACTTCTTTCTTAAGCATAACGTCCAGGTTACTCGATTCACCTTCCCGCGGAATGAGAAGGACTTTAGAAATACCCTGTGCCTCAGCAGTAGTATTGATCATCACAAAACTTAAAAGGATCGCTACCATGAAAAAAAGTCTCTTCATCTTCCTCTCCTTAGGCATAAAAACGAGAAGTGCTCCAGGAAAAAACAAATCTCCCTTGGAATCATCGCATTGGCATCTTCTGGGAATCCTTAACATGACACCCTCCAGAAGATTAGAGGTTAGGCTGTTGGGTCAAATAGGAACTGTAGGGAAACGATGGCTAGAAAATAGTTCAAAATGAGAGGATTGTCAAGGGGAATTTTGGGTAGGGATTTGGGGAGCCTCAAGTGCCAACAATCCAGCGCAGGGCTTTAAGGAGACGCAATATGTTGGGGGTGGACCCCGAATTTTTAAATTCATATATGGCTTGCTACTATCTGCACATTACCCCAACTGAAGATATCTGATTGTAATCTTCAATCCTATGGCAAACTTCGATTTTGAGTGTTTCAGGAAGTAATCAAGCCCCCAGTTAAGTAACACGGGGGTCTGAAAAAACGGTGAGTGAAAAGAATGTTACCTACAAATCGTTAGCCTGGAGTGACTCTGGGTGTCGACGATTACTGGTGCGAATGTGCATCCCAATTCAATAAATGATATCTATACCAACACCTTTTCCGTAATTGGGAAACAGACGGAGATACAGCAGATAAGAACAATCTAAGTTCCAAAAGAAGCAGGGCCGAAGGTCGCCAGGACCTCAGGAATTCAATTACCGTAGGGATAAGAATTTATTTGATGTTTCCGGGTTATTTCTCTTCGACTACTAGTTTGCACCCGGTTATCTCCTTTTCACCCTTCTCCACAGTCCTGGTCTCCATATAAGCCCGACCGCCGCCTCCAACCCAGGAGTAGAAAAAATACCGCTTGCCGGCCTCCGCCTCGACTTTGGTGACCGCATCGGTGACCCCCCATCCTTTGCCGATGCCAGAAGTATTCTCCACAATGAAGTAGTAGGTACCCGGGTCTACGGTATAGGCGTAATAACTCCCGTTGACTAGCCGCGCGAGCTTTTTGCTGTACTTCATGCCTTCTCTGAATTGGTCGATGCGCGTATCTTTTGCCGGGTTATAGCCGAAGGCATCGTTGGGTACGATGGAGACTTTCTTCGTCACGATCGCATTCGTGACATCCCACAGCGAATATGACAGGGCAGCGCCGAGCAAACGCGATGGGCGGTATACGTATATCACCGCCTTCGTTGCGGGCGCATCGGCCTTTTGATACGCCGTCCCCGACGCGCAAGATGTGAGAAGGATGGGGCAGGCGATTAAAAATGCGACAATAAAGGATACCCTTAATTTCATATTATCCCCTTCCTTAAAAAAATTTGTCACTAATTGCGTTTTTAGTATAGGAACCCCCCCGTTGTATGTCAAGGAAAAAAACTGATAAGAAGCCGCTTCAGGATGGATCGACTATAGAAACAAGGGAGTTGTATGTCAAGAAGAAGAAATCGCAAGATATTAGGTGCTTTCTCAGGACATCCTGTGGGGACCGGGACAAAGAGATTTCGGAGCGGGATTAGTATGACACAAGACAGGATATCCATACTCACTTGTCGATAAAAAGGTTTTTTTGCCCCTTCCTGCAGACAAACCAACCCCTTATCCACCAAAGATCAGTTCACATAGGAATCCATCGGGTAATCCGGGTGAGCATAGAAGGAATCAGGGGATAGAATCTGAGACTCCGAATCATCGAGGTAAATCGTTGGGAAGGGCGCCTCTGAAATAGTGGGCAGGGCTCAATATCTTGCCACTGTACGCACCTCTTTGAAGGTTACGATATGTAGGACATATCAAAAGGGACGAAAGAGCAGAAGTCTTAAGCTCATTGTTAATTGTTAGCAAGCATGCTTCTCAAAATTGTTCGATTCTGGATTATAAGAAGGAAGAGGTTAGCGGAGGGTCGTCTGGCGCAGTACAAGGGACTAGATATCCCCTGCGCCTCTTTAAATGGTTGACCTTCCTTTACTTTTAGAGGCGGTGTAACCACGATGTAACTGTCCCTAAGCATCAACCCTGCTTCCTTCGCTGCTTGCTTAAATCAGAAAACACCTTATCCCCTATTTCTCTCCTTGATTCTTCCCTTTTTTTGAAGTAGTTATGGGTTAATAATGATGCTTGGCGACTTGACCCGGAACAATAACAGGTGCTTCTTCTAAATCCTCAGCGGGGATGTGGTCCCTGCCTGGGGATAAGCTTTAGGGAGGTTGCGCGGGGGCTCGGAGTGCCGCACTACAACCTTCACTGCGTTATGGCAACAGGCTTGGAGGTACACCAGCGTTATGCCAGTAAAACAAAATGAATCTCAGCCCACTGTCCGGGAAATCATGAAGCGATTTGCCAAACAAACCGGACTCTCACCAGCAAGCGCTGCACCCCGGCGCTACCTATGGACCGACGCATTCGCAGTCTGCAACTTTCTCGGCCTTTATCAGGAGACCGGGGACGAAGAATTCAAGGATCTGGCACTGAAGCTCGTTGATCAAGTTCACGACACACTCGGCCACCACCGCAAAGACGACTCACGGACCGGCTGGATCAGCGGCCTCGATGAGGAGGACGGCAGGCTACATCCCACCAAAGGGGGGTTGAGGATAGGCAAGCAATTGCAAGAACGTGGACCCAGCGATCCTTTTGATGAACGTTTGGAGTGGGATCGGGATGGGCAGTACTACCATTATTTGACAAAGTGGATGCATGCTCTTAACCGTGTAGGTGGCGTCACCGGCGATTTAAAGTACAATACGTGGGCGATAGAGCTTGCAAAAACTGCCCATGCCAGCTTTATCTATGCTTCGTCCTACGGTGGTCCGAAGCGTATGTATTGGAAAATGAGTATAGACCTTTCCCGTCCTCTCGTGGTGTCCATGGGGCAACATGACCCCATCGACGGATTTGTTACTTACAACGAACTTCGGGCGACTGCAGCAAAAGACCCGAAAAAATCAATGGGGAACGATCTCCGTGCAGAGATTCTCGACATGGCCAATATTTGCCAAGGAATCATCTGGGCCACAGATGACCCTCTCGGTATCGGCGGTCTTTTGTTTGATGCCTGCAGGGTGGCTCAATTGATTGTCAGCGGAAATCTTGAACAAACCGGCCTGCTGGAGACGTTATCGGAGTCTTCCCTGATCGGTTTAAATTCCTTTTCGAAAGAAAATTCTTTGAAGCTCCCTGCTGGTTACCGTCTCGCCTTCCGAGAGCTGGGACTGTCCATTGGATTACACGCCGTCGAAAAAATACGGGAGCTGATTGAACAAAAATCCGCGCCTTTACGGAAAAAAGATTCGCTTCATTCGGTGGTTAAGAGCCTGAGCAGGTTTGCAGAGGTAAGGGAGACCATCGAGAGGTTCTGGCTTGAGGGGACAAACAGGGAAGCCGACAGCTGGATAGCGCATCATGATATCAATTGAGTGATGTTGGCAACCAGCTTGGCTCCTGATGGGTTTTTAGAGCTTTAAGTGCCCCGACTGGATAAAAGGAGATGAGTTGTCGAATGGGCACACAAATTCAAATGGTACCCCACGAGGAGGTAGACGAGGGCTTCTTGACCCAGGTCAGGACGTGGGTGAACGAGGTTCTGGAAATAGAGGAAACACCTTCTTCTCCTCCTTATCTGTCCGTATCGATCTGGAAAACGATGGAGAAATATCAGGACTTCTATCAGAGAGAAAAGAAAAATCTCGGCATTGTTACGGGAGAAGAAACAGACTTTTTGGCTACCCATGATGCATGGATGGGCTATCCAAGGATCCACATCTGTCAAGAAAGATTGATGGGAGTCGATGGGAGAATCGTCCAAGCCGTAATACACCATGAGACCGGACACGCACTTCATCACGGTGCTCCAGAGTTCTACACCTTCCGTTTCTCAAATAGACTTCGAGAGGTTGGACGTCTCCATAGCCTGGATCTCCCTCTTCTCCAGCAATGTGTCTACCTCCTCTCAGTGGCCATCAAAGATCAAGATGTCATACTCTGGCTCGCCAAGAATGGACTGGGTTCCAGCCAACTGGCTCTTCTGGGTTACCTCCTTTCTGATACCGAAGAGGAGCATCAGGTCTGGGAAAGGATACGGGATTCCCATGCCCTGAGGAAGATAGCCTTTGCGGCTTTCCTTAAGACCCTTCTCCCTTTAGAGGCCATGATTTCGGCTGGATTCAAAGCAGCCCAGATCTTCAAGGATCAATGGGTGAGGTTTCATCCGACAAGTTTTCAATATCTGAATCCCCCACCGGATTTTGCCTCACTATATCAGAAATAGATCATGTTGACAATACCAAGCATTTGTTGTGCCAGAAGGGGCTGTTTATAACCTTTTGATTTAAAAGGTTTTTTATCGGCAGAGAAATTTGGCTGGTCAAGCATTGACCAAAAATGTTCTAAACATGACGGATTGGATTCTTTCGCGGAGAATTCGTCCGTAGATAGGACTATTGGGTTTTATTTTCTGCAGACTTTTTTATAGTTACATCTGGAGATGATGTGTTCATCTTCTATCTTACTGAACCGGTCTTCTTCCATGGGGAGATTATTCGAGGCATCGATGAGAAGGGACTGCATGTCTTTGATGCTTCCGTTGATGTAACCCTTGATGCCTTTCATTTCTTCCTGGCTCACTGAAAACCAGTTGGACTTATCAATGGAGAGGTTATATTCAATAATGCTCAGCGATTCAGGAGAAAGATTCCATTTCTCCATAGCGTAAAGGGCATAACAGCCTAATTGGATGGAGAGGTCTTCTGAGAGGCTTTTTCCTGTCTTCCAATCGTAGATATAGACACCCTCGCCCTCTTTTATGGCGCAGTCGATGACTAAATTGATTTTTATATGATCCAGATAAAAGGAAGAGAATTCTTCCACTTCAAGCCACCCCTCCTTACGATGGGACTTTAAACCATCATAAATATCCGAGGCGTAGAAATTTTTTAGACAGGTCTCCACATTACTCACAGCCTCTTTCCATTCCTCATCACTCACTTCCACCTCATATTCATGCTCAAACAAGGCACACGATTTGGGATTCTTCCAATAATTCTTCGACTTTGAAGAACGAAACTCCGCTCTCATTTGGTCGAGAGTAATGGACACAATTTCATCTACTGAAAGGACCTTGATCCCTCTTCGGATATTATTAAGGGATCTTTGAATGCATTCATGGACCCTTTCCCCCACCCACATATGCCTGTTCTTGAGGTTCTTCAGAACATAGATCTGCCGGCTTCTCTCTGGAGCGTTCTCAAGCCATCCGTTCCAGTAGCCATAATAGGCAAACCAGTACTGCCTGGGGCAGGTCTTAAACAGCTCATCCCTGGATTTCGACCAGGAGAATTCGTTCTTCAGCTCAGTCATGACGCGGCCAGCCTCTCTGAGAGAAGCGTGTACCTTCGTTGGGGTTTGTTATTCCCGATGGCGATGGCCAGGGCCTTCTTCGTTCCGATCAGGACGACCAGTTTCTTTGCTCGGGTGATTCCCGTGTAGATCAGGTTTCTCTGGAGAAGCATATAGTGCTGGGTGACCACCGGAAGAATCACGACCGGGTACTCGCTCCCCTGGGATTTATGGACGGATATGGCATAGGCCAGCACAACTTCATCGAGATCAGAATAGTCATAAGGGACCAGTCTCCCATCGAATTCGATGACTACCTCTCTCTCCTCCGGATCGATCTTTGAGATCCTTCCGATATCCCCGTTAAAGACATCCTTATCATAATTGTTAACGATCTGCATCACCTTATCCCCTGATCTGAAATTCCAGGCTCCGTGGGTGATGCCCGGCTGACCGGGGTTCAGTCTCTTCTGTAACTCGATGTTGAGATTGGCGACACCAATGGTTCCCTTGTGCATGGGTGTCAGGACCTGGATCTCCCTGAATGGATGAAACTTGAATTGCCTGGGTATCTTCTCGCTGCAGAGGTCCAGGATATTTTGAAGGATCTTCTCCGGATCTTCTTCCTGGATGAATTGAAAGTCGGTTTTTTCGGGTTGGTCAATCTCCTTTAGAACGGGGATCTCACCTTTATTGACTTTGTGTGCGTTGACTACGATCATACTCTCCTGGGCCTGGCGAAAGATCTCGGAGAGCCTCACTACGGTAAACTTTTCTGATCGGATGATATCCTTCAGGACATTTCCAGGACCGACCGATGGGAGTTGATCGACGTCTCCTACCAGGATCAGGTGGGCATGGGAAGGAATGGCTTTCAGGAGATGGTACATTAAGAGGGTGTCGACCATGGAGGCCTCATCGATGATGACCACATCCGCCTCAAGAGGATCTTCCTGGTCTTTCTTGAAATCACCCTTATGGGGAGAGTATTCGAGGAGGCGATGAATGGTCTTTGCCTCCCAGCCCGTGGCCTCATTCATTCTCTTGGCTGCCCTTCCCGTTGGAGCGGCGAGAAGGATCTTCAGCTTTAATTGCTGGAAGATTCTTAATATGGCTGTGATGATCGTTGTCTTTCCGGTTCCAGGGCCGCCAGTGATAATCAACACCTTTGAAGTGGCGGCCAGAAGAATTGCCTCTTCCTGTCTTTCGGCAAGTTTGATGTTCAGCCTCTGCTGCACCCATTCGATCGCCTTTTCCGGATGGATGGGCCGGATGCTTGAAGGAGATTCCTTCAGATGGATTAATCTCTGAGCCACCCCCGTCTCTGCCACATAGAAGGGGGCAAGATAGGCGGCCCTGAGATCACCCTCAAGATCGAGGTCTTCCAGAAAGAGCTCCTTCTCTTTGCATAGCTCCTTTACGGTCAGGAGGATGATTTCTTCATCCACATGGAGGATCTCCCTTGCCTTGTGAATCAATCGAGTTTCGGGATAATAAACATGGCCATCTTCGGTCAGCCGATTCAGGACATAGGTGAGACCTACCTTGGCCCGGATCAGGGAATTGCGATCGATTCCAAGATTCTGAGCGATCTTGTCTGCAGTGACGAAACCAATCCCGTATATGTCGTTGGCTAAACGATAAGGATTCTCTTTGACCATTTCAATCGACTGATCTCCGTATTGTTTGTAGATCTTGGCAGAATAGGCAGCGCCTACTCCATGGCCCTGCAGAAAGATCATGATCTCTTTGATCTCTTTCTGCTCCACCCAGGCTTTTCTGATCATGGAGATCCGTTTAGGACCGATGCCTTCCACCTCGGATAGCCTTTCAGGTTTCTTTTCGATCACCTGCAAGGTATGAAGCCCGAACTTTTCGACAATCCTCTCTGACATGATCGGGCCAATGCCTTGAATCAATCCGGAGGCAAGATATTTCTGAATCCCATAGAGGGTAGCCGGTACCGTGACTTCGAAGCTCTCGACCTGGAATTGCTCACCGAATCTCTTATTGTGTATCCATTGACCTGTCAGTTTAAGGGATTCACCGGGGTTGATGCCGGAAAGATTACCGACAATGGTGGTCAGATCCTTCTTCTCTTTTTCTCGAAGTTTTGCCACCACAAAGTCATTTTCTTCGTTACGGAAAGAAATCTTTTCGAGAAGACCGTGAATGACGGACATTTTTTACCTTTTTCTTGTTAAAGGAGATATAAAATTCTAAACCGGTGTCACTTCTTTTACAATTACCTTTGTATTTTTCGATTAATTTTAGAAAGTTAAATCTGCCCATTTCTTAGGCAAAATGGTGGAGAAGGCTTCTATCAATAGAAAGCAAGCTCAAATCCACAATAAAGTAACATTTTATTGTGGATTTATGAGGAGATTGCTTGGATTGTCATGAGGATTAATCAGTTCTCTTGATTCAATCGATAACAAATACTCTTTAAAAGGTTCTTAAGGGCTTCTCAAAGACTTTTCAAGGATTTCTCAAGAGCTTTTCAAGGACTTCTCAAGGGCTTGTTTAAGCTCTTGCTTTTACTTAAGCCTTTGCCTGAGGCTGTGCTTACGGGGGATTAGGCATATCTCTAAAGAACACCGAGGACAATCTTTTGCTTATTCCACCACTCATTGATGTTTACATGTACACATGTGGACTTAATATGGAGCATGTATTGAGGTAACCTTCACCTTCTTAAAGTAAGGTGATGAAAAAACATGGTCTTGGGGGTCAAGAAAACCATTCAATCCCTTCTTGAAAGGTTGTCAAATGGCCTTTGAAGGTTCCATATCTTTTAAAGGGTCTTACCATGCCCTTAAGAAGCCTTGTCTTTATGAAGAGAAGGACCCTTGACATTCTGTTTAAAGGATTTAGAAGATTCTAATGATGATCTTGAATACATCCATAAGAAGAATCAAGGAAATCTTCTCATTTCTCCATGCATTTTCTTCAATTTTCCATCTTTTCAACCACCTCTCCATACATTTGATTAAATGATTAGATGAACATCATACTTACCCGAGAGAAAAAGAAACGGGAGAAGACCCTTTTACATGTTTTGGCTAATATCCGAGGATCAAAAGTCACAGGAAACACTCAAACGCATCCATTGTTTTGATCAGTATATCGGTTCTTTCTTTGCTTTTCTAAGTAGTTTTCTTATTGTTTCCTCGCTCAGCCCTGTCTCCTTGACCACCTCCATAATGAAGGCTGGCTTAAGCTTGCCTGCTTTCTTGGATATCGGCTTCCATA
This sequence comes from Thermodesulfobacteriota bacterium, assembly GCA_047519465.1. Classification (GTDB taxonomy): domain Bacteria; phylum Desulfobacterota; class BSN033; order BSN033; family UBA1163; genus UBA1163. Next base: position 18,916 of record JAPVTA010000227.1, on the reverse strand, counting down.
TCTTGATCCAGAATTTTTGGCCTTGTTCCCTCTCACTCTTATCTTCGATAAGACTTAGTTCATTTTGGATGATTATCGGCAGGAATAGGTAATCCTGCTCATCTCTAATCTCTTCACCACATATCCTATCCAGTCTCCCCAATTCCCGCTCCATAATTTCCCGTGAAATCTTTATTTTCCTTAAAAACTGAGTCTTCAGAATCTCTTCTTCCGTACCAGAGGAATGATAAAGTTCCAAAAGCTCTCTGGATCTCTTGGATATTTCTCCCCTCCCCCACGCATTATGGTAATATTCGAACTTTCTTGCTATCAACAGTTTCTTCTCTGGAGTCTTGGGCTTAGTAGGGGTAAAATCTTTCCTTACCTTTTCGAGAGTCTCCCAGTAAGATTTATCCAATTCACTGTCCCATTGTCTTCTCATCAGAATGTTGAAATACTTCTCCTTGAGCCAGCCAAATTCACGAAGATCCAATGACCGTGGAAACAAATGAACAAGGTATAAGACGTTTTCCCAGGAACTTTTCCTCGATTTCTTTAATTCAATCCTCCTTTTCCAGTCGTCGCTGATCTCTTTCACCCTTTCTTTGACTTTCTCAAACTCAAAGAGATAAGGAGACATGGTCAGTCTAATAAGGAAAGCTTCCTCTCCCAGAGATAAGAGTGTTTCCACCGACCTCTCTTCTGTCACAATAAGCCCACCGGAAATAGCCATTTTCTCCCCATAGTTTTTTGCCATCCTAGCTTCCTACTCTCCTTCCCAAAAATTATCCCCCAGGAGTATGATCTTACATAATCAAAGAAACCGAGGGAGTCAAGATGAAAACTGAACCATCACCAGCAGAAAAACTTCTCAACGTCCCTGGATTAAGCGATCTTATCGGAGTCAAGAAATCGACCATAAGAAAGTGGGTCCACGAGCGGCGCATCCCATTTCTAAAGCTGGGTCGCTGCATTCGCTTTCGACCCTCATCAATCGAAGCGTGGTTAAAGCGATTCTCCTTTGAAGGACGTCCAAGTAGAAAGCCGTCCGCCAATTTGTAACTTGACTTTCAGATGGATTCCTGGTACCCGTATTCTTAATCATTGTTCTTTGACAAGAGAATACGGGGTGGAATCTATCTGGTGTCCTTTCAGTCCACCGGGCTGAAAGGAGCCCAAGATGGGAATCTTCAAACACGGAAGACACTGGTTTATCGATCTTCGGATCAACGGAAAGAGGCGACGAAAAAAGGTCGGCCCCTCGAAGGAGCTTGCTTTTCTGGTCTTGAAAGATCTTGAGGTCAAGAAGGCCAAGGGCGAGTTTCTCGGAATCTTCGAAGAAAGAAAGATCCGGTTCAAGGATCACGCCGAGGAGTGGCTCAAACAGAGAAAGCTTCGTGTGAAATCTTCTAGCCTGCGGGATGATCTCTCTATCTTCAGAAGTTACCTCAATCCCTACTTCGGCGAGATGGTTCTCTCAAGGATCATGGAGGCAGACATCGAGCGCTTTATTTCAACCCTTGGCCATCTCAGCCCCAAACGGATCAACAACATCATGGTTCCTCTCAAAACCCTCTTCAAAACGGCCTACCGGAGAAAGGAAATCAAGGAGAACCCCTGTCAGTTCGTCAAGAGGCTCAAGGAGCCCAAGCCGGAGATCTTCCCGCTCAGTTTTGACGAGGTCAAGAGGTTCCTCAGGAAGGTTGACCGCGACTCTTTCAACTACTTTGTCACAGCTTTTCTAACTGGAATGAGACCCAACGAGTTGATCGCCCTTAAGTGGAAAAACGTCGACCTCATCTTAGGAAAGATCAGCGTCCGCGAAGGCCGTGTCCACGGGATCGAATCAAGCCCCAAGACCGAGTCGAGCTACCGGGAGATCGACATGCTTCCTCCCGTCAAAAAAGTCCTTCTCGATCAAAAGGCAAAGACCTTCTTTTTGGGAGAATATGTCTTCGTGACAAAGAACGCCACACCTTTGGACAACGACAACCTGAGAAACAGGGTGTGGTACCCTACCTTGAAGAAAGCCGGCCTGAGAGATCGGACGATGTATCAGATCCGTCACACTTTTGCAACGCTCATGCTTTCATCGGGTGAGAATCCGAACTGGGTGGCTCAGATGATGGGGCACGCTTCGACGGAGATGCTCTTTAAGCGGTACGCGAAATTCATTCCAAATCTGACGCGAAGCGACGGTTCGGCCTTTCTTTCCTTCTGGGATGGACACTTTTTGGACAGTTCCGGAAATGAGAAAGGGGCTGCCGGTTCGCAACCCCTTGATGTGTTTGGTAGCGGGGGCTAGATTTGAACTAGCGACCTTCGGGTTATGAGCCCGACGAGCTACCGGACTGCTCCACCCCGCGATCTAATCATTTCTAATCCATTCACGATAATTTGTCAAGCTTTTCAATACCTTCCTTGACAACCTACCATCCGTCCCGTAGAATACATGAAAACATGGTCGCGTCCTTTCTGCCAGCAAGCAAGTGTGCCGCGTGACAAAATTTCTATGAAAAAAACCCTTTATCTTTACGTCTGGAAGGAAATTCTCCCCATTTTTTTCATAGGCCTGATGACCTTCACGATTATCCTCCTGATGGATAAGATCTTCAAGCTGATCGAATTGATTATCAATAGGGGTGGAAATGTCACGGTCATCCTAAAGCTCCTCCTGTTCATCTCGCCTTCTTTTCTCACCTTCACTATCCCCACAGCCGTCCTTCTCGGAATCCTCCTCACCCTTGGCCGGCTGTCAGGAGATAGCGAAGTCACTGCCTTCAAAGCTTCCGGAATAAGTCTCTATCAACTCTATATGCCGATCGCGATTTTTTCCGTTAGTGCCTATCTTATTACGAGTTTTTTGGTCTTTTATGGCCTCCCATGGGGCAACCGTGGCTTCGTATCGACGCTCTCGTTTATCGCACAATCTAAGCCGGACGTTGAAGTCAAGGAGCGCATTTTCAACGATAGTTTCAAGGGCCTCGTGGTCTATGTGGACAAAGTTCCCATTCAAGGGAAAAAAATGGAGGGCATTTTAATTTACGATGAAAGAGACAAGGAGAACGTCAATACCATCTTTGCTCAAGAAGGTTTTCTCATCACTAATCCCTCGTCCCAAGGAGTGGTATTGAAGCTGCTCAACGGAAATATCCATCGGTTTGAACCCCGGACAAAGGCGTATCAATGGATGCAATTTGACGCCTACGATCTAAAAATCGAATTTGGGAAGAACATCGCTGACATTGAAAGGAAGTTTAAGGAACATGAGATGTCGATCGATGAGATTAAGAAAAAGATAGAAAAGATGAAGGCGCAAGGGGAGGATACTACTACTCAAGAGGTGGAACTCCACAAACGGCGTGCCATTCCCTTTGCTTGTATCGTTTTCGGTCTCATTGGAGTACCACTGGGAATTCAACCCCGGCGTTCCGGAAGGTCGTATGGGTTTGTTTTCAGTATTCTCATCTTGTTGGCTTACTATATTTCCCTCATTGCCTTCGAAATGCTCGCTGTCAGAAGGGCGGTGCCCGCGCTCCTGGCAGGTTGGTCCCCTACGTTTATATTCGGGGGGCTGGGTATCTACCTCCTGATCAAGGCGGCGAATGAGTCGCCCTTCAGGCCGGCTGTTTGGGTGATCGAAGGGCTCGATTTGTTGCAGAAAAAATGGAGAAAGTTTTCTAACGATGTTTGATCATTATAGGACACTCCATCGCTATGTCGTCCGCGAGTTTCTGAAGATATTTGGCTTGAGTCTGAGCAGCCTGGTCCTCATTTATGTCGTCGTTCTGTTTTTCCAAAAAATGAACCTCTTCAGCCAGTATAACGCTCCATTCCACTTGATCTTTGTCTATCTCCTATACAAGATCCCGGAGGTCATTTTCCAATGGACCCTTCCTTACGCGATCCTACTGGCGACCCTTCTCACTCTCAGCAGCTTCTCCCGAAATAGTGAGATCACAGCCATGAAAGCAGGGGGCGTCAGCCTTTACCGGATTACGTTCCCATTACTTATCATTGCTCTGATCATCAGTTTCTTTTCCTTCCTGGGGAACGAATACCTCGTTCCTGTCACCTACCAAAAAACCCGATATCTCCTGGATGTTCGGGTTCGAAAAGAAAAGCCGGCCATTTTTTTTAAGAATTATAAAATATGGTATCGCAGCGAGAACCGCATCTTGAACATCCAACTGCTCGACCCATACAGCAAGGTCCTGAGCGGTTTCACCCTTTATGAATTTGATGACCACTTTCGATGTGTCAAACGCGTTGATGCCCCCCAGGTCAAATGGGTGAAAGGCGGATGGTGGTTCTATGACGGAACCATACGCGAGTTTCGAGAGGACGGCTCCACCCAGGTGACTCCTTTTGACAAAACGGAATTCAATTTGGGGGAGGACTGGGAGTCCTTGCGAAGAATCGGCCGAAACTCCGAAGAGATGAGTTATGGAGAACTCTGGACCTACATCCAGAAGATCCAAGCCTCAGGCTACGATGCAACCCGATATCTTGTTGATCTTTATTCCAAGCTTTCTACGCCTCTCTTAAACCTGATCATGGTCCTGATCGGTATCCCCTTTGCGTTGAAAACCAGCCGGTCCGGCGGGGTAGCCTTGAGTATAGGGAGCAGCGTGATGATCGGCTTTGCCTACGGCGTCATTTTTTATGTCTTTGTTTCCTTCGGAAAATCGGGGGTTCTCTCCCCTTTTCTTGCTTGTTGGATCCCTACGGTCCTTTTTGGGCTGGCTGGAATTCTAACGTTGTTGAGCATTAGACAATGATATCCGGGAAAATCCGAAATGCACGTGGAGGTCATCAGGGTACCAGGAAATCAGGATGCAGGATACCAAGGATCAGGAGAGCAGGACAGGAGACAAAAAATTCTTAACCCTGATGCCCGGATGTCCTGATATCCACTACCTGATAACCTGATATCCCGATAACCACCAAATTTTTTTTCAGATTTGTCCGAGACGAACGCTTCGCCCGATATTCGGATTTCTAGTTTGACTAGGGATTAGTGAGCGCATTCAGGTAGGAATTGATCTCTTTAAACGTATCGGTCAGGAAGAGAATCCCGATGCCAACCAGGAAAAGGCCGCTCGCAACGCTGATGACTCTCATGTATCGTTTTATTTTATCGAAGGCAGAGAGGAATGAATTGAATGCCAGGGAGGAGAGAAGAAATGGAATTCCCAGGCCTATCGAATAGTAAGTGAGCAGCAGAACTCCCGTCGTCACGCTTTTTGACGTGCTCGCATAGATGAGGATCGTCGAGAGGATCGGTCCGATACAGGGCGTCCACCCGGCTGCGAAAACCACTCCCACGAGAAAGGAACCTGCATAGCCCAAAGGCTTCCTCCTCACCTCAAATCTTTTCTCAATCTGCAGAAAAGGAATACTGATGATTCCTGTAAAATGGATACCCAGGAGGATGATCAGTACCCCCCCTCCTTTCATAATCCAGTATTGATACTGAGCAAATAATTGGCCGAGATAGGAGGCCGAGGTGCCCATCAGGATAAAGATCGTTGAAAATCCGATGATGAAGAAGAAGGAATGGAAAAGAGCAGCCCATCTCAGCCTCGACCGGGCTTCGGTATCCGTAAGGTCCTTGAAGGAAACCCCCGTGATGTAGGTGATATAAGAGGGAACCAGGGGGAGGACGCAAGGCGAAACGAAGGAGAGAAGTCCCGCAGAAAAGGCGATCATCCCTGAAATCTCTTGTGGCTGTCTCATAGCTGCCTCGGGGTCATTATACCTCATTCTGTACGAAATAAAAATATTTTTATTGTGAAGCTCTCGGCCAATACCGTTGACAACACCTTAAGTTGATGATAGTTTTTTAAACATGCTAATTAGGGGCTCAAAAAAATTAAATTGACCTGCTTGTCGAGGGCAGCCGGAGACAGAAATTTTGAGTTTCGCGAAAGGGGCAAAATTATGGCAATTTTACAAATCAGTGTCGTGCCCATTGGCACGGGTGAAACGAGCCTCAGTGCTTATGTGGCAGACTGTATTCGTGTTCTGAAAAAGGAAAGAGTTCGTTACGAGCTTTCATCAATGGGGACAAACATCGAGGGAGATCTCAAAGACTTATTCAAAATCGCCTTCAAAATGCACCAAACGCCTTTTAAAAAGGGAGCCCTCCGGGTCCTCACCACTTTAAAGATCGATGACCGAAGAGATAAAAAGGGCACTCTAAAAGGGAAAAGGAGGGCGGTCGAGGAAAAGTTAAGAAGAAAGAGTTAAGAGTAATAAGTTATGAGTTATGAATTTGGAGCTGAGAATTGCTGGGGAGTTGAAGGGTTGACTTCTTTCTCCCTTCGATTATACTAAGAATACTTTAGTATTGTAGGAGGCTTAACATGAAGATTAAATGGTATGGACACGCGGCTTTTTTAATCACATCCGATCAAGGCACTAAATTCATTATCGATCCTTACGAATCCGGGGCCTTCGGCGGCCAACTTTCTTATGGAAAAATTAAAGACCAGGCAGATTTCGTCCTAATTACCCATGATCACGCCGATCACAATTATACCAAAGATCTTCCCGGGACGCCCCAGGTTGTTAAGGGAAGCGGTCCCAAAACAGTAAAAGGAGTTCCGATTAAAGGCATTGCAACTTATCACGACCCTTCCAAGGGAAGTGAACGAGGCCCCAACACCGTCTTCACCTTCAAGGTGGATGACATTCAGGTTTGTCACCTCGGAGACCTCGGCCATATCCTGAATGACAAGGAATTAGCTGAGATCGGCGTGGTTGACGTTCTACTGATCCCCGTGGGTGGGTATTTCACGATTGACCCGAAAGAAGCGACGCGTGTCGCCGAACAGATAAAGCCTAAAGTCGTCATCCCCATGCACTTTAAGACTGAGAAATGCGGATTTCCCATTGCACCGGTGGAAGACTTTCTCAAGGGGAAAGCGAACACAAGGAAGCTTAAGGCTAATGAAGCCGTTCTTGACAAGGGGACCCTTCCTCAGCGGCCGGAGACGGTGGTCTTAGAACACGCGCTGTGAACCCCGTTAGAAATGATGTCCTCTTCGGTTCCGACGCCTTGAACGGCGCTCAAGGCCCTGAAAGATGTCGAAGAGTCACAGCGACTGGGATTTCTAACGGGGTGAACCCCTTTGGAAGGGCGGGCCTTAAGATCGCTCCCCCTTCTCGACATAAGGCTACTGTGGTGAATCAAACACTTCTTTATAATAATAATGAGGGTTGTCATTCCTCTATGTTGCAAAGACCGGATTCCGGATCAAGTCCGGAATGACGGTCTCCGTAAAGTAATTTCTCAATCACTCCACTAGGGACTTATATGCAGTCTGGCGTGATGGGCGCGTTTTTCTAAGCAAGGCGTGAAGCCCATGGGAAAATATCATCTTAATCCGTTGCTCTCTCAGGAACAGATCGCTTCCATTGTTCAGGGTCTGGCAGATCGAATCTCCGACGATTATAAAGGGAAAGAATTGGTGCTTGTCTGTATCCTAAAGGGGGCATTCATGTTTCTTTCCGACCTGGTCCGTCGCCTCAAGATCCCGGCCAAAATTGACTTTGTTAGATTGGCCAGTTATGGATCCGGAATGAAGACTTCCGGTAATATTGAGATCACAAAAGATATTGAGCTCTCCGTTGAAGGCAAGGATGTCCTAATCATCGAAGATATCATTGATAGCGGTCATACCCTCCAGTTTTTGAAAGATCGGCTCATCCTCTCCAACCCCCTTTCTGTAAAGATATGTGCCCTTTTAGACAAGAAGGGGCGTCGAGAAGTTGGGATGGAAGCGGATTATCTGGGAGTCGAGGTAGATGACGTCTTCGTCGTCGGTTACGGGATCGATTTCAATGAAAACTATCGCCACTTACCCGAAATCTATTATGTCAGCACCATCAATGACCCATAGGTTCGGAGAATGGACGCTCATCCTCCTGTCCCTTCTTTCGCTCTTCCTGCAACGTCCCGTTATTGCCCAGCCCCCGCCCGACGACTCGGCTCTCTTCAGGGAGGGAGAGATTTTTCTCTCGAAAGGAGAAACGGAAAAAGCACTGTGGCGTTTTAAGAGCGTGACCACCGATTTTCCTCAAAGCCCTCTCTTCAACGAGGCCAAATTCAGGATGGGGATCTGTTACACCCGACTCAAAAGGCCCCAAGATGCTATTCGTATTCTGAACGAGCTTTTCACGACTTTCCTTTCCCCCACCAGGATGGTGCAGGTCTTCACCCTGCTGGGAGACAACTATCTCGAGCTAAAGGATCGGCTCACCGCTCTTCATTGGTATGGGAAGGGGCTTCTCATTCCCGGTCAGGCGAACGAAGAATTGAGGAAAAAGGTAAGAACCATTATGGACAGCTCGAATTCTGAGGAAGAATTGAAGTCCATTGAGTCGCTCTACCGCGGAACCTACGCGGGAGGGTACGCCAAATTAAGATTGGCCCAAATGGCTAAGCGCCAAGGGAACGATCTCATCGCAAAAAGATATTTGACGGAATTACAAAAAGAATACCGTGCCACGGACTACATGACCCAAGCCAAGGAGCTTTTGGATGTGATCCTTCCTTCCATTCGTTCTAAGTTTACAGTCGGGGTCATTCTCCCCCTAAGCGGGATTTATAGTCCCTTTGGAGAAAGAGCCCTCCAGGGGATCCAATCGGCCATAAAAGAATCGGATTACCCCTTAGTCTCCTTGGCCATACACGATTCGAAAGGGAGCCCGGCAGAGGCGGAGAAGGCCGTCGAAGAGTTGGTCAACAAAGAAAAAGTGATTGCCATCATCGGTCCTCTTCTCAGTGCCGAAGCTGACCAGGCAGCGAGAAGAGCCCAGCAACTAAAAATCCCTCTTCTCACCTTCTCTCAAAAGGATACCGCTTCTAATAAAGAAGATTTCGTTTTCCGGAACTCCCTCAGCCCTTCGGAGCAGATCCGGACGCTTGTTACGTTTGCCATAAAGGATATTGAGCTTGGCACCTTCGCCGTCTTTTATCCCAACTCCCCCTACGGACTCTATTTCAAGAACCTGTTTAACGAAGAGATCACCCGGAACGGCGGAAAGGTTTTAGGATCTGTCGTCTATCAAGAGGGTCAGACGGATTTCAGTCAGGAGATCAAAGGGTTCTTTAAGATCAAAACGGTCCAAAAACCTGACGTAAAAAGAAAAAAAGAGGATGAGTTCAAATCCCTTCTCTCCGTAGACGGAATCTTTATTCCTGACAGTCACGATCGCGTGGGCATGATCCTTTCCCAAATGGCTTACTATGATGTAAAAGCCATTTTTCTCGGCACCAATTCATGGAATGGCCAAGGCCTGATCTCAATTGGCGGGAAGGGAGCCGAAGGATCAATCTTTGTGGATGCATTTTTTGAAAAGAGCGCCTCCCCTTGGGTGGCTCGTTTTGTGGAGGAATTTCGAAAAACCTTCCAGCGGGATCCAGAGACCCTCGAAGCCATGAGTTATGATGGAGCTAAATTCATTAAGGAAATTCTTCAGTCAAAGTCAGTCTCCTCCCCCTCGCAAATGCAAGAAGAACTCCGACAGGTAAAGAATTTCCAAGGGGTTTCTGGCCTCAAGGGTTTTGGAGAAGACGGAAAAGCGATTCGAACCCTCTGCATCCTGAAGGTCAATAAAGGTCAAAAAGAAAAAATCTCACCGTAACCCCCCTTGACTCCCCTTTAGTCAAGGGGGGGTGCGGGGATTTTTCATCGGATGATGAAACCGCTCCATTCCTGGGACGTCAGTGTGGAGGAAGCCATTCAGATTCAGGAGGCTTTGAAAGAACGGATTATCTTAAAGAATACATTTTCAAGAGTTCGCCCCGTCAGAAATTCCGGTCGTTGCGACCCTTCGACATACTCAGAGGGCATCATTTCTAAGGGGGTGAGAACCATCGGAGGAGGAGATGTTGCCTATTCAAGAAATGAGAATCTCCTCTTCGGTGCGATGGTCGTCCTTTCGTTCCCGGATATGGAAATCCTCGATACGGCCACGGCTCATGACAAAATCCCTTATCCCTATATCTCCAGCCTTCTTAGTTTTCGAGAAGGCCCGATTCTGATCAAAGTCTTTCCGAAGCTAAAATTCAAGCCTGATGTCATTATTTTCGATGGTCAAGGCATTGCCCATCCCAGAGGAATAGGGCTTGCCTCACACATAGGTTTATGGCTCGACATTCCGTCAATTGGCTGCGCCAAGACCCCTTTGTTAGATGAATTTATCTCTCCGGGCCCCTCAAGAGGAAGTTTTGAATGGATTCACTGGGAAGGGAAGAAAGTGGGGGCGGTTCTTAGAACACGAGAGAAGGTAAGACCTCTGTTTGTTTCTCCGGGTCATCGGATCGATCTCTTGACGAGTATCCAACTCGTCCTCGAGAGCTGCAAGGGGTTTCGTTTTCCTGAACCGTTGCGCAAAGCGCATCACCTCTCACATGAAGTGCTGCGCAGAGCATAGCGTAAAGAAACCTAATACAAACGCAATAAATAATTTTACATATACTGTAGGGTGCGTTCCCCGAACGCACCATCTGGCCGGCGTGATCGCCTGCCTGCCGGTAGGCAGGGGGACCACGCCCTACGGAGTTGTAAGAAAATAAAATGCCTTTTATTAGTCGTCATTGCGAGGCCCCGCACTTGACGCGGGGGACGTCGCAATCCGACGGCGTCGTTGCGAGGGCATAGCCCGCTGCAATTTCATGAGTTCCCCGCTTCGCTCGGGACAAGGCTTTACTTCGCCCTGAACACCATGCGGTGCCCCGAACGTTCTGGTTCAGGGCGGTGCACGGCTTCGTTGGCAATGACGCCTCGCTGTCGCAACCTACAACAAGAGTAACTTCAAAATTTGGCAAATGGAGGGTCAAGGCCTAAGTTACATCTTCAAATGCACCCTGGTGCGGCCTTGTGGACCTTAAGCCACAGCAGCTGTTTTGAGGTTGGCCTGGTTTACCGTCATCTATAGTTCCCTGATTACTTATAGCGTTCCAGATATTTTTCCAGCCTGTTCATTCCCTCTCTGATATTTTCCAGAGAATTGGCGTAGGAAAATCGGATATATCCTTCTGCATTCGTTCCGAAGTCGATGCCGGGCGCCACGCCGACCTTTGCCTCTTTCAGAATGTCAAAGGCGAGTCGATAAGAATCGTTAGAAAATCTGCTTGCATTTGCCAACGTATAAAAAGCTCCGGTAGGCTCGACCGTAATCCCAAATCCCAATTCCCTGAGCCTCGGAATCAAAAAACGGCGTCGCTGGTCATAGGTATCTCTCATTCTTTGAACATCTTCTCCAGCTTTCTTCAGACCCGCCAAGGCGCCCCATTGGACAAAGGAACTGGCAGAGATGAAAAGATTCTGTTGGATCTTTTGCATCGGTCGTACGAATTCTTTCGGCGCAATGACATACCCCAGTCTCCATCCAGTCATGGCATAGAGTTTTGAAAACCCGTTGATCACAAAAGCGCGATCCGTGAATTCAAGAATCGTATGAACCTCTCCTTCATACACCAGCCCATGATAAATTTCGTCGGAGATGATGAAGGGGGAAAACTTAGCCATCTCTTTCATCCTTCCTGCAGACATCACGTTTCCAGTGGGGTTAGAGGGTGAATTGATCATAATCCCTTTTACCTTCGGGCTCATCTTTGCCTCGATCATCTCAGGAAGATACTGGAAGCCCTCTTCTTCCAGCACCTCGACGAACACCGGAGATCCGTCAACAAACCGGATGATATTGGGATAACATGGATAATAAGGGTTGGAGAGGATCACCTCGTCGCCGGGTTCTAACAGGGCAGAAAAAAGAAGGAGCATGGCCGGAGAGGTCCCTGAGGTCACAACGATTTGTTCGGGCGACACCTTCACGTGATATCCTTTCCAGTAATCCTCTGCAATTGCCTCCCTCAACTCGACCAAGCCCAGGCTGTGCGTGTAGTGGGTCTTTCCCTCGCAGATCGCACGGTAACAAGCCTCACTGACACATTCCGGAGTATCGAAATCCGGCTCCCCCACTTCCAGATGAATAATATGATCCCCATTTCTCTCCAGTTCTTGAGCCTTCTCCAGAACATCCATCACAATGAACGGAGGAATCTCCTGGGCCTTATTCGATACCATGGCGCACCCTATCCCCCTCTTGTTTTCTCAGACCCCTCACCCATTCATTCCTCAATTGTTCTTGTTGCGGTCATTCCTGCGGAAGCAGGAATCCAGTCCTTCCCTGGATTCCGGGTCAAGCCCGGAATGACAATCAATGCAAAGGGATTTTTCACACATTATATTAGGTACAGGGTCTGTTATTCGGTGCTTATTATAAGCGGATCTCCTCTTTTTGCCCTCAGTATCTTTTGAGCATTCCCTTCTCTCGCAGAGATTTCGAGCAAGCCACCACTCCCCAAAAGGGCAATTAGCTCCCCTTCTTTTCCTTCCCAATATCCTCCCCTAAGGCCATGGATAGATTTCCTCCCCCCCCGGATGACGAAGGGGCGATCTTGAACAAACCGAAAAAGTCCCTTCTCGTCAATATTGCTGATTACGTTGCCGAAGGCATCGATATGGAGAATCTCCCCAAATAATCTCCCTTCTTTGACAACGGGCTTTTGAAACCCAAGCTCTTTCAAGGAGCTAATTTCGTGTCCAAAAGTCTTGGGCTTGATACCGAGCGAGAGATGGGCAGCCACCGGAGCAAAAACGTCTCTTCCATGAAATGTCCTGCTGACTTTTTGAAGAAAATATTTCTTTTTGGTGAGAACCACCACCTGTTTCACCTTCTCCCTTTGTGCCGCGAGCGTGAAGAGCCCATTGTCAGGACCCACAAAAAAATAGTTTTGAGTCACAAGAAGAATAGGCTTTCTGGTTCCCCCTACCCCGGGGTCCACCACAGAAAGATGGATCGTCCCGTTTGGGAAATAAGAGTAAGCATTGGCCAGTATGAAGGCTCCTTCCTCAATGTCTTGTGGATTCACCTGGTGTGTAATATCGATAAGGAGACACTGAGGATTGATATTTAAAATCACCCCCTTCATCGAAGCCACATAATGGTCTTTTGTACCAAAATCGGTGAGGAGAGTGATAATTGGGTGCTTCATTGATTTATCAGAAGTTAAATCGTTACCAAATTAACAACAAAACATTTCCCATGTTAGTCCAAGCACCAAACACCAAGCAACAAATCCCAAATAGGCTCCAACGCCCAAAATTCCAAATGGAAACCTGTGATGAAATCGTCTTGGTGACTTGAACTTGGCATTTGGAGTTTATTTGGAATTTGGAATTTGTCATTTGGAATTTGTCATTATCCTTTTCAGGTTTCTCTCAAAAGGCTTCCGGATGATCCCTTTCTCTGTGATGATGCCGTGAATGAATGAATGGGGAGTCACGTCGAAGGCGGGGTTCAAGACTTTGACACCTTCGGGAGCAATGGGATACCCATGAAAATGGGTCACCTCCGCGATATCTCTTTCCTCAATCGGTATCTCTTCCCCTGAAACTAATGAGAGGTCGAGGGTAGAGGTTGGGGCTGCCACATAGAAGGGAATACCATGAGATTTTGAAAGGACAGCAAGCCCGTAAGTCCCAACTTTATTGGCCGTATCTCCGTTTCCTGCAATTCGATCCGCACCGACCACGACCAGGTTAACCAAGCCCTTTCTCATTAAGACTCCTGCCATATTATCGGTAATGAGTATCGCCGGAATCTTTTCCTGAACCAGCTCCCAGGCCGTCAATCGGCATCCCTGGAGCATGGGCCTTGTCTCATCCACAAAGACCTGAAAATTCTTTCCCTGGTCTCGCGCCGCGTAGATCACCCCCAGTGCCGTCCCATAGCCCCCTGTGGCCAATGCCCCTGCATTACAGTGGGTCAACACCCCATCTCCCCCTTTGATCAGGTTCCTCCCGTACATTCCAATTTTGCGGTTCACTTCAATATCTGTTTCAAAGATTCGAATCGCCTCTTGTGCCAACCTCCTCTTCGTTTCTTCGACTCCGTCATTTTCAATGCGTTGCAAAATCTTTTCCATACGATCTACAGCCCAAAAGAGATTCACTGCAGTGGGCCTCGTCTCTCTCATCTCCTGGCAGACTTTCTTAGTGGCATCAGCAAAAACCCGGGGAACGCTGGATCGGTTTTTCTGGGCCGCGAGAGCAATCCCCATGGCAGCCGCCACGCCGATAGCTGGCGCACCACGGATTGCCATAGTCCGAATGGCTTGGGCTACACAAGAGGCATCTCGGCATTCTAGGTACCGCACCTCCTGCGGAAGCCTTCTCTGGTCGAGGATCCTGACCCGATCCCCTTTCCATTCTATGGTTTTGAATTTCATACCAGCAAGTTGTCATTGCGAGCGAAGCGTGGCAATCCGGCTCTTAAACTGCGAGATTGCTTCATCCCCCGCTTCGAGCACGGGTGCTCGCAATGACAACCGGGAAACAAAGTCATTTTGCGCGCCACCAACGATAGCTCAGCAATTCAACGAAGTCATTGCGAGGGCGTAGCCCGTGGCAATCTCTGATTTAAATTTGGATTGCTTCGGCTGACCTCGTCAGTCTCGCGATAACAACCGGAAACAAAATCATTGCGAGCAACCAACGGGAGCGCAGCAATCTCAGATTTCCTGGTATAGGTCGCGCCATTCCTCATTCGTTGAATGAATCAAATCAATTTTCTTCTGCCTCGATCCTGCCTTTATCTTTTTTTCTCTCATAATGGCGTTCTCTGGGTCTTCAAACATTTCATAATAGACAAGTTTCGAAACATTATATTTCTTCGTAAATCCAACAACGAGTTTCTCTTTATGTTCGTACACTCTCCTCTTTAAGTCATTGGTGATACCGGTGTAGAGAACTCGATGATTCTTGTTGGTCATGATGTAAACACAGTATTGTTTGCTCATGAGTCAATTTCCCGGGATTGCTTCATCCCGCAAGGCGGGATTCGCAATGACCAAGAAAAAAAGGTCATTGCGAGCGACCAACGGGAGCGAAGCAATCTCTGCCCTTTCTTGAGATTGCTTCGTCGCTCCGCTTCTCGCAATGAGAACAGAGAAAGAAAGTCGTTGCGAGTTCGTTCAGCCCACGGCAATCTCTATCCTTTGAGTTTCTTCTTCAGTATCTCATTGACCAATTTAGGATTAGCCTTCCCTTGGGTCTGTTTCATCACTTCTCCCACGAAGAAACCGAAGAGCTTCTCCTTGCCTTTCCGGTAGTCTTCCGCCTGCTTTGGGTTGGTCTCTATCGCTTTTTCTACGGCCCTTTCGATCTCCCCTTCGTCAAGGATTTGAACCCAACCTTTTTCCTTCACGATATCCTCCGGATAGGTCCCGGTGTGATACATCTCCTCAAAAACATCCTTTGCAATTTTCCCGCTGATCGTCCCCTTTTTGACCATCGAAAGCATCTCTGATAGATGTCTGGGAGTGACAGGACACTCATTAATCTCCTTTTCGTCTCCCTTTAACTCCCGGAGCAAATCCCCCATCATCCAATTGCTCACAGTTTTAGGCTCTGGGAAGAACCTGACACATTCCTCAAAATAGTTGGCCATGGCCTTTGTAGAGGTAAGGATCTCGGCATCATACTCAGGAATCTGATATTGTCGAACGAACCTTTCCTTCTTTTCATTGGGAAGCTCAGGAAGTCTCTTGCGAATCTCCTCGATCCATTCTTCTTCAATCCTCAACGGAACAAGATCCGGATCCGGGAAATAGCGGTAATCATGAGCCTCCTCCTTTCCCCTCATCGAAACGGTAACCCCCTGGTCTACATCCCAGAGTCGTGTCTCCTGGACGACTTTGTCACCCTCCTCCAGTATCGCCGCCTGCCGTCTGATTTCGTACTCCAATGCCTTCTCCACATGTCGGAAGGAGTTCATATTTTTTAATTCTGTCCTCGTCCCGAATTCCTTCTGGCCTTTCGGCCGGACCGAGACATTTGCATCGCACCTAAAAGTGCCCTTTTCCATGTCTCCCGTACAGATTTCCAGGTATTGAAGGATCGACCGAAGCTTTCTCAAATATTCACCCGCCTCTTCCGGAGATCGGATGTCCGGGCCGCTCACAATCTCTACTAAAGGAACGCCTGTCCGATTGAAGTCCACATAACTGAAAGGTGCCGTCTCGGGAGTCTCGCCATGCTTCAGCTTCCCGGCGTCCTCCTCCATATGAATCCGGATGATCTGAATCCGCTTCTTTTGCCCCCGTACCGTAATTTCAATAAAGCCCTCTTCCGCCAGAGGGTGCTCATACATGGAGATCTGATACCCTTTGGGCAGATCGGGATAGAAATAATTCTTTCTGGCAAATAAGCTGTAAGGAGCTATGCGAGAGGAGGTAGCCAGACCCAATGTGATTGCAAACTCCACAGCCTTCCGATTGACCACCGGAAGAGAACCGGGCTGCCCGGTACAGACAGCACAGGTCTGTGTATTCGCCTCTTCGCCGAATGTCGTAGAACACCCGCAGAATATTTTCGATCGGGTCAGGAGCTGGGCATGCACTTCTAAGCCAATGACAGGTTCATATTCCACAAGATCCCCCTCTCCTTCTTGAAGCCATTGATTTTAAAATTATAATAAAGTCCAATCGTTGTCAAATAATCTAATCCGCAAGGGCTTTGGTCTGACCCCTCTGTGGCTCAGGGTTGACAAACCCGACCGATTCCATTACTTTAATCAAAGGTGTTCAAGAATATCCCGATCCCACCGTCTTTCTCGCTCATTAAGAAAGGAAACGTTTTTATCCTCCTGGAGGGAAGGTATGAAGAAACCCTTCTCAAACAGGGCATTGACGATCCAAGAACCTTCCTTAAGAAAAGTGCCCAAATCTCCCACTATCACAAAGGTCGAACCCTTCATCCCTGCTTCCCCCTGGACGATAACAAGAGGATCGTTCTTCGCCAATATTCACACGGAGGACTATTACGGCCCATCACCGGAAATCTATACTTCTTCGGGGCAAGATCTTTCCGAGAACTGGCCTTAACAGAAGAAATCCGATCCTGTGGCATTCCAACGATCCCTCCCATCGGGGCGATCCATCATCGCATTCTCTACCCTTTCTATCAGGCCTACTTTCTATCGTTAGAAATCCCTCAAGCCATCGATCTGATTCAGTATCTTGACGGCCTTGGACCACACCCTACCCATGAAAACCTTTCCTTCAAGAGAAAAACGATTCGATCCGCCGGCGTTCTCATTCGAAAATTCCACCAGGCCGGATTTTTCCATAGCGATCTTCAGCTTAAAAACATTCTGGTGGCAGGAGACCAACTTCTGCTTATCGATTTCGATCGTTCCTATCGGAAGCCGTACCTCTCTGTTCGTGAAAGGACAAAAAATCTCCTTCGCCTCAACCGTTCTGTAGAAAAGTGGAGCCGTCTCGGGCTACCCATCACTTGGACAGACCGCTGGCGCTTCTTTTTGGCCTATGCTGGTGAAGACAAGATGATCGGGGAATCAATGAAAAAGGCATTTCAAACCTACCGGCTTCGCCTCCTATTCTATCGATTCGGCTGGGCAATACAGAAAATAATGGGGAGTTGAGAGTTAAGATTTGAGAGTTAAGAATTAAGAGTAAGGAATTTGGAGAAAGCAGGTTTAGAGTTTGGGAATCAGGCCTTTTAACTACGAACTCCGAACTGACCGCTCCGAACTAATTTTTTCCAAAAATTCTCTCAGGGGTTGGATGAGGAACCGGGTGTGGAAAAGGAAGAAGTGATCTGCTCCCGGGATAACAGCTAAAGATTTGGGTTCGTCGAGTTGTTGATACCATTTTTCCAACAGAGAGGGTGGGCAGAAATAATCCCGGTCTCCTGCGATGAAAAGCTTTTCCTTTTTGCATCCTTTGAGAAATCCAAAATCATAAATTCCAAGGGGTGGAGCGACGGCCACGATCCCATCAAACCTTCCATCCTCGACGGCAACGGGGAGGCCTACCCAGGCTCCAAAAGAGTATCCTACCAAAATAAGAGGCGGATGGCTGTCTTTCAGTCTTGAATAGAAGTAGTCGGCAACGGCCTTCACGTCCTCTCTCTCCGCGACTCCCTCTCCATAAGATCCTCGACTTTGACCCACGCCTCTGAAGTTGAAGCGGAGTGTAGAAAAGCCTTTCTGGAAGGCGGCCTCCACAGAAGTCGTAATGACGGGGTGATCCATGTCTCCACCATACTGTGGGTGGGGATGGCAGAAAATAGCTCCACCTCTAAAAGAAGAAGCCTCTTGAATGCTCAAGAGGCCCTCCAGCTGTACCCCTTCAGATGGAATAAATACTTTCTCTTCTTTCATCCCATTTTAGTTAGCGGTAAAATCTGTCGGTCCGTTTCTTGGAATAGCCCTCTTTTCGGCTTCGTATCGGACTTCTCTTTCTCATAAGATTCAATCTTTGCATCCACCTTCTCTTTCACCCATTCGAGGATATTTCTAAGAATCTCTAAGAACCTCACCTTAAAACGGCTGATATCTTCGCTTTCAATCCTTTCATTGAGCGATTTTAACCATCCATCCAGCTTTCTCTGTATCTCTTTCAACACTTGAAGCATATGGGGGTCTGCGTCTCCTTTTTCCTTATCCTCCTGGACGGGAACAAGCAGATAGGCTTCTAACCTCATTTCTTTTGGAGGCGTCTTCTTCAGAAAGGGAAAGGAATCGCAAGCTAAACCTATCCCTAAGGCAAGAACCAGACACAAGGATATGAGAAGGCCGACCCATTTTTTCATAATTTCGTATGAGTTAGAAAATAAGGTCTCCGTCTGACGGCAACGGTAAGGATGCCCGTTTCGTCATTCGGTTACGTTGTTAGTTTTAAGAATTTGACGTGATCCCATAACCCTAAACCAAACGGGCTTCGTAACCTTAACCCGAATACATTTAGTATGAAAAGATGGCGGGCGATGCGGGAGTTGAACCCACGGCCTTTGGTTCCGGAGACCAACGCTCTATCCAACTGAGCTAATCGCCC
>JAPVTA010000226.1:0-99957 GCA_047519465.1 Thermodesulfobacteriota bacterium | reverse complement strand
TCCCCTTGTTGACAAGAAGGAATGATTTTATCAATATCATGATCCTCATTTTCTTATATATTTGCTTGGCTCAGAGTTGGAATATCCTCGCTGGCTATGCAGGACAGGTGAGTTTGGGACACGCTGCCTTTTTTGGGTTGGGAGCGATCACCACACGCTTTTTATGGGTGTGGGGATATCCTTTCTTTTTGGCATTTCCCGCTGGAGGGGTTCTTGCTGTGGTCTTTGCTTTAATCATCGGGCATCCTGCTCTCCGCTTAAAAGGCATTTATTTTGCCATCGGCACTCTGGGCCTGGGACAAATATTAAAGATCACGATTGGTAATGTGCTTCCGACAGTGGCTGATTTGCCCGGAGATTACATTGCCACTTACAATCTCATCCCCCGGTATTACCTCTTTTTAATCTTGGCCATCATCATTGTCGCTGTGGTCTATTGGATCAATCATTCCAAGTTGGGATTGGGAATGATGGCTGTGAAGGAGGATGAAGAAGCCGCAAAGGCTTCAGGGGTGAATACGTTCCGGCAGAAGATCGTTGCGTTGGTCATCAGCACCTTCTTCGCTGGATTAGCAGGAGGAGCTTTCGCCTTTTACCATGTCAGTTATTATCATGACCTCCCTTTTAGTCCTACCTGGACCTTTGATGCCCTTCTGATCACTTTTGTAGGAGGCGTGGGCACCATTGTTGGTCCAATTGTCGGAGCCTTCTTTTATACCATCTTCAAAGAAGTATTTGCACGCACCTTCCCGGAGCTCCATGTCTTCATATTCGGAATTCTGTTCATTGTGGTGGTGTTGCTTCTGCCGGGGGGACTTCTGGAGATGGCATCGAGGATTCGTAGACTTATTGCTGCCAAAAGGGTTGAGGCAAGATGCTCTTGAGGGGCTCCGAATTCCAAGACCGGCAAAAAGAGCGCTGATCCCGTCAATTTGTCGAATGAGTAAGTGAGGAGTGCGATCTACCCCCTTCTTAATTCGAACTTGAGGTCATAAAGGCTTCGGTGCTCCTATTTTTGGATCAGAAGATGCGTAGGATAAATATTGCTTGACAAAAAACTTTTTTAAACTTAAATATTTGCTGAAAAGTTTTCAAAATTTTGAGGAAAAGAGGGAGGTGGTAGCGACAAAGAAAGAGAGGCTAAATTTCGGGTTTGAAATTCCAGAAAGGGGGCTAAAAATGAGACGTTTGAAATCAGTATGCCTATTATTAGGTTTGTCAATCGTCGGGTTGTCGTTTTTTAGTGCATCTGTATTCGGCCAGGCAAAGCCGATCGAGCTCAATTATTCTATCTTTTTCCCAGAAACCCATAAGAACGCTAAGTCAGCTGCTGAATGGGCAAAAGAGATTGAGAAGCAGACCAACGGAAGGGTGAAGATCACAATGTTCTATAGTGGTACCCTGACTCCTGCTGACAAGTGTTATGACGGTGCGGAGAAGGGGATCTCCGATATCGGTTATTCGGTTTTGGCATATACCAGGGGAAAATTTCCCTTGACCGAGGTGAGCGACCTGCCCTTAGGTATCAAGAGCGGTCTGGTTGCAACAAAGCTGATCAATGAATATTATAATAAATTTAAACCTAAGGAATTTGACGGTACAAAAGTCATGTACCTCCATGGCCACGGCCCAGGAATTCTCCATACCAAAAGGGGGGACGAAGTCAAAACACTTGAGGACGTTAAGGGGATGAAGATTCGCTGCACGGGTATGGCTGCAAAAATAGCAGCAGCCCTTGGTGCAACTCCTGTGGCCATGCCGATGGGCGAAACCTATGATGCTCTAAGCAGAGGTGTCGTAGATGGTACGTTTGCACCGCAAGAAGCACTGTTTGGTTGGAAATGGGGAGAAGTTGTAAGGTTTACTACCGAGGATTGGGGCGCATCTTACAGCTCAGGCATGTTTGTGGTTATGAATAAAGATAAATGGAATGCATTGCCTCCGGATATCCAGAAGATCATAGAAAAGATAAACGGACAGTGGATTGAAAAGCAGGGAAAAACATGGGATGAGATCGATAAAGAGGGAAGAGATTATACACTGAAATTAGGCAATAAGATCATCTCTCTTTCAAAGGAAGAAAATGAGAAATGGGCGAAGGCTGTCAGACCCTTGCTTGACGATTATGTTAAGAATATGAAGGGGAAAGGTCTGCCAGGAGAAGAAGCATTAAAGTTCTATATGGAACAACTGAAAAAACTCCAGTAGAATTGGGAGGGGAAGGGATGGTTGACATCCCTTCTCCCTTTTAGTATTTGCTGCGAGAGAAATGAGAAAAGGGAAAAGGAGCATTCCATGAAAGGATTTCTGGGCGCCGTGGAGAGAATCGGTAAAGTTCTCAATGTCATCGCAGGAATCAGCCTCACTTTCCTCATGTTACTGACAATAACCGATGTCATTTTAAGGATGTTTAAAAGGCCTGTTGTGGGTACTTATGAGATGGTGGCTTTTGCAGGGGCAGTGGTGATCGGATTCTCGATGCCCCTGACTTCTTGGGTGAGGCAGCATATCTTCGTTGATTTTCTAATTTTGAAGTTTTCCCAGCGAGTGAGAGATATCTTCAACATTGCTACAAGAAGCCTGGTAATGGCACTATTCTTTCTGGTCGGATGGAACATGTTCAAATATGCGTGGGATCTGCAGAAATCGGGCGAGGTTTCCCTCACCTTACAGATGCCTTTCTACCCTGTTGCTTACGGGGTTGGAGTTTGCTGTTTCATCCTATGCCTGGTATTTATCTGCGATATCGTAAAAATATCCAAAGGAGAGTACGATGTATGAAGTCACGATAGGACTTATTGCTCTGGCGGTGGTGTTGGTCTTATTCGTCACGGGGATTGAATTAGGATTTGCGATGGCATTGGTCGGTTTTGTGGGATTCAGCATCCTTAGATCCACAAGCGCTGCCTTGAACCTATTGGCCAAGGATTTTTTCGATGTCTTTTCCTCGTACGGGTTCACGGTCATACCCCTCTTCGTCCTGATGGGTCAGATTGCATTCAATGCGGGTATTGCTAAAAGGTTGTTCAATACCGCCTATCGGTTTATCGGCCACGTCCCGGGGGGAATGGCTATGGCCACGGTAGGGGGGGCAACGGCCTTCAAAGCCATCTGTGGATCTTCACCAGCTACGGCAGCTACTTTTGCCAGTGTGGCTGTGCCCGAGATGGACCGATACGGCTATGACAAGAAGCTATCGACAGGCATCGTAGCAACTGTGGGGACCTTAGGCATCCTCATTCCGCCGAGTGTCACGCTCATCGTATTCGGCATCATCACAGAACTTTCCATTGGTAAGTTGTTCCTGGCCGGGCTCATTCCTGGACTGATTATCGCCTTCTTTTTCATCGTCATCATCTATACGTGGTGCAAAATCAACCCAAATTTAGGCCCTAAAGGCGCAAAATCAACCTGGAAGGAAAGGATGGCTTCTCTCCCAGAATTTGTATTGGTCGTCGTTATTTTTTTGCTAATGATATGGGGATTGATGAAGGGGCTCTTTACCCCCACCGAAGCGGGGAGCGTTGGGACCGGCTTAGTCCTCCTTATGTCCATTTTAAGAAGGGACATTAATTTCAAAGGCTTCGTTAAATCAGTCGGGGAATCATTGCGAACGGCTTGTATGGTATTGATGCTCATTGCGGGTTCCACAATCCTGGGCCATTTTCTGGCCGTGACAAAGCTCCCCATGATTACGGCGGATTGGGTTACAGGGCTCGCTTGGAATAAATATGTTATTATGGTGCTTATCAGTTTCATCTACCAGACAGGGGGTTCTTTCATCGATGACCTGGCGTTCATGATTCTTGCGACCCCGATTTTCTATCCTGTAATCATCAAACTAGGGTTCGACCCGATTTGGTTCGGCATGATCATTGCGGTAACAGTGATGATCGGGGTGGTTATACCACCCGTAGCGATCAATGTCTTTGTGGTAAAGAATATTACAAAAGTTCCTTTTGGTGTGATTTATAAGGGTGTCTATCCGTTTTTGATCAGCCTTGTGGTTGTGGGAGCGCTGTTATTTTTCTTCCCACAGATTGCTCTCTGGCTTCCCAATCTACTGATGAAGTAGAAAAGGGTGTCTTCTTTTCGATTTTCTCGGCCACCAGGGTAACAAATCAGAGGATACCGCATTTCGGACCATACGAGGGACCTTCTCCCCCCTTGCCCGGGCCTCTATCCCAAAGAAAAGAACCGCCTCTTTGAAATATTTCTTCATCCTCAATCTCTTAGGAATGAATCCCCTTTGCACCGATCTCTTCAAATTTGGCTGGGCCATCAAAATCTGGTAAGCCATCTCTTTTGCCCCTCTCGGGAAAGAGAAAGGAGTGAGAATTTGGTGGATGGCCCAACGGATCGTCTGTGCCAGGTAGAGGTATTTCTCCCTTTTCCCAAGAAAGGGATGTTCGGGTGTGATGGCTCGAAGAAAAGGAGTTAAAAAAAGGGCGAGAAGAATTGATTCGGAGAGGGGTCTCCCCGTCCTGGTCAATTGATCCGCAAGATCGAAGAGAGAGAGAAAGAATTCCTGGGCCTTTTCCCTAGAGAGGCTGCGATTTCCAAGAGCCCTCTCCAGATCGGGGAAAAGAGAAAAGAGCAGGCCTGTTTGCAGCATGAAGCGAAGAGAGGGATTTGCCGCGCCCTCTTTCAGCTCTCGAAGGAATTCATCTCGAAGGCGAGACGGGGAACATTCTTGTATCTTTTCCCGATGCCGGAGGATAGCCTCATACGTCTTGTCTTCGATGGGAAATCCGGTTCGGGCAGCATGGCGGATGACGCGAATCATTCTGACAGGATCTTGCTGAAATCGTTCCTCCGGATCCCCGATGGTTCGAATGACTCGTTTGCCGAGGTCAGCTATTCCGCCAACATAGTCGATAATGGAAAAATCTGCGATATTGTAGAAAAGGCCGTTAATGGTGATGTCGCGGCGCAGGGCATCTTCCTCGGGTGTTCCAAAACTTTCTTTTCGTACGATCTCACCCTGCTCTGTCTCTGTTTCTTCAAATTCCGACCGGCTCCGAAAAGTAGATAGTTCTACGGTCTTTCCTCCCCTGAAAAATACGTGGACGAGTCGGAACCGGCGGCCAATGATGCGGCTGTTCTTGAAGAGGGCGTTGATCTCGTGAGGGTGAGCGTTCGTGGCGACATCGAAGTCTTTGGGGACCTTTCCGAGAAGAAGATCCCGAACGCTTCCACCGACGAGGTATGCTAGAAACCCATGACGGTGAAGACGGTAGAGAACCTTTAATGCCTCCTCGTCGATCATCTTTCTCGAAATCTGGTGTTGATCTCTCGGAACAATGGTGGGTTTCATGAAGGATTACTCCCGGTGGCGAATGAATTCAATGATCCCCGGAAGAATCGAAAGAATAATAATTGCAAAGATGACGAGTGAAAAATTCTGTTTCACGACAGGGATGTTTCCAAACAGATAGCCTCCGAGAACAAGGATCACAACCCAGGCGATCCCTCCCGAGACGTTGTACAGAACAAAACGTCCGTAGGTCATGCTTCCAATACCCGCGACGAAGGGTGCAAACGTCCGTATAATCGGAATGAATCGAGCGAGGACAATCGTTTTCCCTCCGTATTTTTCGTAGAACCGATGGGTACGATACAGATACTTCTTGTTTAGGAAACGTGACTCCTCTTTGTTGAATACCTTCGGACCAATTGTATACCCGATCCAGTAATTCACAGTATCTCCTGCAATGGCAGCAACGGACAGAGAAAGGATCAGCCACTTAGCATCCAAGGAACCAAGGGCAGCAAAGGTTCCTCCAGCAAAAAGCAGGGAGTCCCCCGGGAGGAAAGGTGTGACGACCAATCCGGTCTCTAAAAAGATGATGAGAAAGAGGATCCCGTAGGTCCAGGCACCATAGCTTCGAATGAGCAAATCGATATGTTTATCAAGGTGCAATAAGATCTCAAGAAAGGTCTTTATTAGCTCCATCCATCCTGCCTTCAACATGTCTTATGTTTCGGAAACTACAAACCTTCACAAGTCCTTGTCGTCAAGATATCCGGACGGAGATCTTGATACCGAGAGCTTACCTCCGCTTTTTAATCCATTGGTGAATCTGCTCATGGTAAATATAAAAGACTAAAATAACCAGTACGGAGGCCACTGAAAGGACCAAGAAGAACTTATATTGGTGCTCGAAAGCTTTCGCTCCCTGAAGGGTTGCCATCAATGTCCCGGGTATCCTTCCAGCAGTGGAAATCATGAGAAAGATACCTAAGTGCATCGGTGTCAGACCCAGGATGTAGCATAGTGCATCTTTTGGAAATCCGGGGATTAAAAAAAGAAGAAAACTGAGGACGACACCCTCATGACCGATAAGATAGTCAAATTTCTTCATCGTCTTAGGTGAAACAAATTTTTCGACTGCCCACTTTTCAAAAATCCTGGCTATGCTAAAAGCAAGCCAGGACCCCAGTATAAGCCCGATCATGGAGTAGAACATCCCAGCCCCCGCCCCGAACAGGTAGCCCCCTAAGAATTCTATAGCGCCTCCTGGAATTGGAGCAACAACTACTTGGATAACTTGAAGCAGGATAAAAGCCAGGGGAGAATAGACCCCGAAAGAGGAGATGAATTCTTTTAACCGGTGGTGACTCTCAAAGAGATTCCAGAGTCTAACGGATAGAATCCATAGCTGGGAATTATATTGATAAATAATAAAGGCAAAGAGTCCCGCGAAGCCAGCAATTCCTGCCCACATCCATTTTGATCGAAATGACAATTTCATCAACCGAGATCTAATCTCCCTGCATTAATTGTCTGTCTTTCAGCAAAAGAATGAATTAAGAAAGCATTCGGAGAAAGGCTCCGCGCCTTAATCCCTACCGTGTAACTTAGATGGGCCGACGTGTCAATATTTCATCTAATCTTATCTGCTAGAATCTCCTCAGGTTTTTTCTCGAATACCTTACAAAGCAGGATGCTTACCTCATAGAGCGCCATGAGAGGAAGGGCCATGAGGACCTGGGAGATGATGTCGGGAGGAGAGATGACGAAGGCAAAGATGAAGATCAACAGAATGGCGTACCTTCTCTTTTGGGCCAACATCTTCGCGTTGATCGTTCCGATCCTCGCAAGGATGAGTAAAAGGATAGGAAATTCGAAGACTAAGCCGAAAGTCAATAAAAATCGAACGCTAAAGGAAAGGTAATCGTTCATATCCGGCATGGGCGTGAGAGATTGGGAGGCATATTTCAATAGAAATTTGCATCCGAAGGGGAGGGCAACGAAGTATCCGAAAAGAATACCCAGGGCAAAGAAAAAGGAGCCGGCCACGACGAAAGATAGGACAAATCTCTTCTTATCCCGGGCCAGGCGGCGGCCCACGAGTCCCCAGATTTGATAAAGAATAAAGGGGGAGGCCAGCATCAGACCCGCAACGAAGCCCACCTTCATATAGGTAAAGAAGGCCTCGGCCACGCTACGAAAAATCAAAGCACTCTCTACATGGACATTTTGGACGTTGATATCTTGAATACTTTTAATGAGGGGAGCGCTAAGGATCTCGAAAATGGAATCGGAAAAACCATAACAGATCAGGAAGCCCACTCCAACAGCGATAAACGAAAGAATTAATCGTTTCCTTATCTCCCGGAGATAAGTTGCTAACGAAGCTTTCTTCTCATCCATCCGTTAGCCCCCCGATTTCTGATTCCCTTTCTCTCTCTCATTTTTGACCGACTCGGAAGTTAAAGACGATGTCTTCTCAGAGGAGGGCTCTTCTTTGGGCAATGATTCCTCTTTCGCGTTGTCGGAAACAGCCATGTATTCGGATGTTTTTTCGGCTAAATTGGCCAAAAGGTCCATTCCGGTTAGGTTGCCTCTCATCCTTTCCAAATCCTTAATTCCGATGCTCTCCTTCACCTCTTCCGTCGTTTTTCTAAGTTCCCCCATCGCCTTGCCAAGGGTCTTGGCCAGTTCAGGAAGTTTTTTGGGCCCAAAGACGATCAAGGCAATCACCAATATGAGTAACAAATCCGGCCCTGCGAGCATAAGTCCTCCCTTTAGAATTTAAAAAGAAACAATCCAAGCGATGAAGGATACAAAAAACCTTCTACTGCTTGCTCCCCCCTGAGATCTCCTCAGGTTTCTTGGGGGTCACGTCGATCTTCTCTTTTTCGGTTGCGCTTTTGAAGTTTCGGATCGCTTTCCCCAGGTTTTCTCCAATCTGAGGAAGCTTCCCCGCACCAAAAACGACCAAAGCAATGATTAAGATAACGATCAACTCCGGCATTCCAAGACTTCCCATTTTTTTCCTCCTTAGATCATTTTAAATTAATCAAGTGTGGGTGACGACATGTATAATGTCATAGGATATGACCCCCGCCGTGCCTTTCTCATTTCCAAACGAATCAGGACACGAAAGGTCAATCAAGAACCAAAGATAACCAATCTTCTCAACAGCGAAGCAACGAGGCTTTTTGATGCGGAAAAGAAACCAAGAGCCAAAGGTGAGTGACCTGGTCCAAGAGAATCGTCCCAGGAGGCGATTTAACGGTAAGCGTAGTTGAAACGAATGCTTTCGATTGACCGGGTTGATAGGAAGGTGTATCATCCTGATCGGGATTCTCAAAACTCAGATCGGTTGAGAGAAGTCTCACTCCCGTGAAAAGAGAGTTGTGCAGACAGGCTGGAAACATGAAAATAACAGCAGAAACAGTTATAACGACGACAGTTCTAACGGACTTTCCTTTCATATATTGTGCGAGGAGAATGGCTTACAAGTCACCTATTATAGTAAGATTTACTATAATTCCTTGTAAGTGTCAACAAATCCCCGTCAAATCCCCGTCCGAGAGCGAATTTGACTTGACAAACGGCTGGAATCGGAAAAGAATATTGAATGTACTTTTGACCGGCAAGTACCGGTCAAGCCCATCCTTAGAAACAGGGTCACTGCCTGCCTTGCACCTAACCTGGCACAGGCAGGGCACGAAGGGGCACAAGCAAAAAACTATTCCTTTCTAAGGAAACCCCGGCGTCCTTGTCCCGTTTTGCGGGGCAGCCGGTGAGCTTTGTGCTTCGGAAGCTTTGAAAACAACGAAAGGAGGGCTCGTTATGGGAAAACAGATTCAGTGGGAGACTTCTCTCACCACAGCTAAGGTGAAGGCAAAGAAAGGGAAAAAGTTGATCCTGATGGACTTCTACAACAATCTCTGAATTGGGTGTCAGCAGCTGGCAGCTGTTACTTATCCCGATCCCAATGTCTGTTTCTCCATAGAGAATAATTTCATTCCTCTTCAAATTGATTTCAACAAAAACAAGGCCTTGGTGAAGCGCTATGCTGTCAAGTGGACGCCGACCATTATTATCCTCGATTGGGATGGGGAGGAACACCATCGTTTTGTCGGATTTTTGCCTCCTGTGGATTTTATGGCCCAGATCACTCTCGGCAAGGGGAAAGCGGAATTCGATCTTGATCACTTCGAACAGGCCATGCAGTGTTTTCAAGAGATCCTGGTTCGGTTTCCTGGGGCGGATGCGGCACCAGAGGGGCAATACTACGTCGGAGTGGCCAAATATAAGGCAAGCCACGATCCAAAGGAGCTGAAATCAGGCCTGGAAGCCCTGCAAAGGGATTATCCGAATAGCGAGTGGACCAAGAAAGCCCAGGTCTACTCCCTGATCCCCTAGCCCCTCCTCATCCTCCTTAACTAAGGGGGGAATAGAGGGGGTTAACATGAAAAAGGTAAAGCATTGGCGATTACCGGCGGCTTGCCGCCTAACGTTTAACGAAAGGAGATCGAGATGAAGAAGCATGCGACAGGAATATGGATTTTGGTCTTAATGGCTATGGGTATATGGGGAATGGGCCTCCCGGTCTACGCACAGGAAAAAGCCAAACAAGAAGCCCCTACGAAAGAGATGGGGAAAGAGGCAGCCACATTTGCAGTGAAACGGCTGGTTGTTGGAACCGGAGTGGAGAACGGTGAACCCGGAGGGGTTGCAGAGACATTCCCTGTCTCGACGGAGAAGGTCTACTGCTTCCTGGAGGCAAGCGATATCGCCAAAGATACAGAGGTTTCCTTTGTCTGGTTTAATGGCGATAAGGAACTGTCGAAATTCAGTGTCCCGCTAAAGATGGGTCCGAGATGGAGGACGTACGCCTACAAGAATTTAAGGGGATTGAAAGGTGAGTGGAAGGTAGAGATCAGGGATGTCGATGGAAAAGTCGTGAAAGACGTTAAATTTAAGGTGGAATAAATGTGGTCCGTTCAATGGAGCCAAGATGCGCTCTTAGGGACGGGATATAAATCCTCGCGTCTAACTCCCTTTTAGTGCGAGGCTCGTGATTTCTTGTTTGGCGAAAACGATAGTGCGGAAGTGACGCCATGGCACCGGCAGGAGGTGCTGATCAGGATGGTCCGATGAGGCTCCATCCTCTTTTTTATAATTTCGAACAGGTCTGAAAGCACTGTCGGTGAATATCCTCCGACTCCGGGGGCCAGTTGCCGACTACGGATTACTCTTGATTCAAAAGGTCCTTTTAAATCCTCTAAGATTTGATAGAGGGGCGCGGCGCGCCTTTGTTTTGTGATAGTGCAGAATTGAGCCGGTTCTGGACAGTCTTCGGGACAGAGAAAGCTGGCAAGGCTGGTATAGAGATCACCTGTTTTGCCTATCATGGAGTTCGGCAGGCTGGAGAGGGGAGGGACCTTCGCTCTTTTTGCACCCCACGGCTCTAATTGGGAGAGAATGAATTCAAAAGCGAGGTGGAACGGAACCGATGGGATGATATAATCAACCATTCGTCTTCCCAATAAGAGTTTTTCGAGGCATAACGTTCCCTCGCAGACCTCGAGTTCCACGGGGAGACGAGAAATTCTCTTGAAAGCCTTTTTGCTCCGGTCAACAACGATGATTTTTGGACGGGGATTCTTTTGGAGCAGTTTCTCCGCAGCCCGGCTTCCAAAATGACCACATCCGACAATCAGGCAGGTGAGGGGTCTCCCATTCATCCGAATGACTCAGTGCCCCTTTGGAAGTTCGCAAAGCTCGATAAGAACACCACTTGAGGATTTGGGGTGGACGAAAGCCACTCTTGTGTTGTGAGCCCCGGGCCTTGGCCTCTGATCAATCAGCGTCGCTCCCTTCTCGAGACAAGCCTTTACCTCTGCCTCCACATCATCCACCTCAAAACAGATGTGATGGATGCCCGAGCCTTTGGTCTCCAAGAATTTTACGAGAGGAGAATCTGGCTCGGCAGGCTGGACCAATTCAATATTGGACTCCCCGATCTTGAGAAATCCTACCCTCGTCTTTTGGGCGGTTACCACCTCCACGCCAGAAAGATTTAGACCCATGACGTTCTGGTAGAACTTCGCCGCCTCCTCGATGTTGTTCACTGCGATCGCAATATGATTGATCTTCTTGAGCATTGTTTTTCTCCTCACCCCCTCACCCTATCCCTCTCCCCGCGGGGGGAGAGGGGGAGGGTGAGGGGCGATTCATGTGGTTTTTACATTTTCTTTGACGTATTTAATAATGTCTTCTGTGGAGGTGCCGGGTTGAAAGATCTCCCGGATTCCCGCTTTTTTCAGTCCCGGAATATCATCGATCGGGATGATTCCACCTCCAAAAACGACGATATCTTCGGCTTTCTTTTCTTTAAGAATCTGAACTACTTTCGGGAAAAGATTGTTGTGGGCACCCGAGAGGCTGGAAAGACCTACAACGTCTACGTCTTCCTGGATAGCCGCACTCGCAATCTGTTCAGGGGTTTGTCGTATTCCCGTATAGATCACTTCCATCCCAGCATCTCTCAAGGCTCGAGCAATCACTTTTGCACCCCTGTCGTGACCGTCCAACCCAGGCTTCGCAATGAGGACTCGAATCTTTCGAGCCATCTCTTTACCCCCCATCTCAAATTGCAGATTTCAAATTTCAGATTGAAAGTTCATATAAATTCAATTTGCGATCTGCAATTTGCAATTTGAAATTATCTCTCACGGTATTCTCCAAACACTTCTCTCAAGGTGTCCGAGATTTCTCCTAATGTTGCGTAAACCTTAACCGCCTCCAAAATAGGGGACACCAGATTGTCTGTGCCTTGAGCAGTTCTCTTTAGGATGGCTAAGGCCTCCTTCACCTTGGCATGGTTTCTCTCTTTCTTAACCCGTGCGAGCTTTTCTTTTTGATATTCCTCTACCTCGGGCTTGATACGAAGGATATCTCTAAGGGGTTCCTCTTCGACCTGAAACTGGTTCAAACCGACAATGATCCGCTTTTTGGTTTCGATTTCCTTCTGATATTGATAGGCGCTTTCAGCAATCTCTCCCTGAATGTAACCGGATTCGATAGCTTTAATCGCTCCTCCCATGGCCTCGATCTTATCGATATACTCCATCGACCTCTTTTCTATTTCGTCCGTAAGCGCTTCAACGGCATAAGACCCTCCAAGAGGGTCAATCAAATCGGCGACCCCACTTTCGTACCCAATCAGTTGCTGGGTTCTCAATGCAAGTCTGACAGAGTCTTCTGTGGGGAGGGCGTAGGCTTCATCCCGCGAGTTAGTATGAAGCGACTGGGTCCCTCCCAATACGGCCGCTAAAGCCTGGAAGGCAACCCGCACCACATTGTTGTCGGGCTGCTGAGCGGTAAGGGAGCAGCCCGCCGTCTGGGTATGAAAACGCAGCATACAGGACTCATCCCTTTTGGCTTTGAATCGTTCCTTCATGATTCTTGCCCAAAGCCTTCGAGCAGCCCTGAATTTTGCAATCTCCTCGATGAAGGTGTTGTGGCAACAGAAAAAGAAGGCCAGCCTGGAGGCGAAGGAATCCACGTCAAGGCCTGCCCGAATGGCTGCCTCCACGTAAGCAATGCCGTCGGCGATCGTAAAAGCCACTTCTTGGACAGCGGTGCAACCCGCTTCACGCATGTGATAACCGCTGATGCTGATGGTGTTCCATCGGGCGACATGGTTTTTGCAAAAGGCAAAAACATCGGTGACGATGCGCATCGATTCAAGTGGAGGATAGATGTAAGTTCCTCTCGCTGCATATTCTTTCAAAATGTCATTCTGAATTGTTCCTTGAAGGACTTCGCTTTTCACTCCCTGCTTTTCTGCC
This sequence comes from Thermodesulfobacteriota bacterium, assembly GCA_047519465.1. GTDB lineage: Bacteria > Desulfobacterota > BSN033 > BSN033 > UBA1163 > UBA1163. The sequence goes on along the minus strand of JAPVTA010000226.1, from coordinate 86,862 downwards.
ACAGCGATATACATCGTCAAAAGGATAGCCGCAGTGGAGTTGATCGTCATGGAAGTGGAGACCTTGTCCAGAGGAATGCCATCGAAGAGGATCTCCATGTCTCTCAACGTATCAATCGCCACACCGACCTTTCCAACCTCGCCTTCAGACAAGGGGTGGTCCGAATCGTAACCAATCTGGGTCGGAAGGTCGAAGGCAACACTCAAACCCGTTTGTCCGTGTTCCAGGAGATACTTATAACGTTTATTGGTTTCCTCCGGCGTGGCAAATCCCGCGTACTGGCGCATTGTCCAGAGGCGGCCCCGGTGCATGGTGGGCTGGACTCCGCGGGTGAACGGGAACTCCCCCGGAAACCCTAATTCACCGCAGTAATCCGTATCGGCAGCGTCCAAAGGGGTATAGAGGCGCTTTAATTCAATATGGGAAGTGGTTTTGAAAGAAGATTCTCGTTCCGGGGCTTTTGAGACGGCTTTATTCAGCGTGGTTTTTTCCCATCGTTCGAATTCTTCTCGAATGTTCTTAGGCATGACCTACTCCTACTGCGGAATTCGGATTGCGGAATACAAAATTTAGAGTTCAAATTCTTTCTTATCAGGGACTTAAAATTCCGCATTCCGCAATCAACAACCCGCATTCATAAAGGTATATTCCCGTGTTTCCGCCAGGGGTTGGTATCAACTTTGGTTTTTAAAGTCTCAAGAGCTAGAATGATTTTGGGACGGGTTTCCTCAGGTTCGATAATTTCATCCACGTAGCCTAATTCTGCCGCCTTGTAGGGGCTGGCAAATTTATCATGATATTCGGCAACCAGTCGTTGGCGCGCTTCCTTGGGATCTTTCCCCTCTTTGATTTCGTTTCGGAAGATGATATTCACCGCTCCCTCCGCACCCATGACCGCGATTTCGGCGGTGGGGTAACAGTAGTTGATATCTCCTCGAATATGCTTGCTGGACATCACATCATAGGCTCCCCCATAGCCTTTCCGGGTGATGATCGTGATCTTTGGGACCGTGGCCTCACAAAATGCATAAAGGAGTTTAGAACCGTGTCGAATGATTCCTCTTTCCTCCATGTCCATCCCGGGAAGAAAACCCGGGACATCCACGAAGGTGACAATAGGAATGTTGAAACAGTCGCAGAAACGAACAAATCGGCCGGCCTTCACTGAAGAATCCGGGTCAAGGGAACCGGCAAGCCAATTGGGTTGATTGGCCACAATCCCCACTGGCATCCCGTTATAACGGGTAAAACCGACGACGATGTTCTTGGCCCAATCTTTCTGGACTTCAAGGAAATAACCGTGATCCACCGTGGGCAGGATCACTTTCTTCATGTCGTATGCTTTCTTTGAATCTTCAGGGACTGCTGTCTTTAACGATTCATCCATTCGATTGGGATCGTCCTTGCATTCGATGATCGGTGGCTTCTCTCGGTTATTCTGAGGAAAAAATCGCAGCAATTCCTTGACGAGACGAATGGTATCCTCGTCATTCTCGCCAGCAAAATGGGCCACTCCACTTTTTTCCATATGAACCTTTGCTCCTCCCAAGAGTTCGGAGGTGATCGGCTTTCCGTCTGGGGTCTCTGTCTTACCCAAGGCTGCCCGGATGACATCAGGACCCGTGATATGCATATAGCTCGTCTTTTTGGTCATGATAATGAAGTCGGTCATGGCAGGGGAATAGACTGCTCCTCCCGCACAGGGCCCCATAATGGCTGAGATTTGGGGGATGACCCCGGAAGAGAGGACATTTCTCAGAAAGATATAAGCATAGCCGGCAAGGCTTTCGACGCCCTCTTGGATTCTTGCCCCTCCGGAATCGTTTAAACCGATCACCGGGGCTCCTGTCTTCATGGCCAGATCCATCACTTTACAAATCTTTTCTGCAAAGGCCATCCCCAGGGCACCCCCGAAAACGGTAAAATCTTGAGAAAAAACGAATCCCAGACGGCCTTCAATCTTTCCGTAACCTGTCACCACGCCGTCCCCAAAAAATTTCTTCTTCTCCATCCCAAAATCTGTGCAACGATGGGTAACAAAACGGTCCAGCTCAACAAAAGTTCCAGGATCGAACAGAAGATCAATTCGTTCACGAGCGGTCCATTTCCCATCTCGATGCTGTTTATCGATTTTCTCTTGACCCCCGCCTGACAACGCCTCTCCTCTTCTTTTTTCAAGTTCCTTCCGAATCGCATCGATGGATCTCATGAAGGTTTCCCCCTGTCAAAACAGTTCAACGGAAATTGCAAAATTAACATCGTTCATTTTTCAGTTTGATGTATCTCTTCAACTGCTAATTCTGCACTTTGAAATTTCCGGTTTTCAATGATCTTTTAACTGTCCCGCCATGACCTTCTCCGCTACGGAGTAAGGGTCTGTCCGGCGATTCGTCAGGTCATCCATGATCTTGTCCCATTCTCCCTGTTTTTCCATTTTTTCAATAAAATGAGACATCACTTCAGTTTCAAGGATTTCTAAGAAGGCCGTCTTCGTCCTTTCTCTTCGCTTTTTTTCCAGGCCCTGACTCTGTTCCAAGGCCTGCTTATGGCGGTAAATCCCGTAAACCAGTTCAAAAATCCCTTTTCCTGAAATCGCTTCTGTCTTAAAAATGAGGGGTTGCCAGCCTTCGTCTCCTTTCGGGCCCATTTCGAGAACCATCCGAAGGTCACGTTCGATCTTATCTGCACCCTCCCGATCGCATTTATTGATGACGAAGAGCTCTCCGATTTCTATGATCCCGGCCTTGATGGCTTGTATATCATCTCCTGACCCCGGAACGAGGACGACGATAGAGGTGTGAGCCGTGTTGACAATCTCCACTTCATCCTGTCCGACCCCAACGGTTTCGACCAGGATGATGTCCTTTCCCATCGCGTCCATCACGTTGATAATATCCTGAGTCGAGCGGGAAAGCCCGCCCAAGCATCCGCGGGTCGCCAGGGAGCGAATGAATACCCCTTCGTCTGTGGCGTGGCGTTGCATCCGTATCCGGTCGCCTAAAATAGCTCCTCCGGAGAAGGGGCTGCTGGGATCGACAGCCACAATCCCTACACTCTTTCCTTCCTTCCGGAGGATGTCTACCATCTTATCCACGATGGTGGACTTACCCGACCCCGGAGGACCCGTAATCCCGATGATATAGGCTTTTCCTGTTTTAGGATAAAGCTCTTTCAATGATTCTAGGGCGCTGGGGATGCGATCGTCAATGTCCCTCATCAGCCTGGAAGCAGCCCGAATATCCCCCTCCAAAATTCGTTTAGCCAGACTCATAATTTAAACAAGATACCAAAGTTAGCGAGAAGAGGCAATAGATGAATCAAGAGTTGAGAATTGAGAGTTTAGAGTTAAGAATTTAGAGCCCACAGCTAAGAGTTTAGAATGAAAGGCTTCCAGTTAAGAATTGAAACTCATAATTCATAACTCATAACTCTCAATTCATAACGCTATAGAGTTTTACCCGGAACCCCGATGTGCCGAGCGATGACAATCCTTTGGACTTCGGAAGTCCCTTCTCCGATGTCCAGGAGCTTCTGGTTTCGATAATGGCGTTCGACGGCATATTCCTTCATCAGGCCGTATCCGCCGTGGAGCTGGACAGCGTGGTTGGCCACGCGATGATACATTTCGGAGCAGAACATCTTTGCCATCGCGGCTTCCTTGGAGAAGGGGCGATGCTGCTCGTACAGCCAGCAGGCCTTATAGAGCAAAAGCCTTGCCATCTCGATCTCCGTGGCCATATCTGCAAATTTAAAGGCATTTACCTGGAATGAGGCGACCGGTCTCCCGAACTGTTGTCGCTGCTTGGCGTATTTAAACGCCAATTCAAAAGCACCCTGAGCACCTCCTAAGCCCATCGCCGCGATACTGAGCCTACCCCCATCCAAAGTGGCGAGCATCTGATGGAGCCCATCCCCACGCTTACCGAGAAGATTTTCCTTAGGAACTTTGCAATCTGTGAAGTAAAGTTCCCCGGTATTGGATGCTCTCCAAACCATCTTCCCGTGCATCGTTTCTGCGGTGAAACCAGGGGTTCCGTTTGGGACTAAGATACAGGAGAGTTCATTCCTTCCATCCGCCCGCTTTCCGGTTACTGCCTGAACTACGCAGACCTTGCTCATTTCCGTGGTGGAATTGCTGATGAAAATCTTTGAACCATTAATCACCCAATGGTCTCCTTCCAAATTTGCCGTCGTTCTTGAGGCACCCGCATCAGAGCCAGCGTTCGGCTCTGTCAGGCCGAAGGACGAGAGGCCCATCCCTTTGCACAGATCGGGGAGCCATTCTTTCTTCTGTTTTTCGTTTCCGTAGTAATAAATGGGTGAGATTCCCAAGGAGTTGCCCGCCGCAAGCGTGGCGGCTTGAGAACCATCGACTCGTGCGATCTCTTCAACAGCAATGACATAAAAGAGATAGCCGAGATTGCCCCCGCCGTATTCTTCAGACACAAAGAGGCCAAAAAGGCCGAGCTCTCCCATCCGCTTTGTCAAGGCACAGGAGAATTCTTCTTTGTCGTCGAGTTCCTGAGCAACCGGGGCGATCTCCTTTTCAGCGAAGGTTCTCACCATCTTTCTTAAAATCTGTTGTTCGTCCGTCAAATCGAAATTGAGCGGCATACGTTTCCTCCGGAGCCGGTTCAGAGTTCGGAGTTCAGAGTTCGGAGTTTCAAATCTGCTCCAAACACCGAACTACGTTACTCCGAACTTTCTATCCTTCGTAGGGCACCCAGTAGTAGTCGAGCACTGTATTCGTGGGATTTTTTGTTCTGAACTCGGCCTTGACCTTCATCCCGATAGAAGGTTTACCGTATAGCAAATAACTCTTAGGGATTGTAGCTAAGCCCGGGATTTCCACATCGACTTGCCAATAGGGGGTAGAAAGCTCAATACCAATTCCCGCATAGACGACCTCGGTAAAGGTATAAATCTTACCGATCACTGGATTGGGTAAGCTCTTCCAGACCATTTCCGTATGGCAGTCCGGGCAATGCGCCCGGGGCGGAATCCAAAGGCGGTTTTCGGGACAGCTTTTGTTCTGACAAAGCGTTGCCCGCAATTCTCCCCTCCTGAGACCTTCGAAAAAAGGAGATAGCATACCATAAGTGTGGACATGGGTGAGCGTTCGGGGCCATTCAATCACTGTAGCTGGCCGGGTTTGACGAATTTTAGTAGCTCGACCAATAAACCTTATTTCTTCTCTTTTTTTCGCCTTGACCTTTTTCTTAGCTTGGACTTTTTTCTTCACCTGATTTTTTTTCTTTGATCCCGCTATTTTCTTTACCATGCGAACTTTCCTCCTTTTTTCTGTACCCTTCAAGCCACCTTTTATAAGATGGGATAAGACAGGATTTTCTAAAAATATGACGCCTATCCGCTAAGAAAATTGTTACAGGGTTTACCAGCTCTTCCTAAGAATGCCTACGGTGACGTGGGAGCCCACACCCGCATGGGAGACCCACAAGGCTTGTTTACTGTCTTTAGGAATCTGCAAGCTCTGCCAATCCTTGGGCTTCTCTTTTCCCCATTTCTTCCAGATTTTGGGATCACCATGAAACGTGTCGTACTTTTGCTGTAATTGCCACAGACACTCAGCGGCCTGGAAGATACCCGTTGCCCCTACAGCGTGCATTGTTCCAATCAATCCGCCTGAGAGGTTGGAAGGACATTTCCCGGGTTTCCCTGTATTCGGATTGATGTAATAAGCATCACCGGACTCAATATAATCTTGCTCCTGGCCGTAGGGTCTAAGACCGATATCCCCGTAAGTCTGCAGATCACTGATGGTGAAGGCATCGTGAAGCTCGACAAGGTCCAGGTCCTCAATAGGATTTTGAATACCGGCCATGCGATAGACCAGCCAGGCTGCAAATCGGGATGCTAAGAAACTCTCAAATCCTGGATAACGGGCCCCCTCTTTACCATAGAGATCTTTGTACGTGTCCGGAGTTTCATGAGGAAGTAGCGGCACTTCCATGTGCCGGCGGTCAGCGACCCGTAAGGTATGACTGCCACCGCAGATAAACAGCTCGCAGGGATGGTCGGTTAACTTGTAGGCTGTTTCTTCATCACAGACGAGTACGGCTGCTGCACCTACGCTCATAGCGCAGCATTCAAGGAATCGCAGCGGATAGGCAGACATGGGGCTAGCCAAGACTTCTTCGACTGTATATTTCCCCGGCTGTTGTGCATAGGGAGAAGAACAAGCGTAGAGGTGGTTCTTCACAGCGATTTTTGCCCGTGTGATTTCGGATACATTAAAAAACTGGGCGAAGCGGTTTGCCATGGGAGCGTAATAGGACGAATAAATCCGACCGAGCCGGGTTTCGAAGTCCTTACAGGCTGCTGTAGAGATATAGAAGTTACCGGTGCGAGTATCTACTTCGTCCATGCGCTCCCATCCAGCCGCCAAGGCAACATTGGCGTAACCCGAAGCCACTGCCATAGCAGCAGCGAGGACGGCTGAACCTCCGGTGGCCCCTCCTGTTTTAATCCCCATATTATAAAGTGGGTCTAGCCCCAGATAGTCATGGACCTTAGCCTGGCAGAGCAATTGATCCTGAAAATGGTCGGCAAACTCGCCGTATGTGGCAAAGTTGATGAGTCCCTTCACTTCCAGGGGGTCCATTTTTAAGTCATTGTCCTCTAGCATATTCTTAAAGGCGATCATGACCAGTTCTTCCAGCTTATATTCTGGAAAATATTTCTTATAGGCCGTTGTTCCTCCGGCCACGACAAAGACCTTTCGATTCCATTTTGGGATCCTTAAATTTCCTTCTTTAAATGTTATCATTCTTGCTCCTCCTCAATCTGAAATTTGGACTTTCACCCGCTCTCTTAAGCCCCCAATTCCCCCCTTAAATTAAGGGGGGTGAAGGGGGGTTACCCTCAGCTTAAGCGGGGATAAGGGGTTATTTTCTCGGTTTTACATTTTTCCTAACCCAGCTTACAGCCTCCTCGATGGACGTACCGGGAGGGAAGACGGTCTTTACCCCACATTGTGTGAGGGGGGGGATGTCCTCCTCAGGAACAATCCCCCCTCCGAAGACGATGATATCGCCTGCCCCTTTTTCTTTAAGATGTTCAATTACCTTTGGGAAGAGATAATCATGGGCTCCGGCCAGGCTGGACAATCCAATCGCATCAACATCTTCCTGAATAGCAGCCGCGACAATCTGCTCGGGTGTCTGGTGGAGCCCTGTATAGATTACCTCAAAACCGGCATCCCTGAATCCCCTTGCAATGACTTTTGCCCCTCGATCGTGCCCATCCAGGCCGGGCTTGGCAATAAGAATTCGAATCTTCCGTCCCACGCTCTCCTCCGTCGAGCAGTTCGGAGTGAGTTATTTCAAGATTCATTAAGATTTCTTACTCCGAACTCCTGACTCCGGACTCCGAACTAGAAGTAACCCGGGTCTGTGTATTGGCCAAAGACATCTCTCCACACATCGCAGATTTCTTGAATGGTGGCATATTCCCTCACCGCATTGATAATGTGGGGCATGAGATTCTCTCCGTTTTGGGAGGACCTCTGAATTTCCTGAAGGAGCTCTTTCAATTTTCGATTGTCTCGCGACTGTTTCACTTCACGGAGGCGTCGCAACTGTCTCTCTTCAATCTCCGGCTTCATCCTCCAGATCGGAATCGGGGGATGGTCTGTCGCATACTTATTGACTCCGACGATCGTCTTCTCTCCCGAGTCGACCTGTCTCTGGAATTTATAAGCAGCCTCAGCAATCTCGGATTGAGGATACCCTCTTTCAATGGCTGTCACCATCCCTCCCATGTCATCGATTTTTCGGATATACTCCCATGCCTGGTCCTCAATTTGGCTCGTGAGGGCTTCAAGAAAATAAGAGCCCGCCAATGGGTCGATGGTGTTCGTCACGCCGGTTTCCTCTGCCACGACCTGCTGTGTCCGCAGTGCGATTGTCGCCGCTTCCTCTGTGGGGATGGCATACGTTTCGTCGAGGGAGTTCGTATGAAGCGACTGGGTCCCACCTAATACAGCTGCCAAGGCCTCGCAAGCGGTTCGGATAACATTGTTATACGGCTGCTGTGAGGTCAGGGAGCAGCCGGCCGTTTGGGTGTGAAAGCGGAGCATCCAGGAGCGTGGGTTTTTTGCCAGGAAACGCTCCTTCATGATCTTGGCCCACATCCTTCGAGCTGCTCTGAACTTGGCTATTTCTTCGAAGAAATCGATATGGGCATCGAAGAAAAAAGAAAGCCTCGGAGCAAACTCGTCGATGTTGAGACCCCTTTCGATCGCTGCTTCAACGTAGGCGATGCCATCGGCCAGGGTGAAAGCAAGTTCTTGAACCGCTGTCGCCCCGGCTTCACGGATGTGATAACCACTGATGCTGATCGTGTTCCAGCGCGGGACCTCTCTTGTGCAATATTCGACGGTATCCACGATAATCCGAAGAGAAGGCTTCGGAGGCAGCATGAAGGTTTTCTGGGCAATGAATTCCTTCAGCATGTCATTCTGGATCGTCCCTCCGATTTCTTTTTTGCTGACCCCTTGCTTCTCCGCCACCACAATATACATGGCCAGCAGGATGGAGGCGGGCGGGTTGATGGTCATGGAGGTCGTGACCTTATCCAGGGGGATGCCTTCGAAGAGAATTTCCATATCTTTGAGGGTGTCGACCGCCACACCGCATTTCCCGATTTCACCTCTCGACATTGGAGAATCGCTGTCATAGCCCATGAGGGTGGGGTAGTGAAAGGCGATGGAGAGACCCGTCTCACCATGAGCCAGCAGATAATGGAACCGCTTGTTCGTTTCCTCCGGACCTCCCAAACCCGAGAACATTCGCATCGTCCAGAGCCTCCCTCGATACATGGAAGGCTGGACGCCACGGGTGAAGGGATAGAGGCCCGGAAAACCAACGTCTCTGGAGTAGTCGATCTCTTTTGTATCCTCGGGTGTATAGAGGCCCTTGATCTCCAAATCGGAGACGGTGGAGAAACGCGGGAGGCGTTCAGGGGTTTCACAGAGGATTTTTGACATATCCTCCATCCACCTTTTCTTATCCTGTTTGATCCTTTTAAGTTTGTCTTGTTTGGACACGCCGCGAGCCCCCTAGTTCTGTATCCGTGATTCGTAACCCCCCTCTATTCCCCCCTAAGTTAAGGTGGGATGAAGGGGGGTTAGGGTTAGATTTCGATGCCTTTCCGGGCCGAAACTCCTTCCTTGTAGTAATGTTTACGCTCAACCATTTCTGTCACAAGATCAGCCCGATCCATTACCTCAGGCCGGGCGTTTCTCCCTGTCAGAATGAGTTCAACTCCGTCAGGCTTGGTATCAAGAAGGTGAAGAAAATCGAAGAGAGGAATCAATCCATAGTCGATGGCGACGTTGATTTCGTCGAGGATGACGATGTCATATTCTTTTTCGGCGATTGCTTTCTTGGCTAAGGCAAACCCATCTTGAACTAACTTTATGTCAACCGGATCCGGATTTGTCCTTGAAACAAACGCCTCCCGACCTGTTTGCTTAATCGTCAGGTATGGGGAGAGCTTTTTGTGAGATTCGAATTCTCCGTAACGGATATTCCCTTTCAAGAACTGAATGACCAGGACCTTAAGTCCGTGCCCTACAGCCCTTAGGGCAAGCCCTAACGCAGCAGTGGTCTTGCCCTTTCCGTTTCCAGTGTAGACCTGGATAAGACCCTTTTCCATAGGAACGATGAACAATGAAGTATGAAGTATGAACAATGAACAATCCCTCTCACTCCCATGGGAGAGAGAAGGGAAGGGGGCTAACAGACTTCTTTGATTTCGGCGATAATTTGTTCGGTCTTGAAGTGTCTTAGACTGATGGCACCCGAGGGGCAAGTGGCGTTGCAGGCCCCGCATCCCTTACAGAGGGCTTCGTTAACGGTCATCACTTTCCGGTAGGGATCCATCTTCAAGGCCCTGAATTCACAAATCTGTTCACAGAGACCGCAACCGGCACAGAAGGAGACGTCCACCACAGAAGTGATTGGCTCGATCCTGACTCTTCCCGCAAAGAGTGGGATGGTTGCCCGAGAGGCCGCCCCATGCGCCTGGGATAAAGTATCGGCAATATCTTTAGGCCCCTGGCAGGTTCCTGCCAAAAAGATCCCATCCGTCGCCGTGTCGAGGGGCCGTAACTTGGGATGGGCTTCCAGATAGAAACGATCGGGACTTTGGGAGAGCTTGAGAAGACTGCGGACGCTATTGGCATCCTTTCGCTGTGTGAGGCCCGTTGCCAGGACAACCAGGTCGGCCTCTTCTTCATAGGGCTCGCCTAAGAGTTCGTCGTCTGCCTTGACGATCAGTTTTCCGGACCGTTGATAAATCTCAGATGGCGTTCCCTTCCTGTAGAGGACTCCTTTTTTCTGGACTTGCTCATAGAACTGTTCGTATCCTTTTCCGAAAGCTCTGATGTCGATATAGCAAACAGTAACCCGCGCATCGGGAATTCGATCCTTGACGAGAGAGGCTTGCTTGGCTGTAAACATGCAACAGACCCTGGAGCAGTACTCATTGCCCACCGTCTTATCTCTCGACCCGACGCATTGGACGAATACGATATTCTTCGGCTCATTGCCGTCGATTTGGATTCTCCCTTGAGTGGGCCCGCTCGCCGAGAGCAGCCTTTCAAACTCCAGTCCGGTCAGGACGTTCTTATAGCGCCCGTACCCGAACTCAGGTTTTTGCCGCGCGTCGAAAGGATCATAACCCGTGGCGACAATGATTGTTCCGATATCGAACTGGCGCTCCACCCCTACCTGCTCGAACTCAACCGCTCCCTCCGGGCAAACCTCTCGGCACTTGCCGCATTCTCCCTTCTGGAGGAAGAGGCAGTTTCGTGAATCGATGGTATAGGTGAATGGCACGGCAAGAGGGGAGGGGAGATAGATCGCCGGTCTCTCGGTTAGCCCCATATTGAATTCGCTTGGCACCCTGACCGGACAGACGTCTTCACATTTCTTACATCGGGTGCATTTTTCCGGGTTGATGTATCTGGGGGTCGTCTTCACCCTGGCCTTAAAATTGCCTATAAAACCTTCTACCTCTTCCGCCTCGCTTTGGGTAAGGACATGAATAAGGGGATGGTTTGCAACCTCTTTCAGCTTAGGAGAGAGGATGGAAGAGGTCTCATCGAGGTTGGGGAAGGTTCGGTCTAATTGTCCGAGATGCCCTCCGAGTGTAGGCGATTTTTCCACCAGGTAGGCCTCAAAGCCCGAGTGGGCGATATCGAGGCTGGCCTGAATCCCTGCAATGCCGCCCCCGATGATGAGCACAGAGGGAATGACTCCGACTTCCTTCTCATCCAGGGCTTCGTGCAAAGAGACTTTGGCAACCGCCGCAGCGATCAGATCCATCGCCTTCTTCGTCGCATCCTCTTTGTTTGCATGAACCCACGAGCACTGCTCACGGATGTTGGCCATTTCAAAAAAGTAGGGGTTAAGCCCGGCGGAGTGAACGGCTTTACGGTAAGTCGGTTCGTGCATCCGGGGTGAACAGGCGGCCACGACCACCCGATCAATGCCGTTATTTCGGATATCGCTCTTGATCAGATCCTGGCCGGGATCAGAGCACATATACTGGTAATTTCTGGCGACGGCGACATGGGGGAGAGTCTGGGCAAAAGCCCTCACTTTTTCAATATCCACCGTTGCAGCAATGTTGATACCACAATGACAGATATAAACTCCGATCTTCATCTTTTCTCCGTGGTTCGTGTTTCTTGAACTCTTTTAATAACTTAACTCCTAATTCTTAATCCTATCTCTTAACTCTCAATTCTCAGCTCTTCATTCCGAGTTCTTAGCTTCCGTCTTCCTTCCTTTTGCGACAAAGGCGCAAGCCATCGAAGCGGCGCCACTGGCCTGGGCCACGGTGTCAGGAATATCTTTGGGCCCCTGGCAGCATCCTGCGAGGAAAATCCCGTCCACTGCGGTGACAATCGGATCCAGACCCGGAGCCTCTTCATAAAACCGGTCGGCGGATTTCTCCAGTTTGACGATATCTTTCAGAAGGTCATCCTCCTTTCGGGGGACGAGCCCCGAGGCCAGAACGACCAGGTCTGCCTCCAATTCAAAAGGCTCTCCTAAGAGGGTATCCTCCGCCCTGACCACCAGTTTCCCGTTTCTTCGGTAGACCTCCGAAGGATTTCCCCGTCTGTAGACAATCCTCTCTTTTTGGACCCGCTCGTAGAATTCTTCAAACCCTTTTCCAAAGGCTCTCACATCCATGTAGAGGACGGTAATATTCGCATCGGGGACCTTATCCCTGAGAAGATGGGCTTGCTTCGCCGTATACATACAGCAGACCCTTGAGCAGTATTCATTGCCGGCCGATTTATCCCTCGACCCCACGCAATGAATAAAAACCACATCCTTAGGCTTCTTTCCCTGGATGATAATTTCACCTTTGGTTGGGCCGGAGGCAGAACAGAGCCTCTCTATTTCAAGACCGTGAAGGACATTGGGATAGGTCCCGTATCCAAATTCGGGCTTCAGTCTCGGGTTAAAAGGATCGAACCCGGTCGCGACGATGATGGATCCTACGTGAAGCTCAACGAGCTCTTCTTGCATTCCGTAGTTAATCGCCTTGGGCTGGCAGGCCCTGGCGCACTCTCCGCAATCTGAACATCCTGCACAATTGAGACAACGCTTCGCCTCCTCCATCGCCTCTTCCGCGGTGAGGCTGGCGGCGACGGGTTTCATCATATCGGGCAGGGCTTCTCGTTCCATCCTTTTTGAATAGGGGAGAAGGCTTCTCAAGGGCGAAATTTGTGTCCCCTCGGATTCCCTGCCTTGAAGGAGGTCTTCTCCGCCAAGGTATCGATCGATCGAGACAGCCGCCTTTCTCCCATGGGCCATCGATTCAATAATCGTCCCGGGACCGCTCACCATATCTCCGCCCGCGAAGATTCCTTTGACGCCGGTTTCCAGGGAGACGGGATTGACCTGAATCGTTCCCCTTCTTGTCTTCTTCAAACCTTTAAAGGTGCGGAGGAGAGGTTCTGCTCCGGTAATGCCGCCAGCGATAAAGATCGCATCATACGATTGCGTCAGCGTCTCCGGTGAGACGTCTTTTCCCACCTGGGTATTGCATTTGACCTCTATTCCCATCTTACCGAGCACGGAAAGGTCCTTTTCTACGACCAGCCTCGGAAGGCGATAGGAAGGAAAACCGTGGGTCAGAAGACCGCCCAGCTCCCCTTTGGATTCAAAAAGAGTCACGCTATAACCCATCTTCCTCAGATCGTAAGCGGCCGTGAGTCCCGATGGGCCTCCGCCTACGATCGCTATTTTCTTTCCTTTTTCTTCAGGAGGCGTAAAATTAAACTCAGGTTCTTCAACGTGGTCCACGAGGAACCTCTTGAGATGACAGATGGAGATTGGGCGGTCCTTCTCAATTCGCTTACACTCCCTTTCACATGGGTGAGCGCAGGCATAAGCCAAAATTCCAGGGAAAGGAAGTCTCTCCCTCACCAGCGCGAGGGCCTCTTTGAACTTGCCTTGAGAGATGAGGGCCACATAGCCGTGGGAATTGCAGTGGAGAGGACACGTGGCCGTGCAGGGAGAAGTTCCCCGGCGATCCATCGTATATTTAAGAGGAACCGCTTGGGGGAAGGAGATATAGATCGCTTTCCTATTTCCCAACCCCATGTCAAACTCGTTGGGGAGGGTGACGGGGCATTGAGCTGCGCAGTCACCACAACCCGTACATTTGGTTACATCGACAAAACGGGGTTTCTTTCTGACCGTGACCTTGAAATTTCCAGCTTTTCCTTCAACCCGAACGATCTCTGAGTAGGTGAGAAGATTGATGTTAGGATGATTCGCCGTATCAACCATCTTAGGTGTGCTGATACAAGCAGAGCAATCAAGGGTGGGGAAGGTCTTATCCAATTGGGCCATATGGCCCCCAACGCAAGTGTCCTTCTCCACTAAATGGACCTTAAACCCCTTGTCCCCGATGTCCAGGGCAGCCTGCATCCCTGCAATACCGGCACCAATCACCAGAATCTCGGGAATCACCTCTCTGGGTTCTTCGTTCTTTATTGAATTAATTTCCTTAACCATACCTTATCCCCGGACGACCAAGCGTGCGGTCGAAACCCAAATTTTAAAGTTCAAATGTCAAATCAATGACAAATGACCAAATAGCAAGGCCTTTTTAGCCATTTGGATTTTGGACTTCATTTGAACTTTGAACTTTCAGCTTTGACATTTGGCATTTTCTTACTTCAGCTTCCCAATTAAGGCAGAAGCGATCGTATTCTTCTGGATCTCTTTTGTGCCCTCATAGATTTCCGTGATCTTCGCATCCCGGTAAAAACGCTCGACTTCGTATTCCGTGATGTAGCCATAGCCTCCGAAGATCTGGATGGCTTCATCCGCGACCTCTACCGCAGTCCTTCCGGCAAACATCTTGGCCATGGAAGTTAACTTCGGGTCGATCCTCTTCTGGTCATAGTTCCAGGCGGCCTTGTAGACGAGGAGCCTTGCGGTCTCTATTTTGGTCGCCATATCCGCTAGTTTGTGCTGGGTGATCTGAAAATCGACCAGTTTTTTTCCGAACTGCTCTCTCTGCTTCGCATAATCGATGGCCCGGTCAAAAGCGCCCTGAGCGATGCCAAGGGCCTGGGCAGCGATTTCAACCCTGCTTTCATCGAAAAATTCAAGCACTTGATAAAACCCTTTATCCTCTTCACCGAGAAGATAGGTTAAGGGAACTCTGACATCATTGAAGGAGAGCTCAACCGTTGATGTCATCCGGATGCCCATCTTGGGCATAATCTCCGTAGTCTCTAGCCCCTTTGTCCCTTTCTCAACCAGAATGGTGCATTGGCCGCGGTAAGGCGGATTTGCGCCGGGATCGGTCTGGCAGAGGACAACGAAGAAATCGGCCAGGGTTCCGTTGGTGATGAATGTCTTAGTTCCGTTAATGACAAAGGAACCACCCTGCTTCACTGCCGTGGTAGCCATTGCGGTGATATCGCTTCCGTGATCGGGTTCCGTATAGGCGCCGGCTGAGATGAATTCCCCCTTTGTGACCGGAATAAGATACTTCTTTTTCTGCTCATGGCTTCCGAAACGAAGGACCACCTCCGAAGAAAAATCAACAAGGCTCAAAGCGATGCCGACTCCCGAGTCTCTCCGGCAGAGTTCCTCAACGATCAGAGAATTTTCAGTAATCCCATAACCCTGGCCGCCGTACTCCTCCGGGAAGTGAATGCCTACGAATCCCAGTTTGCAAGCCTTCTTCCAGAGTTCCGTGGGGAAGGTATGGTTTTGCTCCCATTCCAGAATTCTGCCCTTGTCGAACTCTCCCTGGGCGAACTCTCTGGCAGCCTTCTGAATGTCCTTCTGCTCTCCTGTCAATTCAAAATTCATCTTTCACCTCAATTATAGCCAATCACTAAGCGAAGTGCCTGAAACGTTACCTATTTTATTGGTCATTCCGGGCTCGACCCGGAATCCAGTGTTACTCAGCTGGATTCCCGGCTTCGCGGGAATGCCGGCGTGAGAAATATCGTTCATCGTTTATGGTTCGTTGTTCTTCCTTAGCTCTTCTTCAACTCCTTCAGCTTCTCTTTTAACACAGGGACAAACTTGAATAGGTCTGCCACAATACCATAGTTGGCAACACTAAAGATAGGGGCTTTTGGATCTTTATTGATCGCGATCACCGCCCCTGCGCCTTTCATCCCTGCCACATGCTGAAATGCACCGCTAATTCCGATTGCGATATAAACTTTTGGCTTCACGGTTTTGCCCGAGGTCCCTACCTGGCGGTCTTTGGGCAACCACTTCTTATCTACAACGGGTCTGGAACAGGCGAGCGCCCCTCCCAATAGGTCGGCCAGCTCTTTGACAAGCGGTATATTCTCCGCCTCCTTAATTCCTCTTCCTACGGACACCAGGATGTTGGCCTGGGTGATATCCACCTCGCCCACTGCGGCTTCCACATACTGGAGGAAACGTTTGGCTAAACCTTCGTCCGTCAACGGAGAGGGAAGGGAGACAATTTCACCCGGGAAAGGTTCCTTTTCCACCACCGGAAAACCGCCGGAACGAAGGGTAAGCATGTAGGGACCATTCTTCAAAAAGGAAACAGCGGCGTTGACCTTCCCTCCATAAAGTTGACGCGTGAGCGCAAAGCTCTCTCCCGCTACGTCGACTCCAATACAGTCTGTCGCAAACGGCATCTTGAGTTGAACAGCCAGCGCTGGGGCGATATCCATTCCCATGGCCGTATGTCCGATCAGGGTCAGGAATGGCTTTCTCTCCGTGATCAGTTGGGTCAGAACTTTCTGATACGTTTCTGAGTTGAAGGCCTCAAGGCGATCATCTTCAACGAGGAGGACCCGGTTGGTTTTTGGTTTGAGGGCCTCCGCCATTTTCTTTACCCCCTTTCCCAAAAGGGCGACCTCGACCTCTGCACCCATCCCCTCTGCCAATTGTCTCCCCTTGGAAAGAACCTCCCACGTTATATCTCGCAATTCTCCCTGTCGATGTTCTGCTAAGGTGATGATCTTCTTCATTAGGTGAGCCCTCCTTTATCCTTCAGAATGTCGAAAACCTTCGAGGCGATCTCTTCAGGTTTTCCCTCCAACATCTGTGCCCCTTCACCCACTGGAGGAAGAAAGATCTTTTCCAACTGGATATATGAACCGTGGACGCCGACCTCTTCGGCCTTCAAGCTGAGATCCGAAGCACCGAAGGCCTTAATCTCTTTTTTGGCGACCTTTCGAATACCCATGATCGAGACGTACCGGGGTTGATTGATTCCGGTTTGAATCGTCAAGACAGCGGGAAGGTCGACTTCAACCACCTCCTCTAACCCTCCCTCCAGCTCTCGATGGACCTTCATCTTCTTATCCTGAACTTCGAGAGAGTTGACGAGAGAGACATGAGGAATTCCCAGGATTTCCGCCAGAGCGACTCCGACTTGTCCAAATCCATCATCCTCAGCCTGCACGCCCGCGAAAATCACGTCGTAGGGGATCTTCCGGACCGCCTCTGCCAACACCTTCGCCGTAGCAAAACCGTCCGATCCCGCAAATGCGGGGTCGGTCAACCGGACGGCGTCATCGGCTCCCATGGCCAAGCATTTCCGGAGAGATTCGTTCGAGTCTTCCCCTCCCATGGAGATTACCGTCACCGTGCCCCCCATCTTTTCCTTGAGCATGATGGCTTCTTCAATGGCGTAGTTGTCCCACTCATTGAGGTCGAATACCAGTCCGCTCCTTTCGATGTCCTTTCCCGATTTGTCGATGACGACATCAGCATCTGCTGTTTCCGGAACCCTCTTCACGCAGACAATAATGTTCATTCCATCTCCCCCTTTCTTGGAATCCCTTTCTCCTCTCGGGAGGAACGAGGGATTGCTTAATTTGTTTTTAGCCTTCCAACTTTGACCGGGCGGATGCCCCAGTCATCAATGAGGGGACACGGATAAGGAGCCATAATGACCCCCGGTGCGGGTTTCGAAGAAAGTCTTACCTTCATCCTCAAGGCATTCCCCTCAGGGGTTGAGACCTGGATGACTTCCTCCTCTTCGAGCTTAAGGGTGTGTCCATCCTCATCGTTCATTTCCAGGTAGGGTTTCTCAGAGACGATGCTTAAGGCATCGCTCTTCGAGCTAAGAGAACCTGACTGGAAGAGGGAGGGCCTCTGAATCAACTGAAAGGGATAACCTTCCGGGATTGGAGACCCCAATGTTTTTCCTACCGGTATCAGTTTGGCTTTTCCGTTTGGAAAACCGTCAGAATAGAGGTAAGGGGCGTTATTGGGCCATTGCATTCCATCCTGGAGACCCCGGTAATGCGGAATCTTGCGGCAGATTTCGTGAAAAATGGCTTCGGGCGTTTCTCCGGGCACAGGACATTCGAGGAGGCGTAACAGGTTCAAGAAGATCTCAAAATCCGGTCTCGACTGGTTCCTGGGTGGCCGAAGAGGATTCAGCTTCTGAACCCGTCTCTCCAGATTCGTATATGTTCCTTTTTTTTCTACGAAAGCACTTGCAGGGAGTACGACATGGGCTATCTTTGCCGTCTCCGTCATGAAGAGGTCCTGAACCACAATGCACGTAAGTTTTTCCAAAGCCTTCTTCAGCGGGCCGGCACCGGGGTAGGTGACGAGCGGGTTTTCGCCCGCAATATAGACGGCCTTTAACTTGCCTTCCTCTGCATTCTGGATGAGGTGTTTCCATCCCCAACCGCTTCCCTTTCTACCTCCCCCTATATCGATGGCTCCCTGGGCATTGCATTTGTCCAGAAGGAAAAGAATCCCTGAGGATTCCTTTCCGATATGGCCTGTGATAAGAGCAAGGTTGGAAGCGGCTGTGGCGACTTCTTTTGAGGTGATGTGGGACCACAGACCAGAACCGATCAGAATCATGGCCTTCTTGGCCTGTGCAAATGCCCTGGCCGCCTTTTCAATGTCTGTCTTCTTCGCTTCCGGAAAGGTCCCCAGCGATTCATCCGGGACAGCCATCTTCTTTTTCAACTCTTCTATTCCATGGGTTTTCTCTGCAACGAACCCTTTATCCTCAAGGCCTTCCCTCAAAATGGTTCCGATCATGGCGTTGAGCAAGGAGACCTCCATCCCGGGTTTCCCTGTAAGCGTCACACTGGGATGAAACATGGGAGAAATCCGCGTGGCTCGGCTGAGGCCAATGTCTTGACAGCCGAGTACGATCAACTGAGCCCTGTTCCGTCGGATGGCCAGATGGATCTCATTCTTGATGATCGGGTGTGTGGCTGCCGGGTCTACACCGATCACGAGAATGCAGTCGGCTTTTCGGATCTCTTGGATCGAATTGGTCGAGGCGGCCGTACCCAATGTCTTTGCCAGACCGTCTGTCAGGCCGCTGTAGGCGCTGTCACTACCGTAACTGATCTGATCTGTTCCGATTGCATCCCGAAATAGTTTTTGAAATAGATAATATTCCTCATTGGTCAGCCGGCTGGAAGAGATCGCCCCGATCGCTTGGACACCGTGTTTGCCCTTAATCTCTTCAAGCTGATGCGTTATAAAATGCAGAGCCTCATCCCAAGAGGCCTCCTTGAAAGCTCCGTTCGTTCTTAATAGAGGGGTCTTGATCCTTTCAGGATGATCGACGAAATCCCAGCCAAACCTTCCCTTGACGCAGAGATTTCCGTCGCTCGGACCTTTGTCAGGATCGGAGAAGACTCTTTTGATTTCTCCATCCTTCGAGCCTATGGTGAGAAGGCAACCGCATCCGCAAAAAGGGCAGGGCGTGGTCGTTTCCGTCAACTCCCACGATTTGGCCGCATAGTCGAAGCGATCGCTGGTAATGGCACCCACCGGACAGGTATCCATGCACTGGCCGCAAAATTCGCATTGAATCGGGCGATGAAAGTCCGTATCGATGGCTGTTTTGATTCCTCTTCGGGTAAAGGAGAGTTCTCCCACTCCCTGAACCTCGTCACAGATGCGAACACACCGGCCGCAGAGGATACACTTATCGGAGTCTCTCTGGAGGAGAAGGGATCGATCGTCCGCAGGGGATCTCACCGGCTCCCACGGATAGCGTGTCTCTTCCACCCCGTATTCATAGATCAAATTCTGGAGGTCGCATTCGCCTTCTTTTTCACAACGCGGACAGATCATCGGATGGTTGAGCAAAATAAACTGGAGCTGCAACCGTCTCGATTCAGAAATCTTCGGAGATTGAGTCGTGATCTCCATCCCGTTTCTCGCGGGGGTGAAGCAGGATGGCAAAAGCTCGGACTTTCCTTTCTGCTGAACGACACAGAGACGACAAGCCCCGAAGGGAATGAGCCTTCGCTCGTGGCAGAGGGAGGGAATCCGGATCCCCGCAGATCGAGCCGCCTCGAGAATGGTCTTTCCCCTTTCGACCTCCACCGGGATATCATCAATCGTAAGTTTTATCATTCGATTGCTCATTAGCGATATCTCGTAAAACTATCGAATGCCAAAGTTCAAAGTTCAAAGGAAATCCAAATGACCAAACGTCAAAATGTCTTCTTTTGAACTTTGGCATTCCTTTGTCATTTGGATTTTGACATTTGACATTGGTTCTCCTATTCAATCGCTCCGAACTTACACGCCTGAATGCAGGACCGGCAGCGAACGCACTTCTCCACGTTGATGGCGGCGGGAGTCTTCTTCTCCCAGGTGATCGCCTCCATCGGGCACGCCTTCTTGCAGAGGCCGCACATCTTGCATTTTTCGGGATCGACCCGAAATTTGATGAGGCTCGTGCAGACCAGGGCAGGGCATCTCTTCTCCTGGATGTGAGCCTCATACTCATTCCGAAAATATCGGATCGTGGAAAGCACAGGATTCGGGGCTGTTTTTCCCAAACCGCAGTGAGAAGTATCTTTGATGTGTTGGCCTAATCGTTCCAGATGGTCGATGTCTTCCATCGTCCCTTGTCCCGTGGTGATGCGATTCAGGATGTTGAGCATCACTTTCATCCCCACTCGGCAGGGAACGCACTTGCCGCAGGATTCGTCAACGGAAAAGTCCGTAAAGAATCGAGCGGTATCGACCATGCAGGTGGAATCATTCATGGCGACCAGGCCACCGGAACCCATCATGGCGCCGGCATCGTCGAGGGAGTCAAAATCGACCTCCAGATCCAATAGGGAACTGGGGAGGCAAGCGCCGGACGGACCTCCGATCTGAATGGCCTTGAACTCTCTCTTATCGGGAATTCCTCCGCCGATATCGAAGACGATCTTCCTAAGCGTGGTTCCCATAGGGACCTCGATCAGCCCCACATTCTGGACGGTACCGGTGAGGGCAAAGACCTTCGTCCCTTTCGATCCTTCCGTTCCCAGAGAGGCGAACCACTGCCCGCCTTTCAGGAGGATGGGAGGGACGTTGGCAAAGGTCTCTACGTTGTTGAGAACCGTGGGCTGACTCCATAGGCCGGCTTCGGTAGACCGTGGGGGCTTAATGCGAGGCATGCCGCGTTTGCCTTCGAGCGAATACATCAGGGCGGTCGATTCTCCGCAGACAAAAGCCCCGGCGCCAGGATAGATCCCGATATCGAAATCGAAACCGGAGCCTAAGATATCCTTTCCGAGCAGTCCATAGTTCCTCGCCTGCTCAATGGCGATATTGAGCCGATGGATCGCCAAAGGATATTCCGCTCTCACATAGACGTATCCCTGGTGGGCGTCAATGGCATAACCGCAGATGGTCATTCCCTCCAAGACCGAGTGGGGGTCGGCCTCCAATACGGAGCGGTCCATGAATGCGCCCGGATCTCCTTCGTCTCCGTTACAGATGACGTATTTGGGGAAAGAGTCATAACGCCGGCCTTCTTCCCATTTTTGACCGGTCGGGAATCCAGCTCCTCCCCGGCCTCTCAAACCGGAGATTTTTACTTCTTGAATCACCTCTTCGGGCTTCATAGAAGAAAGGACCTTGGAGAGGGCGGCATATCCATCTCTGGCAATATATTCGTCGATATTTTCCGCATCAATCAAGCCTCGATTCCTGAGGGCCCTCAGGACCTGATGCTCGAAGAAGGGGATGTCCTTTAACAGAGGGACCTTCTCCTTGACCATCGGTCCGGTATACAAAAATTTCTGCACCGGGCGTCCTTTGAGGAGATGCTCCCCCACGAGAAAAGGGACATCCTCCGGGGTCAATTTCTTATAGAAAATGCCCTCGGGGTAAACGACCATGATCGGGCCTTCCGCGCAAAAGCCGTTGCATCCGGTGATGACGACTTTTACCTCGTCCGCAAGACCTCGATCCTTCAGCTCCGTCTCCAAGCGTTCTCTTAATTGCAGGGAGCCGCAGGAAACACAGCCTGTTCCGGCACACACCATAAGATGGGTTCGATACGCTTTCATGCTTCTTATCCTACCCCCACCTAACTCTCCCCCTCAAGGGGGGAGGGCAAGGGTGGGGGTTGTTTTAGTAAGTTGTCTCACTTCCCCTTGCCAGGGCGTAGGCTTCCACAATTTCCCCATTCAAGACATGTTGTCTGAATATCTCCTTCATCCTCTCTTCATTGAGGTCGCAGTATTTCACAGGGGGTTTCCCGAGAATTTCCACGGTGGCCATCGGTTCCCGGCTACAAAGTCCTGCACATCCGGAGGTCGTCACCATGACATCCTTGATCTTCTTCTCTTCGATTTCTTTTAAGACGACAGACATCAGTTTTCTTGCTCCGGCAGCAATCCCGCAGGTTCCCATGTGGATGTTGACTTTCGCCCGAAAGCCTCCCTCCCGCAAAACTGTGGTCGACCGAACTTCCTCCTTGATCCGTTTCAAGTCATCGACGGTCAGCTTCGCCATCGCCCTTTCTCTCCTAATTGTCAAGAGCAAATTTACCTTGATTGTCATTCCGGGCTTGACCCGGAATCCAGCGTTTCTGAACTGGCTTCCCGCTGGAGTTTACCCCGTGCTTCGACACGGGGCGGGAATGACGACTTTGGAACGAATGTAAAGAAACGTTGGACATACTCTTCTATCGATAAGAACTGATAATCTCAATCGCTTTGCCGGGGGTGATCATACCGTAAGTTTCATTCCCCACGACCATCACCGGGGCTAAACCGCAGGCCCCCAGGCACCGGACTGCCTCCAACGAAAATTTTCGATCTCCCGTGATCCCCCCGATCTCAACATGGAGTTCCCTTTGAAGATTATCCAAGATCTGCTTCGAGCCTCTCACATAACAGGCGGTTCCAAGGCACACCCGGATGATATGTTTTCCTCTTGGAATCGTTGTAAAAAATGCATAAAATGAGACGACTCCGTAGACCTGAGACGCGGGAAGCTGAAGTCCCTGTGCAATTCGATGCTGGACTTTTTTGGGCAGGTATCCGCAGATATCCTGGACCTCCTTCAACACCGGGATCAGGACTCCCTGTCTGTCCTTAAACTTATCGATCACCTCGTCAATCTTTTCCCATTCTGCCCGGGAAATGTCTTCTACCAACCTCATCCCTGAACTCCAATCTGCTTGAGCCCCTCTTTGAGGCGGCTCTCCACACCTTGGATGACTTCCGGATCGACGAGGGGCCGATCCTTAAAATGATTTTTCACCCATGAGCTGCTCAGAGCGAATGACTTTGTGTCCTTCGTATGTTTGTATGAAATTTCCAACTCAGGATTTCCAAAAAGGAGTGTCTTCACCGTTTCAACCATGCTTCCCAATGGCTTTCTGTCAATATGATCGTACTGGAAATTGGCCATCACCCTCGTGCCCTTTCCCAATTCCGACTCGACCCGAAGCGAGCCGCCCGCTTCCTGGGTAGCCTGGGCCAGGAAAGAAAGACCTAACCCTACTCTCCTTGAAGAGCGTGTGGTGAAGAAAGGGTCGGTCGCCTTCTGACTCATCTCTTTGTCCATCCCGATTCCGTCGTCCCGAATTTCGATCGTCAGCAGATTCTGTCCGGGTTCCTCAACGACCAAGATCTCGATTCTCTTTGCCCTCGCCGCGATGGCGTTCTCAACAATATCCAGTATGTGGAGAGAGAGATCTTCCAAACCTGCCTTTTAAAACAATGGACGATGGACAACGGACTATGAACAAAAAGTATTGCTGTTCATCGTTTAACGTTCATCGTCGTAACAAAACGGGCATCTTTACCCTTGCCGTAGGACACAACCTTCATGTTTTGAACAATAAGTTACTGGCACGCAATCCGGACACGGTCACGTTATTTCTAAAATTATGCCTCCACGACCCTCCGTCCCTCTTCGCCATGCAGGGCCATTTTGACCTCCCTTGAGGTGCGTTCTTTTAGGAGAAAGGGAGTCATCCTCTTGCCGATATCCTCAAGACAATGGGCATCGGAAAACCAGACAAAAGGGTAATGTTGGTAAGACCGGAAGCGATCCTTCGCTTCTTCCTTGGAAGTGCGGGAAGAGATCTCCAGCCCGTCCAGCGGTATCCCTTCCGGAATGAATCCCAATTGTCCGAGGATACTAAACGCCTGGCGATCGATATGAGAGGCGATGGCCACTCCCCCGAGTGAATGAACGACGGAGACGAGCTGCTCAAAGGAAAGGAGGGTTGCTCCAAGCAACATTCTCGGGTTGATGCCGACCGCTTCATCCCTTTCGTTAACCACGGTCTGAGGGCCGAACACCCCCTCTGCGTTTTCCCCCGGAAGATTTTGATAGATCAGATCTTGGAGGGCGATACAGTTTTGTTGGGCATCGAAGAGGGCGATGAGATGGATTTCCTCCTTTGAAGTGACTTCCATCCCGGGAAGCACTTTAAGGCCTCTTTCATCCCCGGCGCGCATGAAAGCCGCTGTATTCTCCGCGGAATTATGGTCACAAATTGCGATCATATCTAAGCCCTTGGCCTTCGCCCGATTAACAACGGCACGAGGCCTCATCTCTTCATCTCCACAAGGCGAAAGGCACGAATGGATGTGGAGGTCCGCTCGGAACGTTCTTAGCATCAACTCATTCCCGAGATCCCCATTTGGTAAAGTTTGCCCACTAATTCAAAGGTAAAGAGAGGAGAGACCAAGATAGGAATCCCTTCCTCTTCTGCCTTTTGAACGGCATCTGAATCAGGTTCTCTTTGTCCTGTTAAGATAATCCCTGCCAGCTCTTTCATGACGGCCACAGCAACGATATTGGGATGGGTCTGGATGGTTACCCAGATGTTCCCTTTGTGGCTGTGGGCGATCACATCGCTCAGGAGATCACTCGCGTACCCCCCTGTGACCTCTTCCTTAAGATGATCCTTTCCTGCTCTCGTCTCCAGCGCAAAGGATTTAACAATATCGAAAACCGTCACAGCGTGAATCCCTTCTTTTTATCTTTTTTGGACAGCTTTTGTTTTGCAAGGGAATTTCGATCTATTCCTCGGTTTGTTCATCCAAATAAATGATAAACTCAAGATGCGTTCCTTGACCAGATTCAGAGGTTAGGATCATCTCGTCCGTGTTCTTTTTTATATTAGAGAGGCCCATTCCAGCACCGAACCCTAATTCGCGAATCTTTTCGCTCGCGGTGGAATAGCCCTCTCTCATTGCCACATTGACATCGGGAATACCGATCCCCTCGTCTTCGACGATTACCTTCAAAGTGTCGGGCATGATAAAGAGCGAAAGAACTCCCCGGTTGGCATAGCAAATCACGTTCATCTCGGCCTCAAAGGCTGCAATCGATGTCCTTCGAACGATTTGACCAGGAAATCCAGCCTCTTTTAAAATGTTTTTGACCCGGCTCGAAATTGCTCCAGCCCTCATAAAATTGCCCCCCTCGATATGAAACATCTCATGAAAGCGTATGTTCTCTTCAGCCTCAGCCATTTTTCACTTTCGCAATAGATGGCCTCAAGCCATGTTGATATAAGCGGCCACACGTTTCAAACATAATGTAAGGGGCAACCAGGAGGGGGATTTGATTCTCGATCGCCAATTGCAGGGTTGCCTCGGTGGGCCGTTTTCCTCTGACAAAGATGATGGCCCCCAGGTCGAATATATTGCCTGCATAAATCACCTGGGGATGGATGATTCCCGTGATGAGCAGAGTTTGAGCCCCCGATCCTCTGGCGAGGGCGAGGACATCGCTGAGAAGGTCGGCTGCAAAACCATACTTTATCTCTTTCTCCAGATTTGCCTCTCCCGTGATGACCTCTGCTGTTAAGACGTCTCGAACTTCCCTCAGTTTCATCTTAGTCGATGGCCTCCGCCAACAGCTCCGTCAAATCCATCACCTTGAGCTTTTCTTCAAAGCCGGAGGTCTTGGCAGCGTCCTCTAACGTCAACACGCAGAGGGGGCACGCCGTTACCAAGATCTCTGCGCCTAATTCGACGGCATCCCTGACCCGGGTTTCAGCAAGACGCTGGCCCGTGTCGGTCGAAGACTCCACCCACATCCTTCCTCCTCCTCCCTCACAACAGAGACTCCTCTCTCTGGAACGATCCAGTTCTTTGAAAGTAAGGCCCGGAATAGCACCGAGAAGGATTCGGGGCTGATCGAAGACGTCATTCTGTTTGCCCAAAAAGCAAGGGTCGTGATAGGTAACTACCTTTCTGACCTCTTGCGTGAGGGGGAGTTTCCCTTCTTCTAATCGCTTGGTGAGGACCTGGCTTGCGTGAAGAACGCTGAATTTTCCCTGAGGATACTCGTTCTTGAGGGCATTGAAGCCATGAGGGCATGTCGTCACGATATTTTCAATCTGATAGGTCTCGAACTGTTTCATGTTTCCTTCGACGAGTTCCTCAAAGAGACCGATCTCCCCCATCCTCCGGATTTCGTTGCCACAACATTGTTCCTCGTTTCCGAGAATCCCGAAATCGACTTCGGCCTGTTGAAGTACGAAAGCAAACGATTTAGCTATTTCCTGAATTCGGGGATCAGAAGAAGCCGTGCATCCGACAAAATAAAGATATTCAGCACGGTCTCCTTGGGAGAAGTCCTTAACCTTGAAATCTTCGGGCAACCCTTTGGCCCACTCCGCCCTCTTGTTCTTTGCTTGTCCCCATGGGTTCCCGTGCTTGTAGGCGCTTTCCATGGCTTCGATAAGTGTCTTGGGGATGTGCCCTTCTTCAACCAAGGTCCCCCTCATTCCGATGACAAGATCCATGGGCTTCAAACCACGGGGGCATCGCAGGGTACAGGTCTTACATGTCGTACAATCCCAGAGTTCCTCTTTTTCGCCGATCCGATCCAGATTCCTACCCAAAATCCCCTCGATCATCAGCCTTCGAATATTAAGCTTCGATTTGAGGGAAACCGGACATCCTCCCGTGCACTTACCACACTGAAAGCATCCATAAAGGTCGAATTTCTGGGCAAAAGTCTGTTCCGATGATTCCATTTCTTCTATCCTCCGCACGCAGAAGCTAATGGCCAATGAACATACCTAAGTATCAAATAATAAAGCTAAAATGTCAAATCAATGGGCAAACGACATCCTGTGAATAATTTCATTTATAATGTGAAAAAATTATCAACGATTCAATATTTCTCTCGAAATCACAATCCGTTGTACCTCAGAAGTACCTTCATAGAGGGCCGTTCCGATAATATCCCTGAGGTACCGTTCCACAGGATAGTCTTTCGTATAACCGTATCCGCCCAACATTTGAACAGCACGGATTGCCACATTTCTTGCTGTCTCCGTAGCGAAAAGCTTTGCCATGGAAGCTTCTTTCGCAAAGGGTAGGTGTTTTTCCTTCAGGTAGGCAGCGCGCAAAACAAGAAGCTGTGCGGCTTCCAATTCTGTGTAAGAATCGGCGATCATCCATTGGATCGCCTCAAAGCCGGAAAGAGGTCTGCCAAAAGCCTGCCTTTTTTTAACATAATTTGTTGCGAAGTCAATAGCGGCAAACCCCACTCCAAGAGCTAAGGACCCAATACCAATCCTCCCTCCGTTGAGCTCCACCATGGCAATCTTGAAGCCCTCTCCTTCCTTTCCTAAAAGACAACTGGCCGGGACCACACAATCCTCAAATATCAGTTCATTGATTGGCGAAGCTCGGTGGCCCATCTTTTCCTCAGACCTTTCAACAATGAATCCGGGCGTATCCTTCTCAATGACGAAAGCGCTTATCCCTTTTCCTCTCCTCGCGCTCGGATCTGTGGTGGCCCAAGCGACTACCACCCCTGAAACCTCTCCACTCGTGATCAACGACTTCGTTCCATTGAGCATGTATATGTCTTTTTTCCGGACGGCTGTTGTTCGGATATTGGCTGCGTCGGACCCGGCATGGGGCTCGGTGATGGCAAAGGAACCGGCTGGATATTGGCCATTGCAGAGCTTTGGAACATGCTTTCTTCTTATCTGTTCTTGTCCAAACTCGTAAATGACTTCAGCGACCATATTGGTTACAGAAGTGGTCACAGCATGGGAGGCACATCCCTTTGCGATTTCTGTAATCGCAAGGCTATAAGCAATGACTCCCACTTCAGTTCCGCCATATTCAACGGGGATATTCATTCCCATGAGCCCCAGCTCCGCCATTTTCTTCAGGTTCTGATAGGGGAATTGCTTCTCCTCGTCGCAAACGGCAGCAACGGGCTTAATTTCCTTCGTCGTAAAATCCCTCACCATATCCCGAATCATCTCTTGTTCCTGAGTGAGTTTGAAATCCACGCTTAACCCCTTAATGTCAAATGTCAACGTTCAAATTCCAAAGGAAGTTCAAATGTCAAATTTTAAAGCCTTATAATATTTGGCTTTTGGATTTTGACATTTGGAATTTATCAGTATGTATAGAATCCTCTTGCCGTTTTCCTACCGAGGTAACCCGCCTCAACATATTTTTTGAGGAGAGGGCAGGGACGGTACTTGGAGTCTCCGAAACCCTGGTAGAGGACCTCCATGATCGCCAGACACGTATCCAACCCAATCAGATCAGCCAATGTCAGGGGACCCATTGGATGATTCATTCCCAGTCTCATGACGGTGTCGATGGCCTCCGGCGTTCCTACGCCTTCAAAGAGAGCATAAATTGCCTCGTTGATCATGGGCAATAAGATTCGATTGGCGAGAAATCCCGGGAAGTCATTGGCTTCTACCGGAGTCTTACCCATTTTCTGGGCAAGCGATTTCACTGTATTAAAAGTTTCCTGAGAAGTTTGAAGGCCCCGGATGACCTCCACAAGCTGCATCACGGGGACAGGGTTCATGAAGTGCATTCCGATGACTTGCGAGGGCCTTTGAGTTGCCGATGCAATTTTGGTGATGGAGATGGATGAGGTATTGCTCGAGAGAATGGCCTCCCTCCGGCAAACCTGATCCAGCTTTTTGAAGATGTCTAATTTGAGGGATTCGTTCTCTGTGGCGGCCTCGACGACAAAATCGACATCCGCCATATCTTGAACCTGAACCGTTCCCCTTATCCTTCCCGTAACCTCCTCTTTTTTGTGAGAAGGGATTTTTCCCTTCTCGGCCATTCGGTCCAAATTTTTGGAAATGGTGGTAAGCCCCTTTTGAACGAAGGAGTCTGCAATATCGCTCATCACCACCCGAAGCCCAGAATAGGCAGCCACCTGAGCGATACCGTTTCCCATCTGCCCCGCCCCCACGACACCGATGGTTTTGATGTCCATGAACCCTCCTCTGTTCAAATCCGAAATCCAAATATCGGGCGAAGCGTCCGTTAAGGACCAATCCGAAACAAATTCAAATCACCAAAATTCGAAACGTTCGTTTCTCTGGATCATTTGTATTTTGGATTTGAACATTCGTGCTTGTTTCGGATTTCGTGCTTCGAATTTAGAATTCAGCCCTTTTTATACGAGTTCTACGATGAGACTCACTGCTTCTGCTCCGCCTAAACAGAGTGAAGCCATTCCCCGGTTGGCTCCTCTCTCTCTCATGGCATAGAGCAGTGTTGTTAGGATCCTCGCACCGCTCGCACCAATGGGATGGCCCAACGCCACGGCTCCGCCATGGACATTGACTCGAGCTCTGTCGATTCCGAGGGTCTTGAAGACGGCTACTGTGGTTGCCGAGAAGGCCTCGTTGATTTCGAATAGGTCAATATCGTTAAGCGAAAGACCTGCCTTTTTCAAAACTTTCGGAATGGACTGGATCGGAGCGACCAATACATCTTCGAGCTCCACCCCCGCTGCTGCTTGAGCTCCAACTTTAGCCATAGGCTCCACACCTAAGGCCCGGGCCTTCTCTTTCGACATGACCACGAGCGCACTCGCTCCATCACTGATCTTGGAAGAATTTGCCGCCGTTACGACCCCGCCCTCCTTGAAAACAGGCGACAATCGAGCCATAGACTTAAGATCCGTATCACGAGGCCCCTCATCGGAGTCGAAGATCACCGGTTCTCCCTTCTTTGAAGGGATCGAAATAGGCAATATTTCCTGTTTGAATATCCCCTCTCGTATGGCCTTCATCGCCTTGAGGTTTGATTCGTGAGCAAAGTCATCCTGTTCTTCACGGCTGATATTAAACTTCTTCGATTGGATCTCTGCGGTATACCCCATATGGTAATCGCTTACCGCGTCCCAGAGACCGTCGTGGACCATTCCGTCCACTAATTTCCCGTCCCAAAGCCGGTATCCCGCTCTTGCATTTTCCAAATAGTAGGGAGCTCGGCTCATGCTCTCCATACCGCCGGCGACGATCACCTCTGCATCTCCGGCCACGATCGCCTGCGCAGCAAGCATCACGGCCTTCAAACCAGAACCACAGACTTTGTTCACCGTGATCGCCCCCCCTGACATCGGAAGCCCAGCCTTGATCATAGCCTGACGCGCAGGGTTCTGTCCCAATCCGCACGGAAGGACATTCCCCATAATCGCTTCATCAACGTCTTGCCTTCGAATCTTGGATCGTTTTACGGCCTCTTCGATGACTTTTCCCCCCAATTCCGTTGCGGTGAGTGAACTTAATCCCCCGAGGAAATTACCGATGGCGGTTCGCACGGCGCTGGTAATCACGACTTCTCTCGTCAAGGTCGCTTCCTTTCCGAAAACCATCTGTCACATCAAAGTTCGAGCGTATCCTTTCCCGGAAATTCAAACGGTCTTTATTTACCCGGATAAGATGACGGATCCTTTCATGAATTTTCGGCGCAGGATTATCCGGCAAAGAAACTTGAGCTAAATTGAAGGCCACTTGCCTATCGATAAGACATCATAGCCTGCCTTTTCCAAATCTTTAACAACCTGCTTATAGTCCTCCGTCTTGATTCGGATGGCGGCGATCCTTTTTCCTTCCACCATAAAAGAGGGAGTGATGATGCTGATCACATTCACGTTATGCTTCTTAAAGACTTGAAGGATTTCCAAGAGCGTACCGGGTTTATCTTCAAGGGCAAGGGTTAAACGAGTACCTTTCTGTTTGAAACCAAAGATATCCACAAAGTGGTCCAAGACGTCCGTTTCGGTGAAGATTCCGTAAAGTTTCTCGCCCTCGACTACAGGAAGGCACCCGATCTTGTGGTCGTGCATCAATTGAACCGCTTCTTCGATCAGTGCGTCAGGGGTAATGGTGATCAACTTATCCTTTGGGGTCATGAAGGCCGAAACTTTTAGCTTTCCCAAGAGATAGTTGAGTTCTTGGACACTGAGCAGGGTTGCATCGGAAGGTGCGGCCTGCCGGATATCGCGGTCGGTGACGATTCCCACCAGCTTATTGTTCTTGTCGACGACCGGGAGATGGCGAATTCCTTTCTCGTGGATGAGGTTCCGAGCTTCGAAAAAGGATGCGTCAGGACCCACAGTGATTGGTTTTCTTTGTATCCTTTCCCTCAAAAACCCTTTGTATTCGATTTTCATAAAATTTTCCTCCTTTCTTCCCGGCATCATCTTAGCACATTTCGCAAAAAACCGTCAAAAATTTCTCGAGTTTTCTTTAGGTTTTGGCTGGGTTTGTTAACAGAACACAAAGGCTGGATACTTACAGGCCGAAAACATCAACTGCTCATGGGTCGAACATTTCCAGCCCGCGAGCAGGAACTGGTGTCCTGGTTGTGTTAGAAATTTATTCCCAGGTACGTTGGTCTTCAATTTTTTTGGCCCCGTCTGGAATCGTCCCTTTCGTCGCGAATTTGACTTCGCCCCTTACCTTCATCACATCCCTGACAGACCTTTCGATCCCCTCCCTTAGCTTGTCCGATTGAGCAGCTTCTTCCTTAAGCTCAACCAGGAAGGTCATTTCGTCCTTGTGCGCGCTCCTTGTAAGCCGTACCTGATACCTGACAATCTGCGGGAATCTTGCAGCCACCTCATCGACTTGGCCGGGGTGGATGAAAAGTCCCCTGACTTTGGCTACTTGGTCCACCCTTCCCAGAATCCTTACTAATCTTGGAGAGGTTCTGCCGCAAGGGCAGGGGGCCTCGGTCAGAAGGGAGAGATCCCCGGTCCCGAATCGAATGAGCGGATAGACCTTATTGAAAGTGGTCGCGACGATCTCTCCGGGCTCCCCGGGTTCCACCTGTTTTCCGGTGTTAGAGTGCACAATCTCCACGATCCTGTCGTCTGGGATGTGCATCCCGTTCTTCTCCCTGCATTCGTAGCCGAGACAGCCGATGTCAGCGGTTCCGTAACTCTGTCGGATCCTCATGTCAAATTTCTCTTCCAGCTTGGAGCGCAAAGACTCAGGGAGCATTTCCGCGGCGACAAAAGCGACCCGAAGGTTCAAATCCTTTCGGCAGTCAAGGCCCATCTCCTCCGCCTTCTCCGCCAGGTTGAGAAGAAAGCTGGGGGTTCCGCAGTACCCATTGACCCTTAGGGTTTTCATGATATTTACTTGCTGTTCCGTGTTCCCGACGCCTGTCGGGACGACGATGCAGCCCACTTGACGAAGGGAGTTGTCGACCATTTGCATGCCAAAAGGGACCATGTGGTAGCTGAACGTGTTAATCACGACATCTCCGGGCCGAAACCCCGCAGCATACATGGCCTGTGCCCAGCCCACGTCCTCGTACTCGGCTTCACCAGGCTCCAGGATGGGCCCCGGAGAGACATAAATCCTTCTCAGCGCTTGGATCGGCACCGCCTCAAAGCCGCCGAAGGGAGGATTTCTTTTCTGAAGCTCCACAAGATCGGCCTTTTTGGTAACAGGAATTTTTTCTAAATCTTTAACCGTCTGGATATCCTTTGGCTTCAGGCCAACGGATTCGAGTTTATTTCTCACCGCAACGGAATGTTCATAAGCATATGGTATGATTCTTCTCAGCCTTTGGTTAAGATACTCAAGACGTTTCTGATAGGGCATCGTCTCAAGATTCTTCTTCAAAAAGGCTGCCGCCCTGTCTGTTCTCTCTCGTTTAGACATGGGTAATCTCCCGGAAGGGAATCCCCCCTTACCCCCTTTTCGTCAAGGGGGCAAGGGGGGACGATGACTAGTAAGGAATGAATTGCGTCCCGCTACTTCTTTGGAAATTTTCCTTCAAAGGGAACGAAGAGATCTCCTTTTGCTCCTTCGCTCGAAAAAACCGCCATTCCTTCTGTCACCTTTAGGCCAAAAGGAAAGTCACCGCTACCGATATCTGTGAACCATTTCTTAGTGAGTTCTTTAGGATCGAGCTTCAAGGCCTCAACCGCTGATCTGTTGGGCAGCATTAAAGCTCTCCAGACGCCTCCGGAATCAAGAAATTCAACAACTCGATACTGACTGACCGTTTTGGGGCCAAAATTGATGTTGTCGTAAGTCGTTGCCGTGCTCAAAGTCATATATTCTTTAGTCCCAGGCGCCTCAAAGGCGACGGCAAATTTGAAATTTTCAAGTTTGATGGTATAGCTGCTCGGGTTATCAACCTTAAAAACAAACCCCAGCCCCATGATGACAGGAGCGGGAAGGTCAACCCAAGGACCTAACCGCATGAGGTCAACCCGCTCTAAAACAACCTTGGGTTTTCCAGCCTCATCGGTTGGGAGAAGACCCGGTTTACATCCGATCATTCCCCAAACCACAAAAGCAACAAGTGAAAGGATCAGTAATGATCTTCGCATAAGAAACCTCCTTTTTGTTAGATACAGATGACGTGACCGTGTCCGCAAAATCAATTGGAAAAAAATGAATCTTCTTTTCTTACGGTCACGAGTCACGGGCACGTGACACGATGCTTATGTGAGCCACCTTTTTCTTCTTTTATAATGTTTCACGTTCCTGAAGCTTTTTCGCTCACCAATATCAGAGAGTCCTAAATAGAAATCTCTGATGTCCGGATTTTCCTTCAACTTCTGTGATGTATCATGCATCACGAGCCTTCCGTTTTCTAAGACATAAGCATAAGGCGCCACAGTGAGAGCCAACTTCACATTCTGCTCGACCAGGAGAAGCGGGATTTTTTCTTCATTATTTAATTTAGTGATGATCTCAAATATTTCCTTGATGAGGAGTGGGGCAAGACCCATGGATGGCTCGTCGAAAAGCATCAGTTTGGGTTGAGCCATGAGAGCCCTGCCGATAACGGTCATCTGTTGTTCACCGCCGCTGATGAAACCTGCCAGGACACTGCGTCGCTCCACCAACCTGGGAAAATAGCGATAGACCATCTCCAACCTCTCTTTCGATGCCGAACCCGTACCCCGGAGATGTGCCCCCACCCTGAGGTTCTCCTCAACGGAAAGATGTTCAAAGACTCTCCTCCCTTCAATGATCTGGAAGATTCCTCTCTTAGCAATTTCCTCTGCGGAGAAATGGTGTATCTTCTCTCCCATGAACTCGATGCTTCCATCTGTGACCTCACCGTCTTCATGCTTTAGCAGGCCCGAGATGGATTTTAGCGTGGTCGATTTTCCGGCGCCGTTGGCACCCAGAAGCGCGACAATTCCTCCGTAGGGGACATCGATCGAAATTCCCTTTAGCACCAGGATGACCTCGTGATACATAACCTCTACGTTATTGAGTTTCAGGATCGTTCCTGAAGCCGTCGATGTTTCCGGTCCCAACGTCCTCCTCCTTACCAGCCGAGCCAGGAAGCCCACTTGTCGGGGAATTTGGCCTTCATATCAATTTCCGCTACGGTCTGCGGTTTCCCTTTAATGACTCTTCCGACCCTGACGATAGAGCTATAGCGATGGTCTGTGGGGGTAATTGTTACCAATTGACCGCCAAATTCCTTCAACCCTGGCCAGTTCCTGAAACTTTCAAAGGCGTCTTTAATTCCAGCCCCATTTAGCTTTCCTGCTTTATCAGCCTTTTTCATGGCCTCTACAGCCAAGGTGACCTTTACCCAGCCCTGAACCGTTCGGATGAGTCTGTTCTCGAGAGGAACGCCCGGATTTAGCTTCTTGCAATAGTCAATGACCCTCTTTTTTGCCGGGTAGTCATCGATAAAGAGAGCACATGCGATCAAGCCCATTGCGCCTTCGGCGGCGGCTCCGCCCAACTTAGGAAGGTTTTCATCAAACCCCCAGTTATTCACGATATGATCTGCTCCGAGTCCAAGGGCATAGCTATCCTTAATAGCGGCGGATACGGACATCGTGGTATTTCCATGCCATAAAAGATTAGCGCCGAACCCTTTAGCTGCGATCACTTGGCTTTTGGTATCCAGGGCAAACAAAGAAATATTTTGATCAGAACCAACCTCAAACCCAAGGAGCGCCGCCTGGTCTTTAATGGCTTTGATCGGTGCGGAAGCATACGGGGAATCAAAGGCATAGAAACAGGCAAACTTGGGTTTGCCGCCTTTTTCTCTTAAGGCTTTCCATTTGGGATCTT
Source organism: Thermodesulfobacteriota bacterium (assembly GCA_047519465.1). GTDB lineage: Bacteria > Desulfobacterota > BSN033 > BSN033 > UBA1163 > UBA1163. The sequence continues at coordinate 51,750 of JAPVTA010000226.1, read as the reverse complement.
TCTTCCAAACTTCCTCGAACCAGTAGGTGATTGCGCCACGGGCATTGGTTGAATAATCAGTTCCGTAAACGAAGTTGTAGGGAGTCTTCTTGGGATCGCATAGATGACCCGAAAAGGAACTGGAGAGGTATGGCATTTTGTCAGCGTTGACCGTCGGAGAGAGGGCTTCCGTGTCGCCCGTTCCCCATCCTAAGACCATAACGACCTTATCGTAATCCCTGAATCGTTTGTAAGTGGTGACGGCTTCAGGGACCCGATATCCGTAGTCATACTGGAACAAACGGATCTTCTTTCCGTTGATGCCGCCTGTATCATTGTAGTATTGGACTGCTTCTCGGACTCCCAAGGCCTCATCCTTACCCACATCAGAAGTGGCTCCTGTTGTATCCTGGAGGGCACCCAGTCTTACCTCCTGTGCTTGTCCAAAGACGCTTGAAGCAGTGAGACCGATGATCAGGGATATGACAACATTCGCAAATATTCTGATTCTCATTTTTTTTACCTCCTCTGAATTTGACGTGATACGCGACGGGTGATTCCTTAATAGATTTATAAATCCGCCACGATTCTCCGACACGATTCACTCCGGGTTTAGTTTCACTTACAGACTCTTCTTCCCACCATCCGACGACGTCGCATCACCCCTTTCTCGAAACCATCCCTCCCCTGGGGAGGGGAAAGAGGGGAGGGGGAATTTCATTCTTCACCCCCGCCCTCACCCTCCCCCATCAAAGGGGGAGGGAATGAGGTTGGCTAGTATGAAAACGGCCATAGATTAAAATAGTTCTTAATCTGCCACCAACGATAAGAGATCCCATTAGGTTCGTAGATAAGAAACAGTGCAATGGCCAGGCCAAAGGCCGCCTCTTTAACAAAAAGGAATTTTTCAAGAAGAAGAGGTAAAAAGGGCATGAGATTAACGAAGAATGGATTCTGAGTAAGGGCAAATATAAGAAACTTTAGACCTTCGGGTATTAGGGTCATAAACATCGCACCAAAGATCGTTCCATGGATGCTTCCCACCCCTCCGATGAGGATAACACCAACAAGCCATAGGGACCAACCAAACTGGAAGTGTTCCGGGCTGACCGCTGCAAGAGATGTTACCCAAAAGGCCCCTGCAATTCCTCCAAAGAACCCTGCCACGAAGAAGGCGAGTAGTTTATATAAAACGATATTGACCCCCATGGTTTCCGCGGCAATATCATTATCCCGGATAGCGATCCAAGCCCTGCCGATCTTTGTTCGAAGCAGATTCGACATCGCCAAGGTACATAAGACCACCAATATCACCATCAGATAATAAATTTCCTTTTCAGATTGAATTACCCATGGACCCACCTTGACTGTCCCCGGAGGAATAGAGAAGGCAACTCCTCTTTCTCCAATTCGACTGACATATTGGGTGATGAAAAATTCTACGGTGATAAATTGAGCTGCCATGGTTGTCATAATGAGGTAAAACCCCTTCACCCGTGCGGAGGGGAGCCCGAACAAAACACACCATAACCCGCCCGTGATCCCTCCCAAAATGAGTGTGACGGGATAAGGAAGATGTAATTGGAGCATGAGGAGTGTGCTCGTGTAGGCTCCTATCGCAAGAAATGCAGCGTGGCCCAGAGTGACCTGCCCACAATAGCCGATCAACAACTGGACGCCCATTGCAGAAAGAATGGTATATCCGATGACATTAGCAACCGATATGAGATAGAGACCTGCAAACTTCGGAATGAGGTAAAAAATGGTAATGAATAAAAGGATCATTTTTCCCCAAACGAATTTGGTCTGCCACCAGGCATGATCCTGTCTGTAGTATTGATGATAAAGACCACAAGGTCGATAACCCATCTAAAACCCCCCACGAGAATCAATGGTCAATGACCAATGGTCAATTCCCAATGAATCAAGGATGATCATTTCTTCGTCTTAGCATTGCCGATTGATAACTGATAATTGCTAATTGCTCATTGAGCCTCTCAGACGCGTTCGATTCGGACCCATCCCCAGAGTCCGTAGGGCTTGAATAATAAGATGAGAACCATGACTGCGAAAGGAAATACCTCTTTCACCCCGCCGGGGGTGAATCGGCTCAGATAGCCGTCCGCCAGATTCTGAAGAACTCCGATGATCAAGCCGCCCACAATGGCTCCGGGGACAGAGTTCAGGCCACCCAGGACGACGGCAGGGAGCACTAATAACCCCAAATGGCCCACAGAAATGTTAAGGCCATTGATGTTTCCCAACAAAGTCCCGCCGACTCCTGAAGCCATAAAGGCAATCGCCCAAGCAAGGGCATAAACGATCTTGGCATTCACTCCCAGAGAGAGGGCCGCCATCTCATCATCTGCGGTCGCCTGCATGGACAACCCCCATTTTGTGAATTTAAAGAAACTTACAAAAGCGATGAGCAGGATGATCGATGCAACAAAAGCCCAGAGGTAAACTTGTCCGACCACAACCTTCCCTATGAAAACAGGCTCTATAGGGAAAACCGTTGGAGTGAAAACGACCGTATCTGTCCCCCATACCAGCTCTACGACACCTTTGAAGAAGAAGGAGAGACCCACTGTTACCATGATGACGCTCAACACCGGCTCTCCCACCATGGGTCTCAAGAAGAGATGTTCGGTCAGAAGTCCCAAGGCAAAACCAACGACAAGTGTGAAAAGGAGGGCTAAGATGAAAGGGATATGCCATTGGTAAAAGGTGAGGCAGACATAAGCCCCGATCAGCGTTAGCTCACCCATAGCAAGGTTGAGGACGCCGGAACATTTGTAAATGAGTGTCCAACCCAAAGCCACCAGAGCATAAATACTCCCGACTAAAATTCCTGTGATAAAAAGTTGGAGAAAAAGTTCCATAAGGTCTCCTGAACAAAGGGCCCAAGGATTCCGGGGGCCCAGGGGTCGAGTGTTTACTGTTAAATTTGTCACGAGGCCCCACAGACCCTCGTTTGCTCGACCAGGAAGCCACGGCGTCCCTGTGCCGTCTCGGCGGGGTGGCCGGATAGCTTCGCTCCTATTCCTATGACTCCGGTACTGGCATCACCCTAAGATCCGTTTTGATATGGACGACCCTGCCATCTTCATAAGTGATATTGGTGTCCATATGGACATTATCGGTGTTGGAATAAAGGCCATCGACGATATTCCCGTATCGATTTTCCACAAAGGCCCTACGCAATTTTCGGGTTCTGGTCAATTCGTCATCATCTGCATCGAATTCCTTATAGAGATTGACGAATTTCTTAATACGAGCAATGGGAGGGAGATCGCGATTCATCTTGACGATTTCGTTCCGAACCAATTCGTAAACCTCCGGCATCTGAGAAAGTTCAGGATAACTGGTATAGGCGATATTTCGGGCCTCTGCCCAATTGCCCACAACCCCATAATCGATACATATAACCGTTGTGACATATGGCCGGTTGTCACCGATAGCCCACACATCTTTAATATAGGGACTGAATTTGAGACGCGTCTCCAAATACTGTGGGGCAAATTTTGTCCCATCGCTTAATGTCATCACATCTTTTGTTCGATCGAATACAACCAGATGGCCATCGGGATCGATGAACCCGGTATCTCCAGAATGAAGCCACCCATCTCGGAGCGTTTTGGCCGTTTCCTCCGGCATCTTATAATATCCGACGAATACCGACGGGCTTTTTGAAATGATTTCTCCATCCGGAGTAATTTTTACCTCGGTCTCAGGAATGGGTATGCCCACTGTGTCGAATTTGATATCGCGGTCCCGATGCAACACGGAAATTCCGGCAATTTCTGTCTGGCCGTAGATCTGCTTCAGATTCACTCCGATGGCATGGAAGAAGCGGAAATGGTCTGGCCCCATGGCTGCCCCTCCCGTGTAGGTATCCCTTATCCTGGTGAGACCCAAATGGTCTTTTAATTTTTCGTGGACGGCCAGAGAGGCAAGGTGGTTTAGAACTTTCCAATACCAAGGGATGGGTTTTTTCAAAAATTTCAAGTCTGCGACGTGATAGCCGATCTGCATTCCCCATTCGTAGGCTCTCCGCTTGGACCAGGTTGCATCCAAATATTTAACCTGGATATTCCTCACCATCTGTTCGTAAACACGGGGTGGCGCGAACATCACATGGGGGCCGATCTCACGGATGTTTTCCTGAGCTGTCTCAGGTTCTTCTGGAAAATTGAGTGTGAACCCGGCCTGGATGCCGCAGGAGATCGACATCATCTGCTCTCCGATCCATGCGAAGGGCAGGTATGAGACGAAGTCATCCGACTCAAAATAGGGGTCCACAGCCATCAGATTTTGGCCCATGGTCAGCATATTGTAATGGGTGAGGAGAGCGCCTTTCGGAAGGGCGGTCGTTCCTGAGGTATAGAAGAGGAGACAGACGTCGTCTCCTTTCCCCTTCATGATCATATCCTCGAAGAGACCCGGCTCTTTCTCATCGATCCCTTTGCCGATTTCCATCAGCTCTTCGATGCTGATAAGGATGGGGTCATCGTAGTCTCTCATTCCTTTAGGGTCGTCCCAGATCATCTTTTTCAAGTTCGGACATTTGTCTTTGATTACAAGACATTTGTCGACCTCTTCTTGCCCTTCGCCCACCATCAGCTTGGCGTCGGAATGGTCGATGATATATTGCACCTCGTCCATTAACGAGTCCTGGAATAGCCATACTCCCACACCGCCTGCACACATCGCAGCCATTTCTGCCCAGAGGGCTTCGGGTCGGTTGTCGCCGATCATAGCCACTTTGTCCCCTCTCTCCAACCCCAGAGAAACCATCCCCAGGGCAATACGCTTCACATTCTCGTAATACTGTTTCCAGGTGATGGGGACCCAGATTCCGAATTCCTTCTCCCGCATGGCCACCTTTTTGTCCCAATATCTCTTGGCGGCCCGTAAAAACAGCTTGGGGATGGTCAAGTCCTTGGTAATCTCAATCTCTTTCCAATTAGCGACGCGTGACATAGAGATCTTCTGCCTCGCCCAGATACGCCTTGATGACTTGCGGATTGTTCTGAACCTCGGGTGGGGTTCCCTCTGCAATCTTCTCGCCGAAGTTAAGAGCCATCACCCGATGGGATATGTCCATCACCACACCCATGTCGTGCTCTACCAGGACACAAGTCGTCTGCCAGCGCTCTTCTTCATTAATATCCAAAATAAATCGAGCCATATCCTCGACTTCCTCCAAATTAAGACCCGCAAGAGGCTCATCCAAAAGAACGATCTTGGGGTTGAGTGCCAAGGCCCTTGCCAGTTCGACTCGCTTCTGAAGCCCGTAGGGAAGCATTCCTACCATCTTGTCTCGGATAGGTTCAATTTCAAGGAGATCGATAATCTCCCTCTCAATAAAATCCCTGTGTTGAACCTCCTCAAGAGCTGTCTTCCCGATATAAACGGAACTGCTGATCAGGCCTGATTTGAGATGAATATGGCGACCGAGCCGTATGTTATCGAGCACGGTAGCCCCTTTAAAGAGTTCAAGCTTTTGAAACGTCCTTGAGATCCCCATCCTTGCCCTTTGATACGGTCTTGACCGAGTGATGTCTTTGCCTTCAAATTCGATTTGGCCTCTCTGGGGATGATAGAGCCCATTGATACAGTTCAGGAGAACGGTCTTGCCAGCGCCATTCGGGCCGATGATAGAAAATATCTCGCCCTTCTTTACCTCCAGGCTGATATTCATCAGAGCTTGGATACCTCCGAAAGCCATAGAGAGGTCTTTGACTCGAAGCTGAACCTCTTTCTGTGTGATCATTAGAGACTCCTCCGCTCTGCGGCCTCGCTTTTGATTTGGGGGTCCAGAGGTATTCGTATGTTTCGGTCAGGAGGGATAGAAAAAAAGGGGAGAAAGGCAGTCGTCCAGTATGTGGCCGTCAGTTCGGTAAACAAAGAATGAATATCCTCACCCTTAAGGGATTTACTCTCGTCTCTTATCCAAGACGGCAAGCGATGATTTTCTCGAATTTCTTGCAAATGAGGACAAGATTCAAATTAGAAAAGAAATCCCACCCCAAGACACTTCCATCAATTAACAAAACATTACTTCTTTGTCAAGTGAAAACATGCCTAAGAACAAGGGGTTGACATTTTGAGGGGTATCGATTAATCTAATACCTATTCTGTCCCCCGAAGAGGAAGAAAGTGAAGAAGTGGTTTTATAAAGATGCAGGGGTTGATATCGACAAGGGAGATGCCTTCGTCCAGGCGATCAAACCGATGGTGGAATCTACATTCCGACCCGAGGTACTAACGAAAATCGGTGGCTTTGCGGGGTGTGTCTCTCTCAATCTGGAACGTTATAAGAAACCGATTCTGGTCTCCTCGACCGATGGGGTCGGGACAAAGCTGAAGATCGCCTTCGCGATGAACCGGCATGATACGGTCGGGATCGATCTGGTGGGGATGTGCGTCAACGATATCGTGGTAAGTGGGGCAAAACCTCTTTTCCTCCTGGATTATCTTGCGACGTCTCAACTGGACCCTGAAAAATCGATGAAGGTGGTCTCAGGGATTGTTAAAGGATGTATCGAAGCCGAATGCTCTCTCATCGGCGGCGAGACGGCTGAAATGCCGGGATTCTATAAAAAAGGAGAATATGATCTGGCCGGTTTCGCCGTTGGCATTGTGGAGGATTCGCAAGTGATCGACGGATCGGGCGTGACCGTCGGGGACAAATTGATCGGGATCGCTTCGAGCGGTCTCCACAGCAACGGGTACTCGTTGGTCAGAAAATTGCTTCTCGATCAACTTAAGATGGATTTGGAAGAACGGGTGGAAGAAATTGGAGAGGTATTGGGTGAGGAACTACTCCGGCCAACTCGAATTTATGTGAAGGCAGCCCTCAACCTTGCGCGAGATTTCAATATCGTCGGAATTGCCCATATCACAGGGGGGGGCATCACGGGGAACATTCCGAGAATCATCCCCAAGGGCTGTAAAGCCGTTGTCCAAAAAGGAACCTGGGAAATTCCTCCCATCTTCACCTTTCTGAAAGAGAGGGGGAACATTTCCGAGGAGGAGATGCTCCGCACTTTTAATAACGGGGTTGGAATGATTCTTATCGTCAGATCCAAGGAAGTCGATGATGTCTTAGCTAGGCTTCGTTCCTTAGGCGAAAAGGCCTTCCTCATCGGCGAGGTGGGAAGAACCGATGGGGAACAAGAGAAGATCGAATTTGTCTGACCCTTCTTTTTCTAGCATTATTTCGTATCCATCTTTAATCGTATCCAGCCTTGTCATTGTTTCTGGCCCATGACGCGGAACGCGCATCCACTCCCACCCGTCAATGCGAAAAGAGGTCTAGGGTTTGATGAAGTGGTTAGGGAATGAGCAGGAGGTGATTGTTTTAGGCTCTGGTCTGGGTGGTCTGGTTGCTGGAACCCTGCTGTCAAAGAATAACCACTCTGTCTTAGTGCTAAGAGAAAAAGGGTACCAAGCCTCCTATTCGACCAAAGGCTACCACTTCGTCCCTTTTTCAAATCTTTCAGAAAGATCTTTGAAGCCCAGTCTTGTTAGAAGAATCTCCCAGGCATTAAGCCTTTCGTTGCTGATGGGAACCCGAGAAGATGGCAAGCAAGCAAAGGCCGCACCGGACAGGTCGAGACAGAGAGCCAGCTTTCAGGTCATTCTTCCCCGGGCAAGGATTGACATATTCCGCGATCGTCTCCTATTGCAGAAGGAGTGGAGGAGGGAGTTTCCAGAAGAGGCCCTCCGGATTGAAGGATTCTATAACGAGTTGGATCAAATTCACCAGCTCTTACAAAAGGTGAAGGGGAAAAAGAATACTTCGGCATTTTTTCCGTTTCGACAGCGTCGTTTCCTCACAAAAATGTTTTCCTCCGACCCGCTTCCTACGGAAGGGGTGGATGAAAGGCTCTCTGCCTTCTCCAGAGAGTTTAGAGAATTCATTCGACTTCAGCTGATCTCCCGGGGAAATTTCTATTCAGACCGATTTCCTCTCTCCTTAGCCAGTCAGGTTTTATTCGAAGGGGCCAACGAACCGAATTCGGATTTCGATTCGGAGAAGCTGGAGAAGGAAATTTTAAATCAATTCTTACGATCCGGCGGGAAGATTGTGGAAATCGAAGGTGTGAGAGAGATCAGTTTTGGTTGGCGGAAGGAGTTCACTCTAACCTCGGAAGGAAACCCTGGGATATTTCGGTCTCGATTTCTTATTATGAATTGTCCGCTTCATCGCATTGCATCCTTCCTGGGGAAGAAGCGGAAAGGAATGTTAAGATGGGAGAAGAAGATTAACCCCCTGTACATGTTGATTCCCTTATTCGTAGGGATCGACGAAAGAGTCATTCCCGTCGGCATGAAGGATCTCCTGGTCTCCGTGTTGGATCCTGAAAAGCCCTATGATGACGGAAATGTCCTCTTCCTATCTCTTAGCTCGAAGGGAGACAAAACTAGGGCCCCGGAGGGGAAGAGGGCTCTCACCGTTGAAAGCCTGATGGAGGTGAAGAAATGGGGACAAAGAAACTTGGCGGATTACCAGCAAGGAGTGATGAACCATTTGTATTCTCTCTTTCCTTTTCTTGGACAATACATCGAACTGGTCGAATCCCAGTGGGCCAGTGATCTTGTTTCCAGGTGGTCTTATTCTCACTTTCTTTACGAACCCTGTTCCGATTTTTACTGGAGAGAGGGAATGGTTCCCATAAAAATGGCAAAAAAAATTTGCTTCGTCGGAAAGGAAAACTTCCCCTATTTAGGCTTGGGAGGAGAGGTCTTCAGCGGAATGGTTGCAGGCCAGCATATCTTAAAACAGTACTGATGAACCCCACCCCTCTCCTCATGGCAACCTAGACTTGCCTTCGATTACATTCTTCTCTCCCGTCGGTCGTCAGCGGTCCTTGCTTTTATTCGCTACGATAAAGGATTCTTTGCGACCCGGGCCAATTCTTGGAGGTTTTTCAGCACTCGTTTTGGTTTCCCTTGTGAGAGTTCCTTCCTGGAATGGAGTCCGGTAGGAAGAGAGTAAACATCCACTCGTGCTTGTTTTCCTGTCTCAATATCTGCGAGGGTGTCTCCGACGAAGATCGCCTCCTTCGGCCGGACATCCATCTCCTTTAAGGCGGTGTGAATCGTATCCGAAAAAGGCTTGTTTTGTGCAACATCCGCGGCGCCGATCACAGATTTGAAATAATCCGATAGACCCAAATGCGTGAGCACCTCTCTTAAGTAGCGACCGAATTTATTTGAGGCAATTCCCATGACGACACCATCGGAACGGAGAGTATGGAGAACTTCTTTAGCGCCGTAGATCGCCTCATAGGGTTCGATCAGCGTTCCGTCAAGATCAAAGATAACTCCGTGAATTTGTTTTTTCAGGTCATTGAGAATTTCTTGGAAATCCTCAAAAAAATGGCAGGTGATATCCTTTTTAACGCAATAGGGGTAAAGGGAATCTTTTGCAAAAACGAAATCTGCCTCCTGAGCGGCACATCTGTCGGAAAGACCGTTTCCGACGAAAAAAATGGAATCATATTCTTTCCGGTGGATTTGGACGAGCTTCTTTTTGCAAGTCCCGCAAAGACCGCACTCTTCGCCGGAGTAAGGGAAAGAAATGTCTATCCCTTCATCTTTCCCGAATTGGGTACAGTTTGCATAGAATGGAATTTCTGACAGACGGTGCATTTCAAGAATCTTCTTTATGTAGAAATCGAGTCCGTCGCTGACAATTTTTATATCGATACCCTTTTCACGGCAATAATGGTAGAAACCGGGAAAGGAGGAGTCGATGTGGGAATGCTCTTGGATAAAACGGAGCAGGGTCGATTCGTCCCCCTTTAGGATTCTTGCGATTCTGGAGTACGCCTCCTTTGAGCCAATCTTTCCGTTGCGGAAATCCTGATCGATCGCTTCCCAATTTCCCGAGGTAAATTGATTGACCAGGAGATAGCCCGTATCCCGAACGCTGATAGTTCCATCGAAATCACAAAGGATCAATTTTCTCATCGGGAGGGGCCGAGGATTCCAGGGTTCAAGGGTTCGAGGGGCGAGTTACTTGGTATTCTGAGTATTCTATCGCCGCTCTCGTGCAGGTTAGTCATTTCGCCTTTCAATCCGCAGTCCGAATTGAGGTCAGTCATCCCAGCCGATGTGCTTCCTTTTTGCGACAGGAAGCTTGAACTTCTCTCTTAACCGCCTGACGACGAGGTCCGGGACCAATCCCTCGACCCCACCCCCTAATCTGGCGACCTCTTTGATGGTCCTGGAAGAGACAAAGAAATAGTCCTTGCTGGTCATCATGAAAAGGGTATCCAACTGGGGGCTGAGGCTTCGGTTCATCGAGGCCATGTGGAATTCATATTCGAAGTCGGAAGTCGCCCGGAGACCCCTTAAACTCACCTTGGCATTGGTCTTTGCGACATAATCGACGAGAAGTCCTTTGAAACTATCTACCATAACATTAGGCGTATCCCTGAAGATTGCCCTGACCATTTCGAGGCGCTCTTCAACGGAGAAGAGGGGGCGCTTCTCTTCATTCTCTGCGATGGCGACAATCACTTTGTCAAAGATCTCAAGTGCTCTTTCGACGACATCGATATGACCATAGGTGATGGGGTCGAAGGAACCCGGATAGATGGCTACCTTTCCCACCTTCTTGAAGCTTTCTTTCTTCTCCTTCAGCATCTTACACCTCCTCATGGGTGATGACCCGTTCACGATCCCCTCCGGGAGGGGTTAGAAAAGAGATCAAGGTGTCTCCAACCTGTCGTTGGCGAGTAAGATCCCATCCGCCTGCGCCTTGAGGAAGGGGCTCCCGGCGGTTGTGTTCGACGACCAGAATGGAGTTCCTGTGATAAATCGGATGGGAGTTCAGTTTTATTAAGGTGCTCTGGATCAACCCTTTCTGATACGGAGGATCCATCAAGATCAGATCAAAGCATTCTCCTCTCTGTTTAAGAATTCCAATCGCCCGGCTAACGTCTCTCGGAAGGATCTCAGACCTTCCTTCGAACCCGAGTTGACTGAGATTTCTTTGAATCAGTCGTAAGGCCTGTCTTCCCTTCTCAACAAAGACGACACTCCTTGCCCCTCGGCTCAGGGCTTCGATTCCCAAATTTCCTGTGCCCGCGAAAAGATCGAGAACCATTCTTCCCTCCACTTCGTCTTGGAGGATGTTGAAGATCGATTCTTTCACACGATCAGAGGTTGGGCGAAGAGACTGGTCCTTCGGGGGCACTAATTTCCGCCCCTTCGATGTCCCGCTGATGATGCGCATCTGATGATCAATTTTAAATTTCAGATTTTAGATTTCAGATTTTTTCAATCTGCAATCTGCGATTTGCAATTTACAATCCTCAGTTTGTCTATCCTTCGCTTCATATTCTCCTGATGCGAGCCTTGCCAGTAGATTCTCAGGCACCGCGGGCACCGGAAAAAATGCTTCTGTTGGTAAAAGATAAAGTCAGGGACCTTTCCCTCAGCCTCCTCTCGTGAGATGTCATCGAGAAGAACGTTGCACAAAAGACACCTCGAGAAAAAGTTCTCCTCCCTCAATGAAATACAGCCTCTTTGAAGGAGTTCCCTTATCTGAAGCGTGGGTCTATTTTCCGTGATTTGGATGATGTGGTCTTCGGGTGTCTTGGGAAGAAGTTTGCTATTTCGGGTCAGGATGACTCGCCCTTCTTCACGGGCCAATTTTATCAGGCGGTAGACATCTTCTCCGGGGTAGTAAATCGTGTCATAGCCCAGCATCCTCAACTCCTTGGCTAATTTCCCCAGCATGCGATCCGCAATGAAATTCATTCCCCTCGCCGAATATATTTCCCGATGATCGGGTCTAATTCTTTCTTCGTTTTCTCAGGGATATACTTTTTGCCCGTGATCAGGGCATATTTGAGAGCGTTGGCACAGAGGCATTCTCTTTCTTGCGGAAGATTCTTTATGGCGTGTCGAATCGCACTTTTTGCCGTCTTGGTGCTCTCGGCTAAAATTCTCAAGACCTCGCCGATGGAAACATCTCCTGCTGCCTCGTGCCAGCAATCGTAATCGGTCGCAAAGGCGATGGTGGCATAACAGATTTCGGCCTCCCGGGCCAGTTTTGCCTCAGGGAGGTTGGTCATCCCAATGATATCGACACCCCACGATCGGAAAAGCTTCGATTCAGCCCGTGTTGAAAATTGAGGCCCCTCGACACAGAGGTAGGTCCCATCTTTGTGGACTGTCGCGCCGGCCTTGTTTCCAGCTTCGTAGAGGATCTGGCTCAAAACGGGGCAAACCGGATCCGCAAAGCTGATGTGACCCACAATCCCATCACTGAAAAAGGTGTTCGGACGGCCCTTCGTCTGGTCGATGAATTGGTTTGGGATCACCATATCCCCCGGATGAATCGATTCTTTCATCGAACCCACGGCACTGACACCGATAATCCATTGGGCACCCAACTTTTTCATCCCATAAATATTCGCCCTAAAATTTAGCGAAGAGGGCTGGATGCGATGGCCTTTTCCATGTCGTGGCAAAAAGGCGACCTTCACCCCTTCGAGATTTCCCATGATAAAAGAATCCGACGGGTCCCCGAAAGGTGTCTTCAAAGAAATACTTTGGATCTCCTCAAGGCCCTCCATTTCGTAGAGACCCGACCCGCCGATGACCCCGACGATCTTCTCTGACATGACTCTCCTCCCCCGTCGTGTTCCAACGCAGCCTCCGTAATCAGGTGGATGTTAACCCCACCCTGGCGAAAAATCAATCGTCACCCCTTTGCCTGAAGTTGGCCGCAGGCGGCCGAGATCTCTCTTCCCTTGCTCGCTCGGACGATAGCCGTGAGCCCGCCTTCCATTAATATTTTTTGAAACCCTTTGACCTTCTCTTCAGAAGGCTTTCGAAAAGGGATCTCGGGGGCTTCGTTCAGGGGAATGAGATTGACCTTGGAAGGGATTCCGTTCAATATCCTGAGTAATCTTTTGGCGTCTTGGGGAGAATCATTCATCCCTTCCACCATGACATATTCAAAAGTAATCCGGGTTCTTGGCTTGAGAGGAAAACGCTTGCATAAGGCTAAGACTTTATGCAGCGGGTAAAGACGATTGATGGGCATTAAATCACTTCGAGCCTTTTCCTGTGTTCCGTTGATGGAAATGGCGAGGCGAAATGAGATCATTTCTTTCGCCAGCCGTTCCAACTGGGGAAGGAGACCGACGGTCGAGAGAGTGATCCTTCTTGAGGAAAAGTTGAAAGCATCTGGGTGGGTCATTAACCCTATAGCCTTCAATGAGTTATCGTAATTAGCCAGGGGTTCCCCCATTCCCATCAAGACAATATTGGTTATGGATCTTTTTTCAGGGAGCATTTTTCTGACTGCCAGGATCTGGTTGAGGATCTCGGAGACCCTTAAATCTCGTTTCCATCCCATTTTTCCAGTTAGGCAGAATCGACACCCGAAGGCACATCCTACCTGAGTAGAAAGGCAAAGGGTCAAACGTGCCTTATCGGGAATCAGGACGCTTTCAATTCGGTTTCCGTCTTCGAGCTCGAATAAACACTTCTTTGTTCCGTCCCCCGCCTGTTCCACTCGCAAAGGGTGCAAGACGGAGATGAGGCTAACCCGGTTCAATTCTTCCCGGAATCCCTTGGAAAGATTGGTCATCTCATCAAAGGAGCTGGCGCCTTTCTGATAGAGCCACCTCAATATCTGGGTACTTCGATAGCGTTCTTTCCCGAATGGCCTGAGAAATTCGCTGAGTTCAGAGGGGCTTAAATTCTTTAAATCCACTCTTCCCATTCAATAATCAAATATCTCCAGAGAGTTAAAAAAGTATCTGATTTCAAAGGCGGCTGTTTCGGGAGCATCGGAACCGTGCACCACGTTTTTCTCAATATTCGTAGCAAACTCGTGCCGCAGTGTCCCTCCCTTTGCCTGTTTAGGATCAGTCGCGCCCATCAATTCCCGTATCATTGAGATCGCCCTTTCCCCTTGGAGGACCATGACCACACAAGGTCCGGAAGACATGAAGGTGGTCAGGCTTTCGAAAAAGGGTTTTCCTCGGTGGACAGCGTAAAATCCCTCCGCCTCTTTCTTATTCATCGAGATCATCTTCAGACCGATCACCTTTAGCCCATTATTCTCAAAACGCTTAATGATCTCACCGATGAGATGCTTTTGGATGCCATCCGGCTTCACGATAGACAACGTCTTTTCCATATCTTCCTCCGTTAAGTTTAAATTATAAGTGTTTAATCTATCTTTCACAATTCCTAATTGTCAATCTCCCTATGCATTGACAAAGCAGACTTCGATGTCCTATTCTGCACTTATCCTATGAATAAGGAGGAACAGATGGAGGGGGAAGTAAGAAAGGCATATGATGTGGTTATCGTGGGGGGAGGACCAGCGGGCCTCACCGCAGGTCTCTATACCTCCAGGTCAAGGCTCCGTAGCGCTCTCATCGAGAACGGTCTTCTGGGAGGTCAGATGACTACGACAGACCTCATCGAGAATTATCCTGGCTTTCCGCAGGGGATCACCGGGGATGAGCTAAGCCGTTTGATGGAGGAGCAGGCAAGACGGTTTGGGCTGGAAGTGGTCTCCCAGTATGTTGAGGGGGTGAAGCTGGAAGGCGATAAGAAGGTTGTCAAAACCGAAGAGGGGGCCTATCTTTGCGATGTCCTTATTATTTGTACCGGGACGGAATACCGAAAATTGGGAGTTCCCGGGGAGAAAGAGTTCGCCGGCAAAGGGGTCTCCTATTGTGCCACATGCGACGGGGCTTTTTTTCAGGGCAACCAAATCGTAGTCGTGGGGGGAGGGGATTCCGCACTGACCGAGGCCATATATCTCACGAAGTTCGTCAAGGAGGTGACCATCATCCATCGGAGGGAAGCGCTTCGAGGGACAAAGATCTATCAGGAGAGAGTTTTTGCGAATCCAAAGATCAAACTGCTCTGGAATTCAGTGATCGAAGAGATAAAAGGCGACTCAACCGTCCAATCGGTCCGCGTAAAGAATTTAAAAAGCGGAGAGGTAACCGAGCACGATATACAAGGCGTTTTCCTTTTTGTAGGGCTTTTACCCAGAACCGAATTTTTAAGAGGACTCGTGGAAATGGACGAGGATGGATATATTGTTACGGGCGAGAATGGCGAAACATCTGTGAAAGGTATCTTTGCTGCCGGGGATTGCAGGAAGAAGTTGGTGCGTCAGATTGCTACGGCAGTGGGAGATGGGGCGACCGCCGCGTGTGCTGCCGAGAAATATTTAGAATTGAAAGGATAGAAACGTATTTTTTGGGAACCGACGGGTAGAGATAAGAGGATGAGGGTTCGAGGAAAAGGGTAAACGTTAGTAATATCAATAATTTTGTTTGTTAGCAGGGACCAGTATATGTTATCATAACTATAAACGAAGAGGATTTTCGTGTGAATACAATCGATAGGACAGAGGAGGTGAAAACTGAATGAGAGAGAATGTGGAAAAGGCGCTACAGAAGATTCGGCCCGCGCTTCAAGCGGACGGTGGGGACGTCGAATTGATCGATGTGGTGGATGGAGTGGTTAAGGTCAGATTGACTGGTGCTTGCGGTGGTTGTCCAATGTCGCAGATGACCTTGAAAATGGGGGTCGAAAAAGTGATCAAGCAACAAGTCCCAGAGGTGAAAAGCGTGGAGACCGTCTGAGAAGAGTTCGTTCAAGGAGTTTCCTATGAAGTCGGTTCGACTCTCTGAGCCCTCGATTGCAGTCTTAGAAAAAAGGTACTTGAAAAAGGATGCAGGGGGGCGGGTCATTGAGTCTCCCGCGGAGATGTTTCAGCGTGTGGCGCAAAATATCGCCGAAGCAGAAGGTTCTTACGACCACCGGACCTCCACCGACGAACTTTCCGAGACTTTCTTTCGGATGATGGCTTCTTTGGATTTTCTTCCTAACTCGCCCTGTCTGATGAATGCCGGCAGAGATCTGCAACAGTTGGCCGCCTGTTTCGTCCTCCCTATAGAGGATTCGCTCGACTCTATCTTTGAGACCGTGAAGCAGACAGCCCTCATCCATCAAAGCGGAGGGGGAACGGGTTTTTCATTCAGCCGTTTGAGGCCAAAAGATGACACAGTTCAAACCACGGGCGGAGTAGCCAGTGGCCCCACTTCGTTCATGAGAGTGTTTAATATGGCGACGGAGGTCATCAAACAGGGGGGGACGAGAAGAGGGGCTAACATGGGGGTATTGCGGGTCGACCATCCAGACATCATGGAATTTATCGCCACCAAACAAAATCCGAATGAGATGACAAACTTCAACTTATCCGTGGGATTGACCAAGGAATTTATGGAGGCCCTTGAAAAAGACGGGGTCTATTGTCTAATGAATCCGAGGACGAAAAAAGAAGTCGGCAGCCGGAAGGCGAGGGAAGTATTCGATGCTATTGTGAATGCGGCCTGGGAGACGGGGGACCCCGGGGTGTTATTCCTAGACCGGATTAATGAGGCGAACCCCACTCCGCAATTAGGGGATATGGAGAGTACCAATCCGTGTGGTGAGGTCCCTCTCCTTCCTTATGAGCCGTGCGTTTTAGGTTCGATCAATCTTTCTCATATGGTGACGGTAAGGAATGGAAGGGCGCAGGCTGATTTTGAAAAGATAAAGAAAACCGTGAGGGACGCGGTCCATTTTCTGGATAATGTGATCGATATGAACCAGTACCCTTTACCACAGATCGCCCAGATGGCAAGAGGAAATCGGAAGATTGGTCTCGGAGTTATGGGATTAGCCCACTTCTTTATCCGACTGGGCATTCCTTATAATTCACCCAAGGCTTTGGAAGTGGCAAGAGGCTTAATGAGTTTTATTCAACACCAAGCCAAGGAGCGATCCATGGAATTAGCTGACGGAAGAGGAGTTTTCCCGAATTTTTTGGGTTCCATCTACAGTGGAAATGGCATGAGGCTGAGGAATGCGACGGTGACGACGATTGCTCCGACGGGGACGCTGAGCTTGATCGCTGATTGTTCCAGCAGCATCGAGCCCCTCTTTGCCATCCGGTATGTCCGGAGGGCCTTGGAGGACATGGAGTTTAAAATGACCGACCCTCTCTTTCTTGAGCTGGGGGAAAAGGAGGGATTTCTAAGCCAAGATTCAATGAAGGCCCTCTCTGAAGGAGCGAATCTTCGAGAGCTGCCTAATGTTCCCCGGTCTTTCAATGAGCTATTTGTCACGGCCTTTGAGATTTCCCCTGTCTGGCACATCAAGATCCAGGCGGCCTTTCAAGAGTATACGGATAATGCTGTATCGAAGACGATCAACTTCCCAAAAGATGCCACAAAGGATGAGGTAAGAGAAGCCTATCTCTTGGCTTACCGGGAGAAATGCAAAGGCCTCACCATCTATCGAAGCGGGAGTAAGACAGGACAGGTATTAGCCTGCGGAACAAAGCAGGTTTGTTAATAAATGGCATGTCGCAGAGCGCATAGGGCATAGCGCAGGGCGTTAAAGCAATTTGAAATTTGCAATTTTCACATGTACCCCATCGTGGACCGAAAAACATGCAATGGCTGTGGAAACTGCGTAGTGATCTGTCCCAGCGAGGTCTATGAAATCGAAGAAGAGAGATCGAATCCTAACCGGGCTCAGGATTGTATTGAGTGCTGGGCCTGCGTGAACCAATGCCCAACAGAATCCATCCAACTGCATGAGGATTGACTCATTCGGAAGCGCCAAGGCCTGCCCAACGTTACCGCCGAGCCAAGGCGCCGAAAGATCAACATTCTGCACATTGTCCTCACGTCTGATCCCTAAAGACTACTTGAAAAAGGAGACGGACTTTCCTATGATGGAGTCGAAATCAGCTCTAAACTGAAAAAAGCTAGAAATCAACATAGTATGGGGCGTATAGGGTAGGGAGGGTTTCAATATAAGATGGAATTCAATCGATATGAATAATTCGCTCAGCTTGGAATCTCCTGCAAAGGTAAACCTGAGGCTGGAAATCCTAAAGAAAAGGGAGGATGGATACCACGAGTTAAGAACTATCTTTCAAAAGATCAGTCTCCACGATACCCTCCATTTCTCCCTGAGAAAAAAAAGGGGAATTTCGATCTCGGCGGATCATCCCAAGCTTCCCGTCGGAAAGAACAACCTGGTCCACAAAGCCGCTCAATCCATGTTGAGAGTGGCGAGCTATAGAGGGGGTGTTGATATCGAGATCGAGAAGAGAATTCCTCTTGGGGCTGGGCTTGGAGGGGGAAGCAGTAACGCCGCGACGACTTTGAAGGCATTAAACCATCTCCTGAAAACGGACCTCCCAAGGAACCAGTTGATGAGGATGGGGCTGGAGATTGGGGCAGATGTTCCGTTTTTCTTCTTAAAGGGCGGTGCTATCGGTTTAGGGATCGGCGAACGGCTGAAAAAGGTAGCGCTTCCTGATCTGTGGTATATTCTCATCTACCCAAATTTTGAGGTTTCAACCCGCTGGGCCTACCAAAATTTCGTATTGACAAATCAGCAATTTCATCTTAATCTTCAAGGGCTTCTGAAAACTCCGGGGGGAGTTTCTCGCATTCTCCTGAATCATCTGGAAGTAGTGGTTTCTAAAAAATATCCTGAGATTAGCCTCATGAAAAAGAGTCTTGTCTCTGCGGGAGCCTTGGGCGCTCTGATGACGGGGAGCGGTCCAACGGTTTTTGGGCTTTTCGACGAAGAACGTAGGGCCACAGCGGGTTATAAAAAGATAAAAAAAATGGCAGAAAAGAAAGGGTGGGCTGTTTTTAAGGCACATAGCGTCACGGTATGATGGCTGCTCGCCGCCTTTGAAATTTGACCGGCAAGTGCCCTGCAAGCCCCGTCCTGTGGGTGGGGAGCTTCACATCGTCTGATCAAAGATTGGGGTGTCGTCAAGCGGTAAGACACAGGTCTTTGGAACCTGGACTCGGAGGTTCGAATCCTCCCACCCCAGCCAGACTCTCAGGCAAAGAGCTCGGCGCATAGAGCATAGCGGAAAAATCATGCCCTTATTCCCTTAAGCGCTTTGCGCTCTGTGCCCGGCGAATTCTTGATAAGTGCCGAGGTTCTTATGAGTAAGAATAAAGTCGTGGGTGCCACTGGGCAGGATTTAAGTTGGATGAAGATATTCACGGGAAACTCCAATAGCGAGTTAGTAAAGAAGATTTGCAACCAGCTGGGGATTTCTCTTGGCAAGTCCGTCGTAAGCACCTTCAGCGATGGAGAGATTCATGTTGAAATTGATGAAAGCGTTCGAGGAATGGATGTCTTCGTCGTCCAGTCCATTTCGTCTCCTGTAAACGACAATCTCATGGAACTTCTTATTTTGATCGATGCCTTGAAGAGGGCCTCTGCGGAGAGGATTACCGCCGTGATGCCTTATTACGGCTATGCAAGGCAGGACCGCAAAGTTCTTCCACGAGCCCCCATTTCTGCCAAGCTGGTTGCGGATTTAATCACTACCGCAGGAGCTTCTCGGATTCTAACGGTCGACCTTCATGCCGGTCAAATTCAGGGCTTTTTCAACATTCCGGTCGACCACTTATTTGCTGCACCGGTGCTGTTGGAACACATGAGACAGATCAAAAACGATATCGTCATGGTGTCCCCCGATGCGGGAGGAGTGGAAAGGGCTCGAGCCTATGCCAAGAGATTAGACGCCTCCTTAGCGATCATTGATAAACGAAGAGATTCTCCCAATGTTTCACAGGTGATGAATATCATCGGAGATGTGAGCGGCATGACCGCCTTCTTGGTTGACGATATGGTTGATACCGGCGGAACATTGGTCCGGGCGGCTTATGCTTTGATTGAAAATGGGGCGAAAGCAGTCTATGCCTGTTGTACTCATCCCGTCCTCTCTGGGAAGGCTGTGAAGATTATCTCAGAATCACCCATTGTTGAGTTGATCGTCACAGATACCATCCCCCTCCGAGAGGAAGCCAGGGCATGCCGAAAGATCAAGGTCATCTCGATATCCGATCTTTTGGCTGACGCCATTCGCAGAATCTATGAGGATGAGTCAGTGAGTTGTCTGTTTGTCTGAGGCATAAAAAAACCTTGTGCTGGTGATTGTGTTTCGAATTCACGATCCACGATAAAAGGAGCGACCCATGGAAAGACCTGTATTGACGGCTGAGATTCGAGAAGGGGTTGGAAAGGAAAAGGCCAAGAAACTCCGGTCAAAGGGCCTGATACCGGCCATTTTTTATGGACCAAGAGCTGAAACGGTCCCTCTGGTGATTGATTCCAAGGAGCTGAAGAAGGCTCTTCAAACAGACGCGGGAGAGAATGTTTTGATCGATCTTGACATCCGAAGGGGCAACAAGGCGGACCGTAAAGTGGTGATGCTGAAAGACATTCAAATTGACCCCCTCCAAAGGGTAACCCTCCACACCGATTTTTATGAGGTGACGATGGATGAAATGGTCACCGTGGAAGTTCCCGTTCATCTGGTCGGAAAACCTGAAGGGACCAAGGTGGGAGGCATTCTTGAACAAGTCCGAAGGGCGATCCAAGTCCAGTGCCTCCCCGGCGATATTCCTAAGAGCATCGATGTCGACGTGAGCGCTCTGAAGATTGGTGATTCGATTCATGTCCAGGATATCACCGCAGAGAAAGTAAGAATTATTTCGGAAACCAACTTTACTATCGCCACGGTGGTACCGCCTGTGGTGGAGGAGAAGGTTGCGGAAGCAGTGGCTCCGGAGGCTGTTGAAGGGGCTGAGGTAGCGGAAAAGGAGGAAAAGGAGGAGGAAAAAGAATAACCGAATGTGAGGATCATCGTTGGACTAGGGAATCCTGGGATCCGGTATCACATGAGCAGGCATAACATCGGATTTCAGGTAGTAGATCGTCTCGCCGAAATAAGCCACCTTTCTATCCACACCAAGCGCTTTAAATCCGTGTACGGAAAAGGACGCATCGATTCTCAGCAAGTCATCCTGGCCAAGCCAATCACCTATATGAACCGGAGTGGAGAAGCGGTCAAGAAAGCGACCGATTTTTTCCAACTTGGTGTTGAGGATCTGGTTGTGGTTCATGACGACATGGATCTACCCTTTGGTACGCTTCGCTTTAAACGAAGAGGAGGCGATGGGGGGCACCAGGGGGTTCGTTCCATTATCGAGTTGACGGGGGAAAATAACTTCTTGAGGCTGAAGGTTGGTATTGGTAGGCCTCCCCATGGAATGGATCCAGCCGAGTATGTCTTGGAGGCTTTTGATAAGATGGAACGGGCCGATTTAGATCAAACCCTGTCGCAGGCAGCAGAATCTCTGAGAGTCATGCTTTTGGAAGGACTCGAGAAAGCGATGAATCAGTTTCAGAAAAGATCCCGTCTTCCCTCCCTGAAGCTGTGAAAAATTCGGAGAAATATGCCTGATAGAGCATATTAATAGTTTTGAAAATCGGGCAATTGAGAATATAAACTTAATAAAACACTTTAAATTGTAAATAGGTCTTAGAGTTTTTCAATCCCCATGCGAAAAGGGGACAGGATGCGGTTATTCACCTTTTTCAATCTCCATGAATAGCTTCCCATGATGAAAGATACGCACCCCCCCTGTTTCGGCGGAAATAACGATGGCCAGGGCATCGGTCAGATTGGTTATCCCGGCGGCGGCTCGATGGCGGCTCCCGAGGCCCAAGGGAATTTCGATATTTTCCCCTGAAGCATCCAGATGGCGACCTGCGGCTAAAATGACCCCGTCCTCGCGGAAGATGAACGCCCCATCAACGGAGGAAAATTCTTTGACGGTTTCCTTCAGCCGATGGTCCAGAATATTTCGTTCCTCTTCGGGATAGCCCTGAAAGGGGTTGATCACCATCGGGTGCGAGAACTTAAGGACCTCTTCATGTTTCCCGAGGACGAAGATGGTTCCAACAGGTTTTCTTCCTTCCTTCGCTTCTATCGAGATTTCTAAAGCAAGGGTTAGAATCGTTTCGAAAACTTCGGGTCTGACGATCTCCGAAATCACCGGAAGATCGGTAGAGGCAATGATCTCGAACTCTTTTCCGAGTTCGAGGATGACGAGGTTATCCAAGGCCTTGGTCTTGAGGATTCCGGAGAGGCAGACCCATCTTTCCCCTTTTCTAACCAGTCCTTTCGAAAGGGCCTGGATGATCGCCATTTTGATTTGGTTCATTCGGCCCAAAGGGACATCAGGGATTTGAAGTATTTTCTTGAAGACAGAGGCGGCTTCCTGGAAAAGGGATTGATCCTTGACGGCCAGAATCAGATCCACCCCTTTTTCTTGACCGATTTTTGCTAAGGCTTCGTAGTCTTCGATCATATCTGCATAAAGCAAGATCCCCATCGAACGAGTTTTCTTTGCGATGGCACAGGCTGTTTCGAGCATGATACGGTTTTGCTGCCTCATTCCAACCTCCTTGCCAGCAGGCCCTGAACCTAGCATGGTACGGGGCAAGTATGCTGAAAATAAGAAATGCTTTATTTCCTCCCTATTTTATTATACAAATATAACCGTAGAAATCTATAAGAAACTTAGACCCCAAAACTAAGTCGTAAACCTCAATAAATTTTTCATGGTCAATTGTTCATTCACTGACGAGAAAAATACCGAGATCATCCTCCCCCTTGATGGGGGAGGATACAGGTGGGGGTGAACACTGCATAGTCCCCCTCACCCTCGCCCTCTCCTACCAGGGGAGAGAGGATAAGCGAGTTATTTTCAACGCATTCCAATACTCGAATGATTATACGTTTTTAAGTTTTGGGCGACCCTGCCTGCCGATAGGCAGGGACATTGAGTTTGTTTAGTGTTTAGAGTTTTGAGTTTAGGATTTAGCAGAGGGGGGTTCGCATGGGGTTTCGATGCGGGATCGTCGGCCTTCCGAACGTGGGGAAGTCTACGATATTCAATGCCCTGACCGCAGCCGGTGCAGAGGTCGCGAGTTACCGATTCTGTACCATCAACCCGAATATCGGAATCGTCCCGGTGCCGGATAAAAGGCTTGAAAGCCTTGCCAAGCTCATCCAGCCTAAGAAAACGATTCCCACCACCCTCGAATTTTTTGATATTGCTGGGTTGGTCGAAGGGGCGAGTAAGGGGGAAGGACTTGGGAATCAGTTTCTGGATCACATACGAAATGTGGATGCAATTGCCCACACAGTTCGCTGCTTCCATAATGAAAATGTGGCCCATGACTTAGGCTCGATTGATCCGGTGAGAGATATCGAGATCGTTAACACCGAACTCGTCTTAGCGGACCTTCAGACCTTAGAGAGGAAGAAGGCGAAAACAGAGAAGATGTACCGGGTGGGCGCAAAAGAAACGGCTTTGGAGTTGGAGGTCTACCGAGAAGTTGAAACCGTTTTGAACCAGGGGCGGGTGGCGGGAAGCCTCCACATGACCGGAGAAAAAGGAACGATCTTTTCGGGTCTCCATCTTCTTACGGCAAAACCCGTTTTTTATGTCGCGAATGTTGATCCGCAAGAGCTCAAAGGGGAGGAGGTTTGCTTAAAGAACCTTGCCGAGTGGGCACAAAAAAAGGGAAACAAGCTGGTCGTCATCTGCGGCGATCTCGAGTCAGAGCTTGCAGAATTGAAGGAGGAAGAAAGAGAGGAGTTCAGACGGGAGCTGGGTCTGGAGGGGTCGAGCTTAGAACGATTAGTCCATATCGGATATGAGACCCTGTCGCTCGTTACGTTTTACACAACGGTTAGTTCCGAACTCAGAGCTTGGACCGTTCCGAAAGGAACGCCGACCCCTAAGGCCGCTGGAAAAATCCACAGCGACATGGAAAGAGGATTTATTCGTGCAGAGGTTATTTCGTTTTCGGATTTTATAGCCTGCGGCTCCGAGCATGCGGCCAGAGAAAAAGGGTTCCTTCGCTCTGAGGGAAAAGACTACTCAATTCGAGACGGGGATATCGTCCATTTCCGTTTCAATGTCTGAGAAATGAATATTCCGATTGAACTTATCCTCGTGGATATGGCTACCTCTTCTCCCGACGAAAATAGGCCGATTCTTGGGTCGCGGCTACGAAGCCCGTTTCGTATGTCGTCAGCCGGTTACGGTACCCGTCACCCGGGGTTTGATTGAAAATAAGGGCTTGGTTTTTGGAATTTTATCCGTTACATTTGTGTCAGCAGGGAGAGGAGGAGGATGCTCAAGGTTTTAAAATATTTTTTTTACATGGTTCCGGTCCTTTGGACTTTTCTCAAAGATCTGGTTTGGGAAGCCCTCACCCTGAAGGAGATCAGGACCAATTACATTTTTGGGAAAGCCAACGCCTATGACCGGGCTAACTTTTTGAAGAGGGCGGTTAGGGTCTATAAAGAGTTGTTAAGAAGGGACCCGGGCAGCATTGCCGTTTTTTTGAATCTCGGAGGGCTTTATTATCGGAGAGGCATGTTTGAAACGGCCATCCCCTATTACGAAAGGGTGATTCGCGCGAACCCAAAGCATTACCAGGGACATTACTGGTTGGCAATGTGTTTTTGGAAATTGCAACGATACCATGCGGCCATCAACATCTTGGAAGAAGTCATCCAATTTCTGCCGACCTTCAAGGATGCTCTCAATTTGATGGGGGAATGCTACGAACAAATAGGAGAAGCCGCCAAAGCAGAACGGTGTTATCTCAGGGCGATCAGTGCGGATCCCAACGGGATTATTATTCACGGGGGCGTGTTAGACCGTTGGGCACATGAGAAAAGGAAGGAGGAAGGAATAAAGCATTAATTGCAGGTTTAAGAGAGTCTCCGCCAGGAAAAGGAGGAAGCCATGGGACAAAAGAGAGAAAGAGAATGGAAATTGATTTCATGCCCTGGACAAAGGGATAAGACGGTAGTCATGGTGGAATGGAACATTGTTTCAGAGAAGGGCCGAATCCTCAGAAGGAGTTTACAGCAGATTGATTGTCACCATCCCCGATTGACAGAGTTTGGAGGTGCAGACTGTGGGTGGAGATGCGAACAGGTTATCGGAAAGAGAGAAAAATAGGGTTTAGCGAGATTAGCAGTCTTCCTTCTTCGGGTACTTCGTCGCCGCCATAAACTTTTCTTCGTCCGAGATCCTTGGCGAGATACCGCGAAATCCATTCAAATTTGCGTCAGGAGGAAGCAGGATCCAGGCGATTCCTAATTGTTCATCAATTTTAACGATCTCGTCACCGGGCTGCAGTTTTTTCATCTCTAAATCATAACGAATTTTACGAATGAAATCACTCTATCCGCTATTCACAACTTCTGCTGCCTTCCCTGTTGCCCCACAGCTCTATCGCTTCAAAATTTGACGCCGCTTCAATTTCCCAAAAATGTCAATGAGAGCGGCATATTGTTCAAAACCAGACCCTATTGTCCCTACCATTACAGGCGAATTCCTTAAGAAAATCAACTAACAGTACGGGAACTATTTTTGGCACAGAAAATGCTCGTTTTTCACGGGTCGGTTAAACGATAGGAATATACTTTTCCCTTTGGGGACAATTCGAATGGCATATCATTTTATAATGTCTCTGATCATCGCTGTTCTCCTGCTGGCCGAGGTCATCCTACCCATCGTTCTCATACTCATCCTGGGATTTTTCGTATGGCGTCTCATTCGAGAAAAATGGATTAACAGAATCTTTGTATGTCTTGTTTACGAGAGAATCCCTCTTGTGAGCGAATTTCACGAACAGGTGGGTCGCTCGGCAGAAGAAAAAGGAAACAAAGTTGTAAAACCGCTCGCCTATGTTGCTCTTATTTCATGTATTGCTGTCATTTTGAAGACGCTGTGGCCGCACGTAGTTTACCAAAGCGACACAGCTTATCTATTCGTCAAGGACGATCTTCCTGGGATGTTTTTATCTATCGGCTTGATTTTTCTCGGTTTCGGGATCTTGGCTTCTATTATTTCATCTTTGGTTTTCATAAAGGAGACGAAAAAATTCGAGGTTTACAACAGGAGCCTCGAGATTTACCTGTTGAGTAAATATCTTGAGAACATCCTATACATCACCCTCGGAATGGCCTTGATCATAGGGACTATTTACGTGTGGTTCTTTTTCCTGGAGAAGTTGTCACCGATTTTCCGCTACTTTGAGAATGAATCGGCATCGCTTATCGATCTAAGAGTGAATTATGAAGGCATGTTGACGACATTGAGGGCTTTGCTAATAAATTTTAGGGATCAGTTTCAAACCTGGTGCCTCACGGCCTTTCTCATATCCCTGGCCAGTTTTACCATACCTTACATGTGGTTCAAAGGAAGACGATTTACGAAGGTATTTCTAACGCTATTCTTATCGGGAACGACCTTTTCTTATTTGGTGTCTTTCTTGATTCAAAAATTCGTCATCTCTGAACTGACTTGGATATTTGTGGCCGTGTGGACCTTTTCTGCATTAATTACCTACATGGTTTTTCACTTGCTTAACACCATCTCAATGAATAAAGTGCATATTTGCAAACGCTGCAGGACGGAAAATGGGATCCACTCGAACTACTGCTGTGAATGTGGCAAAAAACTCATTCTGGAGGCAAAAACCTAATGGAAGAAGGATTTGAAGAGACCCTTCAAATCCTTCTTCCAAAGTCGATTTTGATGTACGATTTTACCTATTCAGGCTTTTTCTCACCGGAGGAAGTTGTTTCTTCCTTCCCCACCTCCAATTTGGATTTGATCTCGCTGATGAAATAGACGAGAACACCGGCACCTACCAAGACGAGAAGGATGGGCACGACCGCCATCAACCCCCTGACAAACATCGACCACCATTGGAAGAAAAGAAGGTAAAGTCCGACGATGATCACCACAACTCCAATAAGGATCCCCAGTATATTCGACACCATCATCACCCCCTTTAAAAGTTCTTTTGACACTGGAAATTATCAAATCATTGGGTAGAAGTCAAGCCAATTTTGACCTCGTGAAGTCTTAGAGGGGATCTACCCCGGCCATGGGCAAGGAAGGACTGGGGGTAGCAAAGACACGATTCATTGTAGACAGGGAAAAGGCGTTGAGGTAATATGAGCAAAGGCAGGTTGCCTGTCTGCCCTGTACCATGATAGGTTCAGGGCCTGCCGGTAGGCAGGGGGAGATTGGAAAATATATTTGTGAGCAATCATAGCAGAAAAAGTTTTGGGGGACAACATGGCTGTAAATTTGAAAGGGAGATCGCTCGATAGCCTTTTGCATTTAACGAAAGAAGAAATCGAGCAGATTTTAAAGACGGGGGAGTCATTGAAATCTCAGCTTCTCCGCGGAGAGGAGCATCCGCTGTTGAAAGGCAAGACGCTGGCGATGATCTTCGAGAAACCGTCCACGCGAACAAGGGTTTCCTTTGAAGTGGGGATGTGGCAACTGGGAGGTCATGCGCTTTATCT
This sequence comes from Thermodesulfobacteriota bacterium, assembly GCA_047519465.1. Classification (GTDB taxonomy): domain Bacteria; phylum Desulfobacterota; class BSN033; order BSN033; family UBA1163; genus UBA1163. Next base: position 24,476 of record JAPVTA010000226.1, on the reverse strand, counting down.
GAACGCCAACGACCTGCAATTAGGCCGAGGGGAGACGATCGCTGATACGGCTCAGGTTCTCTCCCGTTATGTGAACGGGATCATGGCAAGGGTCTTTGCTCATCAGACCATCCTCGACCTGGTAAAATATTCGAAAGTGCCCGTGATCAACGGGCTTTCTGACTTCACGCATCCCTGTCAAGGTCTGGCTGACCTTTTCACCATTTACGAGAAGAAAGGGCGGCTTTCGGGGTTGAAGCTTGCCTATGTCGGCGATGCCAACAACGTGGCCCATTCACTCCTCTACGGTTGCTCAAAGGTCGGAATAGATATCACCCTCGGATGCCCGAAAGCATACGGGCCTAATCCACGGGTGGTCTCAGAGGCGACGGAAGAAGGGAAAAGAAGCGGTTGTCATGTGAAGGTGACGACTGATCCGAAGGAAGCGGTCAGAGAGGCCGATATTGTCTATACCGATGTATGGACCAGCATGGGCAAAGAAAAGGAGCACGCAAAAAGGGTCAAGATTTTTAAGCCTTACCAGGTCAATTCAAAGCTGGCCAAAGGGGCCAAAGAGGATTATCTCTTTATGCACTGTTTGCCGGCCCACCGGGGGGACGAGGTCACGGATGAAGTTGCCGATTCGAAGAATAGCGTTATCTTCGACCAGGCGGAGAACAGGCTCCACGCTCAAAAAGCTCTTCTTGCGCTGATTATGTGATGGCCTCCCTCCGTCCCTCCCTCTGGAGAGACTGCATCATAATATGATTTATCGAATCGGCACGCACAAAATATGTTGTAAGGGCTCAATTTATTGAGCCTTAATGATGGGCTTCATAAATCAAGCCCCTACAATTAGGACACAGTCTCGGAGGGGGAGGGGCAGGGTGGGGTAGGGAGTTCGGAGTAATGAACCTCTTAATCAAGAATGCCAGTTTGGTCACCGCGGAGCCAGGTCTTCCTAAATTATTCGATGTTTTGATCAGTGAAGGGAAGATCAGTGAGATTTCTGAGAAAATTGTTGCTCCGGAAGCTACGCCCATTGATGCCCAAGGCAAAATACTTGTTCCCGGTTTAGTGGACGCTCACGTCCATTTCAGGGAGCCTGGCCAAGAGTATAAAGAGGATCTTCGTACCGGCTCAATGGCCGCCGCAGCCGGTGGATTCACTGCTGTCATCGCAGAGCCGAATACGGTTCCTCCCATAGACACGCCTGCGCGGCTTCATCAATTGCTGAATATCGCAAGGGAGAAAAGCATTATCAACTTTTTCTCTAAGGCAGCTATCACCAGGGGGACGATGGGTTACACGCTGACGGACATTGCCAGGCTGACAGAAGCCGGCGCCAGAGCCATTTCGGACGACGGAAATCCGATCCCCAGCGATCGATTGATGCGAAACGCGCTTGTCAAGGGGAAGGAATGCGGAATCCTTGTAAGTCCGCATTGCGAGGAATCAGCGCTCTATCGGGAGAGAATCCTCAAGAAACAGAAGAAGCCTGCGCACCGCTCCTCCTTGCTTCGGATGCCGTATGCTCCGCCCGGCGCCAACCCTTATACATCCGAAGCCGGGTTTATTCAGCGCGACATTGAATTGGCAGAAAAAACCGGCGCGCGCCTTCACATCTCGCATGTGAGCCTTGCCAGGTCAGTGGAAATCATCGCCAATGCGAAAAAGCGTGGAGTCAAAGTGACTGCAGAGGCCACGCCCCAGCATCTCCTTTTGACACAACAAATGGCAAAAGAAATTGGACCGAACGCAAAAGTAAACCCGCCGCTGAGATCAGAAGAAGATGCGGCGGCGCTGAGGCGAGGGCTTGCCAATGGCACGATCGATATTATCGCGAGTGACCATGCTCCGCATTCATCCGAGGAAAAGAGCCGGCCTTGGGATCAAGCCCCCTTCGGTATCATCGGCTTGGAGACGACCCTGGCTTTGGTCTTAACTTACCTCGTAGGCCCGGGTATCTTAACGTTGAATCAGGCAATTGAAAAAATGACCATTATCCCTGCTAAGATTTTTGGGCTCGATTCACTGGGAGTGGGCAGCCTCAAGCCAGGCGCGAGAGGAGATCTGACCCTGATTGATCCGGATTACAGCTGGAAAGTAGACGCCAATCGCTTTTATTCCAAAGGGAAAAATTGTCCATTTAATGGCTGGGAGATTCACGGAAAAGCAGTACTGACAATCGTCGCAGGACGAATCGTGGCAAGGGATGGAGTGGTGATGTAATTTCTTTATTTCAAAGGAGGGAGAGATGGCGAGTCTCAGAGGAAAAGACATCCTTCACGGGAACCAGTTTTCGAAAAAAGAGATCGACGGGATTATTAAGATCGCATCCAATTTTGAGAAGGAGCTTAAGAAGAAGGACTCTTTAACTCTATTGAAAGGGAAGATTCTAGCAACTCTTTTCTTTGAGCCAAGCACCCGGACCAGACTCTCCTTTGAGACGGCCATGCAGCGGTTAGGAGGGGGGGTGATCAGCATGGCATCGGCAGAGAGTTCGTCGGCTGCAAAAGGTGAAACCGTTGCGGATACGGCGAGGACGGTCTCCCAGTATGCAGATGCCATCGTCATCCGCCATCCTCGCATTGGATCAGCCAAAGAAGCAGCCGATGCCGCTACGATTCCTGTCATCAATGCAGGGGATGGAGCAGGGCAGCACCCCACACAAGCCCTTCTCGATATTTATACCATCCATAAGGAATTGGGCTCTGTTGAGAATTTGGAGGTCTCCATGGTGGGTGATTTGAAGAATGGACGGACAGTTCACGCCTTGGTTGAACTCTTATCCCTTTTTCAGACGCGGCTATATTTTGTCTCCCCCAGCAGTCTCCGGATGCCGGAGGAGATCGTCTCCCATCTCAAGCAAAGAGGCATTGAGATCGAGGAAACAGAGGATTTCAAGAAGGCAGCCTCTGAAAGCGATCTGGTTTACATGACGCGAATTCAAAAGGAGCGCTTTGAGAATCTTTCTGAATACGAGCGAGTGAAGGGCTATTACGTCATTGATGAGAAATTTCTGAAAGAGCTTAAAAAGAAGATCACCATCCTTCATCCCCTTCCAAGGGTGGATGAGATCAGCCCCGAAGTGGACGCCTATCCCGGAGCCGCCTATTTCAGACAGGCGAGAAACGGTGTATTTGTCAGGATGGCTCTGCTCGCCCTGGTTTTGGGAAAAATATAACCAATGAAGAAAATAGTAATTGCCCTCGGTGGCAATGCCATCAAGGAATGGAATCAGAAAGGCTCCGTAGAGGAACAGCTCGAGCATTTGAGGAGAAGCTGTTCCCACATGATGAAGATTATTAGGCGGGGCTACCCCATTGTTATCACCCATGGAAACGGGCCCCAGGTAGGAGCCCTGCTCATCCAGCAAGAGAAGAGTGTTCGAGAAGTCCCTCCCCAACCCCTCGACGTTTGCGACGCGATGACCCAGGGCCAGATCGGGTATATGATCCAGCAGACGTTGGTGAATCAGTTGAAAGACGCCGGGATTCATCGTAGCGTCGTTACCCTGATGACCCAGGTGATCGTCGATAAAGAGGACCCGGGGTTTCAAAATCCCACCAAACCCGTTGGTCCTTTCTACAGCAAAATTCAAAAAGAGAAGTACGGCAAACATCGAGGCCATGTTTTTCAAAAGGTTGAGATGAAGGGAGAGCGCTACCGAAGAGTCGTGCCGTCCCCCGATCCTTTACGGATAGTCGAGGCCAAGATCATAAAGGATCTCTTTGAGTCGGGTGTTATTGTGATTGCCTCAGGAGGAGGGGGGATACCCGTGATCGCGGGTGCCAAAGGTCATATTCGAGGCGTCGAAGCCGTGATTGATAAGGATCTGGCAGGGGAAAGGCTGGCAGAATCTGTGGGCGCCGATCTTTTAATGATCCTCACCGAAGTCGATCAGGTCTATCTCAATTTTGGCAAAAAGGAGCAGAAGGGCCTCAGGATGCTCCACCTCGATGAGGCCAAGAAGTACCTCGAAGAGGGCCAATTCCCTGCTGGAAGCATGGGGCCAAAGATTGAGGCCTGTATCCGATTTATTGAATATGGCGGAGAGAAAGCAATTATCACCTGTCTTGAATGCGCTGACGAGGCTTTAGAGGGCAAAGGAGGAACAGAGATCATCCCTTAATCCATCAGATCCACTTCAACACCACCGCAAACAGGACAAGACAAATAATGTCCACAGCATAGATGATTCCCACCGTAGTAATCTTCTTTCTGGGGCTATCCATGTCAAACACCCAGAACGAGACGAGGAAGAAGGGTAAATAGCCGATCAAAAAAATCAGCCAGGGTGCTCCTATACCCCACCACGAATAATCCCAGGTCAATGCTCCCACCAAGTTCAACAGAATCTCCACAATGACGCAAAAGATCGAATTAACGATAGCAAAGACAAGGCGGTTCGGCAGCCCGAGGATTTTGAGTTTTTTGTCGGCAGGAAGCATTTTTGAGAAAGCGACGCCGGCAATTGCAAACATAAAACAGATTTCTATGTTCAGCCCGATCAGGATCAGAAAGGCAGTTTTGCCTGGAGCACCCCATACGGGTGCGTACTGGGTGAAGTGGAAGACCAGTCCGTTCCAGATCTCGTTAAACCAGTCCATCCCCCAAAAAGCTAACCCGGCAAATACCAAGCTCCAGTGCCCCCGTTCGACCTCCGCTGCATAGACGTACACCGTCAGAGCAAACAGAGTAATGATGTACCATTGAAACAGACTTCCGTCCCGGAGTATCTTCAAGGCTTCCGAAGCCGCTTGTGTCATTTTAGACCTCCTTAGCTTGGTGGTGATTGCGTCGTCACAAGCCTTTACTACACGTAACGACTTGAATCAGCGCGGGCTGTCAGCCGTCTGCCTTAATTGCTTTGTTAAGCTTAGATTTCGATTCTACGAGCATTATTATCAGGGTATGGATATTCCATATGCTTGGCTGTGGCTCGTGCTATTCCCTCTCCACAGTAACGCTCAACAACTTTCAGCGCCATATCGATCCCAGCAGAAATACCCGCAGAGGTTATCACTTGGCCATCCTCAACGACATGCTTATCATATTCAACCGTTACTGCTGGAAACGACTCGCGCATCCAATCGAGCGAGCGCCAGTGGGTTGTTGCATGATGTCCGTCAAGTAACCCAGCAAATCCGAGGAGCATTGAACCGGTACATACCGATGTCAGGGTTTCGACTTCCGAAGCACGGATCCGCAACCAATTGAGCATTGTCGGGTTTTTGAGTTCTCTGCGAGTGCCCCAGCCGCCAGGAACGACAAGAATGTCTAATTTTGGGCAAGTCTCAAATGTATAGTCGGGAATGACTTTCATTCCCCCTGTTGTAACCACGGGTAGGTTTTTCTCCGCCACGAGTAACACTTCAAACGGCGATGGTTCCTCACGCCGCCTTTCCTCATTGAGGCGGGTGGCTGAGAAGACTTCGAAGGGTCCACAGAAATCGAGAACTTCGTATTCTCAAACAAAACGATGCCAACACGTTTTTTTCCCATATCTATCCTTTTGCGAAGCTACATATCGAGGTCACCGGGACCTGGATTTATTGGCCAGCCTGGGCAGCCGATTGAAGCGGTCAGGTGCAGCGAATTATTATTGCTGTATTACTCCTTCGATTTCAAAAAGCCGTCAAGAATATCAGTAGATAGATTAACGGATGATATGTATTCAATTCTTCCGTTTGGCCGATCGTAAAGCTCCATTATCGGAGTTTGGGGATATTTATGCTCTTTAATATATGAGCCTAATTTTGGATAGACCTTAAAAACACCAATCAAGATTGATATTTTCCCTTTGTAGGGGAATTCAGCTACCACGCTTTTTGAAGATGGGTATTCTTTAACGCCATACTTGTTGCTGAGCTTCTTTAAATCTTCGAGAGATTTGCCTTCAACGATACAGCCGGCAATGCTTCTTAATTTAGCCTTATCAACTTCTCGTGGATTATCATAATAGAGACCAAATCCCTTTCTCGCTTCTATGGAATAATTATTTTTCAAATCGTTATAAAGTTCACCGATGATTGGGGCAACACCTCTATAGTCTCCAATATGCGTCTCGTAAACAAACAAATAGGGACCGACATTTTTCTCTGAGATGCTTACTGAATAAAACAAACCATATCGAGCGAGAACGATTAAGCACACGATAGCAATGACGGCAATAACGATAACGACTATTCCTAAAATTCTCATTTTCTTGCCTCGAAATTAATTTAACGCAACGATAGAAATAAGGCGCGGGGGCACTGACCTCCGCCAAAAGGCGACGGGGCTATTCCCCGTCGCCTTGATTGACGCGTTGGACGTTTTAACATTCTTTATTGGCTAATCGTGTCCGTACTGAACTATTTTCAATGACAAACCATTCAGCTTCGTAGCTACCGGCACCGTCGGAGAAATGACCGCGGATGAGATAGCCACCCTCCACCTTTTCGAGTGTAAAGTCCTGTGGGGTCGGAGCAACATTGTACATGCACGAGACATCGAGGTAGATTGTTTTAGGGCCAATCCTGAGTTCGGCTTGAACGAGTTGATTTCTAGGTAACCCCCAGTCAGCCCCGAAGACAGGTTTTCCATCAATAAGGCAGACACCAGACCAGTCGATTATCTGACATTTCGTAATCTTGTGCTTCTTGGGTTCAAATGGAACGACAGTCATACGCAGCGACATGGCTTCTCCGAGAGATATGGTATAGAAATTTGAAATTGAATTCTGTTCGTCAGCGACGGCGGGGAAGGTTGAAAGGATGAGGAATATTAGCAATACGGTAATAGACGTAGTCTTCATGTCTTATTTGCCGTCCAATGATTCGCATAACCTGTGCGGGCAATCACCGATGCCCAGAACCTGACGCGGCTAATCTGCGTGAGGCTGATACGCTGGCTACGCCGGTTATGAGTTTCCTAAGCTCACAAGATCCAAGAATACGTTCGAGCCCGGATCGTATTTGCAGGGATTATATGTAGATGAAAGAAAGCTGTCAAGCTATTTCTAGCTTTAATTTTCGCCTGTAACTAATTGAAACGAGGAGATGTTTTCGAGATTCCAGGCCACTCCCTTTTCTCTTATTTTCAACGTATTTGTAATCGGTGTAATCGTTTTCCTAATCTGTGTAATCAGGGATTTCTGCGCCTTTTGAGAAATCCCCTTGACTTTCCTTAAATTTTTTAATAAAAGTTGAATCATGATCCTGCGGCTCGAAGAAATCGAAAGAATGGTCTGGACTGAGGAAAAGCTCTTCCTCATGAAGCAGGTTGGGATTCTCCTGATCAAGAACGATGCGATCAAATTTGGCGACTATATCTTAGCCTCCGGAAAGAAAAGCCCATATTATATCGATCTCAGGCAAACCATCTCCAGCCCGATCACCATGGACTGGATCGCCAACTCCTTGACCCGGATCGTTCTTAACGAGATCGGGACGGGTAAGATTGACAAAATTCTGGGAGTTCCGACGGCAGGGGTTCCTTTCGCAACCGTGGTGAGCCAGAAATTGGGCATTCCCTTGATCTACTACCGGCAGGCCAGGAAAGAACACGGGGTAAGGAAGAAGATTGAGGGAATTCTGGAACGTAACGATCGGGTCCTCGTGATCGATGATCTCATCACCACGGGTGAAAGTGTCATTGAGACGGCAGAAGTGATCAGGGACCAAGGAGGTGTGGTCAACGAGTTGGTCGTGCTTTTGGATCGGGAGCAGGGAGGCCAGCAGAGGCTCCGATCATTCCGGATCGAGCCTCATGTCCTGTTCAAAATTTCAGATGCTATGTCCTGGCTTCACAAAGTGGGCTTGATCGATGATAAGATCTACGAGACGCTGATAAAATATATCGAAGAAGAAAGCCACGCCGCAGCAGTCAGTTCATCCTGAGCAGTGTAGTAAATCTAATACCTCTTTACTTACAATCACAATGAAGGTGTCATTCCCGCGAAGGCGGGAATCCAGTTGAACGGACTGGATTCCCCCGTGTCGAGCACGGGGCAGGCTTAATCAGGTCCGGAATGACAGTCCCCCTTTAAGCCGTCTTTTTCTGGGCTTCTGCCTTGGCTTTGGCAAGCGCTTCATCCTCTTTTTTCACATCCTCCAAAGTCTTGGGTTTCACCTTTTCCGGCATGGGCTCCAGTCCATACTTCCACTTCAAGAACTCCTTACCCGTCTGGGGAAATAGTGCATAGACTAGCGTATCGCAAACATTCCTCGCCAGGCCTTCCGTCTCACTTTTCACTTTTTCCATCTCCGGCTCGATCAGATCAGCAGGCCGGCACGTAATGGGCTCTTTTCCTCTCTTATATCCCTTCAAGACCAACTTCTTGATCTCATCAGGGATGGGTACCGGTGGTCTTCCGTAAAGGCCATAGACGTAGTCCTGTGTCTCCTTCGAGACCATCTTGTACCGACCAAACAGAACGTTGAGGACCGCCTGAACCCCCACAATCTGAGAAGTTGGGGTCACCAGCGGAGGATAACCAAGGTCTTTTCTCGTTTGGGGAAGCTCGGAATAAACCTCCTCCAACCGGTTCAAAGCTTTCTGCTGCTTGAGCTGGCTCACCATATTGGAGATCATCCCGCCAGGAATCTGATGCCTGAGAACACCCGTATCGATCACCGCCATCTTTGTCGTATCCAAAAAATCCCGATACTTTGGCGCAATGCTTTCGATATAATCGCCAAGCTTCGAAAGCTGGTCCAGATCCAACTTCGGGTCCCATGGTGTCCCCTCCAACGCCACAACAATCGGCTCCACCGCAGGCTGTGAAGATCGGAGCGCAAAAGGCGCCAACGCTGTGTCGATGATGTCCACCCCTGCCTCAATCGCCTTAAGATAGGTCATCGATGCCATCCCACTCGTATAATGGGTATGGAGCTGAATAGGAAGCTTGATCGTCTTCTTCAAAGCCTTGACCAGTTCGTAAATATCATAAGGAGCCAGCAGCCCTGCCATGTCCTTAATACAGAGTGAGTCCGCTCCCATCCCTTCCAATATCTTTGCCTTGTCCAGATAATACTTGAGATTATAAACGGGCCCTCCCATCCGTCTCTCTGTCAAAGAATAACAGATCGTCCCCTGGATATGCTTTCCCACTCGTTTAATCACTTTGAAGGCGGTCTCAAAGTTTCGCTCGTCGTTGACCGCATCGAAACAACGGAAGATGTCAATACCCACCTCGGCCGACTTCTCGACGAATGCCACCACGAGATCATCTGGATGGTTCCGGTAAGCCACGAGGTTCTGACCCCGAAGAAGCATCTGGAAGGGAGTCGTGGGCATCAATTTCTTAAGTACCTTCACCCTCTCCCAGGGATCTTCTCCCAAAAAGCGGTGGGCGACATCAAAGGTAGCTCCCCCCCACATCTCTACGGAATGAAATCCCACCTTGTCCAGCCCCTCTGCAATGGGGGTCATATCCTCCGTCCTCATCCGGGTGGCCAAGGTGGACTGATGCCCATCCCGAAGGGTCGTATCCGTTATCTTGATCGGTTTCTTCGGTATCTTATCCATCCCTTCCATGTTTTCTCCTCCTTAGCAGAAATTTGGAGACAAATAGTGGAAATCTTTCTACAACCACTTGCTGCCCTATCCGTAAATCTGTTAACATGCTAACAACTTTTTTTCAAGCGAAATCTTTCACAACTCGCCGTAGTTCAAATCTTCTTGACAAAAAAAATTTTTTTTATATATTTATTTGCTTAATTCAGACACCAAGGTGACCTGTAGGAATGCCATTCCTTTTCCGATTTACATCGGGACAAACTCCGGCAGGAATCCAGAGGCCCTTAACAAAACTCGATTCTCGCCGGAGTTTAAACGTACTGGATACGGAGCGGGAGTGACAAATTGGTAATTATAAGAAGCGTCCTAAAAGAATTGGAATGAAATGTTTAAATTGAAATTAGATGAAATTCCCGAGGAGGGTCTGGATCTAAGCTGGAAAGAGGAAAGGGCTTCCTTGTTAGCCTACCTAAAAGGCCTCTCAAGGATCGACTTTGACTTCGAGACCCCGCTCCAGTCGGAGGTCAAGATTAAAAGGGCGGGTCGATCGGTCATGATCACGGGGAAGGTCGAGGCCACCCTTCGATTCCAATGTGTAAGATGTTTGAAGGAATTCTCGTATCCTCTCTCGACTACCTTCGAACTGACTCTTCACCCTTTGAAAGAGGCTCCCTCTGAGGAAGAAGCCGAACTCGAGAGTGAGGAGATGGAGTTGAATTTCTTCGAGGGAGGAGAGATTCACCTCTCGGAGATCGCGTGTGAACAGATTTTTTTGGAGATCCCTTACCAACCCCTCTGTCAGGAGGGATGCAAAGGGCTCTGTCCGGTATGTGGAAAAGATTTAAACCTCTCTTCGTGCGGGTGTGTGAAGGAGGAGCTGACGTCGGCCTTTTCCGATCTCAAGAAATTAAAGCTTGATTAATACAGCCATAATCTGTTATGTGGAAAAGATAAGGCCATCGGGCCAGGTGCTTCGTTAAGCATCTGAAAACACTTTTAATCGATGAGAAAGGATGCGTTCGAATGGGAGTTCCAAAAAGAAGAACATCACCCGCTAAAAGGGATCAACGTCGAGCCCATAAGAGCTTGAGTGCTCCCAACGTGTCGCTATGCCCTCAATGCCATGAGCCCTTGCTTCCTCACCATATTTGCCCTCACTGCGGAACTTACAAGGGGAGACAGGTCATTAAGGTGGAGGAAGAGAAGTAAGCTTGTTCGTACTGTCCTCAGTCTCGGGCCGGGCTGATCTGCCATGAATAGCGGGCCTCTCTAACGGTATCGATGATCGAGGGGATGTCAGAGGAAAATGTGAGATGAAGATTGCGGTCGATGCAATGGGAGGAGATTTCGCTCCTCAGAATATTGTTGAAGGTGCCTTTTTAGTCGCAAAGAAGCATGGAGTCAAGGTGGTCTTGGTGGGGGATGAGGATCAGGTGAGTAAAGAACTGTCAAAATACCCTACCTCCAAGCTCCCCATCTACATCCATCATGCCCCGTACGTGGTTGCCATGCATGACTCTCCGTCTACCGTGATCCGAAGGATGAAAGATACTTCTATTAAGGTTGCCATCGATTTGGCGAAAGAAGGTCAGGTCAGCGGGGTGGTGTCCGCCGGAAATTCGGGAGCGGCCATGGGCTTGGCGATGGTTATCCTGAGAAAATTGGAAGATGTGGAGCGACCGGCGATTGCGACGATCCATCCCACCACGAAAGGCAACACAGTCCTCATTGACTCCGGGGGCAATGTGGATTGTAAGCCTATTCATCTCGTTCAGTTCGCCATGATGGGGGATGCCTACGCAAAATATATTCTGGGAAAGGAAACGCCTCGGATTGGTGTGTTGAGCAACGGAGAGGAAGAGGGGAAAGGGAATGAGCTGACGCGAGAGGTCCATGATATTTTGTCAGAAACAGATCTGAACTATATCGGTTATGTGGAAGGCCGGGACCTCAATAACGGAGAAGTGGATGTCATCGTATGCGATGGTTTCGTTGGAAATGTAGCGCTGAAAGTGAGCGAGGGGCTCTGGGAGACCATTCACGCTATTCTCAAGCAGGAGGCAGAGGATAATATTCGGGCGAAGGTGGCCTATTTCCTGATGGGACGGGCGATTCGCCGCCTGGAAAAAAGGCTGGACTATTCGGAGTACGGGGGGGCGCCTCTCCTCGGGATTAACGGCAACTGCGTCATCTGCCACGGTTCATCCAATGCGAAAGCGATGATGAATGCTATTCTTCTGGCCTCGAACCTGGCCAAGAACAGACTGAACGAACATCTCATCCAGGAGCTTAAGGAGAAGCAAGACATGCTTCGTCTGGGGCAGAAACAACCGGAGAAGGTGACTGAGTCGGTGAAGTCGATTCATTAGCCCCCTTTCATCCGTCCGGCGCCATAGTCCCAGTACCGATGCCAACGTCATTATGGCGGCTCCGGACGGCGCGCCCCCTTAATTAAGGAGGGAACAGAGGAGGGGTAGAAAAGAGAGGAAAGAAGATTGGATTATTTTTTGACGTCAGAACAAAAGATGATTCGAGATTTGGCAAGGAAGATCGCTCAGGAGAAAATGCTTCCCGCGCGGGCGGAATTGGATGAGAAGGAAGAGTTTCCTTGGGAGATCGTTAAGATCAGCGCGGAAGCGGGCCTCATGGGTGTCTCTATGCCCGAAGAGTATGATGGTTTTGGAGGAGGCATCTTAGAATATTGTTTGGTGGCGGAGGAATTGAGTCGGGTCTGTCTCGGGATCGCGACCAGCATTGTCGCCAGCGGACTGGGTGCTATGCCCATCCTGCTTTTTGGAAGTCCCGAACAGAAGAAGAAGTACCTCCCGGATATTGCCAAGGGGAAAAAATTGGCCGCTTTCGGATTGACCGAGGCCGATGCGGGAAGTGACGCAGGGTCTATCCGGACGACCGCTACCCGGAAGGGAGAAGGATACGTTTTGAACGGAACCAAACAGTGGATCACCAACGGGGGCGAGGCGGAAACTTACTCCATTATTGCGATGACCGATCGATCAAAGGGGCCACGAGGAGCCAGCGCTTTGATTGTCGAAAAAGGAACCCCGGGCTTCAATTTTGGGAAAAAGGAGAAGAAGATGGGGATCCGGTCCTCAGCGACGCGAGAACTGGTCTTCCAGGACTGTTTTGTCCCCAAGGAAAACTTGATTGGAAAAGAAGGGATGGGATTTATCGTCACCATGAGGACGTTTGATCGAACCCGGCCCGGGGTAGGCGCGCAGGGTGTTGGATTGGCTCAGGGGGCACTCGACGAAGCAGTACGCTATGCCCGAGAACGGGAGCAGTTCGAAAAGAAAATCATCTCTTTCCAGGCGGTTCAACACATTTTGGCAGATATGGCTACTCTCGTCGAGGCGGCGAGGGCCCTGGTCTATTCTGTCGCCCGCTATATCGATCAATCGGAGAACCCTAAAGAGATTTCAAAGGTCTCCGGAATGGCGAAGGTCTTTGCCAGCGACGTGGCCATGAAGGTAGCTACCGACGCAGTGCAAGTCTTCGGAGGCTATGGGTACATGAGGGATTATCCCGTGGAGAAGATGATGCGGGATGCAAAAATTCTCCAGATCTACGAAGGGACGAATCAGATCCAGCGAAATGTCATCGGTTTGGAATTGAGTAAGGAATACGCTGGCAAAAGATAAAAGAGTAGGGGTAACCAGGCAATCAGCATACTAGCTCGATGTCCTGGTAAGCTATGAAGGGCAAAAAATATGAAAGAGGTAGCCTTTATTTTTCCGGGGCAGGGCGCCCAATATGTGGGGATGGGAAGAGAACTCTTCGAGAATTTTAGCCTTGCGAGACAGATTTTCGAGGAAGCGGATGATACCCTCCACTTCTCCGTATCCGGTCTCTGTCTTAAGGGCCCCGAAGAAGCGCTAAAGCTCACGGAAAATACCCAACCCGCCGTGCTGACAACGAGCGTTGCCGCGCTGAAGGTGCTCCAGGCGGAGAAAGGGATGGCGCCGCAGTTCGTAGCGGGGCATAGCCTCGGAGAATACAGTGCGTTGGTCGCCTCTGAAGCGCTCACCTTCTCTCAGGCCGTGAAGGTCGTCCGCCTCCGCGGAAAGTTTATGCAAGAGGCTGTCCCAGTGGGAGAGGGGGCCATGGCAGCCGTCCTTGGCATGGAGAGGGAGCAGGTTGAAAGACTTTGTCAGGAGGTCTCGTCCGGTGAGGTTCTCGCCCCCGCCAATTTTAATAGCCCAGGTCAGATCGTGGTCGCCGGGCACACGAAGGCGGTGGAGCGTGCCGTCGAGAGAGTAAAACAGGAGGGAAAGAAAGCCGTCCTCCTTCCGGTCAGTGCTCCGTTTCATTGCTCCCTGATGAAGCCTGCAGGCCAGCGCCTGGAGAAGGCGCTTGAGGAGATTTCTGTCAGCGATCTGAAGATCCCGGTGATCACAAACGTGGAGGCAGAAGCCAATACCTCAAAAGACAGGGTGAAAGAATTATTGGTGGCTCAGGTATCGAGCCCTGTACGCTGGGAAGAATCCATGAAGAAGATGATCGGAAAAGGGATTGAGCAGGTCCTGGAAATAGGACCCGGGAAAGTCCTGTCAGGCCTGATGAAGCGGATCGATAGCCGTGTGGAAACAAAAAATGTAGAAGATCTCAAAACTTTGAAAAGCATACAGTACGGCGCATAGAGCATGGCGTAGTGTTCTGTGTGATAAATCTCCTCACTGTGGCGGTCATTCCTGCCCCGATTTCCATCGGGATAAACTCCAGCAGGAATCCAGAGAGACAGAGACTGGATGCCGCATCAAGTGCGGCATGACAAGCTAACCAAAAGGAAAGAAGTGTTAGACGCCTTCAACGCTTTGCGATTTTTTGATTGATGGAGGAAGGGTTGAAGCTGTCGGGAAAAGTGGCTTTGGTAACCGGGGCAGCCCAAGGGATCGGAAAAGCGATTGCCTTACTTTTGGCTCGAAACGGGGCGGATATCGCCGTCTCGGACATCAACCTTGAGAAGGCCGAAGAGACAGCAAAAGAGATTAGCGCAATTGGCCCAAAAGCGATGGCCGTCAAGGTGGACGTGGCTAATTTGAGCGATGTCGAGCGGATGGTGGAAGGCATCTTAGAAAAGCTTGCCAAGATCGATATTTTGGTGAATAATGCTGGCATTACCCGTGACAAGCTGGTCCTCAGAATGACAGAGGAGGACTGGGACGCGGTCCTCGGGGTCAATCTGAAGGGAACGTTTAACTGTACCAAAGCAGTCCTTCGCCACATGGCGAAACAGCGAAGTGGCAAGATCGTCAATATCGCCTCGGTGGTCGGAGAGATGGGGAATGCCGGACAGGCGAACTACTCCGCTTCAAAGGCCGGCGTGATCGGTCTGACCAAAACCATTGCGAAGGAATACGCCCAAAGAGGGATCAATGTCAACGCCATTGCTCCCGGATACATCGAGACCCCGATGACTGAAGCCCTTCCAGAAAAAGCGAAAGAGGAATTAAGAAAGTTAATTCCTATGGAGCGGTTAGGGAGACCCGAGGATGTGGCCGAGGCTGTGCTTTTCCTCGTTTCCGAAGAATCGAGCTATATTACCGGTCAGGTGCTGAATGTGAACGGTGGTATCTATATGTAAACAAAAATCAAAACCCGAAGCACGAAATACGGAATCCGAAACAAATCGGAATGATGGAAAAGGAAGGTTCCAGATTTAAATTTTTGAAATTTGAACATTTGAGTTTAGGATTTGTTTCGAACTTCGATATCCGGGTTTAGGATTTAGCAAATGGAGCACGATCGGAAGAAGTGACTAAATTAAGGAGGTGATTCCATGTCTATTGAGAAGAGGGTAAAAGAGATTATTGTGGAGCAGTTGGGCGTCAATGAAAGTGAGGTGAGTCCAGAGGCCAAATTCGTTGATGACCTTGGGGCCGATTCTCTTGATTTAGTGGAGTTGGTCATGGCTTTGGAGGAGGAATACAATATAGAGATCTCCGACGAAGAGGCAGAGAAGATACTAACCGTTGGAGATGCCATTGAATATATCCAGGCCCATGTGACCCAGTAAGGGTTTTTCGGACGGCGCATGCTGAAGGAGGTGTGAGGTTTTGAAAAGGAGGGTTGTGGTCACTGGATTGGGATTAGTCATCCCCACTGGAATCGGAGTCGAGACGGCGTGGGAGAATCTCTGCGCAGGAAAATCGGGCATTGGCCCGCTCACGCGGTTCGACACAGACGGATTTGAGACGAAGATTTCAGGGGAAGTGAAGAACTTCAACCCAGAGTTATACATCGATAAGAAAGAGATCAAAAAAATGGATCTCTTCATTCATTTTGCCATCGCGGCCACTAAGGAAGCCCTGGACGATGCCCGGCTGGCCATCACTCCTGAGAACTCTGAACAGATCGGCGTGATCGTAGGGACGGGTTTGGGAGGATTGCCCAGCCTCGAAAAATACCACAAAGTCCTTTTGGAAAAAGGACCGGGCCGAATCAGTCCCTTCTTCATCCCCATGCTCATTGCCAACTTGGCATCCGGACAGATTGCCATCCTGTTCGGTCCGAAGGGGCCCAATACGTGTTTGGTCACGGCCTGTGCGACGGGGGCTCATTGCATAGGAGACGCATTTCGTGCGATTGTTTATGGCGATGCAGAGGCAATGATTGCAGGGGGGACCGAAGCCAATATCACCCCACTCACAATCGGTGGGTTCAATGCGATGAAGGCACTTTCTACCAGGAACGATGAGCCGGAGAAGGCCAGCCGGCCGTTTGAGAAGAATCGCGACGGTTTTGTTATTGCAGAGGGTGCGGGAATTTTAGTCTTAGAGGAATTACAGTTTGCATTAAAACGAAAAGCGAGGATCCATGCGGAATTGGTAGGCTACGGCTATACAGGCGACGCATATCATATTACCGCCCCCTCGCCGGACGGAGACGGTGCCATACGGTGTATGAAGATGGCGATTAAGGATGCGGGCCTCACACCGGAGGATGTCGACTATATCAATGCCCACGGGACCTCTACTCCGCTGAATGACCTGACCGAGACGCTTGCGATTAAGGAGGTATTCGGGAACCACGCCAAGAAGGTTCCGATTAGTGCGACCAAATCGATGACCGGCCATCTCCTGGGCGCAGCCGGAAGCACGGAAGCCATTTTTACGGTTTTAGCCATCCGGGATGGGGTCATTCCACCCACCATTAACTATGAGGAGCCGGACCCGCAATGTGATTTAGATTATGTGCCGAACGTAGCAAGACGAAACCCTTTACGAATTGGCATGTCCAACGCCTTCGGGTTTGGCGGGACCAACGCCACGCTCGTCTTCAAGAAATTTGAAGGGTAAAACATGCAGATCGGGTTGGCCTGTGATCATGGTGGGTTCGAGCTCAAAGAAGAATTGAAATCCTTTTTGAAATCCATCGGCGCCAAACCCGTCGACATGGGCTCTTTTAGCGAGGAATCCGTCGATTATCCCGATTTTGGGGTCCTGGTGGCAGAAAAGGTCTCTCGAGGAGAATTGGAAAGGGGGATTCTCGTCTGCGGCACCGGCATTGGAATGTCGATGGTAGCGAATAAATTTCCGAGAATCCGAGCGGCCCTGGCCAATGACCTTTATTCCTCCCGCTGCAGTCGGGAGCATAATGACGCAAACATCTTAATCATCGGCGGCCGAATTGTGGGAAAGGAACTGGCGAAAGAGATCGTGAAGGTTTGGTTGGAAACCCCTTTTGCCGGAGGCAGGCACAAAAGGCGATTGGAAAAAATCGAGGCCCTTGAACGGGAAAAGTTCAAGAGATAATTTTGAGGAATTTTTGCCCTTGGCAGTCATTGGCAGGATGTTTGATGTGATTTGGTAAATTCGAATATCGAAATCCGAAACAAATCTTAAATCCAAATGACCAAATTTTCCAACCACTTTTCCTTCCAGTATTGAGTTTCACGCTTCGGTTATTTGAATTTGTTTCGAATTTCGGATTTCAGGATGCGTGGGGACTTTTTTAGCGTCCGGTGATGGCTCGCCCTTGAAAGAGAGAGAGAAAAAAAAGGTTTCTCCTCGTCGACCTTCCTGGGAAGAATACTTCATGGACATTACTCACCTCGTCGCCAAACGATCCACCTGCCTGCGAAGGGAGGTGGGGGCCGTCCTCGTCAAAGACAAGAAGATTCTGGCTACCGGTTATAATGGAGCTCCATCCCGGCTGGAGCACTGTCTTGATATCGGTTGCCTTCGCGAGAAACAACGGATTCCTTCCGGAGAAAGACACGAGCTCTGCCGCGGCCTTCATGCCGAGCAGAATGCGATCATCCAGGCTGCCTACCACGGGGTCGAGATCCGGGGGGCTACCCTATACTGTACGAACCACCCTTGCATCATTTGCTCGAAGATGGTCATCAACGCAGGGATTCAAAGGGTGGTGTATGAGGATGGCTATGCGGATGCCCTGGCAGGGCAGATGTTGAAAGAATCCAGAATCAAGATTGAGAAGTTTAACCGAAAACGGAGGATAAAGGGTAGAAAGTAGAAAGTGGATGGAGAACGCCCCCTTCCACATTCCACCTACCACATTCGAATTCAATGAAATGCCCTTTCTGCAACCATCCCGAGAGTAAAGTGGTCGATTCCCGGCTGGGCAAGGATAAGGATACTATCCGACGAAGGAGGGAGTGTCTCGGCTGCCACAAGCGGTTCACGACCAGTGAGCGGGCAGAAGATTCCCTTCCGTTGGTTGTGAAGAAAGACGGCAGAAGAGAACCCTTCGATCGCCTTAAGATCTTCAACGGCTTGAAGAAGGCCTGCGAGAAGAGACCCATCAGCATCGACCTGATCGAGAAAATCGTTAACCGCATCGAGCTCCATTTCCATGACAGGGGAGAAAGAGAAGTAAAGAGCACGGAGATCGGGGAGCGGGTCATGGAGGAACTCCACCATTTAGACGGGGTGGCCTATGTCCGCTTTGCCTCTGTCTACCGACAGTTCAAAGATATTCAAGAATTCATGGATGAGCTGAAGGACCTTCTTGAGAACAGGGAAGAGGCCAAAAGGAAATAACCACCCCTTACCCCTTTCCCCTTAGGGGAGAGGGCGGGGTGAGGGGATTGGTTGATTGGATGGATGACGAACGCTGGATGAGGAAAGCGCTACGCCTTGCCGAGAGGGGAAGGGGAAGAACCTCTCCCAATCCCATGGTGGGCGCCATTCTGGTGAAAAAGGGGAAAGTGGTTGGCGAAGGGTACCATGCGAAGGCGGGAGAGGCTCATGCGGAGATCGTCGCGCTCCAACGGGCGAAGAAAGATGCCAGAGGAGCCACCCTTTACATCAATCTAGAACCCTGCACGCATTATGGAAAGACTCCTCCTTGCGCTCCGCGAGTGATAGAAGCGGATGTGAAACGCGTGGTGATTGGCATGGAGGACCCCAACCCCTTGGTAAGGGGCAAAGGGATCAAGACTCTGAAAAAGGCGGGCCTCGACGTCAGATTAGGAATTTTGGAAAAGGAATGCCGGAGATTGAACGAGGCCTTTTGCAAGTATGTCTTGAGGAAGGAGCCCTTTGTTATTCTGAAGGTTGCCGCTACCCTTGACGGTAAGATAGCAAGCCGAGACGGTGATTCCAAATGGATCTCCGGCGAAGCATCACGACGCTTCGTCCACAAATTGAGGGATCAAGTCGACGGGGTCCTTGTGGGCATCGGGACCGTATTAAGAGATAACCCACTGCTTACAACCCGGATCAAGGGCGGGAGAGACCCTTATCGAATTGTTCTCGATAGTCGATTGAAGATCCCGGAAGAGGCCAATGTCTTTAGGGACTTTCCCCAAAAAGTAGTCGTTGCAACGACCGAGTTTGCCCCCGATGACAAAGTGGAAAGTCTCGGGAAGAGGGGAGTACGGATCTTGACATTCCAGTCCAAAGATGGAAGGGTTGATCTGAAGGCATGTCTTTCTAAGCTGGGCGAAATCGGGATAACGAGCCTTCTGGTTGAAGGAGGGAGCGAGGTCAATGGATCGTTCTTGGATGAAGGTTTGATCGATAAACTCCTTCTTTTTCTCTCCCCAAAGCTGATTGGTGATCACCGGGCTCCGGGAATCTTTGGGGGGAGGGGGGTATCCAGCCTTCAGGAAGCTGTTCCCCTGAAAGAGATGAGGGTTAAAAGAATTGGAGAAGACGTCCTCTTAGAGGGCTATTTGGAGTGGGGGACAAAGAAGTGTTCACCGGCATCATAGAAGACAAGGGAAGGGTTTTGAGGGTAGAATACCGGGGACAAGAAAAGAGGCTATCCATAAGCCTGCCACCCGATTTGACAGAGGTGCAAGTTGGTGATAGTATTAATGTAAATGGGGTCTGTCTCACTATCGTTGAAAATAGGGAGCGAGTGATAGAACTTGATCTCTCCCAAGAGACACTTCAGAGAACGGTTTTAGAAGAGTTGAAGGAGGGGGATCAAGTTAACCTTGAAAGGGCGCTGAGACTGACTGACCGCTTGGGTGGACATATTGTGACCGGGCATATCGACGGGATCGGGGTGATTTCAGAAAAGGGGAGGGAAAGAGATTTCTATCAACTGAGAGTAAGGGTTCCCGAATCCGTATCAAGATATGTTGTTGAAAAGGGATCTATTGCCGTCGATGGAATCAGCCTGACAGTGAATGAATGCCAGGGAGGGGAGATTCAAATAACCCTGATTCCATATACGATAGCAAGAACCACTCTCGAGGGCAAGAAAGTTGGAGACCGGGTCAATTTGGAAGCGGACATCTTAGGGAAATATGTTGAGAAATTGTTAGGCCAAAAGGAAAAGAAATCTACGGAAGTGGGTCGTTCTTTTTTAAAGGAATACGGTTTCATCAAAGAAGGTTGAGAGGTTCGAATGATTCATAGTATTGAGAAAGCGTTGGAAGACATTCGCAAGGGCAAGATGGTGATCCTGGTCGATGACGAGGATCGGGAGAACGAAGGCGATCTCACGATGGCAGCGGAGATGGTGACGCCAGAGACCATCAATTTTATGGCAAAATACGGGAGGGGGTTGATTTGTCTTTCGTTGACGGACGAAAGGCTGAATGAACTTCGTCTGCCGATGATGGTCTTTGAAAATACCTCACGATTCCAGACTGCTTTCACTGTATCCATCGATGCCCGTAAAGGGGTCACCACAGGTATTTCAGCCGCTGACCGGGCAGCAACAATTCTGACGGCTGTGGATGATAAGACCCGTCCGGAGGACCTGGTCTCGCCAGGGCATATCTTCCCGTTAAGAGCAAGACCGGGGGGGGTGTTGGTCCGAACTGGCCAGACTGAAGGATCGGTCGATTTAGCGAGATTGGCAGGGCTGAAGCCAGCAGGGGTGATTTGCGAGATTATGAAAGATGATGGGACCATGGCCAGGATGCCCGACCTTCGGGTCTTTGCTGAAGAACACGGACTGAAGATTGTAACGATTGCCGATTTGATTAAGTATCGCCTGAGTAAGGAGTCCCTGGTTCGAAGGATTGCCACAGCCACCCTTCCTACAAAATACGGGGGCGTGTTTACAGCCATTGCCTACGAGAACGATGTGGATCCCTATCACCATATCGCCTTAGTGAAAGGGGAGATCGGGAGAGAGGATGTGGTCTTGGTGAGAGTTCATTCGCAATGCCTGACGGGGGATGTCTTCGGATCGAAGCGATGTGACTGCGAAGAACAACTTCATACAGCCATGGCCATGGTGGAGAAAGAGGGGAAAGGGGTCATCGTCTATATGAGGCAGGAAGGCAGGGGAATTGGATTGGTCAATAAACTCAGAGCCTACTGCCTTCAAGACATGGGGAAGGATACCGTGGAGGCCAATGAGGCTCTTGGGTTTAAGGCCGACATGAGGGATTATGGAATCGGGGCTCAGATTCTGGCCGATCTTGGTCTTCATAAGATTCGCCTGATGACGAACAATCCCCGAAAGATCATCGGCTTGGAAGGGTACGGCATTGAGGTGGTCGAGAGGGTTGCCATCGAGACAAAACCCCATCAAGAGAATATCGAATATCTCAAGGCCAAAGCTAAGAAGATGGGTCACCTCCTGTCCATCAAATCAGGAGAATAGAGTCAGAAATTAAGAGTTGAGAAATTAAGAGTAATGAATTGAGGGGCATGGATTATAGGTCAAGGAGCCCGGACGGAGAATTAACGGATCACGAGCTACGAGTAACGAAAGGAGACCATGATGGTAAAGACCTTCGAGGGTAAATTGACGGCCAAGGGGCTCAAATTCGGGATTGTGTTAAGCCGATTCAACGACTTCATTGGGGAGAGACTTCTGGAAGGAGCGATGGATGCCTTGCGGCGAAGCGGAGCAGAGGAAGGGGATTGCGCGGTGGCTCGGGTTCCGGGGGCGTTTGAGATTCCCCTTGTGGCAAAAAAGTTGGCCAAGAGCGGAAGGTACGATGCCGTCATCTGCTTAGGCTCAGTGATCCGCGGGGCAACGCCTCATTTTGGCTACATTGCTAATGAAGTCACCAAAGGAATTGCCAGCCTTACCTTGGAAAGCGAAGTTCCCGTCTCCTTCGGAGTGTTGATCACCGACACCATCGAACAGGCGATTGAGCGGGCAGGGACCAAAGTCGGAAATAAAGGGTTCGATGCGGCCATGTCTGCCATCGAAATGGCCAACCTCATGATGGAGATAGGAAAGGGTAAGGGTAAGGGATAGTTTGAGGAGAAGAAGGAAATCGAGGGAGTTTGCCCTCCAAGTTCTTTTTCAATTGAACATCGCGAAACAAGAGGGGGTCGCTGCTCTTAATCAATTTCGGAAACATTTTTCACCCAACGGAGAAGAGGACGAATTTCTGAACTCTCTTGTCCTGGGTGTTTTAGAACACTGTCAAGAGTTAGATCGGCTCATCGAACAATACTCAGAAAATTGGCGTCTGGACCGCATCAATATTATTGAAAGAAATATCCTCCGGATAGCCCTCTTCGAACTTTTCTACTGTGAAGAAATTCCTCCTAAGGTCACGATTAACGAAGCCATTGACCTCGGGAAAAGATATGGGTCCGAGGAATCCGGAAGCTTCATCAACGGCATTTTGGACCGAATTCAAAATGAGGTTGTCAAAAAACCCATCTGATGAACGATGGACAACGAACGACGAACCATGAACAATAAACAATGAACCAACAAGATAATAAACCGTTCATCGTTTAACGTTCGTCGGTTGCTGTTCATCGTTTATCGTTTAACGTTCATCGTTGAGAATATGGATATCATTCTTTCTAAAGAAAGGGTTGACAGTCAGGACTGCGACCTCTTGGTCACCGGATTTTTTGAGGATGAGAGGCCTCTCAAGGGATCGAGTGGCTTGATCGATTGGAGGTTCAACGGAAAGTTTTCCCGGTTTTTGATTGAAAAGAACTTGTCCGGTGATTGGAATGAGACGATCTTAATCCCTTCGCAGGGAAGGGTCATGCCCCGGATGATCCTTCTCCTCGGCCTCGGGGAAAAAAAGAAATACGGTTATACTCGCCTCAGGGAAGTTCCTCCCCGCCTCCTACAAATTCTCAAGCGACTGGATGCTTTCGACATCTGCCTTTCGCTCCCCTATGGGGAAGGCACCAATGTGAATTGTGGTAAGATGGCGGAAGTTCTCATCGAAGGCATTGTGAACGCCTTAGGTGTTAGCGGAGATCCGTTGGACGGCGATTATATCAAAAAGGTGAGGCTTCATTTCGCCGAAGGAGAAGAGCATTTTTTGGAGATTCTTTCCGGAGTCCAAACTGCTAAGGCCATCTTAACAGACCGGGTTCAAATCGGGGTCTCCCTCCCTTCCCAAAACACTTCTGCGCTAAGTCCCTGGTAGTTTCCCCCTGAAATATTCAAGCGTTCTTCTCAACCCTTCTTGACGGCTTACCTTCGGCTCCCATCCTAACATCGTTTTGGCCTTGGTGATGTCCGGTTGTCTCACCTTGGGGTCATTCTGGGGTAAGGGACAAAAAATGATACGGCTCTTGCTTCGGGTCAACCGGATGATCTCTTCGGCGAAGCCTAAGATGGTGATCTCCTCGGGGTTTCCCAAGTTGATGGGGTCTGCAACGTCGGAATCAAGAAGTCTCTTGATCCCTTCGATCAAGTCGTCCACATAGCAGAAACTCCGGGTCTGGGCGCCATTTCCGTAAACGGTGATGTCTTCTCCTCTCAATGCCTGAACCATAAAGTTAGGCAAAGCCCTTCCATCGTCAAGCCTCATCCTTGGACCATAAGT
Source organism: Thermodesulfobacteriota bacterium (assembly GCA_047519465.1). GTDB lineage: Bacteria > Desulfobacterota > BSN033 > BSN033 > UBA1163 > UBA1163. The sequence goes on along the minus strand of JAPVTA010000226.1, from coordinate 781 downwards.
GTTGAAGATCCTTGCAATTCGAGTCCGGAGGCCGTGGGTCCTATGGTAAGCCATGGTGATGGCTTCCGCGAACCTCTTTGCTTCATCATAGACTCCTCTTGGCACAACCGGATCGACATTTCCCGGATACGATTCCGACTGGGGATGGACCATGGGGTCTCCGTAGACCTCGGAAGTCGAGGCCAGAAGGAAACTGGCTTTCTTTTCCATTGCCAAGCCGAGCGCTTTATGAGTACCCAAAGATCCCACCTTTAGCGTTTGAATGGGATAGTCGAGGTAATCTTTTGGACTGGCGAGGGATGCAAAGTGAAGAACATGGTCGAGTTTCCCCTCAACATAAAGATATTCGGTGACATCGTATTTGATGAATTTAAACCTATCATGTCCGATCAGGTGAGCGATATTTTCAATATTCTCCTTTTTAATCAAGTTATCCATGCAGATCACATCGTGTCCCTGCGCGATAAAAAAATCGCAGAGGTGCGAGCCGAGAAATCCTGCCCCTCCTGTAATCAGCGTCCTTTCCATTTCGGCCCTCCCGCCTGGCTTTGATGGATGATTAACAATTAACATAGCAGAGCGAACTTGTAAACGAGATTTCTGACAATCCCGAAGAGAATCGGCGTAATCTTTCTTTAAATCTGTGGAATCAAGACAATGTAAGACTACCTCTCAGCACTCTCTGAAGGTAGCGTCAAGTGTTTTGTGTCAGCAAAAGAAATGGAGTCGCTGTTCGTTGTTTAAGATTCTCATGAGTGAAGACTGAGAATAGAATCCGTTC
>JAPVTA010000225.1:0-5186 GCA_047519465.1 Thermodesulfobacteriota bacterium | reverse complement strand
TAGCTTACGATCTGGTAGTTAGCTCAGCCAAGCTGTCTACCATTTTAATGGACGGTTTCAAAATCTCTACCATGTATTTGAAATGTAATATACATGGTTTTTAAGAACAAGAAAAGAGAAACCTGCAAGAGGAAAACCATCCAAATTAGGTTCGATTTGAAAGAAATATCAAAGCCCTAAATCAGAAGACAATGACTACCTATTGATTGCCAATTGCGGGCGAGTATAGTTTGTCAAATTGGACTCTTGTTGGATTTCAAGAAGTAGGCGTGGATTCCGGACAATTTTTTATCCCTTGATATGAGGAAATTTTCAGAATTGTTCTCTGAATTTCTGTCTTAGGAATGGGGCGGTGGATATTGACACACTTTGTTGTATAAGTTAATAGTTTCAAGGAAATTTGGCGTTGGTCTGATAAGAACGCACTAAATAAAATAAATTGACATCACCTTCTTCGTGACCCTCCCCACGTGAGGGGGAGGGAAAGGTGGGGGTAGAGGAGGTTGACACATGTTTGATCTTTCCAAGTTTTCGTTAAAGGGTAAAACAGCGATTGTAACCGGTGGCAGTCGCGGTATCGGCAAGGCTATTGCCGTGGGCTTTGCCAAGGCCGGAGCGAAGGTGGTGCTTACCAGTCGTAAGATTAACGACCTTGAGGCCAACGCGGCAGAGATTAAGGCCCTTGGAGGTGAGGCATTCCCCCTCCAGGCGCATCTGGGCAAGATGGAAGAGATTAACCGAATGGTCAGCACCGTGATGGAGAAGTTCAGAAGGATCGATATACTGGTCAATAACGCCGGCACTGGTCCCGCCATGGGCAGTGTGCTGGAATCCGATGAGCGTCTCTGGGAAACCATCATGAACCTCAACCTGAGAGGGCTTTACTTTACCAGCCAGGCCGTGGCCAAGGTGATGAAGAAGCAGGGTAGCGGCAAAATTATCAATATTGCTTCCGTCGATGGCTTCAAGCCGGAACCTGGGGTGAGCATCTATAGTATTTCTAAAGCCGGCGTCCGGATGATCACGAAGGCCTTTGCTATGGAATTGGCCGCCTTTAATATTCAGGTCAATGCGATTGCTCCCGGGCCGATCAGCACGAAGATGTTGGATTCACACTGGTTCCACCTTCCACCGGAGGAGGCCAAGAGGCAGAAGGAAGCAATGGCCAAAATCACCCCCATGGGACGCATCGGCGAACCCGATGAAATTGCCGGTGCGGCCGTTTACCTGGCTTCCGACGCCTCCAGCTATACGACGGGTGCTGAGATTGTGGTTGACGGCGGAATCCTGCTGGCCTCTGTCCCACCGGTGGAATAGAAAGGGGAGCGGCATTGATGCTCCTGAACCATGTAAGGTTCAGGGCATTGTCGTGCACCCTACGCGGTGCAGGGCTTTCCCTTCCCCCGTGAAAGGGGGGAGGGGAGGGTGGGGGTAAAGGAGAACGTGGGATGAGTGACGAAACCCTTCTAACCTATTTCCAGAAGAATATTAAGGAGTGTCCCGATCAGGTGGCGCTTCGGCACAAAGATTACGGGGTCTGGCACGATGTCACCTGGGGTCAGTATGGAAGAAAGGTGAGGCAAGTGGCCATGGGGCTGATCAGCCTTGGCCTTAAGAAAGGGGAGTGTGTTTCTGTCATCAGCGAGAATCGTCCGGAATGGATCTATTCCGATTTTGGAATCATGTCAGCGGGAGGGGTCACGGCAGGAATCTATACCACGAATTCGGCGGAGCAGTGCTGTTACATCGTCCAGAACTCCGCATCGAGGTTCTATATTGCAGAGAATGAGGAGCAATTTGACAAGACGTTGAAGTTCAGGAAGGACACGCCCCATCTGGAAAAAGTCATTGTGATGGAGATGGAGGGCTTGAAACGTTACGAAGACCCCCTGTTGATGAGCTTTGATGACTTGTTGAAACTGGGGGAAGAGTTCGATGCAAGAAACCCGGGTCTCTTTGAACAGAGGGTGAGCGAGGTTAAGCTCGACGATCTTGCCGTTCTCATCTATACCTCTGGCACCACAGGACCTCCCAAAGGAGCGATGCTCACGCACGGCAACCTTGTTTTTATGAGCGAGGCGATGGTCAGTGTGAACGAAGTTTATGATGGGGATGAAACCCTTTCTTTCCTTCCCCTCTGTCATATCTTCGAACAGCTCTTTACGGTGATGACCAATATTCGGTATCGTACGGTTGTCAACTTCATCGAGAGTCCGGACACGGTCATGGATAATATGAGGGAGGTTTCTCCGACGGTTACTTACGGGGTCCCTCGAATATGGGAAAAATATGCTTCGGCCATTATGATTCGCATGTCCGATGCCACGTGGTTTAAACGGATGGTCTTCAAGGCCTGTATGGGAATTGGGATGAAATACGCCGGGTTGAAAGTGAATTTTAAACCCATCCCTTTATACCTGAAATTGGCTTACGCAGGGGCTTATGGGACCGTCTTCAGGAAGCTCAAGGAGCGGTTGGGTTTTGATCGTGTCAGGGTTGCTTACTCGGGAGCAGCGCCGATCTCGCCGGAGGTGTTGAAGTTCTTCAATGCCATTGGACTTCCACTGATCGAGGGATATGGCCAGACAGAGGGCACAGGTGTCACCAGCACCAGTCGCGCAGGCCGGTATAAAATTGGAAAAGTCGGACAGCCCCTGCCGGGTGTGGAGGTGAAGATTGCCTCGGACGGGGAGATATTGGTCAAGGGTGGGGGGATATTTAAGGGTTATTTTAAGAACCCCGAGGCTACGGCGGAGACGCTTAAAGACGGCTGGCTTCATTCAGGAGATGTCGGAGAGTTGGATGAAGATGGGTTCTTAAAGATCACGGATCGAAAGAAGGATCTGATCATCACCGCAGGCGGAAAGAATATTGCTCCTCAGAATATTGAGAATCAGCTCAAATTCAGCCCGTATATCAATGATGCGATTGTGATCGGGGATCGTCGCAAGTTTATCAGTGCTCTGATTGCGATTGATGAAGAGAATGTGATTAAGTATGCCCAGGATCATAAGATTCAATTCGGCACCTATGCCAGCCTCACCCAGGCCCCGGAAATTAGGCAGATGATTCAGAAAGAAGTGGACAAGGTGAATAAGACGCTTGCCAATGTGGAGCAGGTGAAGAAGTTTACTATTATCCCCAAGAAACTTTATGAGGAGGATGGCGAGGTAACACCCACCATGAAGGTGAAGCGAAAGTTCATCAACGAGACGTACAAGGATGTCATCGAGAAGATGTATAAGTCAGGAGGGGAATAATGAAAATGTCAAATTTCAAAATCCAAATGCCAAATGAGTGTTAAAGTTCAAAATGTCTTTGACATTTGGATTTTGGAATTGATTTGACATTGATTCACCTTCGGTTCATCACTTCGTGCGAACTTTGATATTTGAAATTGGTTTTTCATTACCGCCACCGTTTCTTCTTCTTCCACCTCTGGTATCCTTTCATCGATTCCTCCGAGCGGATACCCAGGTAGAATTCCTTCACATCTTCATCTTCCAAAAGGATATCAGGAGTATTGGCGGCGACGATCCTTCCGTTCTCGAGCACAAAGGCGTAACTTGAGATCTTCAACGCCATCCTTGCATTTTGCTCAACGAGAAGGATGGTGGTCCCCTCCACATTGATCGTTTTGATAATTTTGAAGATTTCCTGAACAAGGATGGGAGACAATCCGAGCGAAGGTTCGTCCATCATCAGAAGTTTGGGTCTCGTCATCAGCGCCCTGCCGATGGCGAGCATTTGCTGTTCTCCTCCACTTAATGTGCCAGCCCATTGGTTTTTCCTCTCCCTCAGAACAGGAAAAAGGCCGATCACACGATCGTAATCCTCTTTCATCCCTTTTCTGTCTTTCCGGGTATAAGCTCCCATCCTAAGGTTTTCATCGACACTCAATTCAGGGAAAACTTCTCTTCCCTCGGGTACATAGGAAATTCCCAGGTGGACGATTTCCTCGGCATCCTTCCGGTCGATTCTCTTCCCCAGAAATTCGATGGTGCCTTTGTCCGGCTGGTCCTCCAACAGTCCCATCACGGTCTTCAGGATCGTCGTCTTCCCTGCACCGTTGGCTCCCAGGATGGCGGCGATCTGTCCTTCCTGGATCTCCAGAGAGACGCCTCTGATCGCCATAATCAGCCCGTAAAGGGTTTCGATGTTTTTGACCTTAAGCAATCCTTCTTGACGCATAACGCAACCGCCAAATCCGAAATTCTAATATCGAAATCCGAAACAAATCCAAAATTCTAATGACCAAATATCCGAAACATGTGTTATTCGTTCTTTTCGAATTTTGAATTTCGGTCATTCGAAATTGTTTCGAGTTTCGGATTTCGTGCTTCGGATTTAGATCCTCCCGCTGAGAAATGATTTTGTTACTATTTAGCGCCCAATTTCGTTTCTAAGCAATACTTCTAAGCAACCTTTTCCTCCTCGCCGAGATAAGCTTTAAGGACTTCCGGATGTTTTTGAATCTCTTCCGGCAGTCCCTCTGCTATTTTCTCTCCGTAATTCAAGGCCAGGATTCGGTCAGAGATGTCCATGATCAGGTTCATGTCGTGTTCGACAAGGAGGACGGTGATGCCGAGGTCGTCTCGAATGTCCTGAATCGAAAACATCATATCCCCTTTTTCCTCCATATTCATTCCTGCCGAAGGTTCGTCTAAAAGGATGACCTCAGGGTCCAACGCCAAGGCGCGGCCGAGTTCTACCAGTTTCCGGGTTCCATAAGGAAGGTTAACCACAAACTGGTTTCTTGCGACCTGGAGGTCAAGAAAGTCGATAATCTCTTCAACCTTTTCTCTGTGTTCAATCTCCTCTTTGGCTGCCTTGAATCCCTTGGAAATAAACGTGGCCCCTCTCCAGACCCCTGTTTTCATATGAAGATGACGTCCTAACATGAGATTATCCATGGTAGTCATGTGAGAGAAGAGCTCGATATTCTGGAATGTCCTGGCAATCCCTTTTTTGGCAACTTGGTAAGGCTTCAAATAGGTGATATCCTCTCCTTTGAAGGAGATCTTTCCAGAATCGGGTTGATAAATTCCGCTGATGCAGTTAAAGACGGTGGTCTTCCCGGCTCCGTTCGGCCCGATGATGGAATAAATCGACCCTTTCTCCACCTCAAAGCTTACATTACTCAGCGCTCTGATGCCGCCAAAAGAGATCGTCAGGTTTTCTATTTT
>JAPVTA010000224.1:0-1759 GCA_047519465.1 Thermodesulfobacteriota bacterium | reverse complement strand
GCGCTCGGTTCAATTGATCCATCGCGATGTCATATTGACCGCGCCGGGCATATACAATCCCCAGAACCACGTAACCCTGCTCATTCGAAGCATCGATGCTCAACGCTTTTTCTGCGAAATCCTGTGCCTGCTGTAGCGCTTTATCGGGAAACTCCGCCCAGCCATAGTAAAAGTCCTGAAGATAACACTGGGCAAGGCCGACATAGGCGGAAGGGTAATTTGGATCTAACTCAAGTGCCTTTTCGAACATTCTCCGTGCTTCTGTTCTCCCTGATCTTGTCCGGAGACGCAGAAATTCCCTTCCCCGCAATTGGTAGTCGTAAGCTTCGAGGCTTTCCGTGTTCTTTTCTTTTTCCCGTTTACGCTCGGCCTCATCGATTTTGACGGCTAAAGTCGTCACTATTGCTCGAACTATTTCTTCTTGCACCTTGAAAAGGTCCCTCAGATCACGATCGTATCGCTCAGCCCAAAGATTTTGACCTGTGGCAGCAAAGATTAGCTGGGCATTGATTCGAACTTTGTTGTTTCTCTTCTGGACGCTCCCTTCCAGCACGTATCGTACGTCAAGCTCCTGGCCAACCTCTTTAACGCGTACAGTTTTCTTCTTGTAAGTGAAAACAGTATTGCTGGCGATGACCAGGAGCTCCTTGAACTTGGAGAGATCCGTCATGATATCGTTTGAAATGCCGTCGCTGAAATATTCCTGCTTGGGGTCGTCACTCATGTTGACAAACGGCATCACGGCGATGGAGGGTTTCTTCGGAAGCGGAAACGCCATTTTTACTTTAGAGGGAACCTTGATGGCTGGATGGAAGAGCCTCGGGTAGAGTTGCCAGGTGCCGTTTGCTACTGCCACTAAAGCCACGGCGACTTTCAAGACTGTAGGCGCCTCTTTCCAATATTTCAGTCCTTTTCTTTTCCATCTGGTCATGGTTGAAGCCAAGGTCCCTGGCTTCATCAGAACTCGATAAACACGTACAGGTTCGATGATGTTTTTTACGGATTGCTTCCCGAGATATTCGTATCCCAGGCTAAACTTGTTTTTAACATGGTCATATGCAGTCCCAGAGATGCAGAGGCTTCCTGCCTCAGATAGGCTCTCTAAACGCGCTGCAATGTTGACCCCATCTCCGTAGATCTTACCCTCTTCCTCGACCACATCCCCAAGATTGATCCCGATCCGAAATTCCATCCTTCGGTTTTCGGGGAGCTCAGCATTTCGGGTTTTCAGTTCCTTCTGAATCTCGACAGCACACTGAACCGCATCCACTACACTGACAAACTCCGCAAGCACATTATCTCCTGGAGCATCCACGACTCGGCCACGATGATGCTGAATAAGCCCTGCCATTACTTCTTTATAGGCGTTAAGAGTCTGGATTGTTCCGACCTCATCTTCACCCATGAGGCGGCTATAACCCTTCACGTCGGCACTGAGAATGGCTGTGAGCTTGCGCTTGACTTCTTGTGTGGTCATGGAGTCCCCCAAAGGTTAGTGGGGAGGTTGGTTTAAACCCCTATAGTTTGATATGAGTCTACTAATTTTGAATGGAAACTTCAATAAGAATTATTGATTACCATTTGAAGGGTTGTATCGAAGGACAAAACTCAAAATCACTCTTTCAGCAAGGGGTCCTCAGAAAATGGGCTGCGGATAACAGATACAAGACATTGCCAGGGGCATATTCGAGAATTGAGGATTATGGATTGAACCAGAGGGATAGAAAATAATTACTTAATTTGCTTGATCGCTAAAGGT
>JAPVTA010000223.1:0-39026 GCA_047519465.1 Thermodesulfobacteriota bacterium | reverse complement strand
TGCACGTTCGCAATCATGAAGTGCCGGATAGAAAACCTTGCCACCGCATGACTCGAATCAATCTCCCATTTTTTCATTTGAGAAATCCTCCTTCCAGGTATTCCACCTGCCTCCTACACAAGAACAACATCGAGACCGGGCGGGGGTACTGACAAAGCCTTGCAGCGGTACCTTCGAGAGGTGGCTATATGCTTCTCCAGGTAAAACTGAGACCTCCAACAAACTGACGTACTTTGAAACCGTTAACTTGTCGATGATCCGCAATTGCAAGGCTTTGGAAGTACCCTTGCCCCGGTCCGATGTTGTTCTATTTCCGCTCCTCGTGGCCCCCGAACTTATAGCGCATGGCCGATAAAACCTTCCCTGCAAAGTCGCCCTCGCCCCTCGAGCTGAATCGTTGATACAGGGCTGCGCTGAGAACAGGGGCAGGAGATCCCTCTTCAATGGCCGCCGTAATCGTCCACCGTCCCTCGCCGGAATCGGACACGCGGCCGGCAAAGTTTGACAAATCCGGATTCTCGAGGAATGCCATCGCCGAGAGGTCGAGAAGCCATGAGGCAATCACACTCCCCCGGCGCCACAGCTCCGAAATATCTGCGAGATTCAAGTCGTATTGATAGTGTTCAGGATGGCGCAGCGGAGTGGTTTCGGCATCGACTGGGCGTTCCTGCTTCCCGACATTCGCATGATGGAGAATGTTGAACCCTTCTGCGTAGGCTGCCATGAGTCCGTACTCGATCCCATTATGGACCATCTTAACAAAATGGCCTGCACCTGAAGGCCCGCAAAGAAGATAGCCTTCCTCTGCGGTCCCGCCCATCTTTTCTCTGCCCGGCGTTCGGGATGTGGCGCCGTGGCCAGGCGCCAGGGCCTTAAAAATCGGATCGAGATGTTTGACGATCTCCGCCGGCCCGCCGATCATCAGGCAATACCCGCGCTCCATCCCCCAAACGCCCCCGCTCGTCCCACAATCGACATAGTGGATGCCTTTCGGGGCCAGTTCCTTTCCGCGCCTGATGTCGTCGATGTAGTAAGAGTTGCCTCCATCAATGATGATATCACCCTTCTGCATGAGGGGAACCAGATCGTTTAAGGTTTGATCCACAACAGCCGCAGGGATCATCAGCCAGGCGGCTCTCGGTGGAGTAAGCCTGGTAACGAAATCCTTAAGAGATGAAGCGGCAGTGGCCCCTGTCTCCTTAGCGAATTTTTCCCTTGAGCTGGCTCGCGCGGAATAAACGACGACCTGATGTCCAGCCTTGATCAGTCGAAGCGCCATATTGCCCCCCATCCTTCCGACGCCGATCATTCCGAGTTGCATGGTCCTTGCTCCTTTCCTGGTCTGTCTTCCGATGAAATAACTATGAAAGCTTCAAATCCTGCCCCGGCGGGGTCAGGCGACAAAGCTTTAGAGCGGAAACCTTTTATCGGTCGGCTACAGGGTTGCAACCCCATCAAAGGACCCCTTGGCAAGAGACTCGATGACCCATAACCTAAATGACCGCATTCTAAAGCTGAGGAGTCTGACCCCGCCAGGGCTGGATCAGGCCTAGGTCTGCCCGATGGCAGCCCTTAACTCGCGAAGGTTGTCCGCGACCGAACCATGGTCGTTAAAAATAGCGGATCCGGCAACAAGCACTGTGGCGCCGGCCTCTGCGACCGGCCCTGCGGTTTGAGCATGGATACCTCCGTCCACAGCAATCAGCACCTGATCCAGGCCGCGCTCGGTGAGCACGCGGCGCAGACGAACGATCTTGTCCAGACTGGAGGGGATGAACTCCTGGCCTCCAAAGCCAGGCTCTACCGACATAATCAGCACAAAGTCTACCTCGCCAAGAATTTCCTGGAGGACCAGGAGCGGTGTCGCTGGGTTGAGCGCTACACCCGAGCGAACCCCCAATGCACGGATCTCCTGAATGGTACGGTGAAGATGGGGGCAGGTTTCAACGTGGACACTGACAGAGTTTGCACCTGCATCCACGAAATCCGCCAGGTAACGCTCCGGCTCCTCAACCATCAGATGGACGTGCAATAAAGCATCGAACTTGTGAGCAATCGGACGTAGGGAACGCAGGACCTGAGAACCCATGCTCAGATTCGGAACGAAGTGGCCGTCCATGACATCGACATGAATCCACCTGACACCCGCCTCTAATGCCTGCTTGACCTGTTCTCCAAGGCGGCTGAAATCAGCCGAAAGAATGGACGCTGCAATCTGGATCTTCTCCTGTGTATTTCTGCTCATCTTTTGCGCTCAAGATGGCGGATGCCGTCCTTGCCGGCGACGATCAGATCTGTTGCCAGGCCAAGGAACAACCCATGCTCGATAATCCCTGCCCGCGTATTCAATTTGCCTGCCAGGTCTCCCGGGTTGGCAATCGGGCCGAAGTTACAATCCAAGATCATATTTCCTGAATCAGTCATAAACAGGGATCCATTCGTGTTATACCTGACCTCAACCTGCGCTCCCAAAGACTCAAGATAAGGGAACTGAGACCGCCAGCCAAAAGAGATGACTTCAACGGGCACCGCATGAAGTGTGCCCAGCCTGGGTGAAAGTTTGCTGTCGTCAGCCACGATGATCACGCGGCGGCTGGCCTGGGCAGCAATTTTCTCCCGAAGCAGTGCGCCTCCCTTCCCTTTGATCAAGTTCAGATCAGGATCTACTTCGTCCGCCCCGTCAATGGTCAGGTCAAGACTCTTGGGCATCTCCTCCGACATCAGCGGGATGCCGAGGCCCTGTGCTTCTTTCCAAACAGCCCTGGATGTGGCGAAGCCGAGAATATTCTTAAGCTGCCCGTCGTGGAGCAACTGCGCAATGTGCCGCGCCGCGAAGATCGCCGTTGAACCCGTCCCCAGACCCACAACCATACCCGATTGAACAAACTCAGCGGCCCGCTCGGCAGCCTGCTGCTTATACTGCGTACGAAGCTCAGCCTCAATGGTCATCTCGATTTCCTATTCTCTGCCAATCCCTCGACCCTCTCCCCGGAAGCTGTGCTGTAATCGAGAGAGCCGCGGAAATTTCTGAAAAACGGGACAGGCGGACGGATGAGAAGGCTTTAGAGCGCAACCTTTTATCCGTGAAATTCAGAGGTATCAAGATCATAAATGAATTAACTTCCTTGTGAAGACGAACGTTCCCCCTAACATTAAAAGTGCGCATTCTAAAGCTTCGAAATCCGGCTGTCTGTTCCGTTTTTTCCTACCCTCTGTCCCCCTCACCCCGCCCTCTCCCTCCAGGGGAGAGGGTGAGAGTGAGGGACAATGGAATCACCTCTGCCAAAGAATTCGAGAAGCTTCGAGTGGAATGGCAACGCCCGAGTGGCTCGGTATCACTCGCGGCGTATAATGCCACGCCGGACGTGTCGCCTCAACCTCTCCGCTATAGAGATAACCGTTTCCATCTACCAGTCTTTGGCCGCGGGTCATCTCCTGCCGTACCGGCACAGCACCGTTCATCCCTGCCGCATAGAGTTCCACCCTCACTGCGTTTGGATCGAGGCCACTGAGATAGACCTGAACCTCGAAGGTGTGCTTCCTTTCGTCACTCGTCACTTTTACTTCGCCGAAGCGAAGCTTTGACCAATTCTGTTCCAGGCTGTCCCGCCAGGATACCAACTCGGCTCCCACGACTCCTTTATCGGCTGCCCGCTGGCAGTAATTCGTTGCGGCAGGAAGATAGTACTGTTCGGTGTACTCCCGTACTGTGCGGTTGGCAGAAAAGCGAGGCGTCAGCCGGGCCATGCTCTCGCGCATCCGTGCGATCCAGCCAGAAGGGTATTCCTTTTGATCCCGGCTGTAAAATAATGGAATCACTTCCTGTTCGAGCAGCGTATAAAGCGTCTCGGCTTCTGCCGCATCCCAGGCCGGGTCATCGCCATGCTCCTTTCCATCGCCCAATGCCCAACCGACTTCGGGCGTGTAGGCTTCTGCCCACCACCCATCCAGCTCGGAAAGATTGATGCCCCCGTTGACAAGCACCTTCATACCGCTTGTCCCGCTCGCCTCCCAGGGCCGCCGCGGCGTGTTGATCCAGAGATCCACTCCGCGAACCAACTCTCCGGTCAAAAGCATGTCGTAATCGCTCAGAAAGACGACGTGTTTGCGTGCCTCGGGCCTCCGGATGAAACGGGTCCATTCCCGGATCATGGCTTGCCCTGCCTGGTCCGCCGGATGCGCCTTGCCGGCAATGACGAGTTGAACGGGGCGGTCCCGCTGGGTCAGGATTCTAAGGAGCCTGTCAGGATCGTGCAGCAGGAGGTTCGGCCTCTTGTAGGTGGCGAAACGCCGCGCAAACCCCATCGTCAAGGCATCGAAATCAAAAACGCGATCCGCTTCTTCACATTTCTCGGGAGCCGCGCCCGAAGCTGCCAGTTGCCTGGAAAGCCGCTCGCGGACATATTTGACGAGCGATTCGCGGGCCGAAGCACGGCACTCCCAGAGCCTGGAGTCGGAAACGGAGCGCATTTCCTCTTCCACGGTTTCCAGTGCGCCCAGCCACGGGTCCGTTCCGCAGGTCCCTGTCCACAAGGCCTCGGACTCCTCTGAGTCCCAGCTGGGCATATGGACCCCGTTGGTCACATACCCGATCGGTACATCATCCTCGGACCAGCGCGGAAAGAGAGGCTGAAAAATGCGCCGGCTGACCTGCCCGTGCAAACGACTCACCCCGTTGACCGCGCCGCTCCCGCGCACAGCCAGGTAAGCCATATTAAAGGGCTCGGAAGAGTCATCAGCGTTCAGACGACCAAGGGCCAGGAAATCGTGGAGCGAGATTCCGAGCCTGTTCTGGGCGTACCAGCCCAGGTATTGCTCGACGAGGGCAGGATCGAAACGGTCAAAACCCGCTTCCACCGGCGTGTGTGTGGTGAAGAGGTTGCCCGCCCGTGTGACGGCCAGCGCGACTTCAAAGGGCTGGCCCGCTTCTTTCATAAACGTTCGAGCCCGTTCCAACACGGCAAAGGCAGCATGCCCTTCATTCAGATGACAGACCTCCGGTTTGATGCCGAGGGCATTGAGCAGACGCCATCCGCCGATCCCGAGCAAGATCTCTTGTTTCAAACGCAGCTCTGGCCCGCCTCCGTAAAGCTCGCTCGTGATCCCACGATGGGCCGGAAAGTTGGCCGCGTCGTTGGTGTCAAGCAGGTAGAGTTTTACCCTCCCGACCTGAACCTGCCAGGCACGGAGCCAGACCGAGTAACCGGGCAGCCTGATCTCCAGCCGCAGCCATTCCCCGTTCGGCTCCCGCAAAGGGGTGATGGGTAATTGTCCTGGATCGTTGTATGGGAAGAGGGCTTGCTGCGCCCCATCCTGGTCTATCACCTGCCGGAAATAACCTTGTTGGTAGAGAAGCCCTACGCCGACCACGGGCACGCCCAGGTCGCTCGCAGTTTTGAGCTGATCGCCGGCGACATTTCCAAGCCCGCCCGAATAGATCGGAAGCGCTTCGCTCAACATGAACTCCATACTGAAATAAGCGACAGAGGTCAGAGGCGCGTGCGGGTAGTTCTCCTGAAACCATGCGGGCGACTCGGCCTCCTGACGCTTCGATTGAATGAGACCATCCACCTTCTCGCGGAAGGCGGGATCGGCCAGCGTATGCTCGAGCCGGTCCCGCGAGACCGTTTGCAGGACAACCCACGGGTTTCCGGTCAGCTCCCAGAGTGCCGGATCAAGCTGCTTCCACACTTCATCGGCAGAATGATTCCACGACCAGCGCATATCCAGGGCCAGCTCGGCAAGGGGTTCGAACCCCTCGACCTCGGTGGGGAAAAAACTGTAAATCGGGCTGCTGGCTCTCTTCGGTTTGTTCATGGCCTCCTCCACTTTAGGCTTCGTCACGCTGCACCCTTGTCCTCCGATGTAGCGGTCTTTAATGCGCCGTCAACGATCGTCTGCGCTTCGTCGAGGATGCGTCGCAGATGTTCTTCTCCCCGGAAGCTCTCAGCGTAGATCTTATAAATATTCTCGGTCCCTGATGGACGCGCGGCAAACCACCCGTTCTCAGCAACCACCTTGATCCCACCGATCGCAGCTCCGTTCCCCGGTGCATGAGTCAATAGGGTCTTGATTTTTTCGCCAGCGAGGTCCGTGATTCGAATCTGCTCCGGCGAAAACCTTTCCAGTGCCTTCTTTTGCTCCGGGTTGGCGGGCGCGTCCACACGATCGTAGAAAGGCTCACCGAACTCGCGCGTCAGCTCCCGGTAGATTTCACCCGGATCTCGGCCTATCCGTGCCGTAATTTCCGCCGAGAGCAGAGATGGAACGATTCCATCTTTGTCCGTCACCCAGACCGTGCCATCCCGTCGCAGAAACGAAGCGCCTGCGCTCTCCTCCCCGCAGAAGCCGAGCGACCCGTCGAGGAGGCCGTCAACAAACCACTTGAAGCCGACCGGCGCCTCGTAGAGTTTTCTGCCGAGCCTCGCGGTCACACGATCAATCATCTGGCTGCTTACCAGGGTCTTTCCCACGGCTGTGTCTTTCCGCCACCCGGGCCGATGTCGAAAAAGGTAGTCGATGGCAACAGAAAGGTAGTGATTCGGCTGGAGCAGCCCGGCGCTCCGGGTAACCACTCCGTGTCGATCGTGATCCGTATCGCACGCAAAGGCGATATCGAAGCGATCCTTTAGACCGATCAGACGCTTCATCGCGTAAGGCGACGATGGGTCCATGCGAATCCGGCCGTCCCAATCGACCGTCATAAAACGGAAGGTGGGATCAACGGCGTCATTGACGACGGTTAGGTTCAAGCCATAGCACTCCGCAACCAGCGGCCAATAGCGTACGCCGGCGCCGCCGAGCGGATCGACTCCTAAACCGATCTTCGAGCCATAAATGGCGTCCATGTCGATCACACTGCCCAGGTCGCTGACATAGGCGTGGAGATAGTCATGCCGGTGCGTTGTGGACGCATGAAGCGCCTTCTCAAAGGAAATTCTTTTAACGCCGGAGAGTCCTTTTTCGAGGAACGCATTCGCTTTCGTTTCGATCCAGCCGGTGACCGTAGGCTCGGCAGGTCCGCCCTCTGGCGGGTTGTACTTGAAACCGCCATCCTCGGGCGGATTGTGAGACGGCGTGATCACGATGCCGTCAGCGAGCCCTGCCTTCCGGCCGCGGTTATAGGTAAGAATGGCGTGGGAGATAACAGGCGTGGGAGTATATTCATCCCCCTCCGAAATCATGACCTCCACGTCATTGGCCGCCAGCACCTCGACGGCGCTTCGGAAGGCCGGGACGGAGATGGCGTGAGTGTCGATGCCGAGGAACAGGGGACCGTCGGTCTTTTGCTGCTTACGGTATAGACAAATGGCCTGAGTGACGGCGAGGATATGCCATTCGTTGAAAGACTTCTTGAGCGCTGAGCCACGGTGCCCCGAAGTGCCGAACATCACCCGTTGCTCAGGCACGGAAGGATCAGGAGTTTCGGTGTAGTAGGCTGCGATGAGCTTGGCTACGTCGACGAGCATGGATGGTTCCGCAGGCTTTCCCGCAAGGGGACTGACGTTTACTGTCATATCCCTTCTCCTCGTATCTCCCCATTCGTCGTCTGCATATTAATGTCTCGCCCACTGACACCAGATGCGATTCGTGGCTAAGTAGATCAGCGTTCGTTGCTACTCACTAATACAAACGCCCCCTCACCCCGCCCTCTCCCCGGTGGGGAGAGGGAAAGGGTGAGGGATGTTCTTCACGTCAAGAAGAAATGCAACTTTCCCGCACGGCGTCATCCAAGGGCTCCATCGGCGTAGGATTGTGCCAGCCGCCATCACCCGCAATGATCCGGTCGGCCTCTGCCGGGCCCCAGGTATTCGGTTCGTACTCATGAACCGGAGCCGGGTTTTTCAGTATTGGATCGACAATTTGCCAAGCCGCTTCGACGCTGTCCTCTCGGGCGAAGAGCGTCGCGTCGCCCCGTATCGCGTCACTGAGAAGCCGTTCGTAGGGCGACATCTCGTCGCCAAAGTGCTGGCAGGCGACCAACTCCACACCCTTACCGACCATGGATTCTCCGGGCACCTTGGTCCGCGCTCCCAGAGCAATAAAGACATTGGGACTGAGCCGGAAGTGAATGTAGTTCGGCTGGCCGAGCTTGTTATCAAAGACCGTTTGAGGCGGACGCTTCAGCTCAACCACTACCTCGGTGGCTGTGAAGGGCAGCCGTTTTCCCGCCCGTATGTAAAAAGGCACGCCTGCCCAGCGCCAGGTATCGATATGGAGCCGTAATGCCGCAAACGTCTCCACCTGAGAATCAGCGGCCACGCCCTCTTCGTCCCGGTAGCCGTGGAATTGCCCTCGCACGATGTCCTCATGAGAAAGGGGTTTGATCGCCCGAAAGAGGCGAATCTTTTCGTCCCGCGTTGCTTCCGGATCGTTGACGGTCGGGGCATCCATGGCGAGCAACACCATGACCTGAAACATGTGGTTCTGCACCACATCTCGAATTGCCCCCACCTCTTCGTAGAAGCGGCCACGGCCCTCCACTCCGAAGCTCTCGCAAAGGGTAATCTGAACGCTTTCGACGTAGTTACGATTCCAGATCGGCTCCAGAAAGGAATTGGCAAAGCGGAAGTAGAGCAGATTCTGGACCGCCTCCTTGCCGAGGTAGTGGTCGATCCGGAAGATAGCAGACTCGGGGAAGAACTGCCGAAGCGTTCGGTTGAGCTCCTGCGCCGAGGCGAGGTCGCGGCCAAAAGGTTTCTCCACGATCACGCGACCGTCCTTTGCACAACCGCACTTTTCCAGCCCCCTTGCGACAATCTCAAACTCGCTCGGCGGAATGGCTAAGTAATGGAGTGGTCGTGCAGAGCTGCCCAGGGCCTTGCACAAACGCTCGTACGTCGCATCGTCCCCGTAATCGCCGGAGAGGTACTGGAGGCGCGCCGAGAGCTTGGCGAAGGCGTCAGGATCGACGCCGCCGTGTTTCTCAAGACTTTCGCGGGCGCGGGCCCGGAGCTGATCAGAAGTCCAATTGCGCCTCGCCATCCCGATGATCGGCATGTCGAGAGAGCCCCGCCTCATCATCCTCTGGAGCGCAGGGAAAATCTTCTTGTACGCCAGATCACCGGTAGCACCAAAAAATACGAACGCATCCGAGCGCAATGCGGACATGCTCAACCTCCTGCACAGCCATCGAGCCTTCTTCTCACAGCGCCTTTACGTCTTGCCATGCTTGATGAATGTCCCGTTCTGGTATTCCTCGAAGGCAAGCCTTAGCTCCTCCTGCGTGTTCATGACAATAGGGCCATACCAGGCGACCGGCTCGCCGATGGGCCTGCCGGAAATAAGCAGGAAGCGGACCCCTTTCGTTTCAGAAGTCACGGAGACCTCGTTGCCGTCGCCATAAAGGACAAGCGTCTCGTCTTTACAGATACAGCTCCGCTTGAAATCGAAGTAGTTGTCTCCGATCACCTCATGGCCATACGAGTCACGATTCGGATCGAAGTAACCCTCCCCTTCAATCACGTAGGCAAAGGCGTTTTGACCCTTCCTTACGGGGTGGGTAAAAGTTGTCCCGGCCGGAACCGTTACGTCCAGATACTCAGGGTCGGTCATGATGTCTCGCACTGGCCCTTCCACCCTGTCTAACTTTCCACAGATGATCTTCACCTTTACCCCGCTCTTGAGGGAAATTTCGGGGATCTGCTGATTCTTCACGTCGCGGTAACGGGGATCCATCATCTTATGGGAGGCAGGAAGGTTCGCCCAGAGCTGGAATCCTGACATAACCCGCTTCTTGTCACCCTTTGGCATCTCCTGATGGATGATGCCGTTTCCGGCGGTCATCCACTGCACATCACCCGAAGAGATCAGCCCGCGATTTCCCATGCTGTCGCCGTGCTCGACAAGGCCCTGAAGAACATAAGTGATCGTTTCGATCCCGCGGTGGGGATGCCAGGGGAAACCCTTCAGGTAGTGGGCGGGGTTGTCCGACCGGAAATCATCGAGGAGGAGAAACGGGTCAAGCTGCGGCACCTGGTAGAAGCCGAAGGCCCTCTTAAGATGGACGCCCGCACCTTCAATGGCGGGCTTGCTCTTCCAGACTTTTTTAATTCTTCTGACGGTACTCATCGTAATTCTCCCGTTTGCCCATAGATAACGGCTTCAAAGGCGGTTGGCTGTTCTGCTAAACCCTTACAAAGCGGTACTTTAGTATTTCTTAAAACCCTGGCCCTCACACGATCTCTTTCACTTTTCTGATAATGGCAACTCGCGAGATTTCTTCATAGTCGAGAAGCTCTTGCGGTTTACCGCTCTTCGGCTTCCTCCTTACGGCCAGACAGTGGATTGGAACCGGGGAATTAGACAGACCGCTTCTCACAGCCTCCCCCATCCCTCCTTCAGGGTAGTGATCTTCCACCGTGATGATTCCCCGGGTCGCACCGGCGGCCTGGCGTAAGGTTTTTTCATCAATCGGCTTGATGCTGTAGAGATCGATGACACGGATGAAAATTCCTTCTTTTTCCAATGCCTCGTAAGCTGCCAGCGCTTCATGGAGTGTCACTCCAGCACCGATCACGGTGGCCCTGTCCTTTTCGCTTTTCCTCAGGACTTTGCTCCCACCGATGACAAACTTTTCTTCCGGACCATACAGGATAGGCGTCTCCATTCTCGTGGTCCGAATGAAAACGATGCCATCGTGTTTTGCGGCTTCCTCGACTAACCTCTCCGTGGATACCGCATCGGATGGGTATAAGACGACGCTCCCTAAGATCGCTCTGAACATGGCGATGTCTTCAAGGGCCATCTGAGAAGGGCCATCTTCCCCGATCGATACCCCGGCATGGGATCCAACAAACTTGATGTTCGGATCGGAATACTGGCTCAGCCTGACCTGATCGAAAGCGCGGGTGAGAAATGCACCGAAGGTAGAGACGAAAGGAATCTTACCCCGACGCGACAGGCCTAAGGCCGCACCGACCATGTTCTGCTCCGCAATATACATCTCAAAAAAACGTTCCGGAAAAGCCTCCTTGAATATTTCTGCGTACGTCGAGTTGCTGACCTCGCCGTCCAAACTCACCAGGTTTGGGGACTGAGGAAAAATTCTCACCAGGGCATTCCCATAGGCCTTCCGGGTGGCAACAGGTTTGTCGGCCGGGTAATCCAGTTTCTTGACCGGTCCTCCGGCAGCCCCTTCCTTCGGCTTCAGGTCTTCCGGGAGGGAAATCTCTCCTCGAACAGACTTATCGATCTCTCCTAACTCCTTAAGCGCGCGATCATACTCCTCTCTCTTAAGCGCCCTTCCGTGCCAGCCGTTCCTATTCTCAATAAAAGAAACTCCCTTGCCTTTAACGGTCTTCCCAATCAACATGACGGGCTGATCGGTGGCGTGGAGGGCCTCTTCATAAGCGGCAAGGATTTCGGGGACGGAATGGCCGTCGAAGGTCCGCGTCTTCCATCCGAAAGACGAAATCCTTTTCTCATAGGCCTCGAGGTCCCATCCGTACATCGTCTCTCCCCGCTGCCCCAGCCGGTTCACGTCAAGAACCCCGATCAGGTTGTCCAGCTTATAATAGGAGGCGATTTCCATCGATTCCCATTGAGAGCCTTCCGCCATTTCGCTGTCACCGAGGAGAACATACGTCCTGTACGGGAGCTTATCAAGGAACTTGGCGTTCAACGCCATTCCCAGGCCGATCGAAAGGCCCTGCCCCAGAGAACCCGTTGCCGCTTCAACGTATGGAAACACAACGGTGGGGTGGCCCTCCAAGGGACTGCCGAATTTCCTGTACGTCAGAAGGTCCTTTTCAGTCAACTCGCCTGCGGCCGCCCATAAGGCGTAGAAAAGCGGGGAGGCATGTCCTTTGGAAAAGATGAGTCGATCGTTATTCGGACAGGCGGGATGGTCGACGTCAAACCGAAAGACCCCGCCAAAAAGAAGGCAGGCCATCAATTCCGTCGCCGATAGTGAGGATGTGGGATGCCCGGAACCAGCCTCTGTGGTCATGAAAAGGATGTAGTAACGGATCAGGGCAGCTATTTTCCCTAATTTTTCGATCGTCTTTTCACTCACCATTGGCTCCTCCACTTCTTGTCCCACGACTAACTCTAACCCTTGTTTACGATGACAATGAGTGTTGTCATTCCCGCGAAAGCGGGAATCCAGGATTCCCGATGGAAATCGGGATCCAGGATATAATTGGGTCCCGGCTTTCGCCGGGACGACGTCTGGATTCCGGATCGAGTCCGGAATGACGGGTTCTGTAAAGTAATTTATGAATCACATTATGTTCAGGGATTTGCCCTTTCTACCGGGGTTCACTCCTCTTTATCCGCGCAAGGGCTGTATTTTTGAATATTGAGGATGAACTGGTAGGCGGACAGGGCAGCCCTTACCCCGTCGCCTGCCGAAATATTGTTCTGCTTGAATGGGTCGTCGGTCACATCGCCTGCTGCGAAAACGCCCCTCTTCGACGTCTGCCCGGTCCTGTGTTCTACGATAATTTCTGCCGCCTGGTTGGTGTCGATCAGCTCCCGGATGAAATCCGAGTTTGCGGACAAGCCGATCTGGACGAACACGCCACCGACTGCCAGCTCTTTGACTTCCCCAGTTCTCTTGTCCTTATACCGCAATCCCGTCACGGACCGATCGCCGAGAATTTCTACGACTTCTGCATTGCTAACCATCTGCAATTTATTCGATCCCTTTACCTTCTCTTCAGTCACGGGATCGCCCCTGAGTTTCTCGCCTCGAACGAGAAGAGTGATCTTGCGCGCATAGGGAATTAAATCGACCACCGCCTCAAGCGCTGAGTTCCCACCCCCCACCACGGCCACGTCGAGCTCGCTGTAAAAAGGGGCATCACAGGTTGAACAAAAAGCAAGTCCTCTGCCCTCAAACTTTTCCTCTCCCGGAATGTCGAGGCGTCGGTGTCGCCCTCCGGAGCAGACGATCAAAGTCTTGGACCGGTAGAGATTTCCGCCGTCCGTTTTGACCTCGAAAGCGCAGTCGGCCCCTTGGCTCACGGCAACCACTCGCTCCGGAGTTCTAATTTCAATTCCTTTTTGAGCCTCCACGTGCTTCTTGAGCTTTTCAGCAAGGTCCAGGCCTGAAAGGGTGACTTCGCCGATCCAATTTTGAATGCCGCTGGAAACCATGGATTGTCCGCCGAAGGCTTCCGTGATGACGAGCGTCTTCAGCTTCTTTCGCGCTGCATAGACCGCCGCCGCCGCTCCGGCAGGCCCTCCTCCGATGATGATCGTATCATACAGATCCTGAGCCATGAATACTCCTCCGTTCGTAATACCTAAAAGGTGTGAAAACATACCGGCCTGTGTCCCGGCCCATATGAATAGACGTCTTGTCGAACCTTTAGGATTGCGGTCATCGATATGATGGGTAACCTCTCTCTTCAGTGAGACAGAGCGATTTTCTATGACGGGTTTGTCACCCACGAACAATGAAAACAGCCCAGGGTTAAGGTAACGGCTACGAGGCCCGTTTCGTTTAGCGTCAGAAGGTTACGTCAACTTCTTAAGCCTAACAACCTAACCGTTGGACGATACGGGCCCTGTACCTTTCATGCTGGATGTAATACTGAGTGGTCACGTTCATATTTGATCGAGGGCGCCCTGCTGCCCTAATACGTTTTGCCATATGGTACAGGGCGGGCATCGTTACCGTTGCCCACGGACGAAACCTTTATTTTCTACGGGCCGAGGCAGAGGCATTCCGTCCGTTCATATTTTATTTCCAGTCGCACTCTCCTCTCTCGAGCGGGCGCGCTTTTCGGTCAGACGCTGCGTAATCACGTAGAAAACCGGCACAAACGGAATTGCCAGCAGTGTCGAGGCAATCATCCCCCCAAAGACGACTGTCCCGATGGCCCGCTGACTTGCAGCACCGGCGCCCCTTGCGAAGAGCAGGGGAACCACTCCCAGGATGAAGGCAAAAGAAGTCATCACAATGGGGCGGAACCGCCGGCTCGTTGCCTCCACGGCTGCCTCGGTCACAGACATACCTTCCCGTTGCAGATCCCGCGCAAACTCGACAATGAGGATAGCGTTCTTACTGGCCAGAGCAATCATCAGCACGAGGCCAATCTGGGTGTAGAGATTATTGTCAAAACCTCTGACCACGAGACCCACGAGAACCCCTACCAAGGCCATGGGCACGGCCAGGATGACCGCCGCCGGCGATGTCCAGCTCTCATACAGTGCTGCCAGCACCATAAACACCAGAGTAACGGAGAGGGCGTAGATGAAGTAGGCCTGATAGCCGACCTGTTTCTCCTGGTAGCTCGTCGTTGTCCATTCATAGCTCATCCCCTGCGGCAACGTGTCTGCGGCCAGTCGCTCCATCACCTTAAGGGCCTGGCCAGAACTGAACCCAGGGGCCGCCGAGCCGAAAATGGGGGTTGCAGGATAGAGGTTATACCGAGTGATCAGCTCGGGACCTTGAGAATGTCTCACTTCAAGAAGGCTGCCGAGGGGCACCATTTCTCCCTCGGTATTTCGAGTGTAGAGATTCCTGATGTCCTCGGGGTTGAGGCGGTGACGATCGCCGGCCTGGATGTACACCTGGTACACCTGATTGAACTTGTTGAAGAGATTGACGAAGGAGGAGCCCAGGTAGCCCCGGAGCGTCTCAAACACATTATTCAGCGGAACCTGAAAAGATAAGGCTTTCGTCCTGTCTATGTCCAGGAAGAGCTGGGGGCTCCTGGCGCTAAAGGTAGTGGCCAGACCCCGTAAGCTCTGCTGAGAGTTGCCTGCACTAATAAGTTCATACGTCCCATTCTGGAGATTCTCCAGCCCGAGGCTCTTCCGGTCTTCCACCATCATTTGAAATCCACCCGCCTGGCCCAGACCGCGGATGGAAGGCGGGATGACCACAAACACGTCCGCGTCCTGGATGGTTGAAAGATCGCGATTGAGACGGGGAACAATTTTCTCCTGACTCAGGGCACTTCCGCGTTTGCTCCAGTCTTCGTAGATGATGAACGTGCTGTTGATCGTGGACACATTGGCCGCATCCAGGAAGGAATAGCCACCGATCGTCACCCAGCTTACGACGCCCGGGGTCCTTTTCAGAATGGCGCCGATCTTCTCCGATACTTCCCGCGACCTCGGTTGTGCAGCGCCCTCGGGCAGACGTGCGAAGAGTACGGCGTACCCTTGGTCCTCCGTAGGGAGGAAGCCGGTAGGTCGATGGACAAACTCCCAACCGGAGTAGAGGATGACTGCGAAGAAAACGAGCGACATGAGCCCCGGCCGCTCCACCATCCAACGAACAACCCTCATATAACGGTCTTTCATGGCCTGGTAGCCTTTATTGAAACCTCGATAAAACCAGTTCAGCTGCTTCTCCTTCCTGGGCCGCAGCCAGAGAGCGCACTGAGCGGGCTTTAGGGTCAGGGCATTAATGGCACTGATCACCGCGGTCGAGGCGATGACCAGAGCGAATTGACGAAAGATTTGTCCTGTGATACCAGGCAAAAACGCAGCTGGTAGAAAAACGGAGACCAGGGCCATGGTGATGCCCATAATCGGCCCCGTCAGCTCACTCATGGCTTTAATGGCAGCGTCTTTTGGAGAAAGACCCTTTTCGATGTAGGAGGCACTGTTTTCAACGATGACGATGGCGTCATCGACGACGATGCCGATGGCCAGCACCAGGGCGAATAAGGTCATCAGGTTAACGGTGAAACCCAGCGCGCTCATCGCGATGAAAGCACCGATGATGGTTACCGGGACCGTGGTGGCAGGAACGAGCATTCCCCGGAAACTCTGGAGAAATACCATGATCACGATGAGGACCAGAATGCCGGCTTCGAAGAGTGTCTCATAAACGGCGGAGATGGCCCCCCGGACAAACTTCGTGGTATCGTAACGAATGGTATACTTCAGCCCCTCGGGAAAATCTTTGCTCATCTCGGCCACAGCCTTGTAAACATTGTTGGCGACAGCGATGGCGTTGGCCTCGGGTAGGGCAAAGATAATCACCTGGGCTGAACGGAGTCCGCCGATGTTGGCAAAATTTGAGAAACTCTGCTGGCCCAAGTCCACGCGGGCAATATCGCTTAGGCGCACGATCTGGGCCGCCTGGCCGGGGTCGCTCTTGACGACGATCTTTTCAAACTGGTCCACGTCAGACAGCCGGCCAAGGCTGTTGATGGTGAACTGATTCGCCTGACCGTGAGGCACCGGAGGAGCCCCTAACTGGCCTGCTACGACTTGCACATTCTGGTCCCTGATCACATTCAGAACATCCTGGGTGGTCAGATTGAACTGTTTGAGTCTGTTCGGATCCAGCCAGACCCGCATGCTATAAGGACCGGCGCCGGCGACCCTGACCTGACCGATACCCGGCAGCCTCGCCAGAGGATACTGCAAATTGATAATGCCATAGTTAGAGAGAAAAGCCTCATCAAACCGGTTGTCGTCGGAGTATAAACTGACTACGAGGAGAATATTGGTCGAAACTTTTCTAACGTTGACCCCTTGATCTTGGACCACGAGTGGGAGCTGGGCCAGTGCCGTATTGACCTGATCCTGGACAAGAGCCATCGATGTGTTCAGGTCGGTTCCTACGTCAAAGGTAACGGTCAAGGTATAGGAGCCGTCGCTGCCGCTGGTGGAAGACATATAAATCGAATGTTCTACGCCGTTGACCGCTTGTTCGATGGGCACCCCTATCGTGTCTGCGATGACGGCTGCACTGGCGCCCGGGTATTTGGTTGTAACCTGAATGGTGGGCGGCACGATAGGGGGATACTGTTCGACCGGCAAGTGGTAGTAGCTGACCAGCCCAAGGATAATGGTGACCACGGCCAAAACATTCGCAAGGATAGGACGCTCGATAAAAAACCGAGAGATCATGGCACAGCCCTCTTCTGAAAATCCTGCCTTTCCGGTGTCACCCTCCTTCCGGGAATGGCCTTCTGAGTGCCTTTTATGACGACCCATTCCTTTCCCGTCAGGCCTTCCTCAATGACACGCAGATCACCCACCTGGGTGCCCGTTCTCACCCCAAACCTTTCCACTCCGTTCTCCTGGTTGATGGCCAGCACATAGGCGCCCCGCTGGTCATATCCAAGAGCCTCCTGAGGAACGAGCAAGGCGACTCTTTCCTTGATAGGCAAATGGACGCGGGCATACAGTCCTGGCAAGATCTTCCCGTCGGGATTTGGGAAGATGCCTCTCATCAACAAGGTGCCAGTCGTGGCGGTTAGACTGATCGAGGCAAAATCCAGGCGGCCACGGTGGGGATATTCCTTTTCGTTCGGTAGGCCCAGATAGACGGGCCAGGCCTTGGAACGAGCTTGTCCCGGAACCCAATGGGCCTCCCCCATCAGGCGCGCCAGATCCGAATCGCTGATGGTGAAGTAAGCATAGATGGGATCGATTTGATTGATCGAAGCCAGGACCGTATTTTCACCCGAACCCACCAGATTGCCTGGGTCTCTTAGCCTCCGATCGATCCTGCCGTCGAAAGGAGCGGTGATCTCGGTATAGCTCAGATTGAGCTTGCTGAGGTCTCTGGCAGCTACTGCCGCCTGCAGGTTCGCCCGGGCCGAATCCCGCTGGTAGCGCCAGTTGTCTACGTTTTCCTGGGAGGTTGCCTTCTGTTCCAAAAGGTTGGAGTACCGGACCAGTTGTTTTTCAGCAAATTCTAACTGGGCTTTTTGAAGCGCTATCTGCGCTTCATTCTGTCGGAGTGTGTCTTGGTAAGTGTTTTGTTGAATGAGAAAGAGCAATTGACCTTCTTTTACAAATTGCCCGTCCTGGAAGAACACCCTATCCAGGTAACCCGCGACCCGGGCAACCAGTTGCACTGTCTTAATGGCTTGAGTATTGCCTGTCAGCTCCAGATAGTCCGTCACTGTCTGCTGGACGGGCTGGGCCACCGCAACAGTGGGCGGAGGAGGGGGAGGGGGAGGCTTGTCTTTGCACGCCGCTAAAAGAACCAGAAGGATCAGACAGACGATCCAGGCTGAAAGAGCCCCCATCTTATAAAGGGAATATTTCTTACAAGTCATTACCCCTCTCTCCTTGTATCAAAAACCGAACGAAGTTGGTCACAGCGGCTATGTGCCTCCTCACCCTCTCCCTCTACCCAGTGCCTGCCTGCCGGTAGGCCGGGGGAGAGGGAAGAAGAGAGGGCTACCAGTCGGGAAGCCGAATGTCGGACTTGGGTCCCTCGGCCGCGGGCAGATTATAGGATGCCGGTGCGAGCAATTTGCCCCAGTTGGTCCGTTTTGCCATCTCTTCCTTGATCTCGGAGGGTACCAGATCCTTTCCCTCCCGGACTTCCCAGCCGCCCCCCAGGGATCGATACACCCCCACCAGATTAGTCGCGATGTTTCCCAGGGTGGCGGCAAGGTTGTCCTGGACGCTCAGTAGAGACTGCTGCGCGACCAGGACCGTGGTAAAATCGACGACCCCTTCCCGGTACTGCTTCACGGCAAGATCGAGAGCGCCCCTGGCGGCCGTTGCGCTCTTGGCCAGGAATCCGGCTTGGTCCTGGGCCTTCAGGAAGGCGATCAGATTGTCCTCCACTTCCTGTTGGGCTGCGAGGACGGTATTTTGATAAGTGATAAGCAACTCCTGAAACCGCGCATCCTGAACCCGGACGTTGTTCGTAATCTGGCCATAGTTGAGGATATTCCACTGGAACGAAGGGCCGGCCTGGATATTACGACTACTCCATTTGAACATATCGCTCAGGCTGGACTTCCCGAGGTCCGTCGAGACAAAGCCGAAGCTTCCGGTGAGAGAAAAAGCGGGGTAAAGGTCCGCCTTGGCCACACCAATCTGGGCGCATTGGGCCGCTGCCTGGTATTCGGCGCTCCGAATGTCCGGCCTGCGGCGAAGGAGGTCGGCAGGGATACCCACGATGACCTCAATCGGAGAAATCGGAATGTCTGGAGAGCCCGCCAGCTCATCCGCCAGGTGACTCGGTGGCAACCCAAGCAGCACACTGAGGGCATCTTTGGACTGCCGCAACTGAGCTTCCAGAGGAGGGATGGAAGCCTCCGTGTTATAGAGCACGGTTTTGGCCTGATCGACGTCTAATTGAGACGCGGTGCCATACTCGTACCGGGCCTCGGCGATTTTCAGGCTCTCCTTTTGCGTCTCTACATTTTCCCGGGCAATGGCAATCCGTTTTTCGAAGGTTCGGATCAGGATATAGGAATTTGCTACACTTGCCGTTAGGCTCACCAGGGCGTTATCATAGTTCGCAATGGAGGCAAGCCAGCTGGCATTGCCTGCCTCAATCGCGCGTCTGAACTTTCCCCAGAAGTCGATCTCCCAGTTGGCCCCCAAACCGATCTGCGATTGCCAGAACCTTATGGGAGTGCTGGAAGTAGAGCCGTGAGCAGCCCCTAAAGAGGCGGCCTGGGCGGAATGCTCGCTGGGACGGAAGTATTGAAGGGAGCCGGAGGCCTGCTGGGTCTGAGGGAAAAGTTCTCCAACCACGATTCCGAGCTGGGCACGGGCTTCGAGAACCCGGACCCCCGCTATCCTGAGAGAAAGGTTCTCTTTGTAAGCCCGGTCAATGAGCCGGTCAAGGACCGGGTCGCTAAACACCTGCCACCAGTTGCGGTATTCTGTCGCTTCTGTCTTCACACGCTGGTCGCCCGCATCCAGCCAGGATTGTGAAACCGCCACCGGAGGAGGAGCGAAGTTGGGTCCAACTTTGATGCATCCGGACAAAAACAAACAGATGAAAAAGATGATAAAGATGATAAAACGGTTGCAGTATCTCATAAACGTTCTATTTGCTTTGATTCCTCGATGCGCGTTACCCCCAGGCTGCTGATAAGCGATACCGATCCCTGAGCCCTCGTTATTCCAAAAGGCAGAAACTATTAGATTCTGCTTGCTTATCTATTCTCTTTGATCAAGGCTTGAATGTGAATACTGTAAAACCAGTATTTTGGGGCCGGAAAAAATGTATTTGGGTCCCCGTTCATCCCCCTGAAGGTGTTAAAAGATTGTTCTTTTTGCCCTCGGCCCTTGCGGGATGGCTCTCTTTCCAAACTTTAGAATGCGTGGCATCATAGGTGCGCAACCATTCGCGGCAGTAAGCTTATGAAGATATTACCATTTAGACCGTCAACACTTATCGCTGAGAGGTTCCGCTCTAAAGTTCTTCAAGAGAACCATCCTTGCGGGCCCGGTTCTGTTTTTATCGGTTTCTTAATTCTTTCATCCCCCCTTAAGTTAAGGGGGATGAAAGGGGGTTACCCTTAATTCGACGGGGAAAGAAGACGGAGGTAAGGAGTTACAATAGAAGGTGCCACTTACACAAAAGCCGAAAGGGCTGTGATTGAGAGGGGGGTTAGTTTCCGGAGGCTCTGTGATTCGAAACCAAATCTAAAAGGTCGCGATGATCCTCTATATATAGATCGTTGGCAAGCTCCCTGTTCTTATAGGCGATGAACTTTACGCCTGAAGACTCAGCCGTCTGTTTATCTACTTCAGAATCTCCTACAAAAACAGCCTCCTCCTTCTTCAGCTTAAATGCTTCGATAATCTTCTCGATCGATTCGGGATGAGGCTTAGGGTTTTTGACGTCGAGGGCGGTCACAACCATCTCGAAATAAGGCCCGAGGCCGTACCTTTCTATGACATGTTTCATGGACGTCGTCCGGTTGGTATTGATGGCTCGAAAGATCCCCCTTTCTTTCAGTTTCCCCAAAGTTAGAAGAAGATGAGGCTCCATCTTCAAGTACTCGACGTAATTTCTTAAATCGACCTGTCTCTCTTTCAATGTTTCTAACGCTTTCTTTTCCAGGTCGTTTCCTTTCCCAAAAATGAAATGGATGGCTTCAAGGACGGTGTGAATGTGAACATATCGCATCTCTTCTTCGCTTAGAGGGCCTCTTCCCACCCAAGCACACAGATCATTATACAACCTTGTGTTGGCCTCGAAGGAATCGAAGAGGACGCCGTCACAGTCGTAGATCACACAGCGGATTTTCTGTAGAACCCTCGGAACACCCATCTCCCCGGTCTCCTCAAACCATCCTGTTCGGGCTCACGGAAAGGAACCCTTCTCTCATCCGACCGTTTACAGGGTAAGACACTCTGGGTTCGCCGTTCTTTTGGACCAGATAAAAGCAGCCGTTGCTCTGCTGGATCTTCAACATCTCTTCCGGCGGGTAATCCATCAGAACCCCGATTAGCATCTGATTGACAACCCGGTGACCGACGATCAAGATCTCCTCTCCTCTGCGGTTCTGAAGGATCCTCTCCACAAAGGGCCTGATCCGATTCATGACATCCGTATAATTTTCACCTCCGGGGATGCGGTAGGTGAAACAGTTCTTCTTGAACCTCTCCCATTCGCTCCTTACATCTCCGTCGGAGTCAAGGATCTGTTTCCCTTCCAGAATACCAAAGGCGATTTCATCCAATTCCGGCTGTTCTTGAAGAGGAAGGCCGAAGTGGTCGGCAATCGGTTGAGCGGTGAGAATGGATCGCTTCAGAGTACTGGTATAAATGGCAGAGAGGGGACGGTCTTTAAGTTGTTCAAGCAATGCCCGGCTCTGGGCATAGCCATCGGGACTCAAGCCGGGGTCACTTCGGCCCTGAATCCTTCCTTCCACATTCCACGTCGTCTCTCCGTGCCGCGCAATGTAAATCCTAATCAATTCGAAAAAGTTCCTTCCCCGTCTTCAGGCAGCAGACTTCGATCCGCCTCCGGACCCCTGACTTCAAAATAAACATAATCTAAAATTTTTTCGTCCTCATCCGCAATAGCGAGGGAATATTTTCCAGCTTCCGGGGTCCAGGGAATCGTTTTACCCGCTTTTTCCATGGGCTCGCCATTCAATACCCATCGAAAGCTCCCCTCATCTGTTTGAGAGATAAAGAAGATTTTCTGAAGCTCAGGAGGAATATCCGGGTCGAGGGCAATCACCGTTCCGGAAGGCGGGTAGACAATTTTAGAGTTGCACTGGCCTGTTCTCTGATTCTGTGTACCAGGTTCGGTCCCTCGAATGAACCACTCCCTTCTGGAGGCTGTCACGGCCTGAGAAAATTCTATCTTTTTTCTCACGAGGCCGGGAAGACCTTCTTTTTTGATACCGGAGACATCCCGATGAAGAAAATTCATCACCTCATTCCAAATAGGAGCCGCTCCTGTAATGCCGCTCACATTCCACATGGGCTCTCCGGAGAAGTTTCCTGTCCAGACACCCACCGTATACTTTCTTGAATATCCGATACACCAGTTATCCCTCATATCCTTACTGGTACCGGTCTTCACGGCCGTCCAGAAACGGGTGGACAAGGAATTTTCAAGGCCGAAGGTGATACTACGGGCCTCTCTGTCAGACAGTATGTCCGAGATGAGAAAAGACGCCTCTCTTGAGAATATTCGTTTCTTTTGGGCTGACGCATCCTCTTCAGAGATAAGACGGGGGGGACCCCATGTGCCTTCGTTGGCCAGACATCGATAGGCATTGGTAAGCTCCCAAAGGCTGACATCTGCCGAGCCAAGGGCAAGAGAAGGACCATAGAAATCCCCTGATTCATTGAGTCCCTGAATTCCCAGTTGCCTCAGCTTGTTTAAGAAAGGTTCAATGCCAACCAGGGATAATGTCTTAACAGCGGGCACGTTCAGAGAGGATGCCAAGGCGGTTCTGGAGGTGACGAATCCCAGGAACCGAGAGTCATAGTTTCTCGGCTGGTAGACCCCGCTTACGACCGAGATATCCAGAGGGGAGTCATCCAACAGAGAGGCCGGGGTAAGAATCCGCTGGTCGAAGGCAAGGCCATAGAGGAAAGGCTTCAAGGTAGAGCCGGCTTGTCTTTTCGCCAGTACGCCGTCGACGAACCGAGCGGACAAAGGGTCTCCGCTATAACTTACATAAGCCAAGATATTGCCCATCCCGTTTTCTATGACGAGGACCGCCCCATCCTTCACATTTTGCGTCCTGAGCGGAAGAAGGTGCTGGATGAGTCGATCGAGGACAAACCTCTGAATTTGGCCGTCCAGAGTAGAAGTGACCGCGGACCCGTGGGGTCTTCCTTTCAATAATTGCCTCGCAAGATGCGGGGCAAGGTCTTCCCGCGGACGGGGGAAGTTCGGTCCTAAAAATATCTGTCTCACCTTAGAATGAATCTCCTCCTGGGAAATTTGCCAGCCTATCACTTGATTGAGATGAGAAACCCTCTTTAGTAACTCCGGCGACGAGGCATTCGGTGATCGGATCAAGGAAGCCAGGAGGAGGGACTCAGATTGATCGAGGCCATGAGGATCTTTCCCGAAGAGACCCCTCGAGGCGGCCGCGATCCCCTGAAGTTCTCCCCGGAATGTGATGAGGTTGAGGTAGGTTTCCAATATTTCTGTCTTTGTCCAGCTCCTCTCTATTTCCCAGGCGTTTAGGATTTGCTTTTCTTTTTGCCAGATGGATCGTCTTCCTTTTTTTGTCCGGAGCTCTCCATCCAGGATGGAGGCCAATTGCATGGTAAGGGTACTCGCTCCACGAAGGCTCTCTGACGCAAGTCCCCGGACCAAGGCTCCACCCATCGATCTATAGTCCACTCCCCTGTGGTCATAGAACCGCTTGTCTTCAGCTTGGATCACGGCCTCTTTCAAGGCAGGGGAAACGTTCTTCAACGAAGTCCAGTCCAGCCTTCTCCGGTACTTATCCGTCCGCAATTCATGGATGATCTCGCCATGACGATCGAGTAAAAGAGAGTCGGATTTGACATAGGACTTCCGCACCTCCTGATAAGTGGGCAAAGCATTGGCCACCCCACCTAGGAAAAGGAAACCGGCAGAGAAAAGGAACAGGAAGTATCCAATTACCCTGCCCCTCCCTCTTTTTCCCTCCCGCCAGGGGCTGTGTTGTTCTGTCATTGCGACGGAGTAAAACGACCGAAGCAATCTCGGGTTGTATTTGGAAGCGAACGGATTGCCACGCTCCCTTCGGTCCCTTGCAATGACAATTAGACATCGTGGCATAGCCTCTCGACAGAGAGGAGGTTTCTTACGGTTGATTCTCCAAATTTCCATCATTATGCTTTATCTCATTGCTTCACTTCTACCGTTTTGTTCGGAATCTCTCCAAACATCTCCGGAAAATACAGGGCTTCGACCCTCGTTGTTGGAAGCTGGAACAATCCATTCTGATTCAACCGAAGGGTATACTCAACGACCCATTGGCCTTTGGGTACATATTCATAGTAGGCTCGAAAAGCTTCAAAAGAACGTTCCTCGTAGGCTGGCCAGACCCAGCCTTTCCTCTCCTCCCCCTTGGTGAGGATTTGTGAATCCCTCGCCAGCCCTTTTCCGAGAATGGTTGACCCGGAAGGAATCGGATCGCTTACCACCACCCAGGTCTGATCTGCCTGGGCCTCCAATTCCAACCGGACTCGAACAATATCCCCCCGGTACCATGTCCCGGGTTGTTTCTGTTCAACAGGAGTGACCGTCTTCTTAATCCTGTAGCCGCTGGAGAAGGGGTCCTTGAGAGGAATAGCAGCAAGGCTCTGGATGGTTGCCCAAGGTTTTCCCGTTCCTTGATGATGGATGGATAGTTCTTCTTTTTTAGCAGGCCACGACATCAAGGAGGTTTTCCCTTTGGGCATTCCAGTCCAATCGACAGTAAAAGATTCCTTGGATAAGGCGGCACGGGTTGATCCGGTCACTGGGACGCTCTCGAAAACCTTTGAGAATTTCTCCACAGCCAGGACTCCCCAGGCGTTGGCGAGCGTCAAATCCCATCTTCCTCGCTTCTGCCGAGCCAGAGCCCCCTGCACCAATCTCGGCATGTCCTCCTTCCATTGCTCCGACCGGAGAAGGGATAGGATGACACGAACGGCGTTCAAGTCGCTGGAGACCATGAGCCACCATAAATTGTCTGAACTTTCCGTTGAAAAATTCATGACGGTCCCTTGAAAGTTGAGGCGAGACCGGATGATCTGCTCCGCTTCCTTTCTTCGCTCCTCCCGATTCGGGATGGTCTGAATATTCTGAAGGATATTGAACCAGTCGATGACGGCCGAAGTCGGCCAGAGATTGGGCTCGATGGAGATAGAGCCTAACAACTTTGGCTCTGCCTTTCCTGCTCTTGATAGGGCCTCTATGGCGGATAATTTTCGAATGGAAAGATCCGCCGTCGGGATGGGCGAATAACGTAGGATCGATCCCTCGATGAATTTCTTGAGACCTGTCTCCATCTTCTCTTTGGTCTCGTTCGGAATAGTCCATCCTGCTTCGTGGCCGATGGCCATGATGTAAGAGCTCAGCGTCGGGCTTCCGTACAGACATGGCGGGAAGTACTTTACCAAACCATCCGAGTCGAGGTGAGTAGGGAGCTCCGACATGCATCTCTTCCAAAGACTCTCATCCCGCAGGGCCACTGCTACCGAGATCTTTTGCTCCATACACCCATACGGATACCACTTCATATATTCGAGCACGCCGTTCAGCCCGTCGCCAATTTTGGGCCGCAAGCTCACTCGCATGCCTCCACGACCAGGAAGTCCGTCTTTGGGCCGCTCCACAGCGGTTTTGAATTCCTTGTCAACTTGCGCGATCGTTGCTTGAAAAGTTCTTACCGGAATGGCAGGGACCACTTTCTGCGTTACTTTGATTCGATCCCCCGCCCCGGAGCCCCTCTCTTTCACCTCCACTTCCCATCGAAGCATTTCAACATTGAGTGGCACCACCATATCCCATCCAACTTCCTTCGCCTCCCCGGGGGTCAAAGAAACCACCATCGGGGTGAGAGGCTGTGAAATACCGTCTGCCTTTGCGGAAACATCCAGCTCCATACTTCGGTTCGTCGTATTGCGAAGCGTAAAACCCGCCTTGAATTGATCTCCTTCTCTCACGAGAGGAGGAAGCCCGGATAGGATCATCAAATCCTGCGTGGACTGCACGGAGACAGACCCTGTCCCGAAGAGGCCCGTGCCTCCGGTCGCTACGGCAACGATTCGAAAACTGGTGATGGAGTCGTTCAGAGGGACTTCAACCGTCGCCTCTCCGTTTGCATCCAACGGAACACGGGCCTTCCACAGAAGGAGGGTGTCGAATAGCTCACGTGTCGACTGCTTTCCTCCACCCCCTCCCGCAGGCAATGCCTTCAGGCCGAAGTGGCGCTTTCCGACGACCTGCATCTGTGCTGTTGCAGTATGAATGCTATACCCTCTCCTCCCCATCATCGCTGAGAGGATGTCCCAACTGTGATTGGGCATGAGTTCAAGGAGGCCCTCGTCCACAGCGGCGAGGGCGACCTCGCTCCCCGCAGGAGCAGCCTTTCCGTCCGAGGTTCTCACCCTGATCTGAATCTTTGCCTTTTGCCGAATTTTGTAGACTTTGCGGTCTGAAGAGACATTCACCTTGAGCTCATGATCTTTCCATCCGACCATAATTTCGCCAATACCAACCTTGTAAGCGGGCTTTCCGAGATCGACCATGGCAGTCGGCTTGATCCATGGCAGACGACCTCTGACGACCAACGCAGAGACAAAGACATTCGGAGCGTAAGACCCTTTGATAGGCACCTCAATCACGGGCTTCTTCCCCGAGATTTTCTTTACCCACGCCTCTATTATTCCTTCTCTCTCCACAGTGATCAAAGCTGTGGCCCCTCGAAACGGCATCCGGACCTGGAAGGTTGCCTTTTCACCGGGCTCATACCGCTTTTTTTCGGGAAGAAGGTCTATGCGGTCGTGATCTCCGACCTCGAACCACCATTCGTCTTTCCCCGCTACCCAAACCTCTCTGTGAGCGACCGTCTTATTGCCGAGATCGTCGAGGCTCTGGGCTTGAAGGATCACGTTTCCGGAGACAGGCGATTTGGCCTCGCAAATTAAAAGCCCTTTCGAATCTGTCTTGCCCTCGCAAAGCGTCGCTACCTTCTTTATTTCTGTCGTATGCTCATAGGCATAAAACCCTCCCACGAGACGCTTCCGATGGGAATAGATCTTTCTCTCAAAAAGCTCAGCCTTCACCGGCGTCCCGGGGACAGGCTTGCCGGAGAGGTCGACCAAAGCGACGTGAAATTTAAACGCCTCCTTCGACACTGCCCAAGCATCGGGCTTGATCCCGATGAGGTATTTGGAATGCCACAGCGGAATCTTGGAAGAGACCGTCTGGATTTCTCCATTGGGGTCCTTAAATTCCACCTCGGCCAGTATCTCTTCCGGGCTCTCCACTTTCGGCAGGTTGGAGATCGTGGTTCGTGTGGACCCCGATCGGTCCAAGACCAGATCGACCGTGGCAAGCTTGATCTCCTTCTTCTCGGGGATTCTCTCTTCTGCTTCCATCCCCTCCTCAGACTCCTCCGTCTCTAAAGTCTCACCCCTTCGAACCAGACCTTCCTTTACCGAACCGTTACTGAACAGGAAGTCGTCAAACCCTTCAAAGGGAGCGATCGATTTGGGTCTGATCTCGCCCCGCAATTTGACGGGAAGGAGACTTGCTCCGCCTCCGGCGAGATACTGGATATTCAAATCGAGCGTGACATCCTTTGCGTTGATCAACGGCTCCGCGGGCGGATGAATAACCCCTTTCAAGAGAGGAACCCGGAACTCCTCCACTCTGAAGCTTCCGGAAGTCCATTCTCCGGGCTCTCTGTGATAGAATCTTCTCACCGGTCCCGTCCCGGATTTTTTTATGACTCTCACTTCATACGAACCAAGCTTCGCCTCCTTTGGAATCTCCCAAGCCGTCTCGGCAATCCCATTGGCATCCCATTTCAACGGAAACTGGTACTTCTGTTCGCTGCCTTCGTGTTCGATCGAAACCAAGTCGGGCATCTGAGAATTCGGGACTGAAAATCCCTTCATCGTCTGCTGGCGAAAGATGTGCTTCATATGGACCGTCTCACCCGCGCGGAGCAATGTACGGTCAAAAATGGTGTGGGGAATGTAAGGGCCTGCATAAGATTCCCTCCCAAGGTTAAACCTCCACGGTTCGATCCCGTTGTCCCAGCTGGAGTGAACAAAGGCCATGTCTTCAGAGGTTTGAGCCGTAACGAAAAGACCGCCTCCAAGAGAATGGAGGGCTCCCATCTGGGGATAATCATGATAATCCCGTACATCATACCTGCACTGGGGAAGCTCTCCATGAGAAGGCAATGATTTTTCGATTCGTGCAATACCGCTCGCATCGGTTTTCCCCTGCCATAAGATCGTTTCCTGGCAATCTCTTATGATCACCGTCGCTTCTTTAACGGGATCTCCCGTATCAAGAGAAGTCACCCATACCAGAGAGGATTCACGGCCCCACTTGAAATGGACGGAGAGATTGGTCACCAGCACTGCGGTCGGAACGTACATGGGTCTGGGTGAGCCGAGCAGAGAGCTCCCCAGGATAGTGCTCTCAAGTTCCACAATGTAGAGTCCGGGTTTTTGAAACGGAATTCCGACGACCTCAAAGGCACGGCCACCCGTTGGCTTAGGAATGTTGAACTCTTTTGCTCCGCTTCCAAAACCAAAAACGGACTTATCCCGCGAGGCGGAAGCCACAGTCCTCAGCCACGCCTGAAGGCCTTCTCCTTTTTCGGGTTGAACGTTCAAAGCTCTGCCGATCACTTTTCCGAGAACCCCGTACTCCTCGCCCACTTTCAGCATTTTCGCCTTCACCTCGGGCTCAAGGTTTCTTAATGTGACAGGAAGCACCGGCTCGGGCTTGAGTTCGACTATCCCAAATCTTGCGGAGAACTTGGCCAGGGGAGGATACTTTTCGGTCCGTACGGAGAGAGGAAATTTATCTGCGTTGATGAGCGACCTGCCCGATGTATCTTTGAGCCCCGGTGGGATCTCAACAGTGAAATTCGCATCCTCCGGAAAAGGACCTTTGAACAGAACATTATAAATCTCTTCCTCCGCTCCTAATTGCGGTTTCCATATCTTTCCGTCCGGGCCTTTCAAGACGATTCGATTGGCCCCGTCCTTAGAAAGAGGGGCTGAGAAATAGAGGTTCATGGGTAGGATGGGAATACATCCCGCCCCCTTATGTTCTCTATCGCAACGGAACTCCGCGGTGAAAGGCTTCCTGACTTGAAAATGTAGGATTTGATCCTGATCTGTTGCCACACCCGTCTTTGTCGCCACTCCCTTTCCCCAGATCAGGCTGATTTTCGCACTCGACGGAAAACGCTGTTTACATTGCATCAAGACCATGGGAGGGAATGGGGGCTTCCTATAATATCTTCTGAAGAGGGACTTCAAAATCTCCTCCCTCTCCTTTCCTGTGATAAGCTTGATCCCTACGCGGTCCTGAATGCCTTCTATGGAGAAAGAGACATTCCCGATGACGGACGCCTCTTCAGGCTCCGCATCCAAGGTAAGAACGAATATCTGTTCCTCATCAAGGTAATTTGATCCCTCGTAAGGGATAGAGTTTTTAATGGCAGGGCCGCCCGTGGAAAAGGAAAAGACCTTTTGGCCTGTGATCTCTTTCCCGGAAAGGGTCTTCAAGCCGGGCTTCAACTTGAATTCACATCGAATTCCAGCGGGGAGATCTTTTTCGAAATCGAAGGCCCAATTCTTCCCATCCGCCCATCGACTGGTTCCTTTTTCAGGGCAAGCAATTTCAAAAGGTTCGATGACACCTCGCGGGTCACCGAATGGTACCATCTGTTCTGAAAAGCGGGCGGTCACCTGACGAACGGTTTTGATTGTCCCCTGTGGCGAAAAAAACTCAACCTGCGGCCCCTCCTCTGCATGAACCAAAGGGACGATAAGAATGTTGATGAGCACGAAAATCCCAAATAGTCTTAGCTTCATATTCCCTCCTCGCATCATTAACAGCCAAGTCCTAATAGGCTACTGGAAAAGTGGTCATTTCTCAGGCTGCTCAAAAATGCCCAGATGCAAGGCTCCCGAAATCCTGAGGAATGAGGCGTACTTGAGCGTACGCCGCAATGACGAAGGATGAGGGAAACGAAGCAGATGGGCGTTTTTCAGCAGCCTAAAGATGCAATACTCCTGCCATTAGAACACTTTAGATAAGATTTGTAAATCATTAAATATTCTTAGTGCCCGTTATTTTCCCCTGATAAATTGTTCTCCAAAAGAACCGTAAATTGGCGCGCCCTTACAAAAATGTCCAACATAACAATTCAATAAGAACGACCCACATCAGTCATTGTTTCTCGACACCCTCACTTCCCAAGAAGTCAAAAAAGATGTATATTAGAAACCGTCATTGACGACTGACAACCATATTATGATGCATAGATAATTCTGCTTACTAATCATGGGATATGACATGACATTGTTAATGAGAATGTTCTTCAAATATATAATTTGTTTTTCTGCAGTCCTGGTCAGCATATCCACATTTGCAGGAGATCATACCCCTGTAATTCGTGAACAACACACGATCGTTGTCGATGGAGTTGAAGAAGTCTGGCGCCTTGAATGGATAGCTGGCGAGATGTTTTTGTCCGACCTGCTTGTAACGGTGACACAGAAGTAGGCTGTCGGGACGCATACGAAGAGCATGAGGCAGGACGAGGTGTCAGGAATGAGAGTAAAACAAAAATTGGGTCTTCACAAACTTCAGTCGATGTTTACAGAGGTCTTCGGTCTTGGGCGCGCCGCTGCCTTAAGCGCGATTGTCTTGATATTGGCAGTTCTTGCCCTCGGCATATTCCTGTTTTTTTATCTTGCGCCACCCAGCACCATCACTATCACCAGCGGGCCCGAGGGCAGCACGTTTCGTTTGACAGCGGAAAAATATGCCAAGATCCTCCAGCGGAACGGGGTAACGCTCAAGATACTTCCGTCCGAGGGATCTGTTGACAACCTCAAGAGGCTGGCTGATCCTTCGTCAAAAGCGGACATAGGTTTCGTGCAGAGTGGAGTGAATAAAGGGATAAAAACCGACAAGCTGGTTTCGCTCGGCAGTATTTCCTACCAACCACTCCTTGTCTTTTACAGGAGTGCGTCTCACATTGAACTCCTATCCCAGTTGATCGGCAAGCGAGTGGCGGTAGGGGAGGTCGGCAGCGGAACGCATACCCTCTCGCTCGTGTTGCTTGCAAGCAACGGCATAGAGCCTGGAGGTCCGACAAGACTGATTGAGATGGATTCCGACCAAGCGGCGGAAGCCATCCTCAAAGGCAAGGTGGATGCAGTATTTCTGATGGGCGATTCTGTCTCAACGGCCCTTATACGCCAGCTTCTGCATACGCCCGGGATCAAGCTCCTTAACTTTATCCAGGCTGACGCTTATACGCGCCGCATCACCTACCTGAATAAGATCACCCTCCCAAGGGGGTCGATCGATTTCGGGAAAGACACCCCTGCTCACGATGTCTCTCTGCTCGCGCCGACGGTCGAACTGATCGCCCGGGAGAACCTGCATCCGGCGCTCTCCGACCTGTTAATCGAGGCTGCGCAAGAAGTACACTCTGGCGCCGGGCTCCTGAGGCGCAAAGGTGAATTCCCTGCTCCGATCGAGCAGGAAATCCGCATCAGCAGTGAGGCAAGTCGCTTCTATAAATCGGGAAAAAGCTTCCTCTACCGCTCGCTGCCATACCGGTTCGCCAGCCTTGTGAATCGCATCGTAGTCGTGTTCGTGCCCATGATCGTGCTACTTCTACCCGTCCTCCGGCTCATCCCTGCCATCTACAGATGGCGGTTCAGGTCGCGTATTTTCAGGTGGTACCGCGGCTTGTTGATGATAGAGCAGGATCTCATAACGCAATTGGCGCCGGAAAAAAAGAAAACCTTGATCGAAAGGCTGGACAACATCGAAGAAGCGGTGAATAGGATGAAAGTGCCGGCCTCATTCGCAGACCAATTCTACGGCCTTCGCGGGCATATCACAATTGTACGCAACAGGCTGAGGCCGTAAAAACCGAGATCCCGAATTCGTTAGATCGAATTCGATAGACCCTGAACTTGTTTCAGGGCAAGGTTCAGGACCTGGTTCGGGATGAGAAAACACTCTCTATTTGATGGGCCACTCTCCTCTTTGCTTCAGGATATCCTTGTAAACATGAAGGGCCTCATTCACAGCAGGCATTCCCGCATAGGGAGCTAATTGGAAAAAAACCTCGACAAGCTTCCTTGGATCGCAGCCGACATTTAAGGCTGCATTCACATGAAGTTTCAGTTCATCCGTTGCCCGCAGCGCCGCCAGCATGGCGCACGCGACCATTTGCCTTTCTGGCAGAGTCAAGACCGTCCTCGAATAGAGCTTGCCGGTGATGAACAGAGAGAAATCGTTGGCAAGGTCCCTGTCAAATTCTTTCCACGTCAGGTAAGGGGGATCCATCTTGACCCCTTTGCCAAACAGGCGATTGGCCGTCTCCTGAGTCTTTTTTTTCAACTCGTCATCCACGATGGGAGTCCTCCTTCAATGATTTGATCCTTCAAGTAACAGTCTCAAAATAATAACGGTATTGATTTGTAAAATCCCTCCCAACCTCCCTTTTCCAAAGGGAGGAATTACCCCTCTTTGGCAAAGAGAGGTGAGGGGAGATTTTCTAATAACCATGTCAATCCAATTTCGAGCCCCTTACTAAATATTCCTGAAAGCATTATCGCAAGCTTCGATCGTTTTATCCAGATCCTTCTGCGTATGGGCCAGAGAAACAAACCAGGCTTCGAACTGGGAGGGAGGAAGATAAATGCCCTGTTCCATCATCTCGACGAAGAACCGGGCAAATCGCTTGGTATCGCTCAACTTGGCAGTGCGGTAATCCTTGACCGGACCTTCCGTAAAAAAGAGGGTGAACAGCCCTGTGGCTCCGTTGATGGAAAGAGGAATTCCGTTTATTTCCGCCCGCTCAGAAATGTTTTCCATCAAATAGGAAGTCTTTCCATCCAACTCTTGATAAACCTTTTTTGACTTTAGAAGCGCTAGGGTCTCGATCCCTGCGGTCATGGCCAGAGGATTCCCCGAAAGGGTCCCAGCCTGATAGACTCCTCCGATGGGAGACACCTTCTCCATCACCGCCCTCTTCCCGCCATAGGCCCCTACCGGGAGACCGCCCCCGATAATCTTTCCGAGACAGGTCATATCGGCTTCGATTTTGTACAACTCTTGGGCACCTCCAAAGGCCACCCGGAATCCTGTAATCACTTCATCAAAAATGAGAAGGATCCTTTTTTCGTCACAAACCTTTCTCAACCCTTCCAAGAACCCTCTTTCAGGCAGGACGACTCCCATATTTCCAGCGATGGGTTCCACAATGATGCAGGCGATCTGCTCCGGATATTGATCGACAAGGGCTTTCACGCTTTCCAGGTCGTTATAGTTGGCGGTCAAGGTGTGTTTTGCCAAATCCTCTGGAATGCCCAGGCTATCGGGAATACCAAAAGTCGTCGCGCCGGAGCCTGCCTTGACCAGCAGACTATCACCGTGGCCGTGGTAGCACCCTTCAAACTTGATTACTTTAACCTTTCCCGTATAACCTCTTGCTAATCGAATCGCACTCATCACGGCTTCGGTGCCCGAGCTTACCATTCTCATCAATTCCATGGACGGAAAGGCCTTCTTCACTTTAATCGCGAGGTCCACTTCCAGCGGGGTGGGGGCACCGTAACTCGTTCCCTTTGAGATCGCTTTTTTGAGTGCTGCCACAATCCTGGGGTGCGCATGGCCTACGATCATCGGTCCCCAGGACCCCACATAGTCAATATATTCATTACCGTCTACGTCGAAAATTCTCGACCCCTTCGCCCGCTCGACAAAAGCGGGGGGGACGCCGACGGCTTTGAAAGCCCTGACCGGGCTGTTCACCCCACCCGGAATGATCTCCCACGCTCGATGATAAAGTCCAACCGATTTTTTTCTGCTCATCTCCAACCTCCTCATTTTTCTCCGGCGACCACACAATTGGTTAGAGTACCGATCCCTTCGATCACCACGTCAATCTTATCGCCAGCAGTCATGGGACCAATTCCTGAGGGCGTGCCCGTGGCGATCACATCCCCTGGCAGAAGCGTCATCACCCGGGAGATGAAGCTCACCAGTTGACGAGGACCGAAGATGAGGTTCTTTGTGTTGGAATGCTGACGCCTCTCTCCGTTCAGATAACTTGCTACATCTAAATGATGAGGGTCGATATCCGTCACAATGCAGGGACCGATGGGAGCAAAGGTATCGAAGCCTTTTGCTGTGGTCCACTGACCGTCCTTGGGCTGCAAATCCCTGGCGGTCACGTCGTTCAGACAGGTGTATCCGAGGATATAATCACCCGCTCTTTCTTCCGAAACGCTTCTCGCCACTTTTCCGATGACCACAGCCAACTCCGCTTCGTAATCCACCCTCTTCGACATTTTCGGGTAGACGATGGCCTCCCCCGGACCGATCACAGACGTGGAAGGCTTGAGAAAGAGAAGAGGTTCTTTTGGAATGACGAGCTTCATCTCTTCCGCATGGTTCCGGTAGTTCAAACCCAGGGCGACAATTTTTGAAGGAAGACAGGGTGAGAGAAGTCTTACGTCTTCCATACTTCTTGTCCTGGAGGTCAGATGAAAGTGCGCGAATGGATCTCCATCCATTTCACGAACGGCCTCTCCCTCGATCACTCCCCATTTTATTTTGGCACCATCTTGATACCGAATAATCTTCATTTCACTCCTTTCTATCTCTCTTATAAATGATAAGCTGACGAGTGTACGGAGAAAGTTTTACAGCGAAAACCTTTATATATCTAACTGCAGAATTCTAAGACACCTTGCAACATTCATTATCCATTATCGGCAGCGAGGAGAGTTACTTATAAATTTTATGTTCGCTTTGTAAAACTTTCGAGGACCACCCGTCAGCTTATCATTATTATCATTATCCCTTCAACCCCAACACATCCTGCATGTCGTAAAGCCCGTAAGGTTGGTTCACCACCCAGAGGGCAGCCCGGATGGCTCCGCGAGCAAAGTTATCCCGGCTGTGTGCGCGGTGGATAATCTCCAATCTCTCCCCAATTCCGCCAAAGAGCACGGTGTGCTCTCCCACAATGTCTCCCGCCCGGATCACCTGCATCCCGATTTCGTCTCGTGTCCTCTCGCCCACCATCCCCTTCCTGCCGTAGATTCCTACCTTACCGAAATCTCGCCCCACCGCCTTGGCCACCAACTCTCCCAATTTGACTGCCGTCCCGCTAGGCGAATCCTTTTTGAGGCGGTGATGGGCCTCAAAAATCTCTATGTCATAATCCGGGCCCAGGGTCTGAGCCACCTCCTGGACGACCTTGAACATGACATTGACCCCCACACTCAT
Organism: Thermodesulfobacteriota bacterium; assembly: GCA_047519465.1. Taxonomy (GTDB): domain Bacteria; phylum Desulfobacterota; class BSN033; order BSN033; family UBA1163; genus UBA1163. The sequence continues at coordinate 3,871 of JAPVTA010000223.1, read as the reverse complement.
ATTGGGCGAGAAGACACATCGGACGCTTTTTGCGAAATCCTTCATCCGTTCCAACTGCTCCGGGCTTAAGCCAGTTGTGCCGATCACTATGGCCGAACCTGTTTCTTTGGCAAGCTCCAAACTCTCTATGGAGCTTTTAGGATTGGTGAAGTTGATGATCACATCTCCTCCAGCCTTTCCCAGACTTCCTTCCAATAAGATATTCATCTTCCCCAACCCGATAACCTCTCCGATATCCTTCCCTATGGCCGGATGGTCCGGCCTCTCGACGGCACGGTAGAGAGAGATGGAAGAGGTCTCGTGAATCATATGAATAATGCGGCTTCCCATCTTTCCCGCCGCACCAACAACAATCGCTTTGATCTCTTTCATGCGCACACCTCCCTCCGGATCTCACACCTGGTGATTAGCAAAGCACAGCACTCTCAACATATTCCTTCAGGCTGATTATCTTTACCCCCTTATATTCTTTTAGCCGAAGAATTTCCTTGTCGCCGGTTACTAAGAGAGCAGCCCCGCCATAGATCGCGCATTCAACTATCCGGTTGTCAGGCTCATCCTTAAAGACTTTGACTCTCTTGCCCGGCTTTACCCATTCGGCAAGGTCCGAAAGGATCAGAGCAACATGGCTAAGTGCTTCTCTGTCGCGGCCGAACTTTGAGGAAAGGACCGATAAAACCTCATCGAGGATTTCCCTTGATATCAACAAGCAGTCCACGCCTTCTATGATCTTAAGTATTGCTTTCTCAGCGAGGCTCCCAGGAATGACAAAGGCCGAGATAAAGATATTAGTGTCGAAGACGACTCTCACGTCTTTAGATACCTATTAAGGTCTTTCTCGGTAAGAATCCCTTTCTCTTTTGCCTTGCGGCTCCAATAATCCTGGGCCCGATAGAACTCCTTCTTATTCCTTTCCTTTCTAGCAAGCCGGAGGGCATCCTGAATAACTGCGCTCAAGGGCTTCCCTTCCTCGCGGGCGATCTCTTCGACCTCCTCTGCGAGTTCCGGCGGAAGTGATATAGTCTTTTTCACAGCGGTTCCCATCTCAGAACCTCCTCATTCCTGGTATGAATAAATCTTACCACACCGCACCGTTGGATTCAATACGTCGGGAACACGTACCAATGTCAGACTCTTCTCTTGATGGCTGAAAACACTGGATTCCGGATCAAGTCCGGAATGAAAATATGAAAGCGCGACTCCAATCCATCAGGTTAGACTGATGGAAATCTTCGCCAGAAGAAAGGAGCCGCGCATGAAAGAATTTATAGCCTTTGATTGCCACAAACGCTACACCCTGGTGGAACGAGAGGAGACCAAGACCGCTAAGACGAAACAATGCCGTGTAGAGCATGCTCATGGAGCCATTGAGCAATGTCTTCGTGGTCGAGAGCCCGGAACTCCGGTCGCGGTGGAGGCGACTGGCAATTGGTACTGGATTGTGGATGAAATTGAGCGGGCGGGGCTCAAACCTTTGTTGGTCCATCCCCGTAAAGCGAAACTGATGCGAGGCATGATCAACAAAACGGATAAATTGGACGTCCATGGGCTTAATCAACTTCAACGGGCGGGGACATTGCCGACCGTCTGGATTCCTCCCCGCGAGCTTCGAGACCTCAGAGAATTGACTCGGACTCGGATGGTATTGGGAGCCCAGCGGACTCGGTTGAAGAATCGAATCCAGGCGACCCTGAACAAGTATGGATGGGTGCTCAAGGACTATAGCGACTCCTTTGGAAAGAAAGCTCGGGTAGAACTGAACCTCTGTATCGGCCACCTGCCTCCTCAGACGGCTTATGTGACGGGGGTGCTTCTGAAGCAGTTGGACGAGTTGGAGGGGCAGATCGCGGAGATGGAGAAACGGATTCGAGCGTTGGCCCAACAGACCCCGGTAATGAAACGGCTGATGACGTTGCCGGGGATAGGATGGATCTTGACTGTGGTGGTCGTTTTGGAAGTAGGAGAAATCCATCGTTTCCCAAGCGCGCCGCATTTGGCTTCTTATTGCGGTACCACGCCTCGGGTTCAGCAAAGTGGGAACAAGACGCGTTATGGACGGTTGCGGCCGGATGTGAATCATTATCTCCGATGGGCTTTTATTGAAGCCGCCCATTCGGTCTGTTTGAACCAGGCGTGTCATCCCCAGCGGCATGTCACCCAACTCTACCAGCGTCTTCGAGGACGCAAAGGCCATGCGAAAGCGGTGGGAGCGGTGGCACGGCATCTGGCCGAAGCCACCTATCATGTCTGGAACACCGGAGAACCCTATCGGGATCCGGCGTTGGAGCAGGGTCGATCCACGGGGGTGTAAGCGCGAGTTTGTCATGATTCCTTTAGGAATCGCGGAATGAATGCGACACACCTCCGGGACATTTTCATGCCTCACGGAAGGCGAAGAGATGACTGGGAAAGACCCGATCGAAAGATGATTATCTGGAGGAAACTTTCGCGCTTTCATATTTTCATTTGATGCATGTGCTCTTGACATACGCGCTTTCAGAGATGACAAAATGTGTAAAACTTTCTCTGAGACACAGCGAACTTGGAATGCCAAGATTACCTGAAGGGCTCAAATTTGAGACCCGGCCGCCCCCCATCGGACTTGTGACCCCTATTTCATTTTATCTTCCCATTGAATATACGTTTCCTTGTTTTTATAAGCTTCTATCAACTTTTTACACCGATCGTTGGTCTTATCCCCTGCATTAGCCAGCTTATATAAATCTAAAGCTTTTGATTCCATCAAGACCGCCTGATTGAAATCGCCAGCTTCCGCGTACGATGCTGCAAGGGTATTGTAAATAGCAGCCTTTGTATTAGGATTTCCCTTAATATGTTCGGATAACAACACAGCTTTTTCAGCATATTGAACTGCCTTTTTACCGTCCCTATATTTTGGATCCCTACAGGTAGCATAAAACCACGCAATTGCACTATATGCGCCTGCATCCTTCGGCGCTAATTCTATAGCTTTATTGAGATCCTTCAATGATCGATCATAGTTACCAAGCTTTCTGAAAAGTTCACCCCGCGCTACGAATGCAACTGCAAAGTCGGGAAGAATTTCAAGTACCTTATTATAATCCTTCATTGCTTGGTTGTAATCATTAAGTTCAACATAGGCTGCACCACGCTGAAAATATGCTAAGTGAAGCAAAGTTAGATCCGGATTAAGTTCTATACTATTACTACAATCCTTTATTGCTTGATTATAATTACGATCCATAAAATTTGCTGTGCATCGAGAGAGGTAACTTGTCGGATTTTTCGGATCCAGCCTGATGACTTGATCAAAATTTTCGATTGCGCCCTTATAATTGCCCAGTGCTATTTGAACTTCTCCTCTTCTCCTGTAGGCCTCTATGTATTTTGGGTTAATATCAATTGCTTTAGTAAAACAAATAAAAGCTTCGTGGAAATCGCCTCTTCTTGCATAGGCTAAACCCAAATAGTAGTAAGAATCAAAAGCCTTAGGGTTTTTCTCAATTGCCTTCTTGAAACATCGTATTGCTTCGTCAAAATTGCCAAGATCCAGGTTCTCCCTTCCCTTTAAAATTTGTTCCGATTGAGAATCTTCACCTATTCCCATGGAAGGAAATATAAGTAAGAAGATAATTAGAAAGATGATTGCTAGAACATATTTCTTGATCATCATGATCTCTTCATGTCGAATTAATTATTATTGGTCTTGATACGCCTCCTCCCACATCTCAGCTTCATAGATAATGTGGACTTCTCCCTCAAAGAAAACTCTTTTTACTTCCTTGCCTTCGATCTCGAAATGGACGGTCAACACCTCGCCACCTCTCGTCTTGACTGAGACCGGAGATTTTACAAGTCCTTTGAACGCGGCGATCAATGCCGACGCCAC
>JAPVTA010000222.1:0-6213 GCA_047519465.1 Thermodesulfobacteriota bacterium | reverse complement strand
CATGACCCAGATTCTTACTTCCGCATCCGATCCTTTCCCGGTATCGGAAGAATCCTCGGCCTGGTCATCCTCTATGAGATCCATGATATCCGCCGCTTCCCTACGGCCCAGGACTTCGTCTCTTACTGCCGTTTAGTCAAATCCGCAAAGGAATCTGCAGGAAAACATCTGGGCTCCTCAGGTAAAAAGATCGGTAATGTCCACCTCAAATGGGCCTTCTCTGAGGCAGCTGTCCTCTTTCTCCGAAGAAACCCAGAAGCCAGAAAATACAGAGATAAGTTACAAAAAAAAACACGGCAAGGCCAAATCCATGACCATTCTGGCTCATAAATTAGCCAGAGCTATCTACTATATCCTCAAACGAAAAGAGGTGTTTCATATCCAAACCTTTCTCAAAAGATCAACGGACCTGGGCGATCCTGTGCGTCTAACTGGTGCCAAAAGGGTTAAGTCCGATGGATGCCCTCAAACCATTCGTCTCTATGGCTCCGACCATCAACGCGTGCATCCTGGAACACCATACCCGGTACCACTTGCGCTTGATTAGGACGCCCAGGCCCCGTTCTCTATAGATGCGACCTTTAAAAAGATTGTCATAGAAGGTCTGCCCCTTACCCGATCCTGGAGCTAACTGGAAAAGGACTTTCCTTTAATCTAACCTTTTGAGTAGGACGGCATAAGGGATCAGAATTGTTTCTAGGCCGTAGAGAATAAGACCCGTGTGTCTCTCTACTGTCGTCAGAGGTATGAACAGTTAAAAAGCTTCATCCCCATGGCTAGTGAGCCTCGATAAGTGTTTGGTGCAGACTTCTGTCTGAAACCGCATTGGGAAACCAAGCCAGAGCTCTTAGGCAATCAGAAGCTACAATAAAAAGGAAATCTATTTCCTGTCAGGATCTCTTTCTCTCTTGACAACGGGAGGCCTTATAAGTGTTCGCTGGCCTCTATAAATGAGAATGAATCAACTGGGGAGAGAGGGGTTTTACCCTCTGCCAATCATTCGATGTGTGCTCCGCCTTCCACAAATCGTGATTCTTCTGCAAATTGAGCCAGAAATCAGCCGTTGTATCAAAAGCACGAGCCAAACGAAGCGCCATATCCGGAGTAATGGCTCCTCTTCCATTGAGGATCTTTGATAGTGTCTTTCTTGAAATACCGAGAACCGATGCAAACTCGCTAATCGTAATCGCTAAAGGCTTCAAATAGTCTTCTCTTATAATCTTTCCTGGGTGCGTTGGCTCTCTTTCCATTCTTCTCATGTTCTCACCTCTCAGTGATAGTCGTCGTAATCGACATTGTGGGCATCGCCCTTAATAAACTCGAAAAACAATCTCCAATTTCCAGACACCTTTACGGCATATTGGTCCTTTTTATCACCTGCCAGCTTGTGCAGGTAGGAACCAGGATAATTCATGTCCCTTATCTCACTTGCAGCATTTAACCTGTCAAGAATTCTCCCCAGCCGGTCAGCGTGTTCGGGTTTTATGCCTTTTTTCTTTCCTGTATAGAAGAAGTCTTCGAGACCCTTATGTCTGAATGACTTGATCATATGTTATTTGTAACCCTATAGGTTACATTTGTCAAGATGAGGCATAAATTCGTATCCAGCGAACGCCAGAAATCAGGCGCGGGCTAAGACAAGCCCACAAGCTACCAAGCTATTACCCGTCGTCTGAATTGATTTGTTCGGGCCTGTTCATTTTCTGAAATTCATTTATCCCAAATATGTGGTCAGCAAAGATGGTACCAAGGTAATAGAAGTAGATTTCGAAAGAGTCTCCGATGCGAAGCTCGTCCTGAAGATGTTTAACCAATACATCTTGAACTGGAGCCCAAATCTGGAGTTCCCCCTCCTGCAATAGAAGTTCCTTTGCGTAAAGATTAGATATTTCAGGTGGAACGAACTTATATACTTTCGGCAATTCCTTTATAAACTCTGCGTGTTGCTTAGGGATATCTCTAAATTTACCTGTGTACTGAACGATTGCCTTATAACGCAAAACGCCAACGAAAACCCTCCTGCGCTTTTCAAAGTTTGGCCCCATGTCTTTTGTGCTTTCATCTGCCGATTTGACGAGTCCCTGAATAGTGGTGGGTTTGTACTGATTCCAGGGAAATTCAGCTGAGATTGCAGGGATCGCAGTCATCAGCCCGATCACAAGCACGATGAATCGTAGGTAAAGCATATAAGTTTCTCTCCTGTGCCCGAACGAAAAGGGTGAGGCGGTGGGCACTCGCCCCAAAATGAGGCAAGGCTATTCACACTCGCCTCGACCCGTTTGTTAGGTGCCATCATTGTCGCATGAGATTAACAACAAGAATTCCAACATAGATAAATAACACAGTAATAAAAATTGAAATTACAATCAACCTAATCTTTTTCCTGGGAGCAGGAATTATCCAGAGGTCGGTTGGCAAATCCTCGAGGGCGATCGATTCAAAAAGATACCATCTGTATTTATGGCCAACTATGGAGAATAGAACAACACACCCGACGAAAACTAATATTCCCAGCGGAGGGTTGTCGTGCAATACAGAAAGGGGGACCACAAGACTAAAAACCATCATTAAGAAAATGATGGAACTCATAATGAGGAGATTCTTTAAAGTAATACGATATTCAATATATTTCCGGCATCTACTACATTTATAATAGAAATGAAGGCCACCTAATGTAGAGCCATAATATTCCATTTCGGAAGAGTTACAATGTGGGCAATTTCCCTTTGGGCTTGCTGGATCAAACATTAAATGTTTCTCAACCTAACGAAAAAATAAGGCGCGGGGCACTGACCTCCGCTACAAGGCGACGGGACTATCCCCCGTCGCCTTCATTGAATTGTTAAACCTGACTTAGTTGCTCCAACTCTGTATCTAAATTGATACCACAAAATGGGCAAAAGTTGATTTTCTTCGAAAGAGAAAAGGGAGTACCATAATACATTGCCACATATCCAATATTGCCTTTACAGTTTGGACATCGGATTCTCCAAAATGCATAGAGCATTGAAAAACCGGAAGCAGCGAATCCGATGGCCATCAAGATAAGTGGCCACCCGGATTCATGGAGCAATATTATCCCAAGAAAAAAGAAAGCCATTCCAGAATAGGCAGATATGAGTGCTTTACGTTTTTTTCTACTTATTTGGGACCTGATTGTCATATATCCTTTTAGGTTTAACGATGGCCTTAACCAGCGCGGCGAAAACGCTAAAATGGAAAATGTCGGACGGTTATTCCGCGTCTGGTTGAAGGCTGTGTTATGTGCACTTCTCTATTCAAATTAACTTTCCATTAGTTCTATGTTCTTGAAAGTGAGTAAAAAATAAAGAGGATACAAACACGTGACGATGCCAACAATAGCAGTCACGAAGATTTGTACAGCAGGTTTAAGGGGATGAGAAGAAACGGGTATTACATTTGAAATGATGTTCATTGTGTATCCGGCGGACCATAATATATTGAATATGGCTGCGACCATGCCGACTGAAATACCTTGTTTTCTGTGTTTATTAAGTAAATAGCCCGAAAATAAATAAATTAAACCAATCAAAATCATGGCGGGCATGTATATTAACCAGACATCCTGAAGTGCTTTAATATAGATTTTCATTTTTTCAACTTGCTCTGTTGGTTTAAAATTGACTATCATTTTTTGCACCGCATAGGTTATAAGCAGGGCAAATAGCCCAAACCCGCAGCCAATAACCCCGTAAACGATGGAAAATAAACCGATAGATTTTGCTTTCATTATTTGTCTATTATTATATTATTAATTGATCACATAGCGATATAAATAACCCGCCGAGGCACTCACCTTCATCCAAAACCACAAAAGGCTATTCCCGGTCGGGTTGATTTTTTTGTTGGGTGTCTTTAATCTTTCGCTTTGTGATAAGGTCTTCCACTTTTTCGGTCTTAAATATGAAGAAGAGTGACAACAACAAAATGAAGACATCGGTTAAAAAGGAACCGCCTGACCAGCGTATGTGGAATATTCCCGAGTTTCTGACAACAAGTTCAAGTGCGGACGCAGCAATTGCTGCCGCGGAGGAAACGAAATAGTAGAGTCCGAGAATCTTTATCCAGAACGAGTAAGTAGACCATCCGGAGGGCTGGGAAGCGATGACCTCCGAGGTACCGTAATCCTTTCCACCCAGAAGGGTGATTAGCCACTTCGTTCTGAAAAGGAATATGTATGCAAGGATTAGATGAAGCAGGAAGTAGGGAATTTGAGAGATTAGATACCAAAGTTTGCTTGTATAGTGCTCCCAGAACTTGTCGGATTGACGGATAAATAGAGGGCCGACGAAGAAGACGAACTTAAGAGTCTCTACAATGCAGTAAATTCCAAAGACCTTCAGAGCAATATCAAGAATATGTTCCTTGGTCATAAATTGGACCTCACTCTCGAGTTCTTACACCCAACGGCCGCCATCAGCGGGAGCCGTCTTTATTGGCGATCCGCTGGATGGCGTTGTTGGCCGCTTTTCTCATGGAATTCTTCTCTTCGCTTCTAGAACTGGCGGCCGTTCTGCCTCTTTCGTCAACACACATTTATCATCTTCAGTGAATGAAATGGAGATTACATTTCCGATCTTGAGGCCTTGAAGGGCACCTATGAAGGATTCAAGCGTCGGACGCGCTACGGAGATCTGCTCGGGTTTCAGCCCTAGCTTCTCCGCGATATCATCGGGGCCGACGTCCTCGCCCACATGGACAAGATAACCTTTTTCATATTTCTTTCCGGTTTTGACGCCGACAAAGACATTCTGCCTTGGAATTTCCAAGCTCGGGACCAGGTGCTCGCCTCTGAGTGAGGCACGTCCGTCTTTGGTCAGAGAAAATGGTAGCTTCCGGGTTTTCATATGCCTTCAATCGTCAGGCCAACGATGGCCTTAACCAGCGGGCCACACAGCAGAAACAAAAATGAAAGATCGTTATTGCCCGTCTGGTTGAAGGCCGTGTTAGACCTGTGGTGTTTTTTCTCTTTCTGTGTGCTTTCTTATCTTGTGATAAGCGAAAATGCCACGCGTTGCGTGGATAAACAGCCACGCATCAACAACCATAATTATCGAAGTAATACCGAGGCGACTACTGATGAAAATGTAAGCGGACAAGACAAGACCTGCAACTGGTGCAACCCTAAATTTCTTGCGGACTCCCCAACCTATTGCTGCAGCAATTGTCGAATGGATTAGGGGTTCCAGCGTTTTACCAATTGCTTCTAAATTTCCAATTATAATGGCGACCAATCCAAAAAGCACTCCAACTCCCCAAATGGCTGCATAAAAAAAGGCCGCGAAGCAACCGCCCCATATTGTGAGTTGAATATCTTTTAGATCAGATACCGGTGGCCAAAGAATCTGCCGTCTTTTTGTTATCATAATTCTATTATCATTTCCGGTCTAACGACAGAAATAAGGCGCGGGGGCAATAACTTTTGCGTGAAGCACAGAGCTATTCCCCGTCGCCTTCATTGACTTGTTATGTGGTTAGTCTTCTATCCGATAGATTGGTACTTCAAAGTCCGGCGACGCCAGCATGAGCTGGAAGGCTACGTTCTCTACCGCTTCAACAGAGATGGAGTTGAAAATAAGTTCGATATAGTACGAATAGTGTGGACTGTGTAGATACGTTACTTCAATAATCACCGAATCATAATTTCTGCACTCATCTCTTTTCTCATTGAATGCGGTGAGTTCTGGCAATGTGTTGATCTCCGAACACAAGAACTGAAAAATCCCGGGATATCTGTATTTGACGTCCTCTTCTTCTTCCTCCAATAGCTTCTGCACTCTGAAGAGGGCAACTTCAGTGAAGGTGCACCTGAAATCCACATTGACATACTCAAAATCATCACCTTTCGTTCTTCTTTTTATGTTCGGACATGTTATCTCTATAATGAGGTCGTCAGCCCCGTTTCTAAGGCTTATATTGTGTATGCAGCCATCGTGAAAGAAATCCCAATAGAAATATCGCCAAAGATCTCTGTTGCTTCTTTTGTCGAACTTCTCCAGGTGTTTACGATACACCGCCATGGAGGCTTCGTATTGCTCTTTGCCATTAGATCCTTCGTTGTCGGTTCTAATCTTAAATCCCATAGCTTCCTCACATAACGGCGAGCTGAGGTGAGCGGCGCGGGTTGCCGGACGACGGAGTCGGACGGCGAGGCGACGCGAGGCTCCAGCGGATTGTTGGGCGGCGCGTTTT
>JAPVTA010000221.1:0-2272 GCA_047519465.1 Thermodesulfobacteriota bacterium | reverse complement strand
TTCACGTCTGCCGCATTCTGATAAATCTCGATTTTCATCCCTTCCAGATCATATTGGAGCCGTCGGCTCTGATCAAAAAATTTGGTATAAATGTTTCGGATCTCCTCCATTCTATCCTTCTGGTTTTGGACGGCCTTAGGAGAGAAGAAGGAGAGAAATCCATCGATGTCCTTCTGATGATATCGATCCAGATAGCTTGAGAAGAACTGTTTCACCTCTCCTTCCTTGGCAAGAGGGAGGCGCACGAACTCCCGTTTCAAAACACCACTCTTACCGGGTTCTTCTTTGGCCCCGGGCTGACTCCCGGCCACGGTCTCCGGAGGGACCGAGTGCTGATAATCCATGGTGAGGATTTGCAGTTTTCCTTCCTCTCTGTCCAAGACCCAACGGATGTCGCCTTTCCAGGCTCTTTTTCCTGTTCCTTCCTTCAACACTTGATTCACCGTGTACCGAGCCTTCGTTTCAACGGCATTCTGGTAGATCTCGATCTTCATATCTTCGAGAGAAATTTGAAGGGATTGACTTCGATTGAAAAGATCGGTATAGATCATTCTGATTTCTGGCAGCTTATCCATCTGATTTTGCCTGGCTCTCAGGGAAAAGAGCGTCAGAAATCCCTCAAGATCCATCTTGGTGTATCGTTCCACATAGTTGTCGAAGAACTGTCTCACCTCCTGCTCCGTGGCAACCAGCGGAGGAAGAGGCGGGTTTGCGGCAGAAAGATTCGGAACGACTGTTGGCGATGGAATCTGCGTTCCGACAAGCAGCAGAAAAACGAACATCGCACGAATGATGGTTTTCATCCCGATTTCCCTTCTTCTCCCTCAAGGAGATTTCTCATTTTGATAGTCGAGGGAAATGATCTTAAGGGCTCCGTCTTCTTTGACCAAAACCCAAGAGATGGTCCCGGTCCAGACCTTCTCTTCTCCCCCTCTCTTCAATACCTGATCCACTCTAAAACGGGCCTTCACCTCCACCGCATTCTGATAAATCTCGGTCTTCATTCCTTCCACACGGTACCGGAGGTCCCGGCTCTGATCAAAAAATTTGGCATAGATATTTCTGATCTCCTTTAATCCCCCCTTCTGATTTTGGACGGCCTTGGAAGAGAAGAAGGAGAGAAATCCATCGATATCCTTCTGATGATACCGATCAATATAGCTTGAAAAGAATTGCTTCACCTCTCCTTCGCTGGCAAGCGAGGAAGGGGGAGTGATGGCCAATGTTTTTCCGGGATGGAGCGTCACCCCGGGAGGCTTTTTCGGAACCTCCCTGGAAACCTCCTTCGGAACTTCCCTTGGGACCTCCTTCGGGACTTCCTCCTCGGCCCTCACCGGTGGTCCCGATTTTACCAGCGCTTGCGGGTACGGTTCTTTTACCCGTCTCGGTTCCTCTTTTGGCGGCACCTTCTCTTCGACCTTAATCGGTCTCGGTTCCTCCTTTGCCACCACCTTCTTTTCGACCTTAGGAGGCGCTACTGATTCCGGAAGAATTTTTTCGGTGGATGCCTCTTTTTTCTTCGATTCCCCTTCCATCCCGGACAAAGAACGTGGGAGAGATGTAGAAACAATCCCCTTGCTCTCCTGAGGCATGACCTCGCTTTTGATTTCCTCCGCCACCTTCTCCTGCATTTTGGTTCCCGACTCTGTTTTCACAGGAGGGATCGGGGAGGCCGTCTTCTTTTCTAATCCCTGATCCGTCCCATGAGGGACGTCAGATTTCGGAGGTGCGGCAACATGAAACCATGAAAAACTCATTAAGCCAACGATGAGGAAGACGACGAGAATCCCTGCGGGAAGTATGATTTTCAGGAGATTCATTTTTCTTTCATTGGGGCTACGGGTCTTCTTGATGATCGACCTCTTTAGAGTCATTTCAAGATCGTAATCAAATCGAGTCGATTCGTTTTTCAGTATTTCATAAGCTTCATTGATCTCCTTGATCCTCTCATCCTCGCCCTCACCCCTCCACAGATCGGGATGATAGTGCTTTATTAACTCCGCCCAACGAGCCCGAATCTCCTCCCCGGAAGCCTCTTCTTCTACCCCAAGGATTTCGTAGTAGTCTTTCATAAGTCCATCGATAGAGTCATTAAGTAATTAGGTCATTAAGGAATTAAGTAACTAAGTCATGAGGTAACTGAGTAACTAAGTTACTAAACAATTACTCAATGACTTAATGACTCAATAACCAAGTTACCAATTACTCAATAACCAGGTTATCAATGACCCAGTGACTCAATTATTTAATAACCCTTCTCAGTTAAGCGGAC
>JAPVTA010000220.1:0-6832 GCA_047519465.1 Thermodesulfobacteriota bacterium | reverse complement strand
ATGCCGTTCGCAAAAGAAGTCCGGCCGATTAACAGGGGCGTTATACTTCCTTTCTTCCCATAATCATCAAGGTTGAAGGTCAGCTCACATCAAAGATAAATAGGTGTTAGCGTTAAATTGAACTTTTGGATCGGCTGGAATTTGAGGAAAAAGGATAACTTCCTGAAGTCGTGATTTTTGAAAGTCCCTCTTCCATACAACCTTTCTAACGGTAATCAATAATTCTTGTTGACGTTCCCGTCCAAAATTAGTAGACTTTTATCCAACCATTGGGTATCGAATCAACCTATCAACTCAACCTCAACCTTTGGGAATTACAGTAAGGGGTCTCTTTCAAAGGAGCACCCAAAATGAGATGCCCAAAATGTCAGACTGAGAATCCTGAAACAAAAAAGTTTTGCCGTAAGTGTGGTACAAAACTTTCGTTGCTATGCCCCCAGTGTGGTTCTGAATATCTCCCTGAAGATGAATTCTGCGGTGATTGCGGCCATCAACTATTTCTTCCTGCCAAACCAATTCCAAAAGAACTCTCCTTTGATGAAAAGCTTGCTAAGATTCAGCGATACCTCCCAAAAGACCTAACTCAGAAGATCCTGGCCCAAAGAGACAAGATTGAAGGTGAACGTAAACAGGTGACGGTAATGTTCTGTGACATGGAGGGGTATACCAGTCTTACTGAAAAACTTGGCTCAGAGCAAATGTACTCCCTAATGGATGAGGTTTATGAAATTCTTATCCATAAGGTTCATGATTACGAAGGGACAGTCAATGAGATGACCGGTGATGGGATTATGGCTTTGTTTGGAGCCCCCATTGCTCTGGAAGATGCTCCCCAAAGAGCTATTCGATCAGCCTTAGCCATTCATCGTGAAATAAATAAATTTAGCGATCGAGTAAAACAAGAAAAAGGGATTCCAACTTTTAAGATGCGAATTGGAATACATACCGGGCCAGTAGTTGTAGGCACTTTGGGTAACGATCTAAGGGTTGAGTTTAAGGCAGTAGGGGATACAGTGAATTTGGCCTCCCGGATGGAAGGATTGGCAGATCCAGGAACAACCTATGTGACTGAGGATACCTTCAAGCTCACTGAGGGATTCTTTAGGTTTGAGGCTTTTGGAGAAAAGAAGATTAAAGGCAAAGAGGAACCAATCAAAGTCTACCAGGTAATTGCCCCCAGCACCAGGAGGACAAGATTTGATGTCAGTGCCGAGCGAGGTTTGACTCCTTTTGTTGGAAGAGAGCGGGAACTTGAGCTTCTGCTGGATGGTTTCGAGAGAGTCAAAGCAGGTAAAGGGCAGGCGTTTTCCATTGTCTCTGAGGCTGGTTGTGGTAAATCCAGGCTCTTGTATGAATTTAGAAAAGCTGTTGCCAACGAGGATATCACCTTTTTAGAGGGGAAGTGCCTCTCTTACGGCAAAGGTGTAGCCTATCATCCCATTATAGATATCTTGAAGTCCAACTTCGATATTCAGGGGGAAGAAAAGGATTCCAAGATCAGGGAGAAGTTCAAAGCGGCTCTGGAAATAATGGGTGTTGATGAAGCTTCAACTCTCCCATATCTTCTTGAGCTTCTATCGGTAAAGGATAGCGGTATTGATCAAATCTCCATGAGCCCTGAGGCAAAGAAAGATAGGATTATAGAGGCATGTAGAAGGATTGTTCTTAAAGGTTCTGAGATACGGCCCCTTATCATAGCATCTGAGGACTTACACTGGATAGACAAGAGCTCGGAGGATGTATTAAGAAGCCAATTGGACAGCATACCAGGGTCAAGGGTTTTATTGATATTCACCTACCGGCCTGAGTTTGTTCACACCTGGGGAGCCAAGTCCTACCACAACCAATTAACTTTGCACAGGTTGTCCAATCGAGAAAGCCTTGAGATGCTTACCTCCATATTGGGCACCAACGAAATTGAAAAATCATTGCAGGAGATCATTCTTGAGAAAACGGAGGGTGTCCCCTTTTTCATTGAAGAATTTGTAAAGTCACTCAGGGATCTAAGGATCATAGAAAGAAAAGATAATACATACCGTCTATCAAAAGATGCTCAGCGATTAATCATTCCTTCAACCATCCAAGACGTGATCATGGCGAGGGTTGATTCGCTGTCAGAGGGAGCGAAGGAAGTGCTTCAGACAGGGTCTGTTATTGAGAGAGAGTTCAGCTATCCATTGATAAATCGTGTAACAGGCCTTCCGGAAAGGGAGTTGCTCTCTAATCTTTCCATCCTTAAAGATTCGGAACTTCTTTATGAGAGAGGTATATACCCTCAATCGAATTACATCTTCAAGCATGCCCTGACCCGTGAGGTAGTTTATGATTCGATTTTGGCCAAAAGGAAGAAAAAACTTCATGAAGAGATTGGGGAGGCTATCGAACAACTTTATAAAGATAATTTGAGTGAGCATTACGAAGTTTTGGCCGAGCACTATTTCTTGAGCGAGAATTATTCAAAAAGTGCTGACTATTCGAGATTGGCAGGGAAGAAAGCTGAAAAGGCAGCCTCATTTAATGATGCGATTGTCCATGCAAAGAAAAGGGTAATATCTCTTGAACGGTTAACTCGGACAGGAGATATTGAAAAACAGATTATTGATGCCAGGACGGTTCTTGGGCTCTACATCGCTCAAATGTTCCTTCTTGCCGATGCCAAAGAAGCCATAGACCCTATTATTGAATTAGCCATTAGACGTGATTATAAAAGGAGGCTTTGCCAGATATATAGCATTCTTGGCTCATACTATTGGTTTGTGGAAGATAATTATCCGGAGACATTTAAGGCTTTAGAGGAGGCCTTGAGAATCTCGGAAGAGGTAGGAGACGTTGTTAGTCTGGTTCTAACAAGCTTCTGGCTTGGAGGTGCCTTGGGCTGGAACTGTGAATTTGAAAGATCAGCAAATTATTTCCAAAGAGCTCATGATATTAATGTGGCTGCAAATATTCCTTGGGGGATTGCAGCAACGAAGAGTAATCTAGCCTACTTTTCTTATTGGCATGGAAAAATGGATCTGGCATTTAGGACTTCTAGCGAGGCTCTTCATATTGCCGAAGAGAGCGGGGATATTTATTCAAAGGCAATGGCATGGGTAATTCACGGAGCTTCCTGCTACGGGAAAGGTTTGCTTGAAGAAGCTGAAAAACACCTGCTGAATGGGCTCGAATTTTGTGAAAGGATCAATTTCGCTGTCTGGGTCGGATGTGCACAATATCAGCTTGGAGAGACCTATTTTGAAATGGGAGACTTCCAGAGATCTAAAGAACATTGCGAAAAAGGGATTTTGGCTTTGGAGCGCAATCGATTATTTCCTTCCTGGGTGAAATTTGTAAACGCGGCTTCAACGAGATCAAAGGTGATGAATAAAGAGAAGGATGTGGATTTAGAATCTTTATGCGTTCATTCACAAAATAATAAGATAAGAGCAGCCGAAGGTCGGATCCGAGGATATATCGGAGAGATTCTACTCAATATTGATGATCAGCACATATCTGAGGCCGAGCATTGGATTCAGAATGCTATAGAATCGGATCAAAGGAACCGAATGATGTTTCACCTTGGAAAAGATTATGCCCTTTATGCAGAGTTGTTCAAACGAAAAGACGATAGATTGAAAGCCAAGGAGAATCTCGGCAAAGCCATAGAAATCTTAAAAGAATGTGGTGCGGATGGTTGGGTCGAGAAATATGAGAAAGAACTTGCCACAATTTTATAAAAAATTTCCCCTTCCAACTTTTTTTATGCACATTTCTACTCGTAATCATTGACCCCCAGAACTATCCGAGACTAATGACTTGTAGGTGTTATAGCCAAACTCTAAGGGGCCACGATTGCCAAATTTGGCTCAATATTTAGGCCGGAATTTAGAGGCAACAACCCTTCCAATTCTCATTGACACCCTGCCCCAAATTGAATACAGTTTAAGGTACATCCTCCATCCTTGAGCATTCTATGAGAAAACGAAAACTCGGCAGGACTGGCTGGGAGATTTCTACCATCAGCTTTGGAGCGATCAAGTTGCCTCAACTGAGTCAGAGAGAATGCGATCTCCTCCTTAACCGAGCGATCGATCTCGGGATCAATTTTGTCGATACGGCTGATTGCTATGGTGATAGTGAGGAGAAGATTGGAAAAGCATTAAGCAGGAGGCGCAAGGAATTCTATCTGTCGACCAAGGTAGACGAACGAGATGGTCCAGGAGTAATAAGAAAACTGGAACGATCCCTCCAGCGGTTCAAAACGGATTGGATTGATCTTGTCCTCTTTCACGATGTCCGGGGCTCAGAATATGAGAAGATCTTTGAGAAAGGCGGCCTGGAAGCCCTGGGGAGGGCCAAGGGACAGGGTAAGGTGTCCCAGATTGGCATCAGCATCCACCAATCCATTCCGATGATGGAGAAGGTTATCGATTCGGGAGCATTTACAGTCCTCATGATTGCGTACAGTGCTATCGATGAGGATCGGCTATCCCCAGAGATCATCCCATTAGCCCACAAAAAAGGAGTGGGATTGATCGCCATGAAACCTCTGGCTGGGGGAAAATTGGGTGAGCCTTTGAAGGAATGGAATCTCGAATATTTTAAAGGGGAGTCACCGGCTCAGATCTCCCTTAGATATATCCTCATCAATCCCCACATCACCTGCGCGATCCCTGGGATGACCAGTTTAAAAGAGTTGGAAGAAAATATAAAAGTTGGGGAGAAACCCAGAGACTTAACTCCAGAAGAAATCCGTGTGTTCATGGATTGGGTGGGAGAAATAGGAAAAGGATTCTGCAGAAATTGTGGCTACTGTCTTCCCTGTCCCGAAAAGATGCCCATCCCGGATATCTTTCGCATTGAGGGGTACTATGAACGTTACGGGATGAAGAAATGGGCTATGGAACAATACCGCCTCCTCCCGGTAAATGCAGGCGCTTGTTCCTTCTGTGAGGAATGCTTGAAGCGTTGTCCCTATGGCGTTCCCATTCCCGAACATATGAGAGGAATCCATCAGAAAATGGAAGGGCTCTAATCCCCCTTATCCCCCCTTAGCAAAGGGGGGGGAAACTGGGATTACCGGGTCCTTCAATTTCACAAAGGCTGCCGAGGAGAACAACTCCGAGAGCCTGCTTGTGATCAGGGATAGGAAATTGGCTTCAGCTTATACGAAGAATTGGCAAGAGCATGAGAGGCATTCGGGGCTCTATGAAGGGAGACAGAGGTAGGAAGTTTTATAGCGAGTCAATGGGAAATGAGTGGAGGATTACAATATTGTTATCCACGAATTTTATTTGGGAGACCCAGTAGAAGGGTATCAGCATATTGGAACGCTTCCTGATAGGAGAATGAATCCTGCAAGGATAACCGAGGAATCGGTTATCAATTGGGCAAGACAGATTTTAGGCGACAGCATAGATTTTGATGGGCTCTCATTCATCACAATAAGGATAGATAAGAATTAGGGTGAGATTGTTGGTACAAGAGAAGGAGGTAACGAATGGCAAAGGGAAAGGATTTTTTTGTAGACAAAGTTTATTAGATTTGATAGGAGTTGAAAATGAAAGAGCCATTCAATTTAAGCATTGAGGGACGGGTCATTAAAGAGTTTAAGAAAAATGTGGAACGGGTTGGGTTAAGCGCTTCGGGAGTGATTGAGGTCTTTATGCGAGGGATGCTTTCAGATGAGCCGCTCGATAGGATGAAACGATTTATAGACCTCACCACCTTACTGCGAAAAGAGATCACCCGTTAATAAAATCCCTCATTCCTTTCTTAATATGGAATGAGATTTTTTTGGTGAATCATGCGCATTTAATGCGTGCATTTTAACATAAATTGCGCATGGGCAGAAGTCCGAGAGGAATGTCGTAAACGGTCGGGGATTGGATCCCAAAGGGGCTGCAACGATGGAAATTGAAAAAGAAAGAAACAGAATTGTATTGGAACGGATTTCTTTTCACCTCGATGAGGCTATGCGGTTTTGTAACCAGTTGGATCTCTCCGGACTCGGCCTACTAGAGCAAAGGGAATGGGGTAGCAGAATGAAGGCCTGTAAAGATGCCATCACATTTACCAAAGAATCAGTTCAGAAGTTAATCGAGATCCTTGGGTAATTTCTACTCATTCGCTACTACGATTGCATTATACCCTCTTTTTAGATCCTCCATTACTTCCTGAAAGTGTGTTTGTCCACTTTTGTTCCAACATACTGCCTTTCAGCAGTAATCATCTATAAGGGTCTCATCTTTGAGGGTCAGGGCGCAACATTCAACAGGCCCTCCTTCTCTATCTTGCTCAGGATCTCCCCTATCTCCTTATCCCGGATACTTAATCCTCAATAGCCTCGACGCTCCTACTGTCTCCTTATCAGCGTGGCGACAACCATAATCGGGTGACCACCCAGAAGCCGATCCATTATTTAGATGGTGTGTTCCCCCCTCACCCTGCCCCTGCCTACCGGTAGGCAGGCTCTCCCGCCAGGGGAGAGGGAGTAATCGACTTATTAATGAACAATTTGGCAGGCAGCATGTGGGCTGGTATGACGTCTTAGCATGGCCCCCCTCCGGAGTCTGCTGTTAGATTTCACAACTGATAACCCTGATCCCAAGGGTGGTTAATTTTCTCGATTATTATATTGCTGTGGTATAATATCGTTTAAAACAATATTATACAGCCAAAAGGCTGATCACTGATCCATTTGGAACTCGAAAATGGCCTTTGAGGAACTTAAAGCTCAGGTTTTTAGGAGAAACATCGCAGGAGTATAAAAAATAATGTCAGGCGTTTCAGGAGTGGTCGTAAATAGTCCAGCCGTCCAAGAGGCATTGTCCGCAATTCGTGATTGCGCACT
>JAPVTA010000219.1:0-3706 GCA_047519465.1 Thermodesulfobacteriota bacterium | reverse complement strand
CGAGGTCTATGGGGTTGGCTTTAAGCACTGCAACAGCCTTCTTACCATTTTCTGCGGTCAGCACACTAAACTCCGTTCCATAAAGGCTTAACCCTTCTGTGAGACTGAGAAGAAACGTCTTTTCATCATCTACTATCAATACTTTTTTCATAGGACTCATTGTAATGCAAAAGGAATGCCGTCTCGGGCAAGTTTAAAATCTCATTTTCAAATCAATTAGTTAGGGAGAACATGGCTGGTTGAGATTAATACCAAATGAATCTTTTTGGATAGGTCATTTTGAGTTGTAGCCTAATTTGAAGGGGTCAATGGTTTTCAGAAAGGTTGGGTTTTGAGGGGTCAAACCATAACGTTTTGCATTCCTTTTTAGAGTAGAAAGGGATATCCCAAGGGCCTTGGCCGTCCTGCTGTAGTTATAGGAAAGACTCCGCAGGGCGTATTCGATGTGGTTTTTTTCCACTTCCTTAAGGATGAGCAGGTTTGCTGACAACGGCGCAGAAGATGCCTGGACCTCAGCTTTGCAGAGAAGTCTAGAGGGCACCAGGGGAGATCCCTTCTGGAGGATCAAGGCTCGCTCCAAGATGTTTTTTAGTTCCCTCACATTCCCCGGCCAATCGTATTCCATAAGCCGAGACACCTCGTCTTCAGAGAGTTTGATTGTGGAGGCCCCTGCTATCTTCCTCAATAAATAGTCGCAGAGTGCCGGGATGTCTTGACGTCTCTCCCTCAGAGGTGGGATGTGTATCCTGATAACGGATAAACGGTAATAGATGTCCTTGCGGAAGGCCCCGCTTGCCACGGCGCTTTCTATATTCGTGTTCGTAGCGGCTATGACACGCACATTGACAGGTCTGGTAAGTTCGCCTCCCAGCCTCTTTATCTTTTTATCATCCAAGACGCTGAGCAGTTTTGATTGCAGATGTAAGGGCATTTCAGTTATCTCGTCAAGAAAAAGTGTTCCGCCCTCTGCCATTTCAAAGATGCCCTTTTTGGCGGCTGTTGCACCTGTAAAGGCTCCTTTTTCATAACCGAAGAGTTCAGCCTCGATAAGGCTTTCGGGCAGGGCCGCACAATTTATACTGACAAATGCGTTTCGCCGGACACGACTGTTGTAGTGAATAGACTTGGCTACCATATTCTTCCCGGTCCCCGTCTCTCCAGTGATAAGGACCGGTGCTTCTACCGAGGCCGCAGCAAGCGTTACCAGCCTCTGGATTTCGACAAGGCCTTCTCCAACCAGCAGCGTCTCGCCGCTCTCTTTCTCGTCCCTGTAGTTTTGAAGTTCTTCAACCCTCTCCAGTCGTAGGTCTCTGAAGGCATGCTCCACAGCCAGACTCAACTCTTCGAGTTCGAAGGGTTTTGAAAGATAATTATGAGCACCGGCCTTGATAGCTTCGACCGCGTTTTCATAGCTCGGGTAAGCGGTGATAAAAATGATCTTTGTCATCTCGTTATGTTTCAGAATATGAGGACAAAGGGAATTCCCTTTCCCATCCGGGAGAATCTGGTCTAAAAGAACCACGTCTACTTGTCTTTGGGCGCAGATGGCCAAACCCTCTGCGCCGGTATGCGCCATAAGGACTTCTGTCCCGTTGCTGCAAAAGTGGTCCCTTATGGAGCTGCAGAGTATTTGGTCATCGTCGATGATTAGGAGAGTTTTTGGAACCTTCGTTATGCCCATTTTTGCGCCTCCGGGAGAGTTATATCTATGATGGTTCCTGCGTTTTTGTGGCTTGTAACCTCTATAAGGCCATTCATCTTAGCAAGCATCTTCTTGGCGAGCACCAGGCCGAGGCCAGTACCGCTCGTTTTGGTGGTGTAAAAAGGTTTGAAGATGTGGTTCATTTCCTCCTCAGAAATTCCGCAGCCGCAATCCATGATGCTTATTTTTATTTGCCGTTGTACCTTATATGCTTGGATTACAATTTTGGGAGACTCCATTTCTGCTAAAGCATCAGAAGCATTGCTCAGCAGGTTTAACAAGACTTGCTGGAGTGCCCTTGGGTCCGCACGCACCAAGCTTACTTCAGGATGAATAATGCACTTGATATCTATGCCTTTCTTCACAAAATCGTCCATCACCAGCGACAGAAACATACTGATAAAGGATTCGATGTCCACATCCTCAAGTCTGAGGCTTTCGAACATGTTAAAATTTTTCAAGACCTTTAGGAGATACTCCACTCTTGCTATCTCGGTCAAAGTTCGGTCGATGTAGACCTTAACGGTCTCACCTGAGAATTTGTCCAGATTTGCCTTAAGTACACTCAAAGTCGTCTTTATGGAATTGACAGGATTTCCAATTTCATGTCTGATCCCTGAGAAAGTATAACCAATGTTATTCATGGTGTTTACGGCTTCAGCAATAGACTCCAGCCTGACTCTTTCTGTCACATCCCTCTGAAACACCACATAGTTCATAATCTCTCCAGAGGCATTCCTTACAGGGAAGACGGTGATATCCAATACACAAATCGAACCATCTTGTTTTTTCGTGGTTATGCGCTCATCGCATACATCACTTCTTCGAAGTCTAACCAATAGTTTTAGTAAGTCCTTCCATTTGTAACCGCTTCTTCTCACAAGGACGCCAATGTGTTGCCCAAGGATTTTCTCTTTGCCCCGGGCATACGTCCGCTCGACCGCGGGGTTGATGTAGCTAATAAAGCCATCGGCGTTGGTTATTATTATGGCCTCATGAGCGGATTCAACGGCTGCCGCAAGCAAAGCTCGTTCTGTTTCAACCTGTTTGCGCTCGGTGATATCAAGAACAAATACCCAGTAGAATCCTTCTACAATATTGTAAATAGTATAACCAAGAAGCTTTTTTCCGTAAGCTAAGGCCATGGGTAGGGGACGACTCCTGGAGACGAAGCACTCTCTTACTCCGCCCAACACCGAGCTCAATGCATTGTAATCCCTAGGCGTTATACCTTCTAAAAGATCAATAGCAGCCTTATTCTGAAAGACAACTGACTCATTATGGATGTCAAAAACCAATATTCCTACGTTGATGTTTTCCAGGATATCGGAGTATATACACTCACCTGGACATGGAATTTTGCTTATGGGGCAAAGCCTTCGTTCGTCTTTATGAGTGCAACTAATTAAGCGGTTCATCTGTGAAATGTTTTTAATTCAGCCTTTCAAAAAGATAATTTACCGAAAAGGACGTGCTTTGTGTATAAAAAATAAATAATATATACATGCGTACCTTTGGCTTAAAAGTTGTGGGATGCAACTTGAATGCCAAAATTCCCTGGAACGTTTCCGAGAGGATAACTATTTAAAAAAAGCATAGATGTCGACCTTCCGGTACAAAAAGGCGCTTGCTAATCTTAGGCTCTTGAGGTCCATTTCAGCCTAAAAGTCCAACCACTGCCAATTTTTTGACTGTCTCACCTCTGACTCTTATAGTATAAACCGCAGTGGCCGATTCCTGCCCGGGGAGCCGGCAAATTCAAGAGGTTAGGAGATTTTCCAAACTCTTTTCAGCGGGTGGCAAAAACCACCCGCTTTTAAATTTAAAATAATCTGCGACTTCAATAGTCTTGAGTATTTTTCTTGATTTCATCTGAGCCATTGCAGTACCGTTGCAGTAATTTCTTGGCAAGAGAATAGTCAATTCGGTAGAGATGTGAGAATTGATAACTACGCTGCTTTCTATCTTCGGTCAAAGCAGAAACAATAATGGAAGATTTCTGGT
>JAPVTA010000218.1:0-14172 GCA_047519465.1 Thermodesulfobacteriota bacterium | reverse complement strand
TTGAGCGCATCCGTCAGTCCTTCTGTTAATTCAACTGTTTTGCCGGGTCTGCCAAGCCATCTCTCCGATACCGCACGTATTCCACGAGTACCGGCGACTGCTTGTGGATTCCCCGTCTGAAGGGCCATTGACTCAGCTTCGACTGCCATATTGTGTCCTTCATATCGGTGGCCCAGGATAGCCAAATAGAACCCCTTGGTCGATAATATTTGACTCTCGGCCCCTTTATCACCCACCTCTCTGGCTCTTGCGATTCCCTCTTCATAAGATTTGATTGCTTCTCCACGCTCCATTGGCGTAAACCACCTTGCCCATCCAATCTCCACCAAAATCTCCATTTCATCTGCGATCACACCGTGTTTTTGGCAGACCTCCATGGCCTTTCTATAATTCTCCAGCGCTGTATTAATATCACCAATGTCAACACAGGCCGAAGCCAGCCCTTGATGAATTCTTCTCTCTTTATCCTGATCTAGTGAGATACGGGCGCCTTCTACCACTCTCAGTGCTTCCCTAAAAAACTCGAACGCCGCCTGAGCGGCTTTATTTTGATTCGATTTTTCCGCTGCTAACATGAGATACTCAACGGCCTTCTCCGCCTCACCACTTTTCCCGTAATGATGCGCAAGCAATTCGTAGTGTTCGGGAAGACGCTCCGCATACAATTCTTCGACAGCCCGGGCAATACGCCCGTGGATCTCCCGACGCCTTTGCTTGAGCAAACTCTCGTAAGCCACCTCCTGGGTGAGAACATTCTTGAAGATGTACTCCAGCTCCGGGTAAAGCGCTTTTTCATACAGGATCTCCAGCCCCACCAGGCTCGTCAGGCGCACCCGCAGCTCCTCTCCTAACTCCATAATGCTCTTGAGAAGACGAAAGGCGAAATCCTTCCCAATGACACTCGCCACCTGCAGGGTCTGTTTGAGGTCCTCACTCAAACGGTCCATGCGAGCAGCCAACACACCCTGGATCGTGTTCGGGATCTCCAATTGAGTGATGGGACGGTTACAGATGTACCGGTCCCCCGACTTCACCAGATCCCCTCGATCGAGAAGGTCCCGCACGATCTCCTCAACGAAAAAAGGATTCCCCCCAGCCTTCTCCACGATCTTTTTCTCAAGCACAGGGTCCAGAGGCAGCCCACCCAGAATGTTCCTCACCAGCCGAACGGAAGCATCAAAACTGAGGGTCTCTAACCCCAGCCGCTGATAATGGGCGCCCTGGGTCCAGGGCGGAGCACCCTCGGGACGGTAGGCTGAGATCATCAGGATCTTGTGGCCATGCATGCAGTGAGAAAAAAAAGTAAAAAATTCTTCCGATATTTTGTCCATCCAATGGACGTCCTCCAGGAAAATAATTAATGGCTTTTCCTTACTTATGGCAAGAAGAAGGTTCTTCACAGCCTCGAAGGTCCCAAACTTGCGGCCTTCGGGATCAAGGACGTTGAATCTCGGATCATCCACCTTAAGGGATAGAAGATTCCCGTAAAAAGGGATCATTGGAACAAGGTCATTTTTAGCCCTCTCCATGATTCGATTCCCTACTTCCTCTTCACTCATCCCTTCTACGATACCAAAGCACGCCTTGACCACATCGATCACCGGTAGAAAGTTGATGTTTCGACCGTAAGGCACGCAGAAACCGGTGAGAAAGGTCCCCTCGACCCCTAAAACCTTTTGAAACTCATAGACCAGCCGGCTCTTGCCCACCCCCGGCTCGCCAACCACACCCACTACTTTAGCCTCACCACCTTTTACCCTCTCATAAGCCGATTGAAGTACTTCCATTTCAGGTCGACGGCCGACGAGATCGGTCATCCCCCGAGACAGACCTACGGCAAATCGTGTCCGCATATCGGGCAGGTCAGAGATCAGTCGATAGAGATGTTGCGGCTGGGCCTTGCCTTTCAAAAGTATCTCCCCTGCCGATTCTTCCCTAAAAAAACCACGGATGATATTGCATGTTTCTTGGCTCATCCAGATTTCTCCAGGTTTTGCAGCATGCTCCACACGGGCCGCAAGGTTGGTCGTATCGCCAATCGCTGTGTAATCCACCCGCAGATCATCTCCGATAGAGCCCACAACTGCCAGGCCAGAGTTAAGCCCAATCCGCATCCTAAAATCAAACCCGGACTGGCTTTTTACTTTCTCCCCATACTCCACCATGGCCTTCTGGATAGATAGAGCGGCATAGCAGGCCCGCTGACCATGGTCCTCATGAGCAATGGGTGCACCGAAAATAGCCATCACCCCGTCACCAGTAAACTGATTGATGGTCCCTTCATATTTGTGAATCTCATCCATTAATATCCTGAAAGAGCCATCCATGATTTGATGGACCTCCTCTGGATCGAGCTTCTCAGACATGGAGGTGTAATTAGCCACATCCGCAAAGAGCACCGTCACAAGTTTTCTCTCGCCTTCGATAGAACCCCGTGTGGTGAGGATTTTATCGGCCAAAAACTTGGGGGTGTAGGACTTTGGCTCCAAATAGTTAATAGGGGGAGCTTCTTTAGGCTTCTCAAGAGCAGCGCCACACTCACCGCAGAATTTATCTATTGGAAGGTTTTCAAAATGACAATGAGGACAGAGCAATATGAGTTTTGCTCCACATTCCTTACAGAACTTCCGTGTCTCCGGATTTTCAGTCTGGCATTTGGGGCATTTCATATTTGGCCTCTTCCTTGAAAGAGACCCGCACAATTATTAAGGGTTGAGGTTGGTTGGAAGTTTAACCTAAGGCCTTCCGTTCTGATTAAAAGCTACACCTTTGGAATAAAAAGGTCAATAAGCATCGAAGGTTAGCATTTTTCCAAATTCTTACCGGCCAAAACACCTATTTGAAACTATCCCCACTCTCACTTCAGCCCCACTTTGCGCAATGCGCCAATAAAGTTATTTATCATTTTTTGATCCCTGTATGGAAGGGTCTTTGCAAAGTAATCCAGAGAGAACTTTGGATTTATCCTGAGAACTTCTGCAGCTTCAACACGGGCCTCCTTCTCACGGCCCATCCTGCTGTATGTAGCGGCCAAGAGAACATGAGCAAGTAAATTATCAGGAGACCGCTGAAGTGCCTTCTTGTGTGCCAGAACCGCTTCCTCAAACTGCCCTATATTCTCGAAGGCATTCCCCAGATTAAAAAAGTACCAGGTGGGACCAAAAGGGTTGAGTCGGATTGCTTTTTGGAACAATGGAATGGCGTCTTCCGGCCTCCCTGCAAACGTCAGACTAGTGGCATACCAGGCATAAACATCCGCCCCGTTAGGATCAAGAGCCACAGCCCGTTCTCCCTCAGCAAGCGCCTTCTCGTACTCCCTCTTTATGGAATAGAGTAAGCTTAACAAACCATGGGGGCTAGCATGGGCATCATCCAGTGCAATAGCCCTTTGGGCCAGTTCAATCGCTTTCTCAATAGACTCCTGAGGGGACTTGCCAGATCCATACCAGTAATCCATCATATGGGTAGTAGCCAGGAGGTGATAAGCTGATGAAGACTCCGGACACATAACAAGAGCTTCCTTTCCCATCCGCCGGGCCAGGTTGTTGCCCTCGATATCGAAGCGATTCAAGTAATTCTGCCCTTCCAACAGCTTCAAATAGCAATTAAGATTTCGTATCCCTTTGTCGCGATGCAGGGCCTGCTCCCCCTCTGTAATCTTCACTTGCATAGCCGTAAGTATGTTACGTGTGACCTCATCCTGTAGAGCAAAGATGTCTTTCAGATCACGATCATAGCGCTCGGCCCAAATGTGGTGCCCTGAAAGGGCATCGATCAACTGGGCTGTGATCCGAACCCGGTTAGCAGACCTCTGAACGCTTCCCTCCATTACGTATTGAACACCCAATTCTTCACTTATCTGCTTGACATTCACTGGCTTTCCCTTGTAGGTGAATGTCGAATTACGGGCAATGACGAACAGCATGGGCACCTTGGAAAGGGCTGTGATGATATCCTCAGTGATCCCATCGCTAAAAAACTCCTGCTTTGGGTCCCCGCTCATGTTGACGAATGGCAGCACGGCAATGGATGGCTTATCTGGCAAGGAGAGAGCCATTTTTTCTTTGGAGACTTCCTGAACCGGCGATCGAGAAGGACGCAGGTGCGGGTAGAACTGCCAAACAACGTTGGCCGCGGCAACTAAACCTATGAGAATTTTAAAAACCGGGTGAACCCGATCCCAATAATTAAGTCCAGTTCTTTTCCATCTACTCGTCGTCGATAAAGCTTTTGGATCCAATAGGACCCGGTAGACCCGAATTGGCTCGCTGACGTTCTTTACGGTTTGTTTCCCATGATATGCGTATCCCAAGGTGAGCTTGTTCTTCACCTGATCGTAGGCCGTGCCAGCGATGCAAATACCTCCAGGTTGGGACAGGCTCTCTAACCGAGCTGCGATATTGACCCCATCCCCGTAGATCCGCCCCTGCTCTTCAATCACATCCCCAAGGTTGATCCCGATCCGAAATTCCATCCTGCGGTTCTCGGGTAATTCGGCATTTCGGGTTTTCAGTTCTTTCTGAATCTCGACAGCACATTGAACCGCATCGACCACGCTGCCAAATTCAGCCAGCACATTGTCCCCTGGGGAATCTACCACCCGACCATGATGTTGCTGAATCAGTCCAGCCATTACCTCCTTGTAAACATTCAGGGTGCGGATTGTCCCTTTCTCATCTTCACTCATGAGACGGCTGTACCCCTTCACATCCGCACTGAGAATGGCAGTAAGTTTTCGTTTAACTTCTTGGGTGGCCATGTACCTCTCTTTATGCTCGCGCCATGCGGCTTTGCACTATGCGCTATGCTATTTACTTCAGCCCTGCCTTGCGGAGATCCTCGATGTTTCGCTCTATTTGTGATTGTGTGTACGGAGCGATCTTGACATAACGGTCCAGGGACCATTTGGGATTTATCCTGAGGATCTCCGCCGCTGCAGCCCGGGCCTCCTCCTCCCGCCCTAATCGAATATATGAGATGGCCAGGGTCACGTTAGGAAAAGGGCTGTTAGGTTCGGATTGGAGTGCTCTCTTAGCCGCCTCGATCGCTTTCTCATAATGTCCTGATTCACAATAAATGATAGCCAAGTTTGAGAAGTAATTGGGTGAAGGGAAGGGGTTCAGACGCAGCGCATTCTGCATATATGGAATTCCTTCTTCTGCCCTACCCGCATAGGCAAGGACCAAGCCTAACCTCATATAACTCTCAGCCGAATTCGGATTGAGAGAAACCGCCCGCTCAGATTCGGTAATAGCCTTCTCGTATTGTCTTTTTGTCGCATAGAGCCAACTCAAAACACTGTAGGCGGCCTCATTAGTCTTATCCAAAGAAATCGCTTTCTGGGCGAATTCAAAGGCCTTAGCCATCGACTGGGCAGGGGACTGAGTTGTGCCTAAGAACACATCCATAGCGTTAGTCTTGGCCAGACCAATATATGGTCCTGGATATTCTGGGTCCAAGGCAATAGCTTCCTCAAGGAGCTTCTTCGCTTGTGCATTCGTCTCTTTTGTCAGCCGAGTCCAAAGATCAACAGCCTGCAGATACTTGGTGAAAGCATCGATATTCTTTGCCCCTTTTGCCAATACATGAATCATCTCACCTGATGTTAGCTTCACCTGCAATGCGGTGATGATTTTCATTGTAATCTCATCCTGTATGGCAAAGATATCTTTCACGTCGCGGTCATACCGCTCGGCCCAAAGGTGATGCCCCTTGAGCGCATCAATCAATTGGGCATTAATCCGGATGCGGTTACCGGACCTCTGAATACTCCCCTCCAGCACATACCGAACCCCAAGCTCCTCGCTCACCTGCTTAACCTTCACAGCCTTGCCCTTATAAGTGAAGGTGGAGTCACGGGCAATCACAAACAGGTTTGGGCCCTTAGAGAGCGCAGTGAGTATCTCCTCGGTCATTCCATCTACAAAGAACTCCTGCTGAGGATCACCGCTAAGGTTAATGAATGGAAGCACAGCAATTGAGGGCTTATCAGGCAGAGGGAAAGCCATCTTGTCTTTTGAGGCAACTTCCATCTTGGGGGCTGGAGGAGGAGCAGGTTTTGAGACTTTTTCAGGTGATGTGGGCACTACCTTTTCTTTAGGTGTAGGTTCTGCTGAGGGTGGAACGGATGTTGAGGGCTTTTCAGGTTGGGAAACTGCGATTTTCTCCTTTGGAGTAACTTCTGGTTGAGGAGCAGAAGGAGTGTATAGTTTCCATATTACAACAGCAACAATTATCACAATCACAGCGACCACCAAACCTGTGGCAGTCCTCTGCCATTGCCTCGGTTTAACCTTTTTCTCGCCGATTACCTTACCTGCTGCTTCAGGCTCCATCAGGACTCGATAGACTCGTATGGGCTCTGCGATATTCTTAACTGTTTGTTCACCAAGATACTTATATCCAAGGTTCAGCTTGTTCTTGACATGATCAAAGGAGGTTCCAGATATGCAAATGCCTCCTGCTTCGGACAGGCTCTCCAATCTTGCAGCGATATTGACCCCATCCCCCAGAATCCGCTCTCCATCCTCTATTACATCCCCAAGGTTGACACCAATTCTAAACTCCATTCTGCGGTTCTCGGGCAACTCTGCATTGCGAGTTTTGAGTTCTTTCTGAATCTCGACCGCACACTCCACTGCATCCACTACACTGCCAAACTCAGCCATTAGATTATCCCCTGTTGTATCCACCACCCGACCATGATGTTGTTGGATGAGGTTTGCCATCAGTTCTCTGTACGCATTCAGGATGCGGACGGTCCCCTTTTCATCTTCACCCATGAGACGGCTATATCCCTTCACATCCGCACTGAGAATGGCAGTAAGCTTACGCCTTACTTCTTGTGTAGTCATAGTATCCTCCCTTAAAGTTTTGTAAACGGAAGGATAGAATAGACTTTTTATAAGATTTTGGTTTTAGAATTGTTTATGGGCCCCTAGGGATGTAAAAACCCCTCGGAGGCTTTATATTAGTACCTTTTGGATTTCCCTTTTCATTTCTGGCTCCAAAAGGTTGAGATTGCCTTGCCTTTTGGTTTATGATAGGAAGGAAATTATCTTACATATCGTCAAGTACTGTTAACAAGCTACCGATTTTCTAAGGGAAAGTCAACAGGAATCAGAAATGACTCGCTTTCGTTTAACCAACTTTCAAAATGTTCCTAAAGTCGCCGCGTAGAGGGGAGCGTTTACATGAAAATTAAGGTACTCGGCTGTTCAGGCGCAGAGTTTCCTAAACATCATTTTTCCAGTTTCTTATTGGATGGCACAATCTTATTCGACGCTGGAAGTATAACGGATGTCCTCGGCGAGAAAGATCAGCTGAAGATCAAAAGTATTTTCGTAACCCATGCGCATTTAGACCATATAAAAGGAATCCCTTTTCTCGCGGATAATATCCTCATTGGAAATAAACAGGGGAGGGTTGATATCTTCAGCATATTCCCTGTGATCAAAGCAATCAAAGAGAGTCTCTTGAACGATGTCGTTTGGCCAGATTTCACCAGAATTCCTCGTGGCTTTGGTAGCATCTTGAGGTTGAACAAACTGAAGCCCGGTGAACCCGTCAGAATTGAGGGTTATCGCATCATACCTCTTAAGGTTAATCACGCCGTTCCTGCGGTGGGATATCTCGTCGAGAGCCCAAAAAAGAGGCGGCTCTTTTACAGTGGCGACACAGGGCCCACTGATAAGACTTGGAAGGAGATCGCGGGGAAGATAGATTGTCTTATCTTTGACGTTACTTTTCCGAATAAAATGGCAGGAGAGGCCATAAGAACAGGACACTTGACTCCAGGGCTATTAAGAATGGAGCTATCAAAGATGAAATATATGCCGGAAAGAATTTACGTAACACATGCAAAGCCCCAGTACTTGAGGGCGATCCACTTAGAACTGGGAAGACTTAAAATCGACAATCTTAGGTTATTAACAGGCGGAGAATCGATCACGCTTTAGCCTTGTCGCAGACCACTTTCCCTTGCTCCCCATCCTTTTTTTCCTGTAGGCATAAGAAAGACAAGAGGGATCGTAAATAAGAGTCCTAGACCGAATGAGACGAAAGTGGCTCTAAAACCACCGACAGGGGAGGAACCCGAATGGAGGATGATTGTAATCAACGAAATTCCGAAGGCTCCCCCGACATATCTGAACATTCCTCGTAGCCCTGTAATCGTGGCCACCTTTTCAGGCATCAGCTCGATACATGCGTTATTTGAGGCGGGGAGAGCAATGCCGATACCAATTCCGGTAAACAGCATCAGGAGGGCCAGAATTTCAGCCACTCCTAAATGAGTACCCGGCATGTTCAGCAACGGAAACCTTTGACCACCCAGAAGGATTGTTGAAAAGGAGATGATGGTCAAACCCAACACCATGGGCCATCGGTACCCCCACCGCCTGAGTAAGAAGCTGGTGACCGCCGAGGCAGAAATAACTCCGATAGAACGAGGGGTCAGTATCATACCGCTTACCAGGGTGGACAACTTATGTACCGAGGTGGCGTAGAGTGGGATAAAGGGAAAGATTCCGAAGACTCCAACGCCGATCATCATGTTGTATAGGTTTGCTGCCAGAAAAGGCTTCGATCTCAATAAAGCCATGTCCAGAACGGGGTTGGGGTGCTTCTTCTCTTGACGAAAAAAAAGATACAGGAAGCAAGAACTGACGATCCAAAAGAGGATGGCGAGAAGAAGGGATGAGAGAACGAATGCCTCAGCAACGAGGTTTAAACCGAGCATGAGGAAGAGTATTGCTCCAAAGAAAAAAGAGGCTCCTACAAAATCGATCTGCGGCCGGGCAAGGATCTTCGAATCTTTAAGCAAACTCACAATCAGAAGCACCAGACCGATGCCGATTGGCAAATTAATGTAGAAAATATAACGCCAGGAATACCGACTCACGATCCAGCCGCCTAAGTTGGGGCCGATAATACCCCCTATGGGAAAGATACTTGTAAAGAGGCCAATGGCCCTCTCGCGGCTTTCAGGAAATTGATCGCTCACGATGCCTGCTGCGGTTGGGAGAAAGCTTGCGCCTCCGACCCCCTGAAGGAACCTGAAGGCCACCAAGCTGTAAATATTGGGGGCGAGACCACAGGCAAGGGAGCTGGAAGTAAAAAGAATAAGAGAGATCAAAAAGACCTTTTTGCGGCCATAGCTATCGCTCAGGTTACCCATCAACGGCATCACACTCGTCACGGCAACCAGATAGATTGAAATCGTCCATGCTGCCCAGAGGACATTGGTGTCGAAGTCCTTTATAAAATTGGGAAAGGCCACTGCCACTGCTGTGCCGTCAATGGAATACATCAGAAGGCCCAACCCGGCAGAAACAAAAATGAGATAACGACGCATCTTACGGACGACCCTTAAGAGGCAAGAGACTTTGAGGAATAGCTCAAATTGTAATTGGAATCTACCCAATTGTCCAAAGCGATGGCAAAAGGTTTTTTGTTGACAGGGTCTTGATATTAGCTGGAACGGGCTACATGAAAGGCGCCGTCGTGGAAAAGCTGATGCGGGATGCCAAATTGACCCAGATCTTCGAGGGGACGAACCAGATCAACCGCATTGTCAGCGGACGGGGAGTCCTGACGGGCAAGAGTCTTCTCTTTTGATCGAGTCGGGGGGCAGGGCATTACGCGGCTTTAAGGTTTGAAGCCGCTATTGGCCTGATCACGACAAGTTGCCAATCAGTTTCGAAGGACATAAAAATCTCCTTCCTGCACCACCCGATTCATGCTTACTAAACGAGACAAATGCTTCAAGATCATCGCTCTTTCAGAAAGTGTCAGATCCCAAGGCCCTATGGGGGATTTGTTCCTGTAAATGATCCCTTCCTGAACAATTTGATCAAGGGTCTTCGCACCCTTGGTGAGGAGATCGATCAGTTTTTCTTCCCTTAGGAAGATGACTTCCAAGTAGCGGTTGATATATTCCGGGTCGCCTTCCAAAATTCCTTTTCCATGAGCGGTCAGGTAGGTTTCCGCGTCAAACGTTTTTAGAAGTTGGAGGGAGCGGATGGTTTCATCGATGTCCGACGTGCGATCCCCGTAGTAAGGGCCGGCCTTGGTCAGATCCAGGTCGGCGGTAAACACAATCCTTTGATCGATGAAATAAAAAGCGCAGTGCCCCCGGGTGTGGCCTGGCGCGTGGATCACCTTCATTCTCACCTCCCCGAAGTCCATCACCATCCCATCCTGTAAGAGCAGATCGGCCCGGCGTGGCATATAGTGACAGGCATTCTCCAAAAAAGTTCGCCACTTTTCCCGATCCTCTTCAACCATCTCCCCGTAAGAGTCGATCAGGGAATCGACGTTTTCAAATTGAGGAGCATCAAGGGGATGAACGCAAAATCGGGACTCGGGAAAAAGATAGTTAAAAACGAGATGGTCCTCGTGGGCGTGCGAGGTGATCAGATAGTTTACGATTCGTTGATCCTTGAATTGCTGTAGCTTGTCCCTGTCACTGGAGGCATCAATGATTGCTCGGTCTCGGTCATCGATGAGCACCGAGTGGCAAAAAGGATACTTGCCTCCTCGAATAAATTTAATGGTTCCCTTGACGAAGTCGAACACGGCTCAATCCCCGGCTTCCCCTCGCAGAAACGAGACAATTCGATCGAAGGCTCTGGGGTCTTGGATGAGAAACAGGTGTCCCCCTTCAAACAGTTCCAGCCGTGCCTCTGGAATCTGCTTCTGCATCGCCTCGAGATTGGCGGGCGTCGCAATCCCGTCGTACCGGCCCCCGCAGAGGTACACGGGCATCCGCAGGGCAGGGAGCCGGTCGTATGTATTGTGACGAGCGCGCGCCTCCAACTGCCGGCGGGCACCGACGGAACGCCCGGGTTCATCTATGCCCACCCGAAGAGCTGCCAGGGTCAAGTCAAACAAAGCCTGGAATCGGGCGGGGTTGGCGGCCTGCCAGGCTGCGTCCTGGCGTGTGTCACTCAGTTCAAGGACACGGTGCACATAATCCTCGACCGGGAGGTGAGCGAGCTCGTGTAAGGGGTAGGAAGCCCCGCCCGCGCCGCCACTGCTGGTGCACGCCAGGACCAGGCGTTCTACCCGGTCCGAATAGCGCAGGGCGAATTCCTGAGCGACCATCCCCCCGAAAGAGATGCCCATAACCAAGCAACGATCCCACGCGACGGCGTCGAGCAGCGCGTTGGCATCGGCGGCATAGTCAGCCATGGTATAAGATGTATCCGGGCGCGAAGTTTGACCCAGACCACGTTGATCATAGGCAAGGATCTCGAAATGCTGGGCAATGGGCATCTCAAAGATGTTGGGTGCTTGGCGTAAGTCGCCCCCTGTTCCGCTGATGGTCAGTAAGCGCGGCCCTGTGCCGCGAATCTCGTAATACATCTGAAGGTCACGAATGGCAACGAACGGCATGGCTATACCCTCGGAACAATTTGTTGAAATGTCATGTCTAATCAAGAGGGACTATTGATTTTTGCAAAAAGCTCATACGATGCCTTTCCCCCAATGAAAAAGTTATTGGAAAGTGCAAACTTTTAGCAACGAAAAATAAGTGACAATTTTGGTAACCGAAGATATTCACTGAAAAATCCAAATAATAAATTAATCTATCATTTTAATGTATTAGAGTTATCTTACTGAGTGGCATAGGAATTGCAGTGGTAAAGATGAGCTAAACCAAGGTAAATCGGGAACAAATCGTATTCTTCAGTTAACTTTTTAACACATAACGTCGTTCAACATAAAGTATTTTATATAAAACCGAAGAAGTCAACAGGGGATATGCATTGGACGTCTTTACAGGAGATATCTCTCCTCGGGTCTTCAAACTAGTGGTCAGAAATGAACCAGGCGAAGTTACCCTTGACAAACAGATGTTGCGCATCATAACCGAGTTGGATGGAAAGAGGAACGTTGGAACGATTGCCCGAAACATAGGGATGGAATTGGGGGAAATAAAGGAGATTATTTCAAGACTGTTAAAGCATAATATCATAGGGCTGGTCGAGGAACCCATCCCGTCCGTGAAAGGCGACTTTTTTGTGTATCTTATGGATCAATTGTCCTTGGCTACCGGTCCGATGGCTGAAGTATTAATTGAGGACGCGTTGGCGAGTTTGGGCTATGACCGATCCAGTTTTCCAAAACATCAGGTGCAAGATCTCATTGAGCTTCTCGCCCGCAAGATTTTCAGGGAGGAAAAGAGGGCGATTTTTAAACTGAATTTATTCAAAAAAATCTCGAATGAGGAGGTTTAGCCATGGTTTTTTCCAAATCAAAAACAAATATCGCCGTTGTTAAGAGACCCGTCTTATCCTCTGAAAGGGAGAAAGTGACTAAGGAGAAGGTGGTCTTAGAATCAACTTTAGCCCCAAAAGTCAAATTCGGATTGACGGCAAAAGTGGTTACCCTGATGCTTATCGTCAGTTTAGTGCCGCTCCTTATTTTTGCTGGAATCACGATGAAACAAACCAACGATCGTTTACGAAATGACACAGAGAGACTGATGGGCCTAACGAGTTTAGATATAGTGAGCAATGTCGACGAATGGATCGATAAGAATGTGCGGGTGCTGAAAGCCTTGGCCTCGATGCCGGATATTATTTCCATGATAAGGGAAAGGCAAGAGCCATTCCTGAAAGCAGTCGGCAAGGAATATCCCTGGATGTATCTTGTTTTTACCGTAGGACCCGATGGCATGAACATCGCCCGGCAAGACGACAAGCCCCTCTTAGATTACTCTGATAGGGACTATTACAGGGCGATTATGGGAGGAAAAGATATCGCTTGGCAGACGACGATTGGGAAAACCTCAAAAAAGCCTGCCCTGATCATGGCCGTGCCCATCAAGAGAGGCGATACGACCGTCGGTGTCATGGCCATGGCTGCAACCATTGAGGATCTGTCAAAACTGGTGGCCACATGGAAACAAGGGCAGACAGGGTTTGCCTTCTTAGTGGATGAGAAAGGCAAGGTGGTATCCCATCAAAACGAAGATTATGTAACTCAACAAACAGATTTAAGTGGATATCCATTAATCACTGCTTTTAAAAGAGGGCAAAAAGGCATGATCTATTTTAGTGACAATGGTGCACCGAGAGTAGGCTATGCAAAGGAGACAAAATACGGTTGGACTCTTGCGATGCAGCAAGATACAAAAGAAACCTTTAGAGCCTTGAGGCAGACCCAAATGTTTACCTACCTTCTTCTCGGAATAACGGCTGTTGTGGTTATTGTGATTGCCTGGTTGTTAGGCAGGGCGATTGGCAAACCGATCAAGCAATTAACTGACGTTGCTGAGAGGATCAGCGTCGGAGACATGGAAGCCGCAATCAATATAAAATCGAGAGATGAGATAGGTAGCTTGGCCGAGGCGATTTCACGTATGCAGGATAGTTTGCGCCTTGCCATTGAAAGGTTCCGGAAACGACAATAAAGCGGATCAGATTTTTCTGATAATCTTTCTAGAAGAAATACCTTCTCTCATGCATTTAGTGGAGAAGCTATCGATGAAGAGCTGGTCCTTGGAATGACAGAGTCTGTGAAAGAAATAGCAGAAGAACTCTTGAATTCCAGCATCAGCTTCTGACCCTTCCTATTTATTCCCAACCCTTTATCCCTCTAAAGAGTCTTGTTGGTCCCGCTGCTGCACCGAAAAGGAAAACCACTTTCAATCCCTTCGATGTAACCTTACTTAACTTGTATCCGGTCCTTTTAAATGAAACAAATTATAGGATTGACAAAATTTTGCTATTATAATTTCTGTTTTATTTTGCCAGAGATATTTAATATATCCATGGATTTCAATAAGTTACAAATTGAAAAAGAAAGTGGCATACTGTTTGCTGTAAGCTTTATTAAACGATGGAGGTTAAGAAGGGAAGGAGGTCATAATATGAAAGGATTAGGAATCTTATTATTGATTGGAGGGTTAATGACAGCTGTTTCTTCAATAACTGCGTTTACCACAGCAGGAGGGGGGGCTTCAAAAAGTCAACTGCTAACAATTAGTCAGGAGGACGGCTTTGAGAATCAGGCCCTATTGGGTGACTTTAGAAAGGCAATGAGTCCCGAGTCTGAAAAGGTGAGACATAAAGAAGGAATAGAGCCGCAATTGGAGCCGTTTGATAAAGCATGTGAGGAGTCAATAAAGGAGTTTTACCTGAAGTTGGGTCAAGCAAAGGAGCC
>JAPVTA010000217.1:0-24869 GCA_047519465.1 Thermodesulfobacteriota bacterium | reverse complement strand
GTAAGATTTCTGCAAATCGTCACAAACCCGAAACGTACTCCGGTTCTCGTCCACTGCCAGCATGGTGCGGATCGCACCGGCACCATGTGCGCAGTTTACCGCGTCGCGGTGCAAGGATGGAGCAAGGAGGAAGCCCTGAGAGAAATGACGGAGGGTGGATTCGGGTTTCACGGAATATGGGAAAATCTGATCCAGTGGATGAACGGGCTGGATATTGATCGAATCAAGAAAAGAGCAGGAATCAAACAAGGCGCAGGATCGTAGCCTGATCCCTATCTATTGCAATATCTTCTTTAACTCCTCTTCATTCTTCACCGGCGGTAAGCAGGTAAATCCTTTGCAAACGAATGCGGTCGGAACCTCGGGGATTTCTTTCTCCGTGAGAAATGGAAACCATTTCCCCCTGACCGGTTGTTGAGGATCCCTCAGGCTCAGGATTTTGTTAGGAAGGTAGGCAAGGTAGATTTCTTTGAGCATGGATTGTGTCTTCATATCATTCTTCGAACCGATGATTCCGATCTCCTGTGGATTCAAGAAGAAAGAGAGGCCGGAGACCATTTGGCTGAATCCGGAAGGATGCTGCTCGAGAAAGTTATGAAAGAGATGAAGGATCTGCTCGGCCTTCGATTTGAACGATTCTTCTCCGGTCAGATAGCCCAGTCTGGTCAAATTAAATACGGCGACGGAATTCGCCGAAGGGATGGCATTGTCATAAGGGTTCTTCGACCGAGCAATCAGAGGTTCGTTCTCCTTTCCTGCGAAAAAGAAACCTCCGTTTTTCTCGTCCCAGAATTGGTCAATCATTCTCCGGTTAAGCTCTTCTGCCTCTTTTAGCCATTCCATCTCAAACGTGGCTTCATACAGATCGATGAGGGCCTGAATAAAGAAGGCATAATCCTCAGAATAGCCTTTCAGGCGGGACTTTCCCACATGAAACACCCTCATCAAGTCGCCATCCTTCCTCATCTCCCGGAGGATAAAGCGGGCTGCTTCTTTTGCCCCGTTAAGATATTTTTCATTCCCCGTGACTTTAAACCCGTCCACAAACCCGGAGATCATCAAACTATTCCAGGAAACCAGAATCTTCTCATCCCGGTCGGGTTTCACTCTTTTTTCTCTTGCAGCATAGAGTGCCCGCCGCCCCTCCTCCAACACCTTTTCCAAATCTGCAACGGGTATTCCATATAACTGAGACACCTTTTCTAAAGTAGAAGCGATGTTGAGAACACTTGTCCCTCCTTCGAAATTTCCATCCTTAGCCACTCCGTAATAAGCGCAAAAAGGGGTTCCTTTTTCCTTGCCCAATACTCCCTTAATCTCGTCTCTCGACCAGACATAAAACTTCCCTTCCTCCCCTTCACTATCCGCATCCTGAGTGGAGTAGAATCCTTCTTCCGGGCTCTTCATTTCACGGAGGACATAATTGAGGATTTCTTCGCCCACATGACGATACCTCTCCTTTCCTGCGGCCTGATAGGCTTCGAAATAAGTTCTGGAAAGCAGGGCGTTGTCATAGAGCATCTTTTCAAAATGGGGAATGAGCCATCGTTCATCTACAGAGTACCGATGGAACCCTCCTCCGAGATGGTCGTAGATCCCGCCATTGGCCATCTTCTCCAGCGTCTTTTCCACCATCTCTAATGCTTTTTTCGATCCCGCGCTCTTCCAATACCGGAGGAGGAAGGAGAGGCCCATGCTGCTCGGGAATTTCGGGGCTTTTCCGAATCCTCCATAAAAGGGATCGAATTGGCCTTCCAAAGCATCAAAAGCCTTTGATAAGACTTTATCGCTCACGGCTTCCTGAGAAGGAATGATCTCAGCGATCTGATGGAGGGCATCTTTCAGTTGTTTCTCCATCTTCTCCACTTCCCCCCGATGAGAGCGATAATAATCAGAGACAACCGCCAGAACTTTTGAAAAGCCCGGCATTCCCGCCCGATCTTCAGGGGGGAAATAGGTTCCCGCATGAAAGGGGATGAGATCAGGCGTTAAGAAGACGGTCATCGGCCATCCCCCTGAACCGGTCATCACCTGAACAGCATTCATATAGATTTCGTCAAGATCCGGTCTTTCTTCCCGGTCGACCTTGATACTAATAAAGCGCTGGTTCATGACTGCTGCAATCGCCTCATTTTCGAAAGACTCCTTTTCCATCACATGGCACCAATGGCAAGAGGAGTAGCCAATGCTGAGGAGGATGGGGCGATCTTCTTTCCTGGCTCGGGTCAGGGCCTCTTCTCCCCATGGATACCATTCGACCGGATTATGGGCGTGTTGTAGGAGATAAGGGCTGGTCTCATGAATCAAGCGGTTTGTATATTTGTCCTTCATTCTTGGCTCCTTGGGTATTTATAACCATTGGGAGGAAGAATGACAAGGAGGAAGCATCTCCAATTCGGTGATGGCGAAATAGATCTTGCAGAAGCAGACAGACCGGCCTTCGAAATTTTTAGAATTGCGGTTCTTTGGAGTGTTGGAGGAAACCTTCGTATTCATTTGATGGAGACTTTTGAAGGGATTTTCGATGCTTCCGCTTAATTTATAAATGGTACCGCTCTAAAACTTACTCAGCCGGCCTGTCCGCTTCATGGGGCTTAATTCAATCACGGGAAAAAAGATGTTGACTGACAAGGAAAATCAGCTTGACTTTTACGGAAGAGTAAGTAGCATTATGACTTAGGCTCAAGGATTCCGAGATTGGAAAAGAGCTTCAAATCGTTTGTTTGGGCTTACGTCGCCTGATGAAAAGAGAGCTTGCTTTTGAATTAGGTTTGTATGCGATCTGTATCGCGCTGGCAGGTTTGCTTTGGCATAAACCGGTATTGTTGACGATTTGCTATGTAGCCATTAGCACCGTCGCGCTTATGAAGTGGCATACGAAAGGCGATCTGTTATTCTATTTCGTGACCTTTGTCCTCGGCCCGGCGGGAGAATCCGTCGCGATTTATTTTGGAGCCTGGACGTATTCGAAACCGCTTTTTTTGATTCCCTTGTGGTTGCCTTTCTTATGGGGTATTTGTGCTCTGTTCATGAAAAATATTTCTGAAACGCTGCTAGAAAAAAGAGTTAAAAAATAGCTTCGTTCCCGGCCCTTCGGACCCAAACATATCCTCGGCCTTTTTG
Organism: Thermodesulfobacteriota bacterium; assembly: GCA_047519465.1. Lineage (GTDB taxonomy): Bacteria > Desulfobacterota > BSN033 > BSN033 > UBA1163 > UBA1163. The sequence continues at coordinate 21,746 of JAPVTA010000217.1, read as the reverse complement.
TCCGGTCTCGCTCGTTCCTTTAAACCCCCTCCAGCCTACGCGTTGCACTGAACCAGGAAGACAGGTTTCGGCGCATGGCGCATAATTTTTTCGGCTACACATCCCATAAAGAAATGTTTGACTCCTCTATGGCGAGGCGTAGACATGGCGATTAAGTCAATCTCTTTCTGGGCCGCATGATCCAGTATCTCCTCCGCCTCATTCCCATAACGCACATGGGTATCTACGTTGAACCCTTTGGCCTTCAGAAGGCCCCCCAAACCGCGAAGATATTCCTCTGCCTCACGGACAACCTCCACCTGGGCTTCCGTTTGATCCACGCCGGGAAACGTATGGGCCATGGCAACTCGCAAAAGAGAAATCCCTTCTTTCTTGCGTTCCGCCAACTCCTCGACCTTCGGGATAATGTATTCCGCGCACTTTGACCCGTCCAGCGGGACAAGAATTCTTTTACCATCCATGGAAAACCTCCTGTTACTCCCAGTTTAATATAAAGTTAATAACTCTTATTTTGTCTGTCAAACAAACTTGGGCCTCTTATTCGATTCGAGGACCTTTTTCCTGACACGCACAGAATTGGGAGTCACCTCGACCAGCTCATCTTCCTTGATGAACTCGATGGCCTGTTCCAGGCTGAGCATCTGGGCCGGAATCAGCTGCAGGGCTTCGTCCGATCCAGCTGCCCTCATATTGGTCAGTTTTTTCTCCTTCGTGACATTGACATTCAGATCGTTCTCTCTCGAATTCTCGCCGATCACCATTCCTTCGTAGACCGGCGTGTTCTCCTTGATAAAGAGCGTCCCTCGGGGCTGGAGGTGATAAAGCGCATAGGTCGTGGCCTTCCCGGGCCGGTCGGCAATCAGAGTTCCGGTCGAGCGTTTGGAGATGGGGCCATGCCACGGTTCATAACCGCCGAAAAGGTGATTAAAGAGCCCCGTCCCTCGTGTATCCGTCAAAAACTGCGAACGGAAACCGATCAGCCCTCTGGACGGGATCCTGAATTCGAGCCGAACCCTGCCATGGCCATGGTTGTTCATCTTCTCCATCCTGCCCCTCCGGATCCCAATCTGCTGTGTCACCACTCCTATGAATTCCTCGGGGACATCGATGACCAGATGCTCCATCGGCTCGTGAAGAGTACCGTCCACGTCTCTGGTAATGCTCTCCGGCATGGACACCGAAAGCTCATAGCCTTCCCTTCGGATCATTTCAATGAGGATGGCAAGCTGCAGCTCTCCTCTGCCCATCACCCGGAAAGAATCCGTGGAGTCGAAGTCGACCTTGATCGACACATTATACAGGAGCTCCTTTTCGAGCCGGTCCCTCAGGTTCCTCGACGTGACATACCTCCCTTCCTGGCCCGCAAAGGGGGAGGTGTTCACGGAAAAAACCATGGAGATAGTTGGCTCATCTACCGCAATTCTCGGGAGAGGCTCCGTATTCTCAATATCGGAGATCGTGTCACCGATATTAATCCCTTCAATGCCGGCCAGAGCGACAATATCCCCCGCCCGGGCCTCTTCGATCTCCACTCTTTCGAGTCCTTGAAATCCGCAGAGGGAAGTCACCTTCGTCTTTATCGGTTCTCCTTTGCCGTTGATCCTCGACACCCAATCCCCGACCCTCACCGAGCCTGAGAAGATCCTCCCGATGGCGAGCCGGCCCACATAGTCGTTATAGTCGATGTTGGTGACCAGGAGCTTCAGGGGCCCGGCCTCATCCCCTTCCGGCGGTGGAACGGCGCTGAGGATAAGCTCAAACAAGCACTGGAGGTCTTTCGAATTCTCATCCGGTTGCCGTTTCGCAATTCCGAGCTTTGCATTGGTATAGACAATCGGAAACTCGAGCTGGCCCTCCGTAGCTTCGAGGTCAATAAAGAGATCGTAGACCTCGTTCAATACCGCTTGGATTCTCGCATCCGCACGATCGATCTTGTTGATCACAAGGATGGGAGGGAGGTTGAACTCGAGCGCTTTTTTCAGAACGAATCGAGTCTGGGGCAACGGTCCTTCGGAGGCATCGACGAGGAGCAGCACGCCGTCCACCATCTTAAGCGTCCTTTCCACCTCCCCGCCGAAATCGGCATGGCCTGGCGTATCGACAATATTGATCTTGACCCCTTTGTATTCGATCGCCGTATTCTTTGCCATGATCGTAATGCCCCGCTCCCGCTCCAGGTCGATGTTGTCCATCACCCTTTCCTGAATCTTTTCGTTCAAGCGGAAAATGCCCGACTGCTTGAGCAAGCCATCGACGATCGTTGTCTTTCCATGATCCACATGGGCAATCAAAGCAATGTTTCTCAAATCTTCGCGTTTCATCGATTAACCTTCGTGTGGTCGGAAGCGGCCATGAGATATGCTCTCAACCCTTTACCAGGCAGGTTCGTTGAGGGTTCGTGGATTCAAGGGGTCAAGGGACCGACTGTTTTTTCTTTAAAATGCTTGAACCCCCGAATCCTTGGCCCCTGATACCCTTTCCGATGGATGTTTTGGATGTTGGGGATATTGCCGTGCCACACAGGATCAATACGATTTAGCCTGAACAGAGATTTCAAGTCTCCCAATTCCTTATTCGTCACAAACGTCATAGCAATCCCCGACCGCCCCATTCTCCCCGTCCTCCCCGTTCTGTGCGTGTACGATTCCGGCCGATAGGGGTAGTCATAATTGATCACGTGGCTGACACAGCTGAAATCAAGCCCCCGACCGGCGACATCGGTGGCGACCAAGAAGGCGATTTCGTTTCGGCGAAAACGCTCGAAAATGGCCGTCCTCCTCGATTGTTCCAGACCTCCGTGGATATAGGCGATCGATTCGAATTTTCCCCCTAGCTCTTTGATCAGTCTCTCACCGTGATGTCTCGAGTTGCAAAAGATGATGGCCTGGGAGATCTTCTCCCGTCTGAGGTATTCGATCAGAGCCTGGAGACGGTCGTGTGGCTTCATCAGCTGAAAATGGTGGACAAGACTCTGAGGAGCCACCCGTTCCTTGTTTAATTCCACCCGGACGGGTTCTGTCAGGTAGGTCCTGGTCAGTCGATCGATCTCTTCGGGCATCGTCGCCCCAAAAAACAACGTCTGGTGATCGTGAACGAGACAGGACAGGATGAAGTCGATATCTTCGATAAACCCCATCTTCAGCATCTCGTCCGCCTCATCCAGAACCAGCGTGCGAACCGAGGAGAGGTCAATCGTCGTGGTTCGATACAGGAAATCAATCAATCGTCCGGGTGTCGCCACAAGGATATGGACCCTGTCTCTTAATTTCCCCTCTTGAATCTCCATTGGAAATCCGCCAAAGACCGCAAACGGGACGACGCCTGTCAATTTTGAAATTTTGCTGATCTCCTCGACATACTGAAGCGCTAGTTCACGGGTGGGGACCAAGATGAGGGCCTGGATCGCGTTGAGCGAGGCGTCGGTCCTTTGAACCAGAGGAACACCGCAGGCGGCTGTTTTCCCCGAGCCCGTCTCTGCCCGCGCCAAAAGATCTCTTCCCTCCAGGATAGGAAAAAACGTCTTCTCCTGAATCGGTGTCAATTCCTCGTACCCCATGGCTGTCAGGGCCTCCAGAATCTCGGGCTTCAAATCCAACTTTGAAAACTTCATCGCCAATCCTTAATGAACCGAATCGATATAGAACAGGGCTATGCTCTTCGCTTTTTCGATCAAACCAACCATTTCCACGATTTCACGCGATGTGCAGGTAAGCAATGGCTAAATCATGCGGAAATATGTTGGAGGAATCCGTAGGCGTGACAAAAAACCCTTAAAGAAGCCATCAATTTATTTTAATTATATACTACTTCCTGACCAAAAGCAATAGGTACCGGTGTACCGGAATTCCAGAAGGATGATCAAGGCACGGTCTTAAAGAATCTTAATCCGGTTCTAATCCTCCTCTAATGTCTCCATTATATATTTGAGGCAGCCCGTACGTCAAAGGCCCCTTGTTTCAGCCCCTAATGACGTACCTGTTGGGATCAGTTATCACCCTCCTCTAACTGATCCCTTTTTTTTGTCGAGAGTCAACAGGAAAATGGTTTACAGGATTCACGGGTTCTTCTTCCCGGTCCCGCCAGGCCTTCGGCCTCGAGTAGAATGGGTCAGTACGATTATTATTGACCGATCAAAGTTTGAACCTTCGACTCCCCGGCCTAAAGGCTGGCGCTTCGCTCAGGGTTTACCCTGAGCGGCGCTTTTACTCCGCCTTAAAAGGCTCGAGCCATTCGACAGAGCTCGTGGCCCTGAATCTATCGAAGGGCTTCGCGCCGTCGAATGAGTGAACAGGACCTAAGGTGTATTGGCCCTCGGCTGACCTGCTGGCACGGGCTTGCTCTCCGTTGACTGTAATTGTTTTCCCTCTTTGCGACCGACGTCTTTGGCCGAGGGCAGAGCGGATACATCCCATCCGCCTCCCAGGGCCTTGACGAGAAGGACGGTGGCAGTCATCCGTCGGCTCGCAATGCCGAGTGCGGTTATCTCGTTGTTCAGCGCAATCGTTTGAGCAACTAAAACGTTCAGGTAGCTAACCGTCCCCGCCTTATATTGGTTCGTGGCAAGAGTGACGGATTGGTTTGCGGCCTTCACCGCCTCCTCCTGCACTTTAGCCTCTTCCTCAAGGATGCGTAGCGCCGCCAGGTTATCTTCCACCTCCTGAAATCCTGTGAGTACGGTCTGACGATAAGATGCGACTGTCCCGTCATAGGCCGCCCGCGCCGCAGCAGTCTGAGCCCCCCTCAAGCCACCGTCAAACACGGTTTCCGAGATCCCGGGTCCGACCGACCAGAAGCGGCTCGGCCAGGCAAGCCATTTGGACAGACTCGAGCTCTCAAAGCCACCCGAAGCACTCAGCGTAACGGTAGGATAATAGGCGGCCTCGGCCACTCCGATCTGGGCATTCGCCACGGCAACACGTCGCTCTGCGCCAGCGATATCAGGCCTGCGTTCGAGAAGCCCTGACGGCAAGCCGACGGGCACGGCAGGAGGAACTGCGGCCAGCGGCACAACAGGAATCGAGAACAGAGATGCGGGCTTCCCAACAAGCACTGCGATCGCATGCTCCAGTTGTGCACGCTGAACACCGACATCGATCGCCTGAGCCTGAGTGGTCTTGAGCTGGGTTTCTGCCTGGAGCACGTCCGCCCTGGACGCCACGCCACTCGCATACCGGTTTTTTGTCAATTCGAGTGTCTTTTGGAAGGCGATAACCGTTGTGTCCAGAAGCTGCTTCTGCCCATCAAGGACTCGCAGTAGAAAATAGTCCTGTGCCAGTTCGGCCTGAACCAGCAGGCGGGCCGTTTCAAGGTCTGCTGCAGTCGCCTGGGCGCTTGCCTTGCTCGCTTCAACCGTGCGGCGAACCCGGCCCCAAAGGTCCGGTTCCCATGACGCGTCCCCGACCAGCAAGTAGTCAGAGAAGGCCGGAGAAGAGGTGCCGGTCGTGCCTGTCGCTCCGCCAATATTCGATGACCTGCGTGAACGAGTGAAAGACGCGCCGACCGTGACCGTCGGAAAGTAGCTCGCTCGAGCAGCCTGAACCAGCGCTCGGGCCTGCCGAAACTGCGCCTCAGCCACCATCACGCTCTGGTTGGAGATGTTCGCCTGCTCTTCGAGCGCATTGAGCTGAGGATCATTGAAGATCTCCCACCACGCTCCCCGGATAAGATGATCCCTAGGCTGCGCCACCTTCCAACCTTCCAACTCCTTATAAGCCTCGGGGATCTCGGCGGCGGGCCTGACATAATTCGGACCGACGGTACAGGCGGCAAGGAGCGTTAACGCACCTGCAACGATTGCCGGTGCAACCCGGCACAGCCCCATCGACACGCGGCAGGCCGTGCCTGCTCGAAACATCGGTCTCCCTTTTCCAACCTCCCTTCGGTGACTGTCTTTCGTTTGTTCAATAGATAGCCTCAACCAATCTGTCATTGTCATTGCAGTTACCCCAATGCTTCATGCGCGCACGGGCACCGACGTTGCTTTGTGGGTTCCCCGTCTGCCTTTGAGCCAAAGCCTAAAACGATCAAGATAGAGATAAATCACGGGCGTGGTATAAAGGGTGAGCATCTGGCTGATGAGGAGCCCCCCAACGATGGAGATGCCGAGGGGCCGGCGGAGCTCCGATCCCACCCCGCCACCCAGCGCCAGTGGAAGCGCCCCCAGCAGTGCCGCCATCGTCGTCATCATGATCGGCCGGAATCGTAAGAGACTGGCCTGGTAGATCGCATCAACGGGCCCCTTCCCTTCTTTGCGCTCCGCTTCCAATGCGAAGTCGACCATCATGATACCGTTCTTCTTCACGATACCAATCAAAAGAATGATGCCGATCAGGGCAATCACGGAGAGGTCCGTGCGAGTCGCCAAGAGGGCGAGTACCGCTCCCACACCTGCCGAGGGCAGCGTGGACAGGATGGTGATCGGATGGATGTAGCTCTCGTAAAGCACCCCGAGCACAATGTAGACCGTCACGAGGGCCGCCAGGATCAAAAGCGGCTCGCTGGCAAGGGAAGCCTGAAAAGCTTGAGCTGTACCCGAGAAGCTTGACCGGATACTTGCGGGTAGCCCGATCTGCTGCGTGTCGCTCTTGATGGTATCTACGGCGTCTCCGAGCGCAACTCCGGGCAGTAGATTGAACGAGATCGTCACCGACGGAAACTGACTTTGATGGTTCACTGCAAGAGATGTCGAGGTCCGGTCGAAACGAGCGAATGCGCTAAGCGGTACCATGGCCCCGGTAGGAGAATTCACATAGATATCCCGCAGCGTCTCAGGGCGTTGCCAGAAGCTCGGCTCGACCTCCATCACCACATGGTACTGGTTCAAGAGCGTATAGGTAATCGATACCTGCCGCTGGCCGAAAGCGTCGTACAGGGTATCGTCAATGAGCCGCGGCGTGATCCCCAGCCGAGAGGCAGTGCTGCGATCGATGATCACCGAGGTTTGGAGACCCTTGTTCTGCTGATCGCTGCTCACATCAACGAGGTTGGGTAAGGTGCGCATCCGTTGAAGCACGCGCGGAGCCCATGCGTTCAGCTCTGTCAGGTCTTCTCCCTGGAGTGTGTATTGATACAAACCCGCGCCTATTCTTCCCCCTATGCGCAAATCCTGCACCGGCTGAAGATATGTTGGCGCGCCCGGTACTCGGGCGAGCTTTCGGCGTAGCCGGTCAATCACTTGTTTTGCGGTGGCTTTCCGCTGCTCGAACGGTTTCAGCGTAATAAACATTCGTGCGATATTCGTCCCCGCGCCTCCGCCCGTATAGGCGGTCACGTAGTCGACTTCAGGATCGCTCCGGATAAGGTCGACGACTTCCGTCAACTTATTCTTCATGGCCTGAAACGAGATATCCTGCTCCGCCTGAATCGTACCGCTGAGGCGTCCGGTGTCTTGTTCTGGGAAGAAGCCCTTCGGAATGACCAAGAAGAGACCGACACTCACCCCGATGGTCACCAGGATCAGGCCGAGCATAAACCGGGAGTGGCGCAGTGCCCAGCGGAGACTCACATCGTACAGGCGATGCATCCCGTTGAAAATCCGTTCACTCGCTCTGTACAGAGGCCCGTGCCCGTCCGTTTTCTCAGGTTTAAGGACCGCAGCGCACATCATCGGGGTTGTCGTGAGCGATAAAACGAGCGAGATCGCCACTGCCACAGAAAGTGTCACGGCGAACTCGCGAAACAAACGGCCCACCATCCCGCCCATCAAGAGAATGGGGAGGAAGACCGCTACCAGAGAGGTGCTCATCGACAGGACGGTGAAGGCGATCTCCCGTGACCCTGCCAGGGCCGCCTCTCTTGGGAGTAGCCCTTTTTCCCTGTATCGTGTGATGTTCTCAAGAACAACGATGGCGTCGTCAACGACAAACCCCGTCGCGACGGTAAGCGCCATCAGGGAAAGATTATCCAGGCTATAGCCAAAGAGGTACAAAAAGCCGAAGGTACCAACGAGAGAGACCACAACGGCCACGCCGGGGATAATGGTAGCGCGGACATTTCTCAGAAAGAGGAAGACCACCAAAATGACAAGACATGTCGAAATCCCAAGGGTCAACTCAACGTCTCGCAGGGACCCACGAATCGGCGGCGTCCGGTCTAAAACAATCGAAAGCCTGACTCCTCCGGGCATGGCTGCCTCGAGTTGCGGAAGCAAATTGCGGACGCGGTCGACCGTATCAATGATATTTGCAGCAGGCTCACGAAAGACGATCACGATCACCGTCGGCTTTCCGTTGACCAGCCCTGCAACACGAAGGTCTTCTACCGAATCCTCCACGTTGGCAATATCTGGCAGCCGCACCGGAGCCCCCGCCCGGTAAGCCACGATCAGAGGTCGGTACTGCTCGGCAACACGAAGCTGGTCGTTCGTCTGGATCTCCCATGTCCTCGTCTCGTCGGCCAACTGTCCTTTCGGACGATTGATGTTCGTGCTGCTCAGAACACCGCGCACGTCCTCGAGGCTGATCCCGTATTTATTCAAGGCCGTCGGGTTCAGGTCCACGCGGACCGCGGGGAGCGCGCCGCCGCCAACGAACACCTGGCCCACCCCCTCTACCTGGGATAGTTTCTGCTGAAGAATGGTCGAGGCTGCGTCGTACATCTGCGCCGTGCCTACTGTATCGGATGTGAGGGCGATGATGAGAACGGGTGCTTCCGCTGGGTTGACTTTCCGGTAGGTCGGGTTGTTTGGAAGAGTCGGCGGCAAATAGCCTCTTGCTGCATTGATCGCCGCCTGGACGTCACGCGCGGCTCCGTTGATGTCGCGATCGAGATCAAACTGTAGAACGATGGTGGTCGAGCCTCGGGAACTGGTCGACGTCATTTCAGTCACGCCCGCGATCAGTCCGAACTGGCGCTCAAGGGGCGCCGCGACCGAGGTGGCCATGGTCTCGGGGTCCGCTCCCGGCAGACTCGCCGATACCTGGATGGTCGGGTAGTCTACGCGAGGAAGAGGCGACACGGGAAGCAAACGAAAAGAAATCGCCCCGCCAAGCGCCAATGCGATCGTCAGCAGAGTCGTCGCAACAGGCCTGTGGATGAAGGTCGCCGAAATATTCATGGTAAGCTTGCGCCGTTTTCGGCGCCATCCGTTTTTCCAGAACGACCGCCCCGAACGCGCCGCGCCAGCCGGTCGAAGGCAAGATAGATGACTGGCGTCGTATAGAGGGTGAGCATCTGGCTGATAATGAGACCGCCGACGATCGAGACGCCGAGCGGACGGCGAAGTTCAGAACCCACCCCGCCACCCAGCGCCAGTGGAAGCGCCCCCAGCAGCGCCGCCATCGTCGTCATCATGATCGGCCTAAATCGCAAGAGACTGGCCTGGTAGATCGCCTCAACCGGGCTCTTGCCCTCCTTGCGCTCGGCGTCTAATGCAAAATCGACCATCATGATACCGTTCTTCTTCACGATACCAATCAAAAGAATGATGCCGATCACGGCGATGACGGAGAGCTCCGTACGAAAAAGCAAAAGCGCAAGCACCGCTCCCACACCGGCCGAGGGGAGGGTGGATAGGATGGTGATCGGATGGATATAGCTCTCATAAAGCACCCCCAGCACAATATAGACCGTCACAAGCGCGGCCAGGATCAAAAGCGGCTGGTTGGTCAGCGAGGCCTGGAAAGCCTGGGCTGTACCTTGGAAGCTGCCCTGAATGCTTGCGGGCAGTCCTATCTGGCGCGTGCCTGACTCGACGGCCTTGACTGCTTCTCCGAGTGAGACCCCGGGGGCAAGGTTGAAGGAAACGGTCACTGCCGGAAACTGGCCTTGCCGGCTAATGAGGAGCGGCCCTGTTGTCTCTGAAAGTCTGACCATCCCGGTCAGCGGCACTTGTCCCCCTCCTGCGCCGCGAAGATAGATCGCCTGAAACGCGTCGGGGCCGTGTTGAAAATCAGGTTTGACAGCCAGGACAACGCGGTATTGGTTCAACTGGGTGAACATCGTGGAGACCTGGCGCTGGCCGAAGGCGTCATAGAGGGTGTCATCGATCAGCTGAGGTGTAATTCCCAACCGGGAAGCCGTGCTCCGGTCCATGGCGACCGATATTCGCAGCCCTTTGTTCTGCTGATCGCTGCTGACATCACGAAGCTCAGGGTATTTACGCAGTGCTTCCACAAGCCTCGGGGCGACGCTGTTCAACTCGTCGACATCCGGATCCTCCAACGCATAGTGGTACTGGGTCCGGCTGACCCGAGTATCCACGGTCAGGTCCTGCACCGGCTGCATGTACAGCGTAATCCCTTCGACCTTGGCCAGTTCTCGCTGAAGTCGCAGGATGATCTCACTCGCACTGCCCCTTCGTTCCTCCAGGGGCTTCAGGTTGATGAGAATGCGCCCGCTATTCAAGGTGGTGTTCGTTCCGTCCACGCCGATGAAGGAACTGAGGCTTTCGACTGCCGGGTCTTGCAGAATCACGCGGGTCAGCGCCTGCTGCCGCTTCGCCATCCACTGAAAAGAGATCGATTGCGGTGCTTCTGAAATACCGAGGATGACGCCGGTATCCTGAACGGGGAAAAATCCTTTCGGGACGATGATGTATAACACCACGGTGAGGACCAGAGTGGAGACGGCAACCAGGAGTGTTGGCTTCTCATGTCTCAGCACCCATTGAAGCGTCTTCCCGTAGGACTGGATAATTTTGTCGAAGACCCGCTGGGAGCCACGAAAGAACCTTCCCTGCCGCTCCTCCGGTGTGTGCTTCAGGATCCTCGCACACATCATGGGCGTCAGGGTGAGCGATACGACCGCCGAGATGAGGATGGTCACACCGAGCGTGACAGCAAACTCCCGGAACAGCCGTCCCACGACCTCACGCATAAAGAGGAGAGGGATGAGCACGGCGATCAGCGAAACGGTTAGGGAAAGGATGGTGAAACCTATCTGTTTGGAGCCCTTGAGGGCCGCCTCAAGCGGTGGATCTCCCTGCTCAACGTATCTGGCGATATTCTCGATCATGACGATCGCATCGTCCACGACGAAGCCTGTCGAAATGGTCAGGGCCATCAGTGAAAGGTTATTGAGGCTGAACCCTAACAGATACATTACGCCGAACGTGCCCACCAGGGACAAAGGGACGGCCACGCTGGGGATGACCGTTGCAGCCGTGCTGCGAAGAAACAGGAACATGACCAGCACGACCAAAGCCACAGCCAGCATCAACTCGAACTGCACGTCTCTGACCGAGGCGCGGATGGTCGTGGTGCGGTCGGTCAACACCGAGACCTTCACGGAGGGAGGCAAAGAGCTCTGGAGCTGGGGTAAGAGCCGTTTGATCCTATCCACGACTGCGATGACGTTTGCGCCCGGTTGTCGCTGGATGTTGACAATCACGGCAGGAGTATCGTTCATCCAGGCGGCCTGTTTTGTATTCTCGACATCGTCGATCGCCTCGGCGACATCGGACAGCAACACCGGCGAACCATTGCGAAAGGCGACGACTAGCGGTCGATACTCGGCGCTCGAAAAGAGCTGATCGTTCGCGCCAATATTGTAGGACTGCCGCGGACCGTCAAAACTGCCCTTGGCCTGATTGACGTTGGCCGCTGAGATGACGCCTCTGAGGTCTTCGAGAGTCAGGCTGTAGGCGGCCAGAGCGGTTGGATTGGCGTGAATCCTCACGGCCGGCCTCTGACCGCCGCTGATGCTGACGAGTCCGACGCCCGGAAGCTGCGAAATCTTTTGTCCAAACCGTGTGTCCGCCAGATCTTCCACTTGTTGAAGGGGCAGCGTTTCCGAAGTCAACGCCAGGGTCAGGATCGGCGCATCTGCCGGGTTCACTTTGCTGTAGACGGGCGGGGTGGGGAGATCTCTCGGCAGAAACGTAAAGGCCGCATTGATGGCTGCCTGCACCTGCTGTTCGGCAACGTCCAGACTAAGGTCCAAACTGAACTGGAGCGTGATGATCGAGCTGCCGCTGGAGCTTGTTGAGGTCATCTGCGTCAGACCCGGCATCTGGCCGAACTGGCGCTCCAGCGGAGCCGTCACGGAGGAAGCCATGACTTCAGGGCTCGCACCCGGAAAGAACGTGCGAACCTGAATCGTGGGGTAATCCACCGTGGGCAAGGCCGATACCGCGAGTTCGCGGTAGGCTACGAAGCCGGCCAGAAGGATGGCCACCATCAACAGGGTTGTTGCCACCGGCCGTAGGATGAAGGTGCGGGAAATATTCATCAGTAGCCTTTAGGTTGTGTGCCAACGGTCTCTTCGGTGCCGCCGCTCGGAGGTCTTAGGTCCACCCTGGTTCCTTCCCTCAACCTGTCTGCGCCGTCGACCACAACGAGCTCACCGGGTGAGAGCCCCGACTTGATCGACGTTTCGCCTCCCTGAATTTCGCCGACCGTAATCCTTCGCACCGTCGCTGTCCGGTCAGCCTTCACCACGTAAACGAACGTGCCTTGTGGACCTCGTTGAATGGCGGGCGCGGGGACGACCGTCGCATCACGCCTGACGTCCACCAGCAGGCGCGCATTGACAAACTGGTTGGGGAATAGCTCATTCTTCTCGTTTGAGAAGATCGCCTTAAGGCGCACCGTCCCAGTGGTTGGATCGATCTGATTGTCGACAGTCAGAAGAGATCCTACGGCAAGCTTCTGCCTCATCTCGCGATCATACGCCTCGACGGGCAAAGGCTCGCCCGATTTGAGCCTGGCGAGAACCTGCGGCAGACTATCCTCGGGAATGGGAAAGATGACTGTAATGGGCTGAAGCTGCGTGATCACCACCAGCCCGCTGACATCCGTCACATGGACAATATTTCCTGGATCGACCAGGCGCAATCCGACGCGGCCGCTGATCGGCGCGGTGATATTGCAGTAAACGAGCTGTAGCTTGGCGCTGTCGATCTGTCCCTGATCGGTCTTGATCGCTCCTTCAAGCTGGCGAACCAGAGCCTCCTGGGTGTCGAGCTGCTGCTTTGAAACTGAATCCTGACCCCATAGCACACGGAACCGCTCCAGGTCGAGTTGAGCATTCTTGAGCTGCGCCACGTCTCGGGCCATTTGGCCCTCGGCCTGGGTCAACTGTACCTCGAAGGGCCGCGGGTCAATCCTGGCCAGCAGTTCTCCGCTCCTCACGATTTGCCCCTCCCGGTAAAGGACCTCCATGAGTTGTCCGTCAACGCGCGTTCTAACGGTGACGGTATAGAGAGGGGTGACCGAACCGAGCCCGCTGATATACACATTAAAGCCGGTCTTCTTCGCTTCCACTGCCACTACCGGCACTAACGGCGTGATAGGGCCTTGTCCTTTTTTAGCGGCACGCGACTGGGCCCTGACGAAAAGGACATAAGCCCCAATGGCCAACAGACAGACCGCCAGCAATACAATCCACCAGTGCCTGAACAACCAACCACCCCGGGTTCCCTTTGGTATATTCTTGTTGTTAGTTTCCAGTGTGGACGTTATAGCCATGGCCTCACAAAGAATGGTTCCAATGCGGCCCACCACTCATGCTTGTTCGTCTGCATGCGTTACCACGGTTATAAGCATGAGCAATTTCCGACGGTTAGACACCCATCTGATTCTCGGTGAGCATTATAACTTGCTAATTTTGTCTTATTCAAGCATCATACCATAGGGTAATAAGTTTGAACAAAAAATCTATGGGGCGCAGCCAGTATTTCTCACTCAAATATATAGTATTTACAAAGGGTTTCCTTTTTTGAACAATAAATATCGATTCCTCGCTTCCCTCAGTTTTTTTGTAAGTTCCCACCTTGGATTACAGGCTTCATCGGCTCGACCGTTTGGGAAGTCGGACACGGGAGTGATGGCCCTCGCCTCCCTGATGCGTCTTTGTCCCATTCCTAATTATTGGCCTTATGAAGGCTCGGAGAGGGATTTCGGAAATACAGGGGAAAGGGTCATTCAACGGCACCGACAGATGATAGCTGTTTAGACGTAGAATTTGACTTAACTATTCAATTTCAAATGTGAGATGAAGAAGAAAGAAAGCAGGGAGGAAGGGAAAAGACCCATTTCCTTCATCCGGCCAAAAGAGGGAAGTGACACTTCTTGTTATATTCACATCCTCATTTCCCCTTTTTTCGCCCCGTCCGTCCATGGGGGGGCCTCTCCAAAGAATCGGTAAACTCTATTGGCAAACTCCGGATCTTTTAAATCCGAGAGATGAAACTCAGGTGCTGCAATCAAAATCTCTTTGCTGACACTTAAAACGAGCGTTCCATTTACCTGGTCATAAGAGGAAAAGGATCCCAAGGGGATAACAATCTCCTTCTTTTCTTTGTCGAGTGAAAGAATGATAAAAGCAACGTTTCCAGTCGAAGAATCCAGCAGGACATGTCGAACAGACCCAAGGTATTCGCCTTTCCAATTCTTGACCACCAAAGCCTCTTCTTGATTGCCTGAGTTGGCTCTGGGGTCTACCGCATAAGCGACAGAACCGAAACCTGCAAGAATTATAGCAATTGTTAGAGCCCACAGTTCTTTCATTATTCCACCTCTTCCGATACTGGACTGAACGCTGTTACCCTTTGTTTAAATCTAATCACCATGGTCTCTGCTTTCAATGGGTCAGATTAAACCCGTCGCCCCTCGCTCGGTTTCCTCGTTCTGAAGCGAGCCAAGAATAGATAAAGATTTCATATCCAATGAAAAAATTTCCTATTACCAGATATTTTCAAAAAGGGAGAGGTTGAAATTTCAACGGGTTATAAAGTGACAGGCCAATGGCACGATGATTGCATTAACAAGAAACCAGATATGAAACCCAAACTTTCTCAGGTTTTTGTCGCCTTAACAATTTCTTTATTTATCTTTCTGCTTCCGCCTTATCTCCGTTTCGCGGATTTGGCGGACGATCATCTTCCTTTTTCCGACCTAAGTTTTGAGAATCCTGATGACGATATCCCACTGATTGGTGAACACAAGCAGCCAAAACTACTCGCATCATCAACCTTTTTCCATATATCCTCTCCGCAAATCAGTATTTTCGGGCATATCCCCCACTTGTCTTTTCTAATCGATCCTTTTGACCCAAAAACCCCTGTTCTTCGCTGTTGAAAAGCCCCCTGGTATCATTATTACCTCAGTCAACTTAACTGATTTGAGCTAAAAAATTATCAGTAATGCGCATCGGTCTCGAGACACCCATCTTTTTTATACGATGTGGTTACAAAATAACCAGCAAGATAAGTTAATTGGAATTCTAATGACAAAATGACAAATCGACAGAAGGAAGATTTCATGGAGCACAGAGGTTTAGAAATGGACATGTGCAAAAACTCAAGAGGTTTCTCGTTAATTGAGGTGCTTATCGCTTTAGTAATTTTATCTATCGCATTATTGGGAATGGCCTCCCTAATGGCTTCGGCGACCAAGTACAATGCTTCGGGAAACCGTTTAACGGAAGCAACGACCCTTGCCCAAGACAAGTTGGAAACGCTAAGGATAACTCCCTGGACACAGATCGTTAATAATGCCGACGTGGTACCAGGAGCCACCGGAACTAGTTATGCACGGAGCTGGGTTGTAGTCCCAAATGGAGACGATTCTCTCAGAACAGTTACTATGACAGTGGCCTGGAACGACGGGGTCGCCCATTCGGTCAGTATTGTTTCGTCCGTTGCAAAATAAAGAAACATGGGGGGAGAAATTGAGAAAGCATCTACGATTGGGCAACAAAGGTATCACCCTTATTGAATTGTTAATTGCCCTTGTCATTGGAGCGATCATTGTTGGTGGAATCTATCGAGTCTATATCGCCCAAACCAGGGCATACACCGTGCAGGATCAGGTCATTGAGGTCCAGCAAAATATCAGGAGTGCTATGGAAATCTTATTGAGAGACATCCGAATGGCTGGGTATGATGGCAGCCAAACTCCGGATAGATTACTTACCGCGATCTTTCCGGGTAACAGTATAACCAATAGCATAAGTAGTAACGCCATCACGGTGCAATACAGGATTAACGGTATCCTAAATACAAAGGTGATTTACATGACCGGGGCTCAATTAATGGAAAACTCATACGTCAATGGCGTTCAGGATCCCAACTACCCGGTCGTATTGTTAGATAATGTCAGCGGACTCACTTTTACTTATGGTGTGGACGGACAAATTGGCCTTCCTGGGACTCAAAACGGGACCATCGCCGACAGTAATGGCGATGGGACCATCGGTGCGGATGATTTTATCGATGCAGCAACAGTAAGTGCGGGAAATCTAAACCCCATTGCTGTTCGCGTCGTGCTCAGCGCAAATCCTTCACCAGTCGATCCAGACATCCCACAGATGGTGCAGCCCAGGACTCTGGTCTCAGCCATCACTTTAAGGAATTTATGCTTGCTTAAAGCCAATTAAACTGGGCGCTATTTTAAAGGAGCAATATTATGGCAGAAAACAATAAAGGACTCTTGGAAGACCAATCCGGTGCAGCTTTGGTGATTGCCCTTATGATGCTCATTGTTATAACACTCATCGCTCTCGCATCTACCCTGAGCTCTAATTTTGAAAACATGCTTTCAGGGAACAAAAGAGGCTCAACAGATTGCTTCTATACGGCGGATACCGGAGTTCAGGCAGCCTTGGCCAACATCTCAAACTTTGATACCACTTCTTATACCCTCGTACCTAATACGGGAAGCCTTCCACAAGATCTCCTCACCCTCAATCAGTCCATCGATTCGAAATTGAGTTCACCATCACTTGGTTTACCTAGCAGCGTTAGCCTGAATAAGCCACCCAATGTGACTGTTTATCACACGACTTCGACCGGCGCCCCCAGGGGGATGCCCTTCAGTGCCACCGGAAATTACACATTTGGATATTTCATTATCGATTCTGTCGGATGTGATCAATTGGACCTTTCTTCAGTGAGCTTCAGTTGTGAACACCAAGAGCAAGTGGTAAGACTTCTTCCCACATTGCAGGGAGGGAACTAAAATGCCAAGAACAAAGATAGGGGCTGCGATCTCATTCATCTTGTTCGCACTGGTCTCCTCAATCTGTTATGGAATGGATACCGACTTGTACGTCCTATCAGGCGTGAATATCCCACCAAACGTCTTGATCATCTTGGATAATTCAGCGAGCATGTCGGACGTGAGTTCAGGTAACACTTATGATCCCACGATAGACTATAGTTTGTACGGACCAGCAACGGTCTACCCAGCAAATGAGGTTTATTGGTCTTCGGGTAAGAAAGGCGCATCCTATAGTGATACGACTTACACTACAAGTACCCTCCCGTGCCCGGACCTTGTCAATAACTATCTTGTTCCTTTTGGAATGGCAACCAATTACACCGGGTGCGGATATAAAAATTTGAATTTTGAGACCGGAAATTATATGAATTTTCTTCAATTGACAGGGGGGCCGGGTGGGAAACGGCCCAGATCCGGCTTGGCGAACGGAATTATTCGTAGTTATGTCAATACCACATTGGGCGTCCGTTTTGCGGTCATGGATTTTCAACAAGAGACCGGATATTCAGTAAACTATGACAGCACCAATCTATGCGAATATGTTAATTCCCCGTGCGGGAGTGATAGGGACGCTAACCGGGTCGGCAATGGGGGACAATTGCTGGGCTTTGTTGATGAAAATAAGAATGGGAAGACGCAACTCTTTAACAATCTTCCCTCCGGGAACAATGCAAATAACACCTGGTCTCCTTTGGCGGAAACGTTATATGAAGCAGGAGTCTATTTTCAAGGGGGAAATAGTGCCATTACAGGAACAAGTTATGCAGGTCAAAGCCCTGTCCAATATTATTGCCAGAAGAATTATGTGCTCATCATCTCAGATGGTAACCCCACAAAGGATATTCTGCCTTCCTCGCTTGGAATTACAGATCAAAATAACGACGGCTATCTGCTGGACGAGGTCGCGACGTATCTTTATGGTCTTGATTTGAGTAACGGACAGGCCCCCCAAAAACAGAATATTAAAACTTACACCATCGGGTTCAGTGTCGCTCAACCGTTACTGCAAGCTACGGCGCAAAATGGAGGGGGAAAATACTACTATGTTTGGAGCTCTCAGAGTTTTAACATCGCTTTTCAAGATTTCATCGCCGAAGTCCTTGAAGAGTCGGTTTCTTATGTTGCCCCGGTTGTTCCCATCAGCCAGATGCAACAGACAAGTGCGGGCAATTTCATGTACCTGGCCATGTTTAAACCTACGGAGAAAAGCTTTTGGGAAGGGAACATTAAGAAATATTGCCTTGCGACCAAAGGCAGCAATGGAAATATTGTGGACTGCAATGGGAACGCAGTTACCTATTCGAATCCCAGTGTAGGGGATATTTTGGATGTCAATGGCCAGCCGGTGATGAATTCTCAAAATGCGATCCAGGATACGGCGCGGTCTTACTGGAGTGCCGAGGCGGATGCAGGCAATACAGATGTAGGGGGGGTCGGCGAGAAACTGCTGGCGATGGATCTCACCACAAGAAAAATCTATACCTATTTAGGGAACACCGTTAATCTGACCGATTCTTCCAATGCTTTTTCGACTTCTAATAGTGCCATCACTCCACAAACTTTAGGTCTTGCGGCCGGGGATACCACCGGGAGAAGTAATGTGATCAATTTCGTTTATGGATACGATTCCTACTATTGGAATCAATTCCCCCCCCAGGGACCCACTGCAAAGAGGAGTTGGATCTTGGGAGGTTTTATCCATTCCAGACCTGTCGTCATCCACTATGCGAATCAGACGGTTATTTACGCAGGCGCAAACGACGGAATGCTTCACGCCTTTGATGATCAAACGGGCCAAGAATTATGGGCCTTCATTCCGCCAAATCTCTTGCCGAATTTGCAAAATCTGAATGGCCAGAGCCTTCAATTTTTTGTGGATGGAGCTCCCAAAGCCTATATCACCACGGATAGCTCAAATAATCTTGTTTCTGCGACCCTTATCTTTGGAGAGAGAAGAGGCGGAAACCATTATCTTGCCCTGGATGTTACAAACCCTCTTTCCCCCAAATTCCTCTGGGATATCAGCCCGTCCGCCATCACTTACCAGACCACCGTCACCAACACAACAGCTTATCAGGAATTAGGGGAGACATGGAGTACCCCCGGTGTAGCGAAAATCAAGTCTGCTTCAGGGGACAAATGGGTTGCCTTTATCGGCGGAGGGTATGACGTAAATGAAGATAATCTACCCGTCGTAGCCAACGATACCATAGGAAGAGCAATTTATGCTGTCGACATTTCGAATGGAAACCTTTTCTGGAGTCACTCCCATGCGACAGATGCTAATATGAAATATTGCATTCCCAGTGATATCGCTCACGTGGATACAAACGGTGATGGTTATATCGATAGACTCTATGTGGGGGATTTGGGTGGCCAGGTCTGGCGATTCGATACTCTGGATTCAAATCCGAACAATTGGACTGGGAAGGTAATATTTAACTCAAATCCGGGCATAGATGGGACTACCGGAAGAAAAATCTTCTATCCCCCTGACGTAATGCTTCAGGCAGGAAACTACGAAACGCTGTTCCTGGGGACGGGAGATCGGGAGCATCCCAAAGCAACTAATACGACAGATAGGCTTTACGCCATCAATGATAACAATCCCTCTTCGCCCTTGACGGAAAGCAGTCTGGTCGATGTAACTCAGGATCTACTGCAAACCGGAACATCCGCACAACAAACGGCCACGCTAGGTGCATTGAAAACAATGTCTGGTTGGCTGATTATGTTAAATCAAAATCTGGGCGAAAAGTCTCTTGCCAGTCCGACACTTTTCTACGGCGTCATCTACTACACGACTTTCGTACCCGTATTTAGTACTAACAATGATCCCTGTTATCTGAATGCGGGGACAGGAAATGTTTACGCACTCGATTATCAAACTGGAAATGCCGTATTTAACCTAGATGGCATGGGAACTCTTGACGATCTTACCCGAAGCGATCGTTCAACTCAAATTGGGGTCTCAATCCCATCCGGGGTAATCATCACCTTTATCGGCGGGACGACCGTCGCCTATGGAGGCATGGGAGGAGGCGTCTATCGTCCTCCACTCCGGAGCACGAGGAGCCTCATTCCGATGAGCTGGAGAATCGTTTTCTGATGAGAGGCAATAAAGAATATCAATGAAAGAGAAGAAGATCCCCGGTCCTTCAGTGAATGACAAAAAGAATCCCGGCCTAAAGTCGTTCAGTAGAATCATCGTTTTTCTCATATGTTTAACCCTCCTAGTTGGGAACCTGTCCTGTGGAAGCGAGGCTGGAACGGAGATCAGGTCCGAAACAAATTCTCCGCCCGTGATTACGTCAGTAAAGATTTTTCCGGAAAAACCTAATCAAGAGACTGAACTAAGGTTGATTATCCAAAGTTACGATCCGGATCGGAACCCCATTCAATATGACTATCAATGGATAAAAAATGAGGAAGAGATCATCGGGGAGAACAAGAATATTTTAGAAGGTGGGGTTTTTAGAAAGGGGGACCTCATACGGGTTCGAGTGACTCCTTCCAATGGAAAAGTGAAAGGAGAGCCATTTCTATCGGCTCCGGTAAAAATTCTCAATTCTCCACCAAGGATTCAAGAGGTCTGGATCGAACCGAAAGTGCCTTATGTCAGTGATAGCCTAAAGGTCCATGTAAAGAGTATTAATATAGACGGAGATCCTGTTCGCTACACTTATCGGTGGGAGAAAAATGGAATCGTTTTAAACGAAGAAACCGGGGAGGTTTTGGAACGCGGTCGATTCAAAAAAGGAGATTCTATTGCCGTTACAGTATTCCCTGATGATGGGGAGGCATCGGGCAGGCCACAAAAGTCAGAACCCGTTACCGTTGCAAATAGCCCGCCTCTCATCACCTCGTCTCCTCCTGCTAAAACAGAGGGAAACATTTATACCTACCAGGTTACAACGGATAATCCTGACAATGATCCTGTGATTTTTCGCTTAAAAACTGCTCCAAAAGGCATGGGCATCAATAAAGAAACTGGATTAATTAGGTGGGAGATAGGGGAAGGCGATCAGGGAATGCATCCGATAGAAATCGAAGTCTCTGATACTGAGGGGGCAAAGAGCCTTCAGAGATATACACTATCCGTACGGTTTAGATGAAATTTGGATGCTCGTAACGAAGACTTTCAGTTTGGTTTGGGGGTTTGGGAAATAATTATGAACCTATTTAAAATATTTTCTCGCGAGAAAATAACGAAATTTTTCTTGATCTCAATGCAATCTTAGAGGAGCACAAAGATGAATAAGAAGGGAGTTACATTGATTGAATTAATTGTCGTGTTCGTCATCATCGGTATTGCCGCCGGATTAATTGCCCCAAATATCGGCGGCTGGTTGCCAAGATACCGCCTAAAGACCGCAACCAGAGACATTGTTTCAACCCTGAGAACGGCTCAGATGAAGGCTGTCTCAAATAGACTTCAATACCAGGTTAACTTCAATGTTGCTGCTAACAGTTATGTTCTCCAATACAACTCTGGAAGTTGGGTTAACGATGGCCCCGTCCAGACAGCTCCGTCTGGGATTATAGTGAATATCGTCGGATTGCCGAATGGAACGGCGATATTTAATACCGATTTCACATGTACTAATGGTGGAAATATAATATTATCGTATCAAAAAGGAGGAGTCACGCAAGCGCAAAAAGGAATTCTTCTTAGTCCGGCGACTGGAAGAGTAACAATTCAATAGATTCATGGCGAGGGACAGGGTTTTTCTCGCTGATTCAAATTCCATCTCTGTTATAATTCCATAGATATGGAATGAAAATTGCTTATCAACTCACTGTGGC
>JAPVTA010000216.1:0-4923 GCA_047519465.1 Thermodesulfobacteriota bacterium | reverse complement strand
CGATAGAAATCCTGAATGGGTGGTTGAATGAGGAGAATTTTCATAGGCTTGCAATTGCGCCAGGGCATTCATATTATAATATAATAGCGCGAGTCGGGAAGAATTTTGAATAGTGAACGATAGAGAAGTAAGTTTAGGCTGCGGCGCGTGACGAAAAATTATTCGAGGATGGGTATGTCATCACCTTTAGTCGCGATCAACGGTTTGGTCAAAAAGTACGACCGACGGGTAGCGGTTCAAGATGTGAGTTTCTCCATCGAGGAGGGGGAAATCTTCGGTTTGCTGGGCCCGAACGGAGCAGGAAAAACTACCACTCTTTCGATCCTGTCAACGTTGCTCATTCCGGATCAAGGAACAGTAACCATCGGCGATTATGACCTGGTCCGCGAGGCCAAGCAGATCAAGCGTCTAATTGGGTCCGTCCCCCAGGAATTGGCCCTCTATCCAACTCTCAGTGCCTGGGACAACCTGGCTTTCTTCGGGCGTATCTATGGCCTGCAAGGAACGGAACTCAAAGAACGTGTCACCACGGTACTCGCACTCGTGGGGTTGAGCGACCGGGCTGCTGACGCGGTACAGACCTTTTCCGGCGGGATGAAGCGCCGGCTTAACATCGCCGCCGGCCTCATCCACAAACCTCGCATCCTCTTCCTGGACGAGCCTACCGTTGGAGTGGATCCACAATCCCGCAACTTCATCTTTGAGCATGTCGAGCGCTTGAATGAGGAGGGATTGACCATCGTCTACACAACGCACTATATGGAGGAGGCCGAGCGACTGTGTGACCGAGTTGCCATTATGGACCAGGGACGCGTCCTCGCCCTCGATACGACGAAAGGGTTGATCGAGATGCTTGGCGGAGGCGTGATTTACCTGGGGCTTTCCCAGGCATCCCTCGAACCGCTCCTACCCGCTGTTCATGCATTAGCTGACGTAAGTATCGTCAGCCGCGAGGACTACCGCCTCAAAATCGAGACAAAGAACGCCCGTCTCGCATTGTTAGAGCTGATCGAATTATGCAAGGCCCACAATGTCTCCGTTCTGTCTCTGGAGATGCTGGAACCTAATCTCGAAAGCGTCTTCCTTCATCTCACAGGCAAGAGGCTGCGAGATTAGGAGGTGCCACATGCTTAAACAGATTCTGGCCCTGACCAGGAAAGACCTCAAAGTCTTCTTCAAAGACCGCAGGGCGGTCGTGCTGATCTTCGTCCAGCCGTTCATGTTCATCCTGGTGATGAGCTACGCCCTATCGGGAATTTTCCGCGCAGGGGACCGGCCTATTCTTATCCTCGCGGTCAATCAGGACAAGGGAATTCAGGCGGCTGGCGTCCTGCGTCAACTGGGTGAAACCAAACCCTTCGCAGTAGAGACCGTCTGGGAGGGCCAACCCTTAACCCAAGAAAAAGTGGAACAACTGATCATTAAAGGCAAGCGCAACCTTGCCCTGGTCTTTCCGCCCGACTTCTCTGCCGTACTAGAGCAAATCCCGGCAGCTCGAGAACGTCGAACGACGAAGGTCCTGTTTATTGTTGATCCTGCCACTTCCAGCCAACTCGTAGAACCCATCCAAGGGACCCTTCAGGGCCTCCTGGAACGCACTGCTTACACAGCGATTGTGCCTAAGGGAGTGGATTACCTCTTCGACAAGTTAGCTCCCCAGGCCACTGCAGCAGAAAGAGAGCGCTTCCGAGGCAGGGCAGAGGGGGCGATGTCAGGCGGCCTGATGGGAGGCGAGACGCCCTTGGTCACCGTGGAGCGAGCCTCGCCGCCGGGGATGAGGGTGGAAAAGTTACCGGATGTCTTCCAGCAGAATGTCCCTGGTTATACCATCTACGGCATCTTCTGGATTGTGAACCTTCTGGCAGTATCGGTTCTGCGAGAAAAACAAGAAGGCACCTTCCGTCGGCTGCTCGTCGCACCGATGGGTCGGATGGTGATGTTGGCAGGTAAGCTGATGCCATACTACTTGATCAATATAGTCCAAATCGTCATCATGCTGGGGGTGTCGAGTCTCCTCTTTAAGATGAGTCTCGGTCATTCACCTGCAGGGCTGGTCGTCGTGAGCCTAGCAGCAGCCACAGCCACTGGGCTCGGAGTGCTTGTGGCCGCTCTGGGTCGTACCGAGGCCCAAATAGGCGGCCTCGCCGTTCTTCTTTTGCTCACCCTTTCCGCTCTGGGCGGTTGCTTCGTTCCACGCTTCACCATGCCCGACTGGTTGAAAACGGTTGGCCTCATCACACCCCATGCCTGGGCCCTGGATGCCTACCAGGATCTGTTGGTGCGAGGGTATGGGCTGCTCGAGGTATTACCCAAGATAGGCGCTTTAGCGGCATTCGCGTCGGCTTTCTTCGTGGTCGGTGTATGGCGCTTCCGCTTCGAATGAGATCCCCGATTCATCCTGCTGCCTACCGCCTTCTTTTTCCATAAGGAATTCCCAACTGATTCATTCTGTTTCTAAGCGTGCTCGGATTGATCCCAAGCACTTCAGCAGCTCCTCCCTTTCCGTGCACTTTCCCTTTCGTTATGTCCAATACTCGACGGATGTGCTGGGACGTGACCTCATCAAGCTTAAGCGGCGCGTCTTGGGCCTCAGTCTGAATCTGCGGTGTACCCTTCGGGTTTTTCCCGGCCAGATCGTCGAACGTCAGAGGCTGCCCTTTGCTCAGAATTAACGCCCGTTCAATCACATTTTCCAACTCCCGCACATTCCCCGGCCAATGATAAGCCACCAGCCGGTCTATCACTCCGGGCGCAAGCGGAGGGGGTGCGGGGAGTCTCAGCTCGCGGGATTTCCGCTTTATAAAATGATGAACCAAGGCAGGAATATCCCCCTTCCTGTCGCTTAAAGGAGGAACACGAATCGGAAAGACATCGAGGCGAAACCATAAATCTTCGCGGAACTGTTTTGCCTTGACCATTTCTTCTAAATTGCGGTTTGTCGCGGCAATGAGCCTGATATCGACGGACACCGGGTCCGTACCTCCCACCCGCTCGATTTCCTTATATTGCAGGACGCGCAGCATCCTGACCTGGGCCTGCGGCGGTAATTCCGCAATCTCATCCAGGAAAATCGTCCCGCCATTGGCCCGCTCAAACCTTCCCCGCCTCTGGGATATCGCTCCTGTAAAAGCCCCCTTCTCATGTCCAAAGAGCTCGCTGTCTAGAAGCGTTTCCGGAATGGCCCCGCAATTCACTTTGACAAAGGGGCCATCCTTTCGAGGGGACGAGTAATGAATCGCATTGGCAATGACATCTTTGCCCACTCCCGTTTCTCCCAGAAGCAATACCGGACTGCCAAGAGAGGCGACTTCCCGGACCATGGCCATCACCCCCTTCAGGCCAAAGTCTGCGCCAACAATCTCATCTCCAGACAGGCGCAGAAGTTCACGGTGGAGGTACCGATTGTCGTCGGCCAGCAAATCTTTGAGCCTTAGAATTTCTTGATGTTTGAGGGTGTTAGAAACGGCTATGGAGAAGGGCTCATTCAAGAGCGAGTAAAGCCGGGCGTGCTCTTCCGAAAATCGATTCTTTCCTTGTGCCAACAAAACCAGGGCCCCTAATTTCTTACCCTCCACCTCCAGGAGTCGAATCAAAGCCGACGTGTCCGGTCTCCCGTAAAATTGCAGCATAAATTGGAAGCCCGGTTCCGATTCGGGCTGGTTGATGACACCCATGCCGGTGAATTTAGCCACTCTGGCTCTGACTTCTTGTGGTAGCGGGGTGATCCGGTCCATTTTTCTTCCTTCGGCAGCCGTGGCCCCGGCGATCGTCCGAAAGGCCCCGAGACCACTCTCATAAAGATGCAGGTACATTTCATCTGCCGGCATGAAATCTTTGAGAAACCGGATGCAACGCCACATGGCAATCTCTATATCCAGACTGCTGCAGATCCGTATGGTCGCTCTCCGAAAGAAATCATTTTCATCAATGCTCATGGCTAGCTCCTATTCAAAGGTTAAAGAATTCCAATCGCTGTCATAATTTTGCCTTATTCACCAATTTTAAACCTGATTGCCAAATAAGACAACTGTTTTTGCCAATATTGGTAATTAGAAGAAATGACATTCCTTAACCCCTTAATATTTAAGGGCTTATTAACTTGGCACGATTGAAGCATAAGGATTTTTAAGAATGATCCGATAGGAAAAATTCATGAAGTGGTTAGAGGTTATAAAACTGAGGTCATCAGGAAAAGATTATCGGTCACTGGAAGAATTACTGCTGTCGGTCGGAAAATTCAATCAAAGCGGGTTGGCTGAGACAAAAACCTTTCGCCATGCCGCTCTGGAATCAGACTGGAGTGTTTACCTCCATTGGGAATCAGAGCGGCCCGAGCCGAACGGAAGTCCACTTGGTCTTCATCTAACCCGAGCTTTAAAAGAGTTCGGCTTGATCGATCATTCTGTATGGGTAGAAAAAGAAAAATGAATTTACGCTATTGAGATAGCAAAAGAAAGGAGAGGGAAAGATGAGTAAGCTGTTCGCCACGAAAATGATTTATCCCGTTCTTGCAGCCGTCCTGGTCATAGCGCTGTTCTTGCTCTACAAAAAGCAAACCAGACAGGTTAAAGTGTCAGAATTTGGAAAATACCAAGGCTATTCGCAAGCCATTTACGATGGCAAAAAGCGCATTTCCGACTACTTGACGCTCTCAAATGGAACACGGTTGGCATATGACGTCATTCTCCCAACTAAAAAGGGTGTTCCTGCCAGCAAGCCTTTGCCCGTCCTTTTCTTATACACCCCCTATCTGCGCACATTCGTCATTTTTGACGAAAACGGGAAGGACATCATTTCCGACCTGTATCGATTGAAATGGTATGAAAAGGCTTATCTCCGGGTCCGTTACTGGGTTTATGACGGGGGAAATCTAATGGATCCCCTGTTCAGGAAGAAATGGCTTGGGAATATGGTGAAACATGG
>JAPVTA010000215.1:0-13398 GCA_047519465.1 Thermodesulfobacteriota bacterium | reverse complement strand
GATCAAAGAAACAAAACTCATCTCTGATAGGTCAAATCACCTTTTTGACCGAAAGGGAAATGTTTTACTTGACAAGCCAAACTTTTTTATGGATGACACCCATGTGTTTTCTTGTACTGAGGAATTTTCCTCTTCAAAGACAGGAATATCAGGCTTGGGCCGTTCCAACCAACAACCAGACCAGTTTCAGGGCCATGTCAAATCATTAGGTCAGGTGACAGAAATTGGGGCTTGGAAATTTGGGCTGGACTATGATATCATTCGACGATAAAAGTTAGCATCAGTTTTAAGCACTATTGTCATTAAGGAGAGGTCAAATGGAAGAAAAAGAACTGAATCAAAAGCTCTACGAAATGTTCAAGGAAATGTCATTGGTTCTGGAAGATACAAAACAAGGGTTCTTGACACAAAACCAAACGACCCTGAAGAAGGCCGATACCAAACTTACGGGAATACTAACGTCAAACCTTCCATTTACCGAAGACCTCGCCCAAAAACGAACAAAAGATGAAGTTGAAAAAAAATATCTGAGTTTGTTGCCTCATCTCCAATTAATGGCTGTAATTATCCGAAACCTGATCAGCGAAAATAAGAAACAAATGCAATCACATCTTCTTTTTGCCGATAAAGCTATTAACGAAATAAAGGAGCTGTATACTCTCATGCTGGCTCAATTTGAAGATACAACAGGTTATATTCTGACCAAAAATCCCCATTTGAGGATGCATATCAAGACGGGAATGGAAAATGTGTTCGAGAAAGCAGGGGATTGTATTGCTGAGCATGAGACCAGGATGATCAGGTGCGAATGCATTCCCAAAGCATCTTACTCGTATGTTGCTATCATAGATTATATTAAGGGGTTGTCCAGAGAACTCAACAACTTTTCCGAAAAACTATAGGATCACAGTCTTCTTCTCTGAAAGCACAAGTTTAACACCACCAGCATTTATGTTGCCCTTATGATTTCTATCGGAAATCTTCGACTCCTGAAGCATACCTCTGTTTAAGATAAGCAGGTGGAAGCTGCAGGAAGGATAATCTTGACAGTACCCGTCAACTCAAATGTTGGTCAGGGCAAATAATACGTCTGTTGTAAAGAAATCCCTCGATCATGGCTCTCGTGGTCGGACCCTTTTCCCTTACGATCTTGATTCGCGACGTGTGAACAATCTCCCCCATGCTCCCCTACTGGATTTGTCTGTTTAATTAATAGTGCGCCAACTTTATTAGATGACACTGGCTTCAACTACGTTTCTTAAATAACTTAAGAACGTCCCCGCCTAAACAAGTCCATCGGTCATGATGGAGGAGATTAAAGGGACTGTGACAAGGAGTATAAGGTCTTTTTCAGAATTTAACGAACTGATGAACTCAAAAATCGGTCGAATGGTGCTATCTGATCCTAATTACCCTCGGCTATCATTTATCGAAACTTAAATTGTCAGACATTTTTGAATTGGGCTTTTGAGCAACAGCCCGTCAAGATTTGACCCCAGATGCTCTCTGCGCCTATGCGTTCCTCTTGCCCGAGAATACCGGGGACGCTGCGCCGGGGCGGTTCGACCCGCGCGTCCGGATCGCGGCGGATCTCTACAACGGGGCGCTGACCACGGCGTTCACGTCACAGGACGCATCGGAGGTCGTCCCGCGCGGCGGCACGTTTCACTTCACCTTCGCGGACGCGTGGTCGACGCGCCATGATGACGGGGATCGAGTTCGCGGGCAGCTTTCTGCTACCCGGCCTAGAAGACCTTCATCAGCCCGGCAAGCACCTGGAAGTCGAACGCCTTTGGGCTGGTCACGGGCACTTCGACGCCGCCGAGCAGATACCAGTTTGCCCCGAGGTGGGTGCGCAGGCCTGGCGTCAGCGTCACGACGGTGTGCTTCGACCCGCTGCCGCTGATGGGTTGCTTCAGGTTGGCGGACAGGTAGAACACCAGATCTCCGAATGGAGTGAGGTCGTGAGGCGTGAAGTAATAGCCGCCGGCGAAGTTTGCGATGAACGCGTCCTGAACGTTGCCGCGATCCGAATACGGGACCAAGAAGCCGACCCCTCCGCGCAGTACGAGCTTCGACCACGGGTTCCACCAGAACTCCCAGTCCGGGGTCACGGCGCCAAAGCCGTTGCCGTTGTGTTCGGAGCCGGTCGGCATGCGCACCGTGACGTTGAGCGATTGGGTGAAGTTGCGGCTCTCGGAAATGAGGAAGCGGGGCGTGATCTGGAGGTCACCGAAGCTCGTATGATAGTCGCCGCCCGACACCTCGCGGTTCGAGGCGATGAACGGAATATCATGTCGCAGCTCGAACCGGGCGCTGAAGGGGGTGTACAGCGTGAGTCCGGCGGTGTACTGGTTGCGATTGGTGTCGCTATAGTCGTTGGCGAGGCCGCCGGTGAGGACGCCGAGCCGGTAGAACACACCGTCGAACGCGTTGAGCCAGCCCTGCCTCGGGGCCCCGCCCTCTCCCGGGGGCGGACTCGCCCAGGGCCGGTTCCAGCCCTTGCTAAAGAATGTTCCCGCAGAGAGCGGCTGCCACTTCGAGGGCTCCGCGTAGACATCGCCGAAGAGCGACTCGCGGGCAGCGTCGAACAGGCCGAGCGTGGGCTGCCCGGCCTGCTGTGCAGGGGCAGGGCCGGACATGAGCGCAATCCCGAGCACCACCAGGGCAGCGATCCTTGACGAGAGCGTGAAGATATCCATCGCCGATCTCATGATCCTGACTCCTTTCTTTGTTTGATAAGAATTCGCTTTGGAATGAGTTAGACATACGTCGCTCACCTTTACTACCGGTTTCAATTTGCGTCTCACGGTCTTCACCTCCTCATCAGATTTTGATGGTTCGAACCTTCTTCTCCTTCTCCCAATAGAATAATCATATAGGAGTGAACTGGGGATTAAATTAGGCAAACACTGTATTTTAGGGTGAAAAAGGCTGTATCTTGAGAGAGGTCACATCAAAGATTTCCATTTGTACTATTGTGTTGTGGAACAAAGATGAGCAAGCAATGTTTCGGGAAGGAGGTTTGCGGAGCACAGAGGCCTTGAGGATGCGGAAAGAATTGACAATGATCCCCTTTTATTCTATTTCAGCAGAAAGAATAATACGTCTGTTGTATAGAGATCCCTCAATCGTGGCTCTTCTGGTCGGACCTTTTTCCCTTACGATTTTGATTCGCGACGTGTGAACAGCCTCTCCGATGCTCCCCTGCTGGACTTATTTGTCTAATTAATATTGGGCCAACTTTTTATGGGTGACACCGGAGGCTCCTGCCCCCCCTTAACAGGAGATGGGGATGACTCTATTGATTTGTCTCGCTTACTCCGATACCAACGCCGGAAGGGGAAGAAGATACTCCTCTTACGCTAGGAATACTTTTTTCTCTTGCCTGGTGCCTTTTAATGGGTGACACCGGTGTGTTCTCCTTCCGCTCCAAAGTTTCTTACATCTGACCGCTTGAAGGTTACCAGCTTCTCCTTCCATACGGAATTCCCAGCTTGGTCATCCGCTTCCTGAGAGTATTTGGGTGAAGCCCCAGGATTTGCCCGGCTCCACCCGGTCCGTTGATCTTGCCATTGGCCACCTTCAAGGCTCGCCTTATGTGCTGGACAGTCATCTCGTCCAACGAAAGCAGGGTTCGATTTCGGCCTGCGTCACGAGTCACTTCACGACCTCCTGGAACCTGCGGGGCCAAAAGAGTCTCAAATGAAAGGACACCACTCCGGTGTTGGATCAGAGCCCGTTCGATCATGTTTTCCAGCTCCCGTACATTGCCTGGCCAGTCATAGGCGATAAGCCTGTCAATGGCACCGGCGGCCAGCACAGGTCTCTCCGTGAGCTTAAGCTCCACGGACTTGCGGTCGATTAAGTGATGCACCAGGGCTGGAATATCTTCTCTTCTCTGCCTCAGTGGCGGGATCATGATGGGAAAGACATTGAGCCGGAACCAGAGGTCTTCACGAAATCGCCCCGAGGCGATCATCTCCTCGAGATTTCTATGTGTGGCCGATATAATACGGATGTCCACCGGTATGGGACTTGTTCCTCCCACGCGCTCGATTTCTTTCTTTTGAAGGACATGCAGCAGCCTGACCTGGGCCTGGGGTGGAAGCTCTCCAATTTCGTCCAGGAAGATGGTGCCCTTGTCGGCCCGTTCGAATCGCCCCCTCCTTTGACTGATGGCCCCGGTGAAGGCCCCCTTCTCGTGACCGAAGAGTTCACTGTCGAGAAGGGTCTCCGGGATGGCGCCGCAGTTCACCTTTATAAACGGGCCATCCTTGCGAGGTGAAGAATAGTGAATCGTATTGGCGATGACCTCTTTTCCTGTACCCGTCTCTCCCAGCAACAGCACAGGGCTGTCGAGCGGCGCCACCTGCTGAACCATTTTCATCACCGCCTTCAGACCAAAATCCGAGCCAATGATCTCATCGCCTAAGACTGACCGCAGTTCGTCAAAGAGATAACGGTTGTCGTCGGCCAGCATGTCCTTGAATCGAATGACTTCTTTATGTTTGAGTGCGTTGGACATGGCAATCGCAAAGGGTTCATGGAGCAGTAGAAGCAACCGGGCATGTTCATCAGTATATTGATTCAGACTATCTGCGATTAACCCAAGGTTGCCAATCCGATTCCCTTCAAGCTTCAGAGTCATGCTCATAACTGAGATATTAGGTTTGAGCCCACGTCTTTCTTGAATCTCTGGGAATCCTAATTTCGGGTCCGGCTGGTTCATAATTTGGATCACTTCTCCATTTTTCCATAAGGCTGCCCTTTCACTCCGGCCTTTCTCGGGCAAAGACAGGACTTGTTCAGAATCTTCCATTATGTCATCACCGACCGAAATTACGGATCGTAACACATTCAGATCAACATCCAGTACGCTAAGGCTCATTCGATTCATGGGGATGTAAAGTCTTATGTAATCAAAACAACGCTTCAGAGCCGTTACAATATTGAGGCTGCTGCATATACGAAGGGTTGCCTGTCGAAAAAAAATATTTTCATCCACGCTCATCATTTTCTCCTCTTTTCATTTGCCTTTCGGAATTCGCTGCGGACAAAGACCGCTGGTCGTAACTCCCCTTGTGTATAACCGCTCTACTTTATGCTGTGGAGTATAATTACACCTAAGCATAACAGATTTTACCCTATTGGGTAAACATTAAAACGGAACAAAACGAGATTCTTCTGTAAGTATTTGATTTTTAATGATATTAATATTTTGGCACGATATTGGCTAATTGGAGTATGAATCCTTTTCCCATTCTTTACGTCCGTGATATAAAAATGTTTCACGGGATATTCTTTTTCCAGAGGGAAAATCTAAAACGTGGTTAAATACTGAAAGGGGGTGAAATGAATGAAAAAGATTGCTTTGATGATTTTATTCTTGGTTTTGGCTTTGGGGTTAGTAGAGTGCCGGCATCACAACGACCATCGCTTTGACTACCAGCAAAACTACGGCTCAAGATGAGAGGGCTATTAAATTCTCAACTATCTTTTTCCAACTTTGATAAACGTAATGCAGGGCCAGAGATGACCCCGTTTTTTTTGTTTTTGAAGGTTTCTATCAATAATCGTTAAGTCACAAAATTATACGATACTGTAGACTCGTAGGTGAAACTCCCAAAGCAGCTTTTGGTCGCCGGAGTTCGATGAGGTAATGTATGATAATTGATATCTTCTTTAACCTCGTGGCCTTTGTAGTTGGCATTTATTTATGGATAATGTGACAGAGAAGGATCTAAATTAATATTAGATCGTCGAAGAGCAAAAGGCGAAGAGGCTTCGATGAAAACTATACAAAGCGACATATTAAGAAATAAGGGACGCTTCCTCTGCTTCCGTTGCTGTTGTCCCGGAATCCACCACTATGCTTTTTCTTGGTTCGG
Organism: Thermodesulfobacteriota bacterium; assembly: GCA_047519465.1. Classification (GTDB taxonomy): domain Bacteria; phylum Desulfobacterota; class BSN033; order BSN033; family UBA1163; genus UBA1163. The sequence continues at coordinate 7,507 of JAPVTA010000215.1, read as the reverse complement.
GTCTAAGTGGTCTTGCTAATCTAAGAAGGAGGTTCAAAAAGTAAATGGGGAAAGAACATTTTTTACTAAGGGGAGAATTGATAAAACTCCAGATAAAATTCTTTATTCTGATTAGTCTTTCAAAACTTAGGAGAAAGTTAAAAAACAAACCCAAAATTCAATTAAGTGCTTAATTCTTTGGCCAAGATGAATTAGAAAGAATACCTCTCTTGTATCACGATTTCACTTGTAAATAAAAAATCCCATTCCCTTTTTAGAAATGGGGTCACATTCAATCTTTTCACCTGTCCACCCTATGGCTAAAGGTTAGTGGTAGAAGGCCTCAGTTTCGGTAAGAGCCTATCAGAGATGTCCAACCCGCTCACAAAATAATCGATGTCGATACATTCATCATTTACCCAGAGACTTACCTGCTTAGTCATTTATGTTGCCTCCTTTCTCAGATGAGGTTTAGTGATAAAGTGATAGTGGTAAGTGATAAGAACTTGCTTTGGTTGGGTTGAATATACAAAAAAGGGAATAGTCTGTCAAGAAAGACCGACCACAAGATATGGGAGTGTCTCCCTTATCCTATCCATTCAAGCGCCAACCTGGCAAGAAGAAGGACACTAATGATTAATTCAAATCATGCGTACTTGGTCAAAGAGCTGGGTCATTGACTTCAGGAAGGAAGTTTGCGGAGCACAGAGGCCTTGAGGATGCGGAAAGAATTGACAATGACCCCCTTCTATTATATTTCAGCAGAAAGAATAAGACGTTTGTTGTATAGAAATCCCTTAATCATGGCTTTTCTGGTCGGACCTTTTTCCCTTACGATCTTGATCCGCGACGCGTCAACAATCTCCGCCCATCCTCCCCTCCTGGATTTATCTGTTTAATTAATAGTGGCCCAACTTTTTAAGGATGACACCTCTTTAGTTCTGCATTTGTCCCGTGTCAAGGGCTGACCCCGAGTCTATCAGATCTTTTTCACGAAATGTATTTTTTGGCCACGTCTCCCATAAGATTATTGTATTGATTATAGTTTGGCAGATTGTCTCGTACAAACTCCCCGAGTTTTTCGCCACTCGGCAACACAGTCTGAAAGAACCCTTCTAGTCCCCAATCATTACTTGGTGAACAAACAACCATTGCCGATAAAGTGGCAGCTTCTTCGTCTGATACTTTCTGGGGATTGGGTAATACTTTTGCAAACTTTTTGTGGCCCTGGCAAGCCCTACAGTCTTTCTTAGATACTTCCTTGCTAACAGCATCAAACACAACCTTGTATATTTCCTTTTTCGTTTTCATATTTTCCCTCCTTAGAGCCTCGTATTCTATTCGACAATATAATTCCACCGAAATACTTTTGAATTTGGCGCAACCAACTTTTTTATGGATTACACCAGGGATCAGTATTTAATAAACTTAACTTGTTGATTGTTGAGACCTGACCCCGGAGGCGCGTACATTTGAATGGGACAACCCTTTTAGGGATGACACCCCAACTGCCTTCTCACTTCTTTCTCTTACTTTTGTGAAAAGTCGGGGGGTCCCACTCGACACCATCGTCATCATCTTCGAAATCGCCTTCTTCCCATCCTTGAATGCCCTCTTCGTCGAAAAGTAGAGTAAGGACTCGGCCATAAGAGTTGATAGGGAGACTCCATTCAAGGATTTCAGTATGCGGCTTGACTCCGCGTCCTGAAAGCCAATTATTAGCCTTTACCACTTCGAAACAATCTGGTGGTGCAGAGCCTCGAAGGGAACTATAGGCAATAGTCCCGCGAGAGACAAACCTACCTTCCATCTGGACATAGGCGTTAAATTCCTTAGACTTATGGAACCAGGATATCATCTCCCGTTCGCTTACGATTAACGCGCAGGCGTAGTCGGTAAGATCAATGAACTTTATGGCAGTGGAAGTAAGGGAGGTTTGGCTCAGGAGGGCTAATTCTTTGATACTGTCCCAACCAGGGCTACGGGCGTTTACAAGTTCCTGATAGATGGACGTGGGCATCAGGAGCTCAGCAGCAAACTCATTTGCCTCAGACTCTAGGTTGCCTTTCCTGTTGAAGGTATCGAGGTCTTTGTCAGTGCATTTGAAATAGGTCCTGCCGCTTGTGAGATGTTCAGGGATTCTGTAATGTCCTAACTCATGGGCAACGGTGAACCTCTTCCTTGATTGCTCTCTTATGCTCGATTTGACGCTTATAAGAGCCTTCCTATCTACAACCAAAAGCATTCCCGTATAGCCCTCACAGTCATCTTCTTTAACCAGAATCCTCACTCTCTCGCAGATGTCGTAAGGGTCGATAGGCAAAGACTGAATTTTCAGTTGCCCTAGAAGCCCTCCTGCGTGATCACGGGCCGGGGTCACCTCTTTTTTTCCTCTCGTTTTCTTAACGATTTAAGGACTTTAATATTTTCGAGGATAATCTCCCTGTCTTTATTGCTCAATCCCTTGAAATCCCGAAAGGCAGCGGCTATGTCCTCCGTAAGAAAAATATCTTCCTTTTTGGAAGCACCCAGCAAGTAGTCCGTTGAAACGCCAAGGGCATGCGCAATGTTGGCTAACAACTCTGAAGAGGGCTTTTTCTCACCCTTTTCAAACTGGTTGATAGCCGAAGGGCTTACCCCAACCATTTTGGCAAGCGCTTTCTGAATTATTGCCTTTCGCTCCCTCGTTGACCTTATCCTTTTCCCAATAATTTTGGAAATATTCTCTTCCACACTGCCACCCCCCTTCCGCCCTTCCAGATTACTTATAAACCAGCCGGAGGAAATAGTCAAAATATTTTTAAGTAAGGGTTAATCGCTTGTGCTTAGGGCGCAAGATTTCCCTTGACAAATTATTAAGCAGTGCTTAAAATATAATTAACCAGTTTACGAAGGGAGGGATACGGTATGAAGACTAAGGGCCCGAGGCCTGGTTAAAAAGCTCCTGTTTCTGGCCAACACAAGAACACGAAGGGCAGGACAAAAGTCACGTCAGTCGAGAACCCCTGCCTCCGGGACCAAAAGGTTCAAAGTTCAACCCAGTTGAGAGTACAAACCACAAGAATTAACAGAAGGGGCACTTAGCCCCTTCAAAACAAGGAGGGACACAAATGAATGAAGGGAAAAAGTATTACGTCAACATCGAAGGCACTGAGTATGAATGGGAAAAAGGGACCATAACAACTGCTGAGTTACGCAGGCTTGGGAATCTGCCACCCGACCTACCCGTAGTTGAGGAATTCCCTGACGGCACTGAAAGAACCCTCGCCGAAAGCGAAGTTATAGAGTTGAAACCAGGGCATAGGTACGGAAGGGCTCCAAAATTCAAAAGAGGGTAAGATATGAAAGAGAGAATTATCAAAGAAATTGAGTTGCTGCGGACGAAATACGCTAATTTGCAGCATGGCCAAGACAATGATTGGATAATGATACCTGACTTCCCCTTACCGGAGGGATGGAACCGGCAGCAGACAAAGCTACTGTTTCTAATCCCTCCTACACACCCACATGCACCTCCTGATAATTTCTATGTTGAAAGCGGCCTTAAGCTGAACGATGGGAATCCGATATCGAACTATAGCGAGGGAGCGGGTGTGCCGATCGGTGGAACGTGGGGGTGCTTCTCTTGGCACGCGGAAATATGGCACCCATCAGATAATATAGAGGATGGTGATAACCTGCTGACATTTGTCCGCGCGGTGAATATCCGTCTAAGGGAGCTAAGCTGAAATGAGCTTCGAAATGCTGATACCGGAAAACCTGTACCAAGCTTTAAAAAAACACCTTTTCAAAGGAAGAAAGGAACAGGCAGCCTTTCTCTTCGCTACCGATGCAACTGGCTTCTCAGGGATGGCTCTGAAAGTCGAAGAGATTTATCTCATACCCGCGGAGGCGTGGGACGTTCAGAAGTCATACTATTTGGAATTAAGCGAGGCAGAGAAGGTGAAAATAATGCTAATGGCCAGGAAGCGGGAATGCCATCTTATAGAATGCCATTCTCACCGAAGCCGCTATGGGATGGCATTTTTTTCACCGAGCGACATCTATGGGCTGGAAGAGTTTATCGGTTATGTCCGATGGAAACTCCCGGGCAAGAAGTACGGAGCCTTGGTCTGGACGAACAAATCAGTGTATGGCCAGTTTTGGGACCCCGCCAGCCTGACCCCCCGCACATTAAAAGGAGTTTACATTATTAGTAGAGACGGGGGATACCGAGTAATCAAACCAGAGGCGCAAGAAAATATTTTCAGCTAAACAGATAGACAATTTAAGTGAGGTGGCAAATGAGTGATGAAAGGTTTTCAAGGCAGGTCCTCGCGTTCGGAGAAGAAGGACAGGAGAAGCTCATGGCGGCGAAGGTAGGTATAATAGGCATTGGAGGCATGGGCTCCCAAATAGTTCAAAGCCTTGCTTACCTCGGGGTTGAAGACTTCCTGATAGTTGACGATGATATTGTTGAGATGTCAAACCTGAACCGCCTTGTTGGTGCATTTCCAATTGATGCTGAAGAAAAAAGATTAAAAGTAGACGTTGGGGAGAGAATGATAATGCAGATAAATCCCGAAGCGAAAGTCGAAAAGCTGGCCATAAATCTCAGAGAGGAGAATGTTCTGAACGCACTGACTGGCAAAGATTATCTTTTCGGCTGCGTTGATAATGATGCAGCTCGCCTCATGCTTACAGAGCTTTCGGCCGCTTTTGAAATTCCGCTGATTGACTCCGCAGCCGAAATCTACCCTGAGGAAGGACGGATCAGGGAGTTTGGCGGTCGTGTAATAATTGCCCGCCCAGGGGATTTCTGTGCCTTATGCGCAAACCAAATTGACATGAAGGCAGCTAAAATTGAATTGGAAAGCCCTCCAGAAAGGGTGTTTCGGGAAAAGCACGGCTATGGTCTCGGCACTGGAGTAATTGCTCCGGCTGTAATATCTTTGAATGGCATAGTTGCCAACCTTGGGGTCACCGAATTTCTGATGCTGCTCACAAATATACGACCGGCAAACAGAATGGTGATCTATAAAGGCATGCGAGGTGTCGTTACTGTAAGCACTGATAAGAAAAGGAATGACTGCATGATTTGTAACTCGTTGGTAGGCAAAAGGGAATTGGCAGACCTCAAAAGATACGTCCGTAAAGGATTGCCGAAGGACCTACCAATCTAATTTAGCAGTGTATCAATCGATTGGCTTTTAGATCGATGTGTATAATGGAGGATCGGTAACGATGGATTGAAGCCCCTATAGATGTGTCGTCCCAGCTAAATTTGTAAGGCTATTGGAATCTTCAGTTCTTACTCAGCGGGTCTTTCCTTTTCCCTAACCCCTTTGCCTCCCCTACCAAAAACTGAAGGCTCTGGAATTCTTTCTTGTCGATTGTCGATTTGTACAGGCGAAAATAGCTTTGGGATTTCACTCCTTGAAATTGTTCGCATTGAATCTGTCGAGTCCCGTCCCGAAAGAACACGTCTTTAGATATACTTCGTGGATATGGCTCCGTATAGACAACCTTTCTAATATTGGCCTGATATATCTTTTTCGCACAGAGTTCACAAGGGAAAGTGGTACTATAAATAGTCCCACCACTTACTCCCATACCGCCTATCGCAGATGTCTGTAAGATAGCATTCTCTTCGGCGTGCAAAGCCCTACAATATTGCATCATCTTGAACTTCAGAGCCTGTAACAAATCCTCTGACAGCATCTCCCTTTCCTCTGAAGTAAGTTTACTAAGTACTGATTTTCTTTCCCGCATAATTTTTCTAAATACAGTTTTTCCTATTTCATAATTCTTGTATTCATCCCTATAACAAAAAGAATCTCTCTCCTTGCCCATTCCTAATCTGATTATTTCTCTCCTAAACTTTTCTTCCCCCAGTGGATTTGATACCAGGTATTTTTCATCAAGATTTTTGAAATCCTCAAAATGCCTGTATCCACATCCTATTTGCCCCGCCCCCACGTCATTCCACCCAGCTCCAACTATATATCCTTTTTCCCCTTCAATCACCGCACCGACTTGCCTACAAATACACGTCGATCTAACACTCATTGAGTAGGCCATGTGCATCGCCGTTTCTTCCCACTCCGGAGAAAAACATCCAGGTCGTTTAATAAGGGCAAAATAGGTGACCAGCTTCTTACGTAACTCGCTTATTGATTTGTCATTGTTAATCGCGATATCAGATAGTCTCACGCACTCCGAAACATTTTGTTTAAAAAACTCCTGAGTTCCTACGTCCTCCCCTCTGTCTCGTCTATCCCTTTTCTCAGAGAAATTCTCTCGGGCCCTCCTCTTTTCATAATCTGCAAATAGGGATATTAAGTAAAATTCATAATAACGGTTTCTGAAAAACTCGATTTCATAAGGATTTCTAAAGGCTTCAATGACGAATTGCTTGATTCTCGGTTTCCCAGTCGCGTTTTCTCGGTCTCTACATCTGTAGAATTTTAAGATGTCATTTGCTGCTTCCGCTAGACTGAACACGGCCTCAGGCTTTACGGTTCTATCCTGTGTTTCGTAAACCCATGGATTACCGCACCGCCTCAGATTGTCGCCAAGGTCTTGGAGTAACTCTCCGATCAGGTCATTATCATGGCAAAGCCACTTAGAGACATTCTCTCTGGTTTTCCGAACGCGATCCAGATAGTTTTCGAACACCAGGAAGTTCCTTTTCCCCAATCCATGAAAATCCCTACTCCTAATCAGGTTCCCCAATTTTTTCAGTTCCCGAATATCTGGATAGCAGGGGATTATCTTCTGAAGGAGATCCTCTAGTGCCCTAAACTTTTTATCCCTGCGGCTGTATTTGATTGTCTTATCAGCATTCTCTATTGCTGACTTAACGAGAACATCGGTCATCGAGATATAATGGAAATTATTGTTTTTCTGATCACCTAGAGCTTTCAAGACTTCTCTTTTTTTTAGCTGGCCTCTCAAATCTCTTTTAACCTTTGACAAATCCCCTTCTATTTTTTCGGAGTTTTTTATTCTTTGGGATTCTTTGAGCTTATGCAGTTTCTTGTACAATGACTCTACTTCATTCTGGACATCTTCGTAGTTCCGAATTTGCTCTTTGATCGTCTGGGTGAGGTCGCTAACAAAAAAGCTCGCAGCCGTTGTACATCCACTTCTCAGAGGGCCAGCGAAGCCAATTATTAGAAAATCATGTTTAAGTTTGTGGAGAATATTCATCCATCTCCTCTCCTCTGCTCTCCTCTCATCTCATCTCATCTCATGCCGCCTGAAATTGTTGCTCCACTAAATTAGAAGCGGATCATTCTGATATTAAGCATATTAAGCATTTTTTGTGCCAGAAGAGGTTGTTTTTAACTTGATGATTTTAAAGGTTTTTCTCGGCGGGGAAATTAAACTGGTCAGAAATTGGCCAAAAATGGCCTAAACCTTGTGAATTTGTGAAACGGCAGAATAATGGTGACGCGTGCTCGTGCCTGCCTCGCCGGAGACTCATCAAGGCGGGAATCGTGATTCCCCTCAACCCACTGGGGCCGAAGACGGCGTGACTCGTGAT
>JAPVTA010000214.1:0-2093 GCA_047519465.1 Thermodesulfobacteriota bacterium | reverse complement strand
TTGAAGCAGAGCAGGAGCAAGGCTATCCCGCTACAGTCAAAATTATGGAGGAGGGATCTTCACTAATCATTCAAATCAGCGTTAAGACAACATGGGGAACACTTGCGTCGCCGAATTTGTGCAGCTTTTACGATGAATTTGAAAGGAATCTTTGGCAAGCCTCTGCCAGGCCACAAACAAAACAGCCCGTCTCCTCATCCCAAAAATTGCTTAACGAAGAGAGGGGTCCCTCGCCGCCTCCAACCCCGAGCCTGAAGCCGTCTCCACTCCCGGTCTCTCGAGGAAAGGTTGTATGGGTCTACGTCAACCTCCGCGACGGACCGGGCACCCGGTACAGGATCATCGGCAAGGCCTACATGAGGAACACTTTCGAAATCCTTGCTGAAAACCCAGGCTGGATGCGGGTCCGGCTCGAAAGTGGGGCGGAGGGATGGATGACCAGGAAAGCGGCATCCGTCCCTCCGTTGACACCTTCTCCTCAGAACCCTCCTGCTTCCTCTCTCGATTCTTCAAAGACAGGGCCTTCGTCAAAGCCGCCCGGTCCCATGTAGCATCATGATAAGCCCCTGACATCCAGGTCTTCTGCAACGATTGGGTACACCTTATCGTCGGATTCAATCGGCAGGTGAATGTGCTTCCAAAACTTTATGATGCGGTTCTTTGCACACCCACCTGCCTCTTGTAACCTTTCTTATGCAGCCATAGGGACGGGCACTAATGCTTTATCAACTCTTTCAATTTGTTCACGGCCGGAGGGAGGACTTCTCCGATCTTTTCATCGAAGCGCAGATGGCAACTTCTGTCCATCGGAGTCTCTCCCTGGTTAATGATAACCAGGCGGGCTCCTGCTCTCAGGGCGACTCTGGGCATATCATTGGCCGGGCTCACCACAAGACTCGATCCCACAACAATAAAAAGATCAGAATAACTCGAATGCCGAAAAGAATCTTCCAGATCCTTTTGTGGTAGTGGATCGCCGAAGTTCACTACACTGGAGACGAGCCTGCCTCCGCAATTGCAGGTATCTATCCCCAAAGACCTGTCCACCTGAGTCTGGCAGCGTTGACACCTGAGCTTTGCGACGTTTCCATGCAATTCCGCCAGCAGTTCAGGACGAATCCCGGAGCGCAGATGGAGGTTGTCCACATTCTGGGAGATCAGGAATTTTAGCTTACCTAAATCCTGCAAAGCGACAATCGCTCGATGACTCGCGTTGGGTTCAACCGAGGTGAAGGGTCTGGTGATGGGTGGAAGCCCTTTTTCTTGTCTTGTCCAGACCCCATCCGGCCCCCGAAAATCAGGCAGTCCTGATTCGGTACTGATGCCCGCGCCGGTGAAAGCGACGAGGTATTTGGCGTCGGACATCCATTGCGCTAATTTTTTAATTCGCTCTTCCAAATTTGTCGTATTCAAGCTTCTTTCTTACACATTAAGTTGTTCAACACACCTCAAGAATCTCCCCTCCCTTGGCGGGAAACTTATCCCATTCTACAACTTCCCTTTCGCTTTGTAAAAGAGTTTCAATTTTAAGTTCCGCAATCCGAAACCACAAAAATTGATTCCCACCTACACCCTCCCCCTTTGACGGGGAAGGGCGAGCCTGCCTACCGGTAGGCAGGGGTGGGGGTTTTTCGAGGCGAGAGGAGGTCTGGATGAAGTTATCTTTGGAGGAATTGGTTATAATGATACTTCTCGGTTTGGACCGAAAGGAAAGGAGAGAGGATGAATTACGAAGATTGGGTGCGACAGGAATTGAGGAAATTAAGCAAATCTTTGGGTTTCTGCCATGTACCGAGTGAGGAGGTAAAAAATCGCCTCAACAAAATCAGGACAGGGATGGAGAAGCAAGGGGTAGAAGCATTGCTTGTGGTTCAGAAGATGAATCTCTATTATCTTTCCGGAACCACTCAGGACGGCCTCATCTTTATGCCCTTGGAAGGGAAGCCGTTACTCATGGTCAAGAGGGAAGTGGAGCGGGCCAAAGTGGAATCGCCGATTGAAGAAATCGTTGCACTAAAATCAAGCCGTGAGATCCCTATGCTGATCCAGGCTCATTGCCGTAAACTCCCCCTCCGCTTGGGGCTAGAGTTGGA
>JAPVTA010000213.1:0-24322 GCA_047519465.1 Thermodesulfobacteriota bacterium | reverse complement strand
TCTCCTTTCTGGGCTAAGGTTAAGTTGGCGCTTTCTTTAGCCTATTATAGGACAACAGCCTTTTTTATACCTATATCAAAAAGTGCAAGAGTTCAGTGACTTAATTACCCAGTGACTTAATGACTGAGAAGAGTTTCGGATTTGTTATTCGGAATTTCTTATTATCCCGCCAGCGTGGGATCTGTTTTCTCCGCAACACGTGTGGATAGGTTTGAAAGATAGAGGAGGCTAATATGTGGACCTTTTCTTGCCCTTTTGTCGTTTACGGTGATAATGCCCTTGAGTACATAGCACAGATTAAGGGTAAGAAAGCCTTCATTGTCACAGATAAGAATATCGTAAAACTCGGGTTGACCAAGCCGGTGACCGACCAATTGGACGCGGTGAACATCAAATGGCAGATCTTTGATGAGATAGAACCCGAGCCGTCGCTCACCACAATTAAAAAAGGGGGCGTAGCAGTAGGAAAGTACCAGCCCGATTGGGTGATCGGCCTGGGCGGAGGCTCCTGCATGGATGCTGCCAAGGCGATTATCATCTTGTTGGTGCGGCCGGACCTCGAGCCGGATGCGATTATTGCGTCCGATACTTACAATTTCAGGGCCAGAGCCAAGCTCATGGCTATCCCGACCACGAGCGGCACGGGTTCAGAAGCCACGTGGGCAATAGTGCTCACCGACACCGAGAATCAGCGGAAGCTCGGGCTGGGGACGACCGAGTGTATGCCGGATGTCGCCATTCTCGACCCTGTCATGGTCGCGGGCATGCCCTCACAGATCACAGCCGATACCGGTATGGATGTCCTCACGCACGCTATAGAGGGATACGTGTCAACATGGGGTACCAGCATCACGGATGGCCCAGGATTGATTGCAGCACGACAGACTCTTAGATATTTGCCTAAAGCTTACAAAAACGGGAACGATCTTGATGCACGAAAGGAGATGCTAAACGCCGCCCTACTTGGCGGCATGTCTTTTGGCAATTCCATGGCAGGGTTGGGCCACAGCACCGGACACGCACTCGGCGCCATTTTCCATCTTCCCCATGGACGCACCGTGGGTCTCTTCCTGCCCTATACCATGGAATACCTGATCAACGGTTCCGAGGAGACTACGGCCAAGTATGCCGAGATCGCACGTTTCTGCCAAGTGGCACCCGGTTCCGACAAGGAGTGCGCCAAAGCCTTGGTTGCCAAGGTCCGCGCCCTGGCAAAGGAGATCGGCCAGCCGCTCTCAGTCAAGGACTGCGGGATCGACAAGGCGAAATATAATGAATCCATTCCCGGATTGATAGACAGAGCATTGAATGAAGTGATGACGATTACCGTCACCCGTGTTCCCGGCGAGGAAGACCTCGGCAAAATCTTCCACTATGCGTATGCAGGCAAAAGCGTCGACTTTTGATGAATACAAATGCGGAGGCTCCTCTGGCCTCGTCATTGCGAGCGATCCCGCCTTAGGGGAGAGCGTGGCAATCCCTCTTCATCACGGTCACGCGACACTCGCACGCCTGCCTACCGGTAGGCAGGACCACGTTATTTATCCGGGGTATATAAATGGAGTAGACCATGAAAGGGTATCACGGAAAGATATTGATCGTTGACCTCACCAGGGGTACGCTCACCGATGAGCCCCTGAATGAGAAATATGCACGCGATTTTATCGGAAGCACCAGTCTGGCCGCACGCTATCTCTTTGACATGGTTGACGAGAAAACGGACCCGCTCGGACCCGATAACCCGCTTATCCTCATGCCCGGTCTTCTCAACGGCAGCAGCGGACCGAGCGTCAGCCGCTGGGGCGGTGCCACCAAATCTCCGTACACCGGACACTATGGTGATGCCAATGCCAGTGCTTGGTTCGGCGCGGAGTTCAAGAATGCAGGCTACGACGGCCTCATCCTCAAAGGAAAATCAGCCAAACCGGTGACTCTTTACATAAAGGACGGCGTTGCGGAGCTGAAAGATGCCAGCCGCCTGTGGGGTAAAGATACCTACAAAACCCAAGAGGAGATCAAAAAGGAATGTGGAGATAATCGTGTCCAGGTTGCCTGTATCGGCCCCGCCTCGGAGAACCTGGTGCTCTACGGAAACATCATTTCCGAATACGGCCACTGCCTCGGCCGGGCTGGGCTGGGATGCGTGATGGGCTCCAAAAAGGTCAAGGCGATTGCCGTCCGGGGTAAAATGAAGCTTCCGATGCATCACCCGGATAAGTTCCGCGAGGCCGCACGGCAAGCAATGACCGAGGTTAAGGAAGGTTTTTTCTCCATGATTATGCACGAGACCGGCACAGCCGGATGGGTGGATGGGGCTATCTCGTACGGCGATGGCCCGACAAAATATTACACAGCCCCTACCCTGCCTGAAGCGACAAAAATAAGCGGCGCCACGCAGGTGGAGCAATACCAGACTGAGAGTACCGCCTGTTATAGCTGCCCGATTCGCTGCCGCAAGATACTCCGGATCAAAGAAGGAAAATATCTATACGATAAGGTCGAAGGCCCTGAATATGAAACACTGATTGCGTGGGGCGCGATGATGGGCCTCGACCTCGATATGTCCACGGCCGTTTATTTTAACGAGATGTGTAATGCTTATGGGTTCGACACCATCAGCAGTGGCGCCAGCGCAGGTTATGCATTCTATCTGTATCACTTGGGAGTGATTACGGAGAAGGAAACCGGCGGTCTGAAGCTCACCTGGGGAAATATCGATGCAGCAATCGAGCTTGTGCATCAGATCGGCAGGAACCAAGGCTTTGGCACTATCCTGACAGGCGGGACGAAGCGGATGGCCCAAAGATACGGCCGGCCTATCGGAGAAGCAGTCCAGACGAAGGGACTGGAGTTCCCCATGCACGATCCAAGGGCGTTTCACTCCATGGGCCTTGTCTATGCAACCGCGCCACGCGGAGCCGACCATAACAAAAGCGATGGATACAATATAGACGGTGGTACCGGCCATCCTGACTTAGGTTTCGCGATCACAGACCGCTGGGCTGACGATAAAGCCGAGATGGTTGAGAAAAGCCAGAACTGGAGGGCGGTTTGCGATTCAATCGGCATCTGTCACTGGGCCATTATACCGGTTTCAATGATCACCGATATGATTAATGCCTCCACCGGCTGGAATATGAACTTAGACCAGTTGTTGAAGGCTGGGGAACGCGCCTTTCAGTTGCAGCGTTCCCTGTCCTGCAAACTCGGCATTACGGCGAAAGACGATGTGTTGCCCGAGCTCGCCATGAGACCAATTCCGGATAGCGGGCAGGAAGGCCATGTGCCGAACATGGAAAAGATGCTGCCTGAATACTACGTTCTCAGAGAATGGGACAGCGTCACAGGCAAACCATCGAAGAAGCGTTTAGAAAGCCTCGGCATGCCCGAGATCGCTGCATCGATCGGTGCGAAGTAATACAGATGCATTTATTTTTTTAACGAGAGGCCCCTCACCCTCCCCTCTCCCCGGCGGGGAGAGGGATAGGGAGAGGGGGGTAGTGGACTGGATCAACCTTGGCTAAAGTCCATATCAACTTCATCGGCCCGTTAAGAGTCTTCTTCGGCGCGCAAACCGTAACCGTCGATGTCGACAGCATTGACGAAGCCAAGAAATATATCGAGATTCATTACAGGCCTGCCTACGAGAAAAAACTGAAGTCCATGGGAGTTACCAAAAAACAGTCAATCTGGGATAGCAGCATATTCCTGTTGAATGGCAAGAATATAGGACAACACGACAAGCCGGTTCTTAAGGACGGCGATAGACTTGATTTGATGCTCTTAGTCGCAGGTGGCTGAAAGAGAATGTGGCCTTCATCTCGGATTAGTACGGGAAAAACGAGGGACGGCATCGCTACTCAGCTTGGAAAGGAGGTGTATGCATTCGTGGGGAAACCTTGAAGTGATAAATGGCCAAAAAAGGAAGGAGGAAAAATCATGAAAAAATCGTACATCATCGCGACAATTTTAGTGATCACGGTTATGGCGCTTGGCATGTTTGGCATAGCCTATGCGCAGAGGCCAGCGCAAGCGCAAGCCACGGGACCCATCATCATAAAGGTAGGGATGCCAACGGTTCTGAGCGGTCCGGCAGCACCCTGGGGCCAGATTGGCATGGACCCCTATCTGGCGTGGATCGATCTTTTCAATAAGGAAGGTTTTAAGGTAGGTGGTAAGACTTACAATTTTAAATTGATTACCGTGGACGATAAGAACACACCCGAGGGTGGCGCTGCGGCAGCGAAGCAGCTCATATTCGGCGACGGGTGCAAGTTCCTCGCCGGGCACTGGAGTTGGAACTTCCCCGCTGTAGCAGCCGTGACCAACCCGGCTAAAGTCATTTTTGTGACTCGGACCGGCAATGAGGCTGTACCTGGTGGGGTATACGACCCCAAAAAGATGCCTTACGTTGTTTTCGGCAACCCATCTCACGATCAATTTATATCCGATCTTTTCGCCCTTGTCGAGGCATTCCCCAATTACAAAAAGCTCGGCATTCTCGACTGTACCATTGGCAAAGGCATAGGCTGGGACTACGTGGATCAGGCGCTGGATAAAGCGAAAATCAGGTATCACCATGAGTGGTTCCCATTTGGCGCACAGGACTTTGCCCCATACATCACCAGGTATAAAGAAGCGGGTTGTGATATTGTCTATGTCGCCGGGTGGGTCGGCGAATCCATGATGTTCGCCAAACAGCGCTGGGAGATGGGCTACAAAGACATGAAGGTCGGTCATTCCGGCCCATTCGTCGACGTAAACATGTATAATGCGGTCTGTGGCCTTGATGCTGCTCAGGGCTTCATGGGTCAGTATTGGGCTAACTGGGATTTCAAGAAGACCAAGGTGAACCCCAAGTATGTCAAAATGTGCCAGGAGGTGATGAGGTTTTTATCGGAGAAGCAGGGTAAACCGTATTTATACACTGGCTGGATAGGCTGGCTCCCGTCTCACTTGTTGATCTTGGCTCAAGCCATGCAAAAGGCCGGCACTGTAGACGACCCCGATGCCATCATGAAGGCCATCCGCGGCGGCACCTTTGACACGACGACCGGCAAATGGACCATGTCAGGCGCAAAGACGTATGGGTCACCTGTAGTCTTTGGCTGCCCCAGCGCCCTCAGCATGATCAAAGGAGACAAAGAAGTATATCTTAGTGAACATCCTATGAAACCACTCCCGTAACCGCACAAAAAAGAGAAAGGGAGAATTGGTATGCCCCCTGCTGGAATATGGATTGACGGATTGATCCAAAGTTGCATTTACATGACCATGGCTTTTGGCATGGTGTTGGTATTCAGCATCCTCGGGATTCTGAACTGGACCCACGGCCAGTTCTATATGCTAGGTGCTTTCGCAGTCTATTACGCCGTCACAGCAGCGGGCATACCTTTCCCCATAAGCATACTGATATCTGCAGTCGTTATAGGGGGATTGGGAGTCCTAGTAGAGAAATTCATTATTGAGCGTGTTTCCGTCCCCTCGGCCCAGGGAGCTTTATACGTAACCGTGGCGACCATAGCGCTCATCTTTTTCTTCGAGGGTACCGCCAGTATGCTCTTCGGACTGCAGGATAAGGGATTGGCGATGGTGCTGCCCGGCGTACTTAACCTGAGTTCCTTCAGTGTAAGCTATCAGAAGATTGCCGTGGTCCTTTTTACCCTGGTAATCATGATCATCATGTATATTGTGTTGAACTTTACCAAGGTAGGGCTGGCCATCAGAGCGACAGCCCAGGAACCGGGCGCCGCCAGCTTATATGGCGTCAGCGTGGAGTGGATATCATTAATTGTCATGGGTATCGGCTGTGGGCTGGCGGCCATGGCCGGCAGCATCATGGCCCCTCTCTACGTAGTCAACCCTTTCATCGGAGGCATTCCCATGATCATGTCTCTTTTGGCCATTGTCATCGGAGGCCTCGGCAGCCTTCTCGGGGCGATCGTGGGTAGCCTCATCCTAGGTTTTCTTAACAGCGTCGTGGCGTACCATTTATCTTACTTTTCTGAGGTCGTCCTCTTCCTGCTCGTCATCATCATCCTGCTGGTCAGACCACAAGGGTTATTTGGAGCTTCCCTAAAATGATGCTCTTCCTTGATTATAAAAATGTGGTACCAAAGATCGTTATCGGGGTGCTGGTTGCCTTGATCGTTATCCTTCCTGTTTTCACGACGAATGTGATAACCCTATCTCTATTTATATCAAGCGGAATCTGGGCCATTGCAGTCATGGGCTTTACGCTGGTATTGAGGACCGGCCAATTCAGCCTGGGGCAAGGCGCCTTTATGGCGATCGGCGGCTATACCTCTGCGATACTCACCACCAAGCTGGGGTTGCCATTCTGGCCCAGCTTTTTCCTGGCCGGCCTTCTGTCTGGAATGATAGCGTTACTTGTGGGTTCGGTAGTCCTGAGGGTAGGGGGCACATATTTTTCAATCATAACGCTCGCCCTTGGTGAGGTCGTGAGGATTATTGCCCAGCAGTGGGAGCCGGTCACCAAGGGCACCAGAGGACTAATCACATCCCCGCCTGATCCCATCATCCTCGGCGGTTTTGAAATAAACTTTGCTACGAGTACGGTGCCTTATTTTTACCTTACGGTCTGTCTTGTCGCCATCACGGCCTTAATTTTCTGGAAGCTTGGCCAGAGTCGGCTGGGCCGCTCATTCGCCGGTATCGCTCTTAATCCGGTACTTGCTGAGCATCAGGGCATCCATCTTATGAAGTACAGGGTTATCGCCTTTACTGTGGCGGGAGTGTTCACCGGGCTTGCCGGCTCCCTTTACGCTCATTTCCTGACGGTAATAACTCCGTACATGCTTGGATTGTGGCAGTCCATACAGATCATGATCATGAGTATCGTGGGTGGTATTAGTTCCCTGGCAGGGGGGCCAATTATCGGCGCTATTTTGCTCTATACTTTCGGCACCTATCTGTCCAGACTGGAAATATATGGCATCCAGCAGTTGTTATTCGGGGCTGCCGTTGTGCTGGTGCTGCTTTTCCTGCCCAAGGGAACTGGGCTGGTTGACCTCTGGGAGCGATTCTGGCGGAAAGCGGTCTGGAGGGAAGAAGAGTACGAACCGGATACCCTTGATGATTAGCCCCGCCCCTCCTTCCCCTCTCCCCATTGGGGGAGAGGGCGGGGTGAGGAGGAGTCAGAAATTAATAAGATGCCTTATTTAGAGCTAAAAAACGTAGCCAAACATTTCGGCAGACTGGCCGCCCTCGAGGATATTGACTTGAGGGTGGAAAAGGGTGAAATACTGGGCATCGTCGGGCCTAACGGCTCCGGCAAGACCACATTGATCAATATCATCAGCGGCTATTACCGTCCCACTAGGGGAGAGATATTCTTTGATGGTAAAAAAATATCCGGGCTTCGGCCCGATCAGATAGCTAAGATGGGCATCATCCGAACCTTCCAGTCAAACGTGCTCTATGAGGGCACCACGGTCGTCGAGAGCATGCTCATCAGTTCGTACCAGCAGTACAGGACAGGCCACTGGCAGTCTTTTTTTGAGACGAAGGCATGGAAAGATGAGAATGAAAAGGTGGTGGGCAGGGTCATCGAACTGGTGAAGCTCCTCGACCTGCTGAACGACATATTTTTACCCGTAGAAGGGCTTTCGCACGGGTTTCAAAGAATGCTTGGCATAGCCATGGCGATGATCGCCAACCCGAGCGTGCTCCTTCTCGACGAGCCGACCACCGGCATGAACCATGAAGAGGCGATGTTCGTCGTAGATAAGATCAAGAAGCTCAACGACCAAGGGGTCACCGTTATTTTGATAGAGCACAACATGAAGGTCATTTTGAACATAGCGACCAGGGTAGCCGTCTTCAGCTTCGGCAACAAGATTGCCGACGGCAGGCCTGAGGAAGTGATGAATAAGGAGGAGGTCATCGAGGCGTACCTGGGAACGGAGACGTTATAAAGCATGTTGGAGCTTAAAAACATATGGGTTAAATACGGCAAAAAAGCGGCGGTCAGGAAGTTGTCTCTGTCCGTCAATAAAGGAGATTTTGTCACCATCCTCGGCGCAAACGGCGCAGGCAAGACCACGACGCTCAACGCCATAAGCGGAATCGTTAAGCTGAAAAAGGCTCAGGGTGAAATTCTCTTTAAAGGCGAGAAAATAAGCGGCCTGAAACCCGGGAAGATTGCTTCCAGAGGCATCATCCAGATCCCCGAAGGGAGAAAGCTTTTCCCGCTGATGACAATCAGGGAGAATTTACAGATGGGGGCCTACTTGCAAAAAGAAAAGAGACAGGTGCAGATATCGATGGAAAAGGCGCTGGCCCTTTTCCCCGATCTGAAGAACCGGCTCAATGCCAAGGCCCGAGAACTGAGCGGCGGTCAGCAGCAGATGCTGGCCATTGCACGGGGGTTGATGGCGCAGCCGGAAGTGCTGCTGCTTGACGAGCCTTCATTGGGACTGAGTCCCTTACTGCGCCAGCATCTGGCCGAAAAAATCAAGGAGATCCATCATGACGGAGTGACCCTGGTGCTGGTGGAGCAAAATGCTCGTCTCGGGCTCATGCTCGCATCTTACGGTTACGTCCTGGAAAACGGGGAGCTGGCCTTACAGGGCAGGACGTCCGATCTCATTCGCGACGAAAACGTGAAAAAGGCGTATCTCGGAGTTTAGAAGAGAATCTCGGCGGAGAGTAAGCATCGAAGTGCTAACCGGAAGCCACTCATAGGAGGTCGGTATTAGATATGACGAACGATTATCCATGGCAAAAACACTATGACCCCGGTGTGCCGCGTACGTTGCAGCCCTATCCTGAGATCACCTCGCTCGATGTCCTCGCGGATTGTCTGAAGCAGAGACCGGAGCATCCCCTGGCCATCTTTCGGGACAGAGAGGTATCCTACCTTGAGGTGGAGGACCACAGCAACGCCCTGGCCACCGCACTCATGGCCAGGGCCGTGAAGAAAGGCGATAGGGTGATATGCCTTTTCCTCAACTGCCCGCAGAGCTTTATCGGGTTCTTTGCCATCTGGAAGGCAGGGGCAATCGTGGTGCCCCTCAATCCGATGTATACGCCGTTTGAGCTGGAGCGGTCGATCAACGATGTTGAGGCAGAGGTGGCGATCGTAGGCTCGACCTACTATCAGGCGGTTAAATCGTTCCAGCCTCGCACCAAGCTGCGCCTGGTAATTGCTTCAGACGTCGATACCTACGCCAGCTCGCCGATGAAAAAGGAAGGGGATTCGGTCAACTTGGAAAAAGGAGATGTTTGGTGGAGTGACCTGATCGATCATTATCGGAATGCCCCCCGCCCTTCCGTCAAAGTAAACTCCTCGGACACGGCTGTCATTCTGTTCAGCGGCGGCACAACCGGCACTCCAAAGGGGGTGATGGGCAGCCACCATTCGATCATCATTACTGCCATGGTGCACAGGGAATGGGGGAAGTCGGTGACGGTCGAGTGGGAGGATAAGACGCTGGTGCCGTTGCCCCTGTTCCATTCCTTCGGCGTCTATGTTTCTTTCGGCGTGCTGCTGATGAGCCATATGGCCCAGGTGCTGATCGAGAACCCGAGGGATATTAAGAATGTCGTGGATACGATCCGGAACCATAAGATAGCCAGCGTTCCTGTTACTCCCACCACGCTGATCGCCATTCTGAACTACCCCGGTCTGAAATCGGACGACCTGCGGTCGCTGAGACGTGTCGCTTCAGGCGCCGCTCCGCTGATGAGTGAGACCAAGGAGCAATTTGAAAAGCTTATCAGCGGAATTGTTGTAGAGGGATATGGCCTAACCGAATCCGGAATTGTTGGCGCAAGTTTTCCTGTGAAGGGGAAATGGAAGCAGGGATCCGTGGGCATCCCTCCGACGGACGTCGTGGTGCGCATCGTGGACATCGCTACCGGAACAAAGATACTCAAACAGGGAGAGATAGGGGAGATCGCCATCAAGGCGCCGCAACTGATGCAGGGATACTGGAAACGGCCGGAAGAGACTGCCGAGACTCTACGCGATGGGTGGCTGTATACGGGTGATGTCGGCTACATGGACGAAGACAGTTACCTCTTCTTGACCTCGCGAAAGAAAGACCTCATCAAATGCGGGGGCTTCCAGGTGTGGCCCCGTGAGATAGAAGAGATACTCATGATGCACCCGGCGGTCGCGGAAGTTTGTGTCGGAGGGATCTCCGACCCACGGCAGGTGGAGGCAGTGAAGGCATGGGTGGTATTCAAGGAGGGACAGCAGGCAACGCAGGAGGAGCTGCAGAAGTTCTGCAGAGAGAAGCTCACAGGCTACAAGGTTCCCAGGTTCTTCGAATTCCGCAAGGACCTGCCCAAGACACTGGCAGGCAAGGTGTTACGCAGGATACTGCAGGATGAGGAAAAAGAGAAACAGTCGAATATGAAGGAAAGCCCACACTAACAGGGGATAGATCAGTTTGATTGTCCGGTATCTCAAGAAGGAGGGAATTTACCTTGGAAGCAAAACCTTGGCATAGACACTATGATTACAATGTACCAACAACCGTTCGCGTGCCGCGGCTGCCGATCCATGAACTGATCGAAATTCCTGCCAACGCCTACCCCGACAAGGCAGCCCTCAACTTTTACGGGACGGAGATAACTTTCTGGGAGCTACGGGTCCTGGTCATGCGGTTCGCCAACGCTTTGGGATCCTTGGGTGTTCAGAAGGGGGAGCGGGTGGGAATCCATCTCCCCAACTGCCCCCAATACCCCATCGCTTACTATGCGGTGTTATCACTGGGGGCGATCGTGGTCAACCTCAACCCCATGTACACGGCAGAAGAACTCAGACTGATGGCGAACGTCACGGGCCTGACCACGCTCATCACCTTTGACATGGTGCTACCCGCCATCCGTGTCCTGTCCAAAGAGGTTCATATCCCTCGAGTGATCGTAACCAAGGTTACGGATTATATCAAAGGCATGGGCGTCAGCACGGCACATAGCCTCGATCTGGAAAAGGGATGGTATCATTTCTCAACCCTCATCGACAGCGTCCAAGCCGCCAAACGCCCCCGAGTCCAGGTAAACCCGGAGGATCCGGCCTTGATTCAGTTCACGGGCGGGACCACGGGAATTCCCAAAGGAGCAGTCCTGACGCATAGCAACGTTGTTGGAGCCACATTACGAGGTGCGCTATGGGGGAATTCTACCATCATCCTGACTCCTTACGAAAGACGCAGTGTGATTGCAGTTCTTCCCTACTTTCATGTTTATGGAAACATTGTGGTGATGAACTGGGCATTTTTTAGTTGCGCCACTCAAATTATGATCCCCCGGTTCCAGATTGATGAATTCATGGGGATACTGGCCAATTTCAAGGAGATCACCTACTTCCCGTCTGTCCCTACGATGATTAACGCCGTGATCAATCATCCAAAGGCTGCGGAACTGGACCTGGGCAGAAGAGTGGGTATGCTGAATTCTGGGGCTGCACCGATGCCCGTGGAGATGATCGAGCAGGTCAAGGATATGGGTATCTTTTTTGGGGAAGGCTACGGACTTACTGAATCGAGCTCCCTTGGGATCTCCAACCCGATTCTCGGGTTGAAGAAAGTGGGCAGTATTGGGATTCCTTTTATTGATAATGATGTGCGTCTCGTGAGCCTCAAGGATGGGGTGACGGATGTGAAGCAGGGCGAGCCAGGAGAGATTATCATGAAGGGCCCCCTGATTATGCAGGGTTACTGGAACAATCCTCAAGAAACAGCCGGACAGCTAAAAAATGGTTGGCTCTACACCGGAGATATTGCCGTACAGGACGAAGACGACTATTTCTTTATCGTGGACCGAAAAAAGGATATGATCATCGCCGGTGGATTCAACATTTACCCCAGGGAGATCGATGAGGTACTTTTCCAGCATCCCAAAGTGCAAGAAGCAGTGGCGGTAGGCGCCGCAGACAAGTACCGGGGAGAGACTGTCAAAGCCTTCGTCGTTTTAAAGCCGGGAGAGACATGCACGGAGGAGGAAATCATCACCTTCTGTCGAGAAAAGTTGGCCGCCTACAAAGTCCCGAAGCTGGTAGAGTTTCGGTCCTCGCTTCCAAAATCGGCAATCGGAAAAGTTCTGCGTAAGATCCTCCGGGAGGAGGAAAGTGCAAAGAAAGGGAACCCCTCTTAGAGCCACTCGAGACCAAGGCCCTGCACCACAATGATACAGGAAGAATGAAATTGACTTCTTTAATCTGTGTTCACCGGGCTTTGTTTCTTGTCTGTTATCTACCCAGCGAATGCTAAGCATCATAAGCACAAGTTCCCTTACCATCCTATTACTCTTGTTGATGGCGCTTAGGGGATGCGTTCGCAATAACCAAAAGGAGATTTTTTGGAGGCCTTATTAAGAATTATTGACAGAAAAAATCGCGATTGGTAGCATAGTCCTGCTTTTGCGGCAAAAAATTCCTAAAGGAGGTTCGTCATGAAGAAAAAGCTATTTGTATTTATTCTGTTAATTATTGGCCTGGCCATCGCCGGAGGTGCGGAGACTGTCCAGGCGCAAGCGACCGGACCGATTAAAATCGGATTCATGGGAAATCTCTCCTCCCCCTCTTCCATCAGCAGCAAGGCGGCAGCCATGATGGCCGTGGACGAGATGAACCGGGCTGGAGGAATTTTGGGCCGGCAGATTCAGCTGATTGTGGAAGATACCAAGGGGGAGATTCCAAAATGTGTGGAAATCTACAAAAAGCTGGTCATGGTGGATCGGGTTCTGGCTGTGGTCATTGCCGAGAAAGTGGAAATGGGCGTAGCCGGGATGGAAATCGGCGCAGAATTATATCCCGAATACCCGCACATTTTCTTCAGCACCATTGGGTCAGGGGATGATATCTGGCATCGTGTGAGGGACAATTATAAAAAATACAAATTCGGATTTCAGACATATTACTTTATTTCTACAAATTACTTGAAGATCTTGAGTGAACTGAACAGTGAGGTTTTCAAGAAACTCATCGGCGTCAAGAAAGTGGCCATTGTATACGAAGATATGGAGTGGACCAAACCCCTGCGCAAGGGGTTGGAGAAGGTATCTCCCCGTCTGGCCGAAGTGTATAAAAAGAACGGCCTGGAGGTCGTCTATGAGACCACCCTATCATTGGACCAAAAAATGTTCACCTCCGTTTTCGAAGAGATCGCAGCTTCCGGTGCAGGGGTGGTTGACTGTACCGTAGGGTACATCGACGAAGCTGCTTTTGTGAAACAGTGGGCTCAATCAAGCGCCAGGAATATCCCGGTATCGATCTGGGGAGGTCTTGCAGGCATGCCCCCCGCCTGGAAGATGACCGAAGGCAAGGTGGCTGGAGTTATGGTTGGCTCCTCGATGGTCAAGGTGCCCATTTCACCGAAGACAATTCCATTTATGGATAATTTAGTGGCCAAATACAAGGTTGGCCCCATATTCGGATCACATACGACCTATGATACTTTGTATGGATTTAAGAAAGCGGTAGAGAAGGCTGGAAGCACAGGGAACATGGAAGCCCTCATCAAACAGTTAGAGCAGGTAGAGGAGGTGGCTGTGCTGGGAACGATCGGATGGGATCCAAAATATCACTATAACCTCCCCTATCCCAAGTACATCACGCCCACTGTGCAATGGCAAAAAGAGGAAATGAAAGTCATTTTCCCCTTAAAATTCAAGCAGGCGGATTACATTTCTCCAGCAGATTTAAGACGTTAAAAAAACGTATCGTAAAAGTCTCCCTCCTTCTTGTGGGGTCCAAGTTTCCTCTCTTGAGAAGAAAGACTTAAGAGATGAGGCTTGGCCACGGGAGGAGGAAGGTCTTGGTTTGGGCATTGTGAGGGACTCGGATGATCGCCACTCTGCAATCGATCCTTGTTTATACTTTTATTTGGGGCTCCATATACCTTTTAATCTCCTTGGGATTCTCCCTGATTTGCGGAGTGCTACGGATCTTTCATCTCGGGTATGGAGTAATCTTCGTCATCGCCGCATATGGGACCTGGATGTTTATGGAGGATGTGGGGTTAGGTTTTATTCCCAGTATCCTGCTGATGGTTCTCGTGCAAATCACCATTGCCGTGGTGGTATTCTATCGTGGCGTCTTTCAGCGATACCTGGAAGAAGAAGAAATTCTTTTGACATTGTCTGTGCTCATTTCCATCGCTCTGATGCATCTGGCCAATTATTTGTACCCGGTGACCGCGGGCGTCAGCATCCCTTCGACCATGATCGATGCCATGTTGAAAATTGGAGCAGTCAAAATTTCCTATCAGATGCTACTCGCCGCCATAGTAGGGATTATCGTCACATTTGTCTTTGTGCTGATTTTCTTGAAAACCAGAATTGGCTTGATCGTCCGGGCGATGAGTCAAAATCTACAGGCCGCGATGCTGATGGGGGCCAACGTAAACAAGATGTATTACCTGGCCATCATCTTATCCGTTATCCCTCCGACGATTTGCATGCTCATGATCGCCCCTTTCTGGGGGGTGGACCCTTTTGTGGGTTCTCCTTTACTCATGACCGCTATGCTCATCGCGATTCTGGGAGGATTGGGCAATCTCAAGGGAAGTATTGCGGCTTCTTATTTGATTGGTTTTATCCATGCTTCCGTTAGTTTCCTTTATGTTTCCCGATTTATGGGTCTGGCTGCCCTAATCATTACCCTGATCGTGCTGATGATTAAGCGAGGGGGATTATTCGCCGGAGAGACGTTATGGTAAACCTGGAATTCAGGCGGGATCGGATTCTTTTCCGTTGGGGAGATCAAAAGTATGAATGGGTGATCGAACCCCGGTATTGGAGGAATCCGGCGATTGGAGTCTGCCTCTTAGCGATCCTTCCTCTCTTCATCCTTCCGTATCCAAACATCTTAACCATGTTCACCACAGCCAACTTATACGCCGCCATCGCCATTCCTTTGGGCTTACAAATGATCGGAACGGCGCGAGTGAATTTCGGGCCGCAACTTTACCTCGGATTGGGAGGGTATACCGCTGCCCTGCTGAACCTCCATTTCGGTTGCCCTCCCGTCGTAACTCTCGGCGCCACTATTTTTGTTTGTGCCGTTGTGGCTCTCCTGCTCAGCCCGACCACCTTTATCGCCAAAGGATTGTATTTTTCCCTTATCTCACTCATCCTTCCTCTGACTTTCTTGGACGTGACCTTCATCTACGGGGATATTTTTCGCGGCGAGGTTGGCCTGGTGGGAATGAGTGCACTCTTCAATTTCGGAAAGGTCAGATGGAATTACTTGGGCTATTTTTATTTCTCTCTCTTGCTCATGCTTCTTTATTTATTTGTATCCGATAAAATTGGCCGGTCGAGATTCGGAGTGACCCTAGCGGCCATCAATGAGAATGAAGATGTCGCCCGGATGATGGGGGTGGATGTAAGTAAGTATAAAGTTTTTTATTACGTCTTCCCCTCCGCCCTGACCGGAATCGTGGCCTGGTTTATCGTACACACCTTTCGCACCTTTGCGGGGATCACCTATCTTCCCCTCGAGTTTATGATTAAAATTCTAATCATTGTCATTATCGGGGGGAGGGCTTTTGTATACGGAGCGGTTCCAGGGGCGTATTTAATTGCCGTAGTGGAAGATTCCTTACGGGGTCTGGGCCCCATTAATTATGTCATCTTTCCCCTCGTTTTGATCGGGGCGATCCTCATTTTGCCCCGAGGGGAAGGCCTATGGGGTTTATACCACAGGCGGCATCATCGAGACTATTTCCCTGTCCTCCATGTTCGGAGATAGAAAAAGATGCTTGAGATAAGAAATGTGACCAAGCGCTTTGGTGGGCTATGCGCCGTCGATGGGGTGAGCTTTTCTGTGAAAGAAGGGAGCGTCATGGGGTTGATCGGGCCGAATGGAGCGGGCAAAACGACCCTTTTAAACCTCATCTGCGGCATCTACAAGCCGGACGCCGGCACCATTCGCTTTGCGGAACATGATATCACTGGCATCCCTTCCAATAGGATATGTCGCTTGGGGGTATCCCGCACCTATCAAATCCCGCAGCCTTTCTCTGCCATGACCACTTTAACCGGAGTGGCGGTGAGTGTCATCCACGGGAAAAAACGACCGCATATGAGTCTATCGGATGCCATCCTGGAAGCCTCCTACTATCTTGAGTTTGTAGGCTTGTTTTCTAAACGCGATACGCTCGCCCGGGACCTCACCATCTATGAATTAAGAATGCTCGAGTTGGCCCGGGCACTGGCGACAACTCCCAAGCTATTATTACTTGACGAAGTCATGGCGGGATTGAACCCGGCCGAATCCTCGAAAGCCTTAGAAATGATCTGGAACGCCCAGGAACAATTTGGGATTACCGTTCTTTGGATCGAACATATTATGAAAATCATCATGAATGCGGCCCAGCAAATCGTCGTTCTCCATTATGGCCAAAAAATTGCTGAGGGAACTCCAAAAGAAATTGCCAATGATGCGAGAGTCATTGAGGCTTATCTGGGAGGACAGGATGCTCAAAGTGAGCGACCTTAACGTCGCCTATGGGGTCATCCCCGTCCTTCACCAGGTGAGCCTGGAAGTTGGAGAGAAGGAAATCGTGGCTCTCTTGGGTTCCAACGGCGCAGGCAAGACCACCCTGCTGAACACGATTTCCGGCTTGCTGAAATGCACCTCTGGGAAAATCTCATTTATGGGCAAGGGCATAGAGAATTTTCCCGCACACCAAATTGTGGCGCTGGGCATTGCCCACATTCCGGAGGGCAGAAAGATCTTCCCCTATTTAACCGTGAAGGAAAATCTTCTCATGGGATCATGCCTGCCCCAAACCTGGAAGGGAAGAAACCATTTACTGGAAAAAGTCTGTAGCCTCTTCCCCATTTTGCAGGAGCGGAGCCATCAGCGAGCGAGCTTGATGAGCGGGGGAGAGCAGCAAATGCTCGTCGTCGCCAGGGGTTTAATGGCCCAGCCCAGATTGCTCATGATTGACGAGCCCTCCCTGGGCCTCAGTCCTTTGATCATGTCCCAAATCTATGAGGTGATTAAGACTTTTCCGAAGGAGCAAATCACGGTTTTGCTTTCCGAACAGAATGCCCAACAGGCCTTGGAGATGGCCAGTCGTGGGTATGTTCTTCAGGATGGGCATGTGGTTTTGGAAGGAGCCAGCGACAAACTTCTTAGCAGCGAATTGGTGAAAAAGGCTTACATGGGGATATAAAATGACAGAGGATTATTTTTCTTTCACGCAAAGAATTCTCGACCCTCACAGGGCGCAGGAAAAAGTTGAAGCCTTGAAAGGGATTCGAGTCCTTGATCTCTCCCATATGATCTTCGGCCCCACGGCTGCGAAATTCCTGGCCCAATTCGGGGCGGAGGTCATTAAGGTGGAAGTACCCTATCAGGGAGACCACTGGAGAGGGGCAACCTATTGGGGAAAATACTGGAAGCATTCTAATCCCTTGTGGAATTTTATCAACCATAGCAAATATTTTGTGGCCATCGACGTAAAAAAACCCAAAGGAAAAGAGCTCATCCTAAAATTGGCTGAAAAATCCGATGTGGTGATTGAAAATTTCACTTCCGGGACAGTGGAGGCGTGGGGAATTGGATATACGCAAGTCAGGAAAAGAAATCCAAAAGTGATCTATGCCGGCCTGAGCACCTTTGGGCAATATGGGCCATCTCGATTTTTTCCCGGTTGGGATCTATTAGCTCAGGGAGCCAGCGGGGTGTTGAGCCTGACGGGACATCCCCAAACGGACCGGTATTTCAAAATTCCTGATTTTTACGGCGACTTTTTACCCGGTTTCTTTGCAGCCATGCTGATTATGATGGCTTTA
This sequence comes from Thermodesulfobacteriota bacterium, assembly GCA_047519465.1. GTDB lineage: Bacteria > Desulfobacterota > BSN033 > BSN033 > UBA1163 > UBA1163. The sequence continues at coordinate 6,544 of JAPVTA010000213.1, read as the reverse complement.
AATTATCGGCAGAGAACTGGAGAAGGTCAGTACCTGGATGTGTCGCAAGCTGAAATTTTGATGCGGGGATTATTCCATTTCACCTATCACAGCATCACCAAAGATGAACTCGGGCGGACGGGAAATGTAGATCCGATGATGATCCCCTCCGGGATCTTTAAAACCCGTGACCAGAAGTTTATTGCCCTGGCCATCGCGACGGACGAACAATGGAAACAACTATGTCAGGCCATGAATCGAACGGATCTGCTAAAGGAAGAAAAATTCAAAAAAGCCTTCGCTAGGCAGAAACCGGAGAATGCCGGCCAGCTGAATGACCTGGTAAGTGAATGGGTGCGGGCGAAGGATGAAAAAGACATGATCCTATTGGGGAAGCAATATGGTTTTCCCGTTTCGGTCGTCATGGACGACCTGCAAATCTCTCAGGATGAGTGGCGTAGGGAGAGAGGAAGCGTCGTCTCCCATGAAGATGAGATATACAGGAAACTGGTGCTTTCAGGATCTTCGGCCATGCTGAGCAAAACGCCGGCCAGGATAAAATGGCTCACCCGTCCCCTCGGTTATCACAATCGGCTCATTTTTAAGAAACTTCTGGGATTATCAGAAAAGAAGATAAAAGATCTGGAAAAAGAACGCGTGGTGGGCTACTGGGACTACCGGGTTGGGCAAAGGCCACCCGTGTATTATGACATCGAACAAGATGCGATGTTCAATTATCAAGGGGAGGAAGAACATTAAGGAACGGGTATATTCCAGGTATTTGCAGAAGAAGAGGGCGGGCAAGCAGATTTCGGAATGGAGCCTTTTTTTGAAGGAGATGTCCTCCTCTGAGGGGAGGCCAGAGGCCCTTGAAAATACATTGATCCTTGACCTCAGCTATGCTAATTTCGCAGGGATTATGGCTTCCAGTTTTTTCGCCGAGGCCGGCGCGGAAGTGATCAAAATTGAGCCCGGAGAAGGCGATCCCGCAAGGGTGATGAGTCCCTTTGGAATGAATGTGAAAGGGGTAGGAATTCCCTTTCTCATGGAGAGTCGCAACAAGCGACACATCGTATTGGATTTGCACAACGAATCCGACCGAGAAAACCTCAAGCGGTTAGCGGCCAAAGCGGATGTGCTCATAGAGACTTTTGCGCCGGGGGAGATGGATTTTCTGGGCATTGGATATCGCCAACTGGGCGCGTTGAACCCCGGTTTGGTCTATGTAGCGATCACCCCTTACGGTCATTATACCTCCAAAGCTAAGGAATTCATAAAAATGCCTTGGGCCGATCTCACCAGTCAGGCCGAGTCGGGGCTCGCGGCCCTGATTGGGGATCTTCCGGATACCCCTGAGCCTTACAATTGGCCCACCCGCGCCGGATTTTACGCTGCCGGCTACGCAACTGCCGTTGCGGCTGGGACCGGCGCTTTGGTGGCCTTATTTTATAAGGGAATGACCGGAGAGGGGCAAATGGTGGATATCGCGTCCGCAGATGCGTATGCCTCCTGCGTCGGATTTCCCCCTACGATCGGTGATGTGTGGAAAAAAGCCAGACCTCGATATGGAACTCTTGATTATGGATTATGCCCCTATGGATTTTTCAAATGCGAGGATGGGTATGTCGCTATCGCCTGCTTTCGGGATCAGGATTTTCGAGCGGCGTTGAAAATTTTGGGGCTGTGGAAACTGGAAGAAGATTGGAGGTCCCTGCTCGACAGGATTACAGATGATATCGATAAAGTGAAAGAGCTAAACAAAAAAATAGAAGAAACGGTTGCGGGTCATACCTACCAGGAGATTTTTGAGAAGTTTTCCGCTTACAGCGTAAAGGCCGCGCGATCCAAGTGGAGAGGCGGAGGGCTGCCGGTCACGACCAAGATGTTGACCCCGAGGGAAGTCTTAGAATCGGAGCACTGGCGGGTTCGTAATACTTTTAAGGTGATCAATCATCCCGCTTTCGGAATCTTCTCCATCCCCCTTAGCGGGGGGATGTCCAGAACTCCCCTTCGGGTCAAGTGGGTCTCGGCCAATATTGGAGAGGATAACGATTTCGTCTTCAAGAAATATGGCCTAAAGAAAAAAGGCAGTCAAAAAGAATCTGGATAAACCCCTTTAGAAATTCCAGTCCCGCTATAGCGGGGCAGAATTATTCTAGAATGTAACCCCACGGCAAGGGCAGGGCCAGCGATGGTCCTGCCTTATTTATTGAAAGTTTCAAAACTGCGTCTTGTGGCTGCTTGACAGATAACTCCTTTTTTCTTATATTGAAGCTCCACGCCCGAAGGGTGGGACTAAGAGGTGTCCACATGAATGTCAGGGAGATGTTCGATTTGAAGGGCAAAGTAGCGATCGTTACAGGCGGAGGAAGAGGTATCGGTTTAAAGATGGCCGAAGGTTTGGCTGAGGTTGGAGCGAATATCGTGATCTGCTCTCGGAAGATGGAAAATTGTCAGAAGGCAGCACAGGACCTGGCGAAATTGGGAGTAAAGACTTTAGCCATGGCTTGCGATGTGAAATCCCAGGCGAGCATCCAGAGCGTGGTGGACAGGACTTTGAAGGAATTTGGACGATTGGACATTTTGGTCAACAACTCTGGAGTCACCTGGGGCGGGGCCGTTGAAGAGTACTCGTTAGAGGGCTGGGAAAAAGTTATGGGCACCAACATGACCGGCGCTTTCCTCTTCTCCCAAATGGCTGGACGGGTGATGATCCGACAGAAGAGCGGGAGTATCATTAATATTGCTTCAGTCATGGGAGTCATCGGAATCCAGGATGGAGCAGATGCCATTGCGTATAGCGCCAGCAAAGGGGCACTGATTACCTTCACCAAAGACCTGGCTGCTAAGTGGGCCAAATATAATATTCGAGTCAATGCGATTGCCCCGGGCTGGTTTCCCACGGACATGACCAAATGGGTTTTAGAGCATCACGGTAAGAAAATTCTTAGTCTTGTCCCCATGGGCAGATTCGGTGAGCCGGAGGAACTGAAAGGAGCGGTGGTGTACCTTGCCTCAGACGCCTCCAGATATGTAACGGGCATCGTCCTTCCCGTGGATGGGGGACAGCTCGCCGTTTGATAAAGAATGGGCTTGACAAAATTCATATCAAAATTATAATATTGCCCGTTTGTTACGGGTTTCACGTGATTTTGAATTCAATCGATTATTTTTCGGAACTTAAGGTTTCAGCGAGATAATCTTCTGTGGACATCAAGCGTAGTTATTACGAAGATATTGAGCTTTTCAAAAGCAATACCATCCTCGTTTGGTCCATCCTATTTTTTATTTTTCTCGTAATTTTACCCTGGCTCATTAAGGCGTATCACCTCTTAGGGATGTCCATTTACATCCTTAATCTCATCACCATCAATGCCCTTGTTGCCATCGGTTTGAACATCCTGGTGGGGTATACAGGCCAGATATCCATGGGACACGCGGGATTCTTTGCCATCGGAGCCTTCACAACCGTCATCCTCGTATTAAATTGGAGCTTTCCTCTCTGGATTGCTCTTCCCATCGCTGGGTTCGTTTCCGCCGCCTTTGGGTTTATCCTGGGACTTCCAGCCCTTCGTTTGAAAGGTCCCTATCTGGCGATCGCCACCCTTGGTTTCGGCATGACCATCACAACAATTATCAAGCATATGGAATTTTTTGGTGGAAGGATGGGACTTCAAGCCCCAAAACTTTATCTCTTTGGAACCCCGATGAAGGATATTCATTATTATTACGTGATCACGATCATCGCTGTTCTGATGGTAATCGGCGCAGTGAAGTTGATCAAGACACGAGTGGGGAGGGCCTTTATCGCCATTCGGGATAGCGATATCGCCGCCGAAGCAATGGGGGTGAACTTAACCTACTACAAGACTCTATCTTTTGCAGTGAGCGCTTTTTATACGGGTGTTGCGGGTGGTCTCTACGCCTTCATTCTTGGATTCATCAATCCCGAGGGTTTTCATATGATCATGTCGATCACCTTCCTGGCAATGGTGGTCGTGGGAGGACTGGGATCCATCATGGGCTCCATCGCCGGAGCGGCCCTCTTGACCTACCTCGATATTAAGCTTCAGGTCGTTCAAGACATTCCAACCATTGGCCCGGCTCTTGTTGCCTTTTCCCAGAAATATATGAGCGTGGGTGGGATATCTAATATCGCTGTCATTGTCTATGGGTTGATCATGATTTTAATCGTTCTCTTCGAGCCGCTGGGAATTTTTGGCTTCTGGATTCGGACCAAACGCTACTGGAAAACGTGGCCTTTCTGATGATAAAATCCAAAGTTCAAAATCCAAATGTCAAATCAATGTCAAATGACAAAATGGAAAAAGGATCTTGCGGGGTGATATGTTTACCTTTGACATTTGATCGTTTGGATTTCATTTGAACTTTGAACTTTGCCATTTGACATTTTAATTTCCGGAGTTGAGCTATGCTGGGTCAGTTGATTGTGAGCGGTTTGGCAGTTGGAGCTTGTTATGCCTTGCTGGCTCTCGCCATGGTCATCATTTATAAAACTTCTGAGGTCCTCAATTTCGCCCAGGGGGAAATGGCGATGGTCAGCACCTTTGTCACCTTCACTCTTCTTGAGAGTTACCACTTGCCTTTCGAATGGGCCGTTGCCCTCACCTTTCTATTTGCGATCCTTCTGGGCGTCTTCTTTGAGACGGTCTTTTTAAGGCAAGCCAAAGACCCGAACGTACTTGGATTGATTATCATCACCCTCGGTTTTGAAATGATTCTCATGGGGTTCGCTGGGTGGAAATGGGGGCCCGATCAGAGATCGCTATCTTTTCCGGTTTCTAATGTAGAGGCTTACAATTTTTTTGGACTCATCATCAGCAAGATCAACTTCTGGACCATCGTGATCTCAGTGGTTCTGATGTCGATTCTCTTTCTCTTTTTCCGTTACACCAAATGGGGGATTGCCATGAGGGCGACACAGCAAAATCACTTGGCTGCTAGAGTGATGGGCATCCGAACCAAACGGATACTCTCCTTCACCTGGGCGATGAGTTCCATGGTTGGCGCAGTGGCGGGCATGCTGATTGCGGCGCTTGGAGTACTCGATCCTCCGATGATGATGGACCCTCTTTTAAAGAGTTTTGCCTCTGCCGTCTTAGGAGGAATGACCAGCCTCCCTGGAACAGCCGTAGGAGGAGCGGCGTTAGGAATTATCGAGAATCTTTTTGGCGGATATGTTTCGTTACCATTTAAATCTGTTGTGGCCTTTGCGATCATCGTTCTCATGCTCTGTTTTAGGCCAAGTGGCCTTTTGGCAAAGCATTATGTGAAAAAAGTTTGAGCCCTAACAGGCAAAGGTTAAGGTCAAGGCCAAGGTGAAGATGGTATTTCTTTAGAAAACTCAGAAAGGAGGAGGAAAAATGTTGAAGAGAAATTTGGTTTTTCTATGTCTGTTAGCACTATTCGTTATTTTGTTGGTGCAGCCGGCCTCAGCCCAGAAGGTTCGTGGCGTATCAGACACCGAGATCCTCATTGGGCAGACGGGTCCGCAGACAGGACCGGCCGCACTCTGGGGGGCAGTGGCCAGGGGATCAGGTCTTTTCTTCAAGGGAATCAATGATGAGGGAGGAATTCACGGCAGAAAGATCAAATATTTCCTTCGCGACGATTCCTACCAGCCAGCCAAAACCAAGGCCTTCGGAACTGAAATGGTAGAGCAGATCGGAGTTTTCGGAATGGTCGGCTGTGTGGGAGTCGGGCCCGGCATGAGCGTCCGCGACTATTATACGGAAAATAAAGTTTTGATGGTCAGCTTCGGCTGCAGCGGCGTCACCAACTGGATTCATCCCTTCAACAAATACATTTTTCCCATCTACCCGCTCTACATTGATGAAGCCTATGCCCTGACTCGATATTTTTATGAAAACATGAAGATCAGCAAAGTGGCCGTGTTTTACCAGAACGATGATTACGGGAAACAGGGCCTGGAGGGTGTGGAGCGTTACGAAAAAGAAAAGAGTCTGAAGGTAGCGGTAGCGGTCTCTGCTGAGGTCACGGACCGGGACCTGAGTTCCCACGCTTTAAAGTTGAAAGATTCCGGAGCCGAGGCTGTGATCATGTGGGCCATGCCTACTCACGGAGCTTTGCTTTTGAACGAATGTGCCAAGATTGGCTACAAACCTCAATGGGGAACCAGCAGCACCCTTTCCGATGCGCCCCCAATGCTGCAGCTCACCAAAGGGCTCTGGGCCGGAATGATTCACTCCAATTTCGGTGAAACTCCCGATTCGAACCATCCTCTCATGGTAAAATACCGCGCCTGGCACCAAAAGTATGAACCCAATGAGCGCTGGGGAACTTTCTATACGGCGGGGACAGTGTTTGCTGAGCCCCTTATCGAGGGGTTGAGACGAGCAGGCAGGAATCTAACGCCCGAGTCCTTTATCAAAGCGATGGAAACTATAAGAGACTGGCAAGGGGTCGGCCCACCCATTACCTTTACGCCTACGGATCACCAGGGCGGGAAAAGCGTCTTCTTCGGCCAGGTCCAGCCGGACGGCAGCATCAAGAGACTGACAGATTGGATAAGGATCACGAAGTA
>JAPVTA010000212.1:0-23604 GCA_047519465.1 Thermodesulfobacteriota bacterium | reverse complement strand
GGTGACTCTCAAGGGAACAGGAAGGGAACTGGCCGAAAACGAATATGTTAAAAAGGCCTACTTGGGATATTAACTAACCATCCGGTTACAGTAAGGGCAACGATACCCGTTTCGTCGCGTGGTTATGTCCTTCGGCTCAAACAGGTTCACGTAACCGTTGGACGCTAAACGAAACGGCCTTCGTAATCGTTCCACTAACCGAAGAAGCGACTACTGGTATGAAGGCAACCGAACGGAAAAGAGAAATTACCCGCAGAATAGATCGGATGGCGGACGAGATTTTCGAAGCAATTCGCGAACTGGTAAGAATCCCCAGTGTCGTGGGTCAGGAAGGGGAGGCTCAGAAATGGGTGGCGAATCTTTACAGCTCTCTGGGGCTCAAGGTGGTCAAGGTGGTGCCGGAAAAAGAATCTTTGCAGAAGCATCCGGCTTATGTGGAAATCGGACTCCCTTACGATGAATCCCGCCCCAATATTATTGGGATTTTTTGTCCAACAGATGCGGGACATGGAAGATCCCTCATCCTCAACGGTCATATTGACGTAGTCTCTCCGGAACCCGTTGCAACCTGGAATGGGGGAAATCCTTGGAGCGGACGGATTGATGGGAACCGACTGTATGGGCGTGGCGCCGCAGACATGAAGTCAGGGCTTCTCTCCAATTTCTTCGCCCTGAAAACGGTGCTCGACCTCGGATTAACACCAAAAGGGAAAATTATCCTTGAGAGCGTGATCGAAGAAGAAGCAGGAGGTTCGGGAGGAACCCTCGCTATCCTGGTCGCAGGATACCGAGCGGATGTCATGATCATCCCGGAGCCTTTAAACCTCCGAGTGGTCACCGCCCATCCAGGCATCAATTACTTTCGGATCAAAGTTTACGGAAAAACAGCCCATGCCGGATGGTCTCACTACGGCGTCAATGCTATTGGAAAGTTGATGAAGGTCTATAAGCGTTTGATCCAGCTGGATCAGCAGCGGGCGGAGAGAAACCGGAACGATCTCTTTGAGAAAGAAACCGGGCGCTCCTGCAACCTCAATATCGGCACATTCAACGCAGGAGATTGGCCATCTACCGTCGCAGGCTGGGCCCAGCTTGAGGCTCGGGTTTCTTATCTGCCCTGGGAAAAGGAGGAGGATATAAAGAAGGAAGTCGAAGCTGTCGTCGAGGAAGTTGCTCATGAGGACAAATGGCTGAAGGAACACCCGCCCCATGTCGAGTGGTTTGGATGGCGAGCCCAACCTTGGGTACAGAATGCAGAAATACCTGTGATTCGCCAATTCCGCCAGACCGCTTCAGAAGTTCTTTCAGATACTCCCGAGATAACTGCAAGCACTGCGGGCTTGGATACCCGCTTTGGCTCCTTCTTTGGCGTTCCATCCTTCGTTTTTGGCCCCACGGGAGGACTCCTCCATGCGTCAAATGAGTATGTTGAACTGGATTCAGTGATTAAAACGATCAAGGTTCTAGCTGCTTTTATTGTTGACTGGTGCGATGTTCGATAACCTGATCTACCAAGGTTGCATCTTTTCAATTCTTCGTTTTATGATGAAATTCGACTAACCCGCAAAAAAACAGGAGGCAACGAAAGGCCTCTCTAATAAAATTCTGAAGATCGATCTCAAAACAAGAACCTATAAGGAAGAAACCATCCGTGACTCCGTCTACATCAATAAGCAATTCTTTCAACAAAGGGATGAAAACCTTGCATTTATTAAGCAATAAATCTATAAAACCTACCGCAGTAGATCGAATCACTGATGGAATGTGGGTGATCCGTCCGCCGACCTATTAGGGGAAAGGGGGTGGTTCAAGAGTTCTATCTAAGCCAGTTTGAAGCTCCCCGGCCACCCCGTTAGGACGGGGCAGGCACGCCGGGGCTTCCCGGCAATGTAATATCATTTTATATTGTCTTATATTGTCCCCCCTGACCCCACCTACCTGCCTGCCGGTAGGCAGGTAGGTGGGGTTGGCGGCGCACTTTCCGGTCAATTTCTTGAGAAAGGAGGAAAATTTTATATGAAAAGAATAATCATTATACTTTTATGTGCTTTGATCTCATTTCTTTCTACTGGGAAAGAGGCATCCTCAAAGGAGGATCTGAAAATCGGTTTCTTATTTGATCTCACCGGACCTTTTGCTCCGGCAGGCTCTTTGGCAGGCTATAGGGGATCGATCATTGCGAGCGATATGATTAACGCCCGTGGAGGTATTCTGGGAAAGTATAATGTTGTCCCCGTTGTATCCGACTCACAGAGCAGTCCGGATGTTGCTCTTCGTGAAGCAGAACGACTGATCACCGTCGAGAAGGTTCCGGTCATTTTAGGCGTCTATTCAAGTGCTATCGCTGTTCCCCTCGCACCCATCTGTGAGAAAAACAAGACCATTTTCTGGGTGATCATTGCTATTTCCGATGCCGTGGTGAAGGGAAGGAATCAACATTATGTCTTTCGGGTCCAACCCATGGGTTCTCAGTGGGGCCAGAGTACCGTGGACTTTATCAGCGAAGAATATGGAAGATTTGGGTATAAAAGTCCCAAAGAGGTCAAGGCCGCTGTCATTTATGAAGACGGACCTTATGGAGTTTCGGTATCCACTGCCAATCTTGAAAGAGTCGAAAAATACGGAATGAAGTTAGTGATGAAAGAAAGCTATTCCCACAAAGCACAAGACCTCTCATCCCTCATCCTCAAATTGAAAGCGGCCGACCCAGACGTAATTTTCCACACCGGATATTTCCCAGATATTGTGATTCTGCTTCGCCAAGCTCGAGAATTGGGCCTGAAAACAAAAGCTATTATCGGACATGGTGCAGGCTACGCCAACTTTCTCCTCCTCGAAGAATCCCTCGGGAGGGAGGTTATGAATTATGTTTACAACGTAGATCCGGCGCCCGCACAGATCCTCGACCCTAAAAAGCTAAGAAAAGGCCTGGGTGAACTCAATTCAGAATTTCTGAGGCGCTATAACGAAAAGTTCAAGGATCCAAACCCACCGACTCATGCGACTCAGGGCTTTGCTCATTCCTGGGTTCTTCTGAACGATACCATTCCTCTGGCTGTCAAGAAATACGGGGCCCCTACAGCAGATAATATTCGAAAGGCCGCCCTTGAAATAGATATTCTGGAAGGAGCAACGCCCGCAGGTTATGGTGTCAAGTTTGCACTTCCCGATCATCTGTATGCTGGCCAGGATCTCCGTTCCTATCCTGTCGTCATGCAGTGGATCAACGGTAAAATTGAGATTGTTTGGCCAAAGGGAATGAAGACGACCGATCCGAAACTTCCATTGCCTCCGGGTTCTGTTTTTGCAAAATGACATCTCTATTTTTTGCCAGGGCTGAAGAAATTTCTTCATGCCCTGGCAGCTTCATATTTAATTAGAGTCTGTTTATAAATGCGCCTTTTCTGTCATGCCGGACTTGAGGAGCTTGCCCCGCATTTGATACGGGGGCATCCAGAAGGTCTTAAAAGTAATGGATTCCGGCTTTCGCCCTGTACACCATGCGGTGCAGGGCTTTCGCCGGAATGACGACTTTTGTGAAAACTGCAGTTTGTGGACAGACATTAATAAATAATAGAGGGTGAAATGTTAGAGATTATTGATGTCACTAAAAATTTTGGTGGATTTACCGCTTTAAACAGGGTTTCACTAAAAATAGAAGAAGGGGAACTTCGGGGGCTGATCGGGCCAAATGGGTCTGGAAAGACCACTCTTTTCAATGTGATCTCTGGCGTACTGAAGCCCAGTTCGGGAGTGATTAAATTTCTTGGGCACAGGATTTCCTCCCTTTCACCTGATCAAATTTGCCATTTGGGCGTTGCCCGGACATTCCAAATTCCGAGACCTTTCCGGAATATGACCCTGATTGAAAATGTAATGCTGGGAGTCATGTTTGGGGAACGAACGGGAGGTGAAGATGATCGTCATGCCTACGAGAAAGCCGAACATTTTCTGCTGATGGTTGGACTTCATGCGAAGGATCAAACCACACCCAATGAATTAACCGCAGCAGGACTCAAAAGACTTGAACTAGCCCGTGCCGTTGCAACCAAACCGAAGCTTCTTTTAGCTGACGAATTTCTTAGCGGATTGAATCGGGAGGAGATCGGTCAAGCTTCTAATATCCTTCGAAAAATCCGAGATGAAATGGGAATTACCATCTTATGGATTGAGCATATCATGAGTGCCCTGATGAACCTCGTAGATCGAGTCACCGTTCTGAACTACGGGGAGAGGATTGCCGAGGGAACTCCTAAAGAAATCTCTACCGATCCAAATGTGATTGAAGCTTACTTAGGCAAGGAAACGTCCTATGTTACTTCAAATCCAAGAGATTAGCGTCTTCTACATGGAATTTCAGGCCCTGGACCAAATCTCTTTAAGCGTCCGGGAAGGGGAAACGACGACCACGGTTGGTCCCAATGGTGCTGGCAAAACCACCCTTCTCCGAACCATCTCCGGATTTTTACATCCTGTCTCGGGAAATATCTTCTTCAAAGGAAAAAGGATCGACGGCCTCGATCCATACCGGATTGTTGAAATCGGAATATCACATGTGCCCGAAGGGGGGAGGCTCTTTCCTTATCTGACTGTCCAAGACAATTTAAAGATCGGAGCTTTTCCAAAACGGGCCCGATCCAAATTCAGAGAATCCTTAGAAGAAACTTATGAATTTTTCCCGATCCTGAAAGAGCGAAGAAATCAACTGGCAGATACATTGAGTGGCGGTGAACGCCAGATGTTGGCCATTGCCCGAAGTCTCATGGCAAGACCCGTTCTGGTTTTACTCGATGAGCCTTCCACAGGATTGGCTCCATTAGTTGTGACACATGTATTAGATTTGGTAAACGACATCAAGAAAAAGGGCTATTCCATTCTTATGGTAGAACAGAATGCCAGAAAAGCATTGGAACTCGCCGATCGAGCCTACCTTCTTGAATCAGGTAGGGTTCGAAAAGAGGGGAATCGAGAAGAGTTTCTTAGTGACCACCATATCAAAAAGGTTTACATCGGTCTTTGACTGGGGAGCTTCACTCGAGGAGAGAACGGGGTGGGACAGCTTATTTTGAATGCAACGCTTAATGGTATCCTCTTGGGGGGTGTATTGGCCCTGTTGGTTTTTGGTTTGAATCTCATTTTTGGGGTTGTAAAGATTATTCATTTAGCCTACGGGCAATTTGTAATGGTGGGAATGTACATCATCTTTCTCTTAATGACTACCTGGAAAATGAATATTTTCATCGCGTCACTAATATCCTGCCTCTTACTTGGCATGCTTGGCATTATCTTACAATTGATTGTCATCAATCCTTTATTAAAATCACCCCGGCTCAATCAACTTCTGGCCTTGGCCGGACTCATTATCATCTTTGAGAATATGGCCATGGTACTCTGGGGTGCAGATTATCGAGGTGTAAAACTCTTTTTGCCTGTCATTCACTTTGGATCCCTTTTCATTAGAACCTCTTACTTGGTGGCTTTCATCGGAGCCATTATTACCCTCTCAGGGCTCAATCTCTTTTTAAACAAAACTTATGTGGGCATAGCGATTCGGGCCACAGCCCAAGATCTTGACAGCACTCAACTGATGGGGATCAATCCAAAATGGGTCTATCTGATTACCCAAGCGACAGGAGGGATACTTTCGGGTATCGTAGCCTCCTTCTTCATGCCTATCTACACGGTCCATCCTCACTTTGGATCTGCCTTCACCTTGATGGCATTTATCATTGTCGTCCTCGGAGGGATGGGAAATTTTTTAGGTGGATTCATCAGCGCTTTTATCATCGGGGTCGTCACCTCCGTTTCAGCTGTCCTCACCTCTACGGAGATTGCAGAAAGCATTGCCCTGATTATATTCATCCTGATCATGTTGGTCCGACCTCAAGGCCTTCTTGGAATAAGGGAGAGCAGATGAGCGCCACGTCATTCTTGAAAAGAAAGGGCCCTCTTGTGATCATCCTTTTGGCCATTTTAATCCTCCCTTTATTATCTCCACCTCCTTATTTAATTCACATCATGACATTCATTTTTATCTGGTCTTACATCACGACTGTATGGTCCTATATGGGTCGATTCCACCTGGTCTCATTAGGCCATGGGGCCTTCTTGGGGATCGGGGCTTACATTTCTATACTCCTCTTCAATTATTACAATATTTCTCCATGGATCGGGATGCTTCTAGGAGGGATGGGAGCTGCTTTGCTCGCCTTGATCCTTGGCTATGCTTGTTTCCGTTTTGGTGTGATCGGAGATTATTTCGCTCTGGTGACCTTAGCTCTGGGGGAAGTCGTTGCTTTAATTATTAACGCTTTTCGTGATGTAACCGGAGGATCTCTCGGGATGACCTTGAAAAGCATGGGGACTTCCTTCTACTATTTTCAATTTGAGAAGAAGATTTATTATTACTATATTTCCCTCCTCTTCCTCATGTTCGCTCTTTTTCTCTGGCAGATAATAGATCGGTCTCGAATACAGAAGGCCCTGCATGCCATTGGAGAAGATGAAATTGCTGCTGCCTCGATTGGCATTCGGATCATTCGCTACAAACTTTTTATCACCCTGATCAGTGCATTTTTAACGGCAACCGGTGGGGTCCTCTATGCCCAATACATGACCTATGTTAACCCAGAAACCCTATCCGGTGTGGGTGTGTCCCTTGCCATTCCATTTAAGGCCATACTGGGAGGGATGTTCCATCTTTGGGGATCAACTATTGGGACGGCAATGATCGTATCCTTAGAGGAATATATTCGAATCATGTACGGTGCACGATTCATTGGAATTTCTCAAGTCTTTTATGGAATCCTTCTGGTCGTTCTCATCATCTTTTTACCCAAAGGATTATATGGAACCGTCTCGGATTTTTGGCAGAAGCGAAAAAGGATATCAGAAGAAGGGCCAAAATTGAAGTTAGGTTTTTTGAATAAGTAGAGAGGAGGGACATTATGGATCAGAAAATTCATTCCTTTTTTTCCCCAAATAAGGTTCTTTTCGGAATCGGAGCATCCAGGGAAATAGGGAAAGAGGCAAAGGCTCTGGGAGGAACGAAGGTTTTGATTGTTACCGATCCGGGGGTGGCGAACTCCGGGCTCGTCGCCTCATTACGAACGAACTTGGAAGAAGCAGGGATGAAGGTTTTTCTTTTCGATCGAGTCGAACCCGAACCTCCGGCATCCCTCGTGGATGAAAGTGCTCAGCTTGCAAAAGAGAAGGGCGTCGATATCGTCATCGGGGTTGGGGGTGGAAGTTCCTTAGATATAGCGAAAGGAGCTTCACTGTTGGCATCCAATCCTGGCAACGTGCTCGACTATTGCGGTATGGATCTGATCCCGAAAAGGGGGCTTCCCAAAATCCTCGTCCCCACGACAGCCGGCACCGGGAGCGAAATCACTCGTGTCTTTGTGCTCACGGACAAGACAGATAATACGAAAAAGGTGGTCTACAGTAATTATGCGATCCCCGAGCTCGCTCTTGTCGATCCAATACTCACCATTTCCATGCCGAGCAAGGTGACTGCAGATACTGGAATGGATGCCTTAGTCCATGCCATCGAAACCTATGTTTCAATGAATGCCACCCCTTTCTCGGACCTCTTAGCCACTAAAGCCATTGAGTTGATCGCCAAATACCTTCCAATGGCCTTCGCGAAAGGTGAAAACATTGAGGCACGGTATCATATGTCCCTCGCTTCCCTTTTGGCAGGTATGGCTTTTGCCAGCGGGGGATTGGGCGCAGTCCATGCCCTCGCCTACCCGTTGGGGACGGAATATCATCTCCCTCATGGCCGAACCAATGCGATCATGCTTCCCCATATCATGGAATTCAATCTTATCGGCAACCGCTCCCGGTATGCCTTGATTGCAGAAATGATGGGTAAAGGAGAAAACCGTCCGGATCTAAAGGAACGTGCGGCTTTGGCCGTTGAGGCGGTCATCGAACTCCTCGACGATGTCCAAATTCCTTACCATTTGAAAGATTACGGTATCCCCAAGGAGGCGATCCCAAAACTCGTTGAAGGAGGAATGAGGTTTGCCCGTCTCTTCGTGCCCAATCCGAGAAATCTGAGTCCGTCAGATGTCGAATCGATTTACACAGGGGCTTGGTGAAATGAGTACTGAAGATTATCTTCGTCAACTTTTCTCGCTCAAAGGGAAGGTTAGCCTTATAACAGGTGCCAGTAGAGGACTGGGGAGAGGATATGCTCTGACATTGGCGAAGGCTGGATCTGATCTCATTTTGATCAGCCGATCACAGAAGGAACTCCAGTCCTTAAAGGAAGAATTAACCGCCATGGGAACGCAGGTGCTCATCCTCGTCGGAGACCTCACCCATTTTAAAGGAATACCGAGACTGGTCCGGAGATCCGTCGAGGAATTTGGAAAGATTGATATTCTCATCAACAATGCGGGGATGAATATTAGAAAACCGATTTTGGACCTGACGGAGAGGGATCTCAATAAAGTGATTGACCTCAATCTCATGTCAGTCTTTTTGATGAGTCAACATGTAGGAAAAAAGATGATCCAACAGGGGGGCGGCAAAATTGTTAATATTGCCTCCTTGACGAGCTTTATTGGTATACCGAATGTATCCATTTACGGGGCATCGAAGGGGGGAATTGTTTCCCTAACGAAGGCCTTTGCAATGGAATGGGCAAGATATCGAATCAATGTCAATGCCGTTGCTCCGGGTTATTTTGAAACTGAATTGACTTCTGCCGTCTTTAGAGATAAGAAGAAGTTAAACTGGTTACTCTCAAGAATTCCGATAGGTCGAACAGGGGTTCCGGAAGATTTGTCTGGAGTTCTTCTCTTTCTTGCCTCCTCTGCCTCGGATTATGTGACAGGACAGGTGATCGCGGTGGATGGGGGATGGTTGTCAGGTTAACAAAGTAAGCTATTGAAAGGAGACAAAAATGAATGGCTTTTTTAATAAGATTCTGAGGATCAATCTCAAAACAAAAACCTTTAAAGAAGAAACCATCCCCGACTCCGTCTATGAAACCTATTTGGGCGGAAAGGGACTCGGGACCTATCTCCTCATGAAGGAAAACCCTTCGGGGATCGATCCCCTTTCTCCGGAAAACAAACTGATCTTCTGTACCGGCCCGATCACAGGTACCAGAATCTATGGTTCCTGCCGGCATGGCGTGTTCACGAAGTCTCCCTTAACCGGAATCTTCTCTGAATCTTACTCCGGAGGAAAAGTGGCAGAACCGATGAGCCGGACAGGTTATGACGCTTTTATTTTTGAAGAAGCGTCAAGTGAACCAGTCTGGGTTGAGATTTCTGACCAGAAAGCTACCCTTCATGACGCAAAAGACCTCTGGGGGAAAGATACATATCTTACCGAGGACGAAGTATTACAAAGAGCCAAGAAGAAGGGAGCGGGCGCTCTGGTCATCGGTCCGGCCGGAGAAAATCTGGTCCGATATGCGGTGATTGAAAACGATTACTGGAGATCTCTCGGAAGGACCGGGGTCGGTGCTGTCATGGGCTCCAAGAAGATGAAGGCTATTGTCTTTCACGGCGAAAAGAAAAAACAAATCGCTCATCCGGACCGGCTCGAACAGTTTGCAAAAGAAACTTTTGAGCGAGGTAAAGATAATCCCGGAGCCCAGAATTATCGAAGGTTGGGCACTCCGCAACTGGTAGCCTTGACCAACTCCGTAGGTGCGTTTCCTTCAAAGTATTGGCATCTTGGAACGTTTGAGGGATGGGAGAAGATCAGTGCCGATGCCCTCCTCGAACGCTGTCAGGTTAAACCCACGGCTTGTCTCCGCTGCTTTATGGCCTGTGGAGACTTCAGCGAGGTGAAAGAGGGAAGACATAAGGGCCTGAAAATCGAGGGACCGGAATACGAAACGATCTATGCCTTCGGAGGTCTCTGCATGGTCCATGAGATTGAGGAGATCGCTTACCTGAACGATATCTGCGACCGTCTCGGCATTGATACCATCTCTGGTGGAAGCCTCTGTGCCTTCGCCATCGAGGCTTCAGAGATTGGCCGGATTAAAGAAAGGATACGATGGGGGGAAGTGGACAAGATTGCCGAACTTCTCCATGATATCGCATCGAAGAAGGGCCTTGGAGCAATTTTAGCAGAAGGGATTCGCCACGCTGCAAAAACCTGGAGGATGGAAGATGTGGCGATCCATGTGAACGGTCTCGATCCCGCCGGTTACGATCCAAGAGTCCTTAAGGGAATGGGCCTCGCCAATGCCACCTCGGATCGCGGCGCATGCCACCTGAGGTCAACCTTCTATAAGGCGGAACTTGCCGGGATGATCCCGATGGATCAGATGGAGGGAAAAGCGAAGCTCTTTCTCGAATTCGAAGATCGTTTTAACATTCATGACTCGCTGATCCTGTGCCGATTTTACAGGGACATCTACTGGGATTGGAAATATCTTTCGACCATAGTGGAGGTGACCACAGGCCTCAGATTGGATGAGAAAGATTTGAGAAAAATTTCATCCATGATCCAGAATGAGACCCGAAGGTTCAATCTCCGCGAAGGTCTCACCCCGAAGCAGGACACGCTTCCAAAAAGGTTTTTTGATGAACCTCTGGGTAAGGATAAAAAGACGATCCGTCGAGAAGACCTTCAGAAGATGCTCCAAGATTACTATAGCTTGAGGGGCTGGAGCTCTGAGGGCATTCCTTTATAAATTTCAGATTGTAGATTTTCAATCGTGGATTTACGATCCTCATCCGCGATTACTCCTTGACTTCCCTGCTTTGTCTTAATACGATACTTCTTACTCGATCACCCCATGGAAATTTCAGCGCCCGAGGAATGGTATGCTCTTTTAAATATCCTGGAAAAGGAAAGAGGCATCGCTATTATTCTCGGAGCAACCGATACAGGAAAGACCACCATCGCAAACTTTTTGATTTTAAATCTTTGCCGACGAGCATTAAAGATTGCCCTGGTGGATGCAGACATCGGGCAATCCTCTCTCGGCCCTCCGACCACGATCGGCCTTGCCCTATTTAAATCGGATCCGGACTGGGAAGTCGTACTGTCGCCTCCGGAAATTTTTTTCGTCGGCTCCACCACTCCCGAAGGCCATTTTCCTATGCACTTGCAGGGAGTAAAAAGGATGACTAATAAGGCGATTTCTTTGCACCCTGAATTGATTTTAGTCGACACAACCGGTTTTGTTTTAGGTGAAGCAGGAAAAGATTTGAAAAGAAGAAAAATCGATCTGATCTCCCCGCAGTTTCTCCTTGCCTTACAAAAATCTAATGAGATCGAACCCATCTTAGAACTGTATAAGGAAAACCCCCTATGCAAAATCCATCGTCTGCCTTTATCAGAAAAGGTCAGATCGAGGTCAATGGAAGAACGACAGGCTTATAGAACAAATAAGTTTCGAGATTATTTTAAGCATTCTATGGTTCAGGAATTGGCCGTCGAAGAGATTCAAATAGAAGGAGAAGTCCTCGACCCGAATGGTGAATCCATTCCTCTTGATTGGTCACTGAGGATCAACGGC
Source organism: Thermodesulfobacteriota bacterium (assembly GCA_047519465.1). Classification (GTDB taxonomy): domain Bacteria; phylum Desulfobacterota; class BSN033; order BSN033; family UBA1163; genus UBA1163. Next base: position 12,101 of record JAPVTA010000212.1, on the reverse strand, counting down.
CTTCTAATAGGATTGAAGGATGGTAACGATGAGACCCTAGCTTTGGGGGTGATAAGAAATTATTTGGCAGAGAAGAGAGTAGTGAGAGTTCTCACCCCTCTCATGGATATCCAAAAGGTTAAGACGGTTCAACTCAGCTCTCTTAAAGTTATCTTGCACACCGAAGAAGAAAGATTTTGACAATCCATTTTTTTTTATGATAAGTTGGCCCCTGAGTAGAAGTATTCTTTTTATGAACTAATCAAACGGAGGCACATATAAAATGGGGGAGCGCTTGAAGAATAAGGTGGCGATTGTAACGGGTGCTGGGTCCGTCGGACCTGGATGGGGGAACGGAAAGGCAACTTCGGTTCTTTTCGCTCGTGAAGGAGCGAAGATATTTGCCACTGACATTAAGCTTGCGGCGGCCGAAGAGACGAAAGGAATCATCGACAAGGAAGGTGGCATCTGTGCAGTCCAAAAGGTTGACGTTTCGAAGTCAGACGAAGTCAAAGCGATGGTTGATCGATGCATCGAAACCTATGGCCGTATTGATATCCTGCATAATAATGTCGGCATCGTTGTGGCGGGTGGCCCTGTAGAGACAAGCGAAGATACTTGGGATCGGGTCATGGCCATCAACCTCAAGAGCATGTTTCTCACATGCAAATATGTGTTGCCCCATATGGAAAAACAAGGGAGTGGCGTTATCATCAACATATCATCCATTGCTGCGATTCGCTATACAGGAATACCTTACATCACTTACTATACTACCAAGGCAGGCATTCTCGGGTTCACGCAGAGCATTGCACTCCAGTACGCAGCAAAAAATATCCGTGCAAACGCAATTCTGCCCGGCCTAATGCACACCCCGATGTTCGTTGAACCGCTTAAAGAAGCCTATGCGGGGGGTGATATCGAGAAGATGTTCGAGATTAGAAACAAACAGTGTCCTACGGGAAAGATGGGTGATGCTTGGGATGTTGCTCATGCCGCCCTCTTCCTCGCCTCAGATGAGTCTAAGTATGTTACCGGCGCCCAGCTCATCGTCGATGGCGGAATCACTTGTAAGTTTGCGTAATGATTATTGTCATTCCAATTACAATGACCTAATGATAAAGGGGGGGGATTTATATGGGTATAAATTTAGGGACTCTATTTACGAAGAGCGCTCGAACTTTTCCCGAAAGATTGGCCATCGCTTATGGGGATTACGAGCTCAACTATCAACAGGCAAACGGACGAATCAACAAAATGGCTAACGCCCTCCTGAGCTTAGGGATCAAGAGGGGGGAGAATGTAGCCATCGTACTACATAACTGTCCCGAATTCATCGAGATACTTTTTGCCTGTTTCAAGGCTGGAATAGGAACGGTTCCCATCAATTTCCGCCTCCATCCAAAAGAGTGTGCTTTCATCATCGACAATTCTGAAGCGGTGGCCGTGGTTTTGGGTGAAGACTTCAGAGATTCCCTCTACGCCCTTAAGAACGAAATGCCCAGGGTGAAGCACTACATTTGTACCACTGATCCTCTGGAAGGAATGATTCATTATGAGACATTGATCAAAGATAAATCCTCAAAATTTGCTGATGTAGATGTAGAACGGGATGACCTTGCATGGCTTTTTTATACCTCTGGAACGACTGGGCAGCCAAAAGGAGCAATGTTGACCCATCATGTGATCATGATGATGACGATGAACTTTTTTGCCGATATGACTCCTCTCGGACCTGAAGACGTAATCCTTCATGCTGCACCTTTAAGCCACGGGAGCGGTCTTTACGGCATACCCAATGTAGCCAAAGGAGCAGCCAATATCATCCTTCACGTAAAAACATTCGATCCTAAAACAGTTTTTGAAACCATTCAGAGAAGAAAAGTGACCAATATGTTTATGGCCCCGGCCATGATCAAACGACTCGTCACTTCTCCTGAGATCGATAAGTATGATCTCAGTTCTATAAAATGTATCAACTATGGAGGAGCCCCTATTTATGTGGAAGATCTTAAAGAAGCGGTCAGAAAGATGGGGCAGGTGTTCGTCCAACTCTTTGGTCAAGCTGAATGCCCGATGACCATCTCCTATCTACGCAAGGAAGAACATCTTCTCCAAGGCACTGAAGAGCAAATGAAACGTCTGACATCCGCTGGTATCCCACGTACAGATGTGGAAGTAAAGATTTTAGATGAGCATGACAATGAACTTCCACCTGGACAAATGGGCGAGATTGTTGTCCGCGGAGAAGTGATGATGAAGGGCTATTGGAGAAATCCCAAAGCAACAGCCGAGACACTCCATGGTGGCTGGGTTCATACCGGCGATCTCGGGATCATGGATGAAAAAGGCTATGTCTACATCCTTGATCGGGCAAAGGATATGATCATCAGCGGTGGTGAGAATATTTATTCGAGAGAGATTGAAGATGTGATTCTTAAGCATCCTGCGATCCATGAAGTAGCTGTTATTGGAGTTCCAGATGAGAAGTGGGGAGAGGCAGTGAAGGCCATTGTTTCTCTGAAACAAGGCCAAACGACTACGGAGGAAGAGATCATCATCTTTTGTAAAGATAACTTGGCAAGTTATAAGAAGCCAAAGTCTGTTGAGTTCATTGCTGAGATACCTAAAAACCCTTATGGTAAGGTTCTCAAAAGGGAACTTCGAGATAAATATTGGGTCGGTGAAGCCAGAAGGGTGAGATGAGCAAAGGAGCGACTGTAAAATGCCGAGAAAAGGGAAACTTTCAAGAGGTGTAGCCATTGTCGGTGGAGGTTTGACAAAGTTAGGTCTATTCAAAGACCGAAACTCCAGAGATTTCTTTACTGAAGCCTTTGTCGAAATGGTTGAGTCCGTCGACAAGGGATTCAATCCAAAGGAGATTGATGCAGTCTACGTTGGAAACTACAGCAACGATTTTTTTGTATGTCAATCCCACTGGGGACCAATCATCGCCGATCTATTGGGTCACGTCCCTAAACCAGTGACGCGCACAGAGGCCGCCTGTGCATCGAGTGCCTTGGCTTTTCGAGAGGGAGTCTTAGCCATCGCCTCAGGGCTCTACGATATCGTACTGGTGGGTGGCTTTGAACAGATGTCCAAGCGGACTACCGAAGAAGTGGCCGAAGGACTAGCTATGGCTGCCAGTCCATACGAAGTGACTGCTGGGTTCACTTTTCCTGGAGTCTTTGCGGCTATGGCTACCGCCTATTTTGCCAAATACCACGTTGACAGGGAGGTCCTTTTCAATGTCACTATCAAAAGCCACAATAACGCACCTTTGAACCCGAAAGCCCAATTTCCGATGAGCATTCGAGATTTTATGAACGCCCGGATCGAGCGTTGCCGCAAGAAAGGAGAGCCTGTGCCAGAGTGGAAAGATGAAAAGGATTTCCTTAGAGATCCAATTGTGAATCCTCCAGTTGCCTGGCCAATGCACCTCTTCGACTGCTGCCCCATTAGCGATGGAGCCGCCTGTCTTCTCCTCGTCGCAGAGGAGATCGCTAAAAACTTCACAGACGATCCGATCTATTTAGCTGGCATGGGACAAGGAAGCAGCTACAGCTTTCATGCCAAAAAAGATCTGACGACTTATGAGGCCACAAAATATGCAGCAAACGAAGCATATGAGATGTCTGGCCTCACCCCAAGGGATATTCAATTCTCCGAAGTTCACGACTGTTTCTCGATAGCTGAGATCGTTCATATTGAGGATCTAGGATTTTTTAAACCAGGAGAAGGGTGGAAGGGGGTAGCTGAAGGCCTAACGAGACTCGATGGTCCCATTCCCATCAATACCTCCGGTGGACTCAAAACAAAAGGCCATCCTGTAGGTGCGACCGGTGTCGCCCAGCTTTACGAGGTATGGGTACAACTTCGAAGCAAGGCGGGGAAAAGGCAGGTTCCCAATTCGAACTTGAGAATCGGAGCCGCTCAAAACTTTGGAGGCACTGGCGGAACTTGTACATTTACCATTCTGGAAAGGAGGTAGAATGATGGAGGAAAGGCCATTTAACGATACGTCCTACGAACAGTTCATCAAGGAAATGAAAATCATGGGCTCAAAATGCAAGAAATGTGGAGCCCTATCATTACCCCCGCGGGCAATCTGTGTATCCTGCTTCGGAACAGAGATGGAATGGGTCCAGTTTAACGGGACTGGTAGGCTGGCCGCCTTTACGAGCATTACTGTTGCCCCGCCTTACATGGCAAAGGAAGGTTTTGGCAGAAACAACCCTTACATCGTGGGAGTGATAGAGTTGGAGGGAGGGGTTAAGAGTGTGGCTCGGATTGTTGGTCTTGATGCAAAGAAACCAGAGCAGATCAAAGTCGGTACACCTCTCAGAGCAGAATTCCTTGAAAAAGGGGGCGGGCTTGATAGACAAATATTTCTGGCTTTTAAGCCTTAGCTGAGAATATCATCAGCGTTGAGTCGCTGATAGCTTATCGGATAGCGCTGATGTAAGATTTCAAATACAGAAACCCATTACCGCTTATGAGGTGAACGCAGGGGGAACCTTTAATGTCCTCTTATTGAAAGAGACCGTGGAGGATTTTATTAAGGAGGTTCAGGCCCATCCCGAGGTTTACGGTTAATGAGATCTCCAAAAAACTACTACGCGCTCTCATGATGACACAGATTCCCCTAATTTTTGAAGATAACTTGTGTCTATGTAATCAATTCCCAATCGGTGTAGTCAAAGATTTTGGACTTATGCAAAATCTCTCAGAATTCACTTGACATCTTCTCATTTTCATTATATTTGAAGCTCTGAAGAATAAGGTGGAAAGGGATTTTTTAATTCAAAACTTCTTTAAAAAAGAAAGGGGGAAGAGAATGATGAAAAAGTTTGCGATTTTAGCGGTTCTTTTTTTTGTAATCAGCATCATCACAGTCTCTATGGTCATGGCTCAGGCCAAGAAAGCAGCACCAGCAACAAAAGAGCCGATCAAGTTAGGGGTCCTTTGTGATTTTGCGGGACCTTGTTACACCTTATGTGACTCAGGCGTCAGAGGGATCCGGATGGCTCAGGAGGAGATTAATGCCAAGGGTGGTATTCTCGGTCGAAAGCTGGATGTGTTCATCCGAGATACAGAAGCGAAGGTCGATGTCGGAGCAAGAGAGGCAAAAGATTTGATCCTCAGAGAGAAAGTTAATTTTCTTCAGGGACCTTGCAGCAGCGGGATTGGTTTGGCAATTCAGGTTGTCCACTCAGAGAATAAAGTTCTAAGGATATCCACCATCGCTAACACAGAAGGCCAGACCGTGGACAAATTCACCCCTTACATCATCCAAATTGTCCCAAACACCTATATGGAAGCGACTGCGGCAACTCGCTATATGAACAAAAAATATCCCAATGCAAAGAAATTCTGTACTATTGAACAGGATTACGAATATGGTCGTCGGGAGCAGGCCGCTTTTATCGAAGAGATCAAGAGATTGGTGCCCGATGCAGAAATCCTTTATGAGGGATGGCCAAAGCTGGGCGAAAAAGACTTTACCTCTTTTATTACCGCCATTATGGCCAAAAAGCCCGATGCCGTCCACAGTTCTCTTTTCGGAAGCGATCTGGTTGCGTTTACCAAGCAGGCCATTCCATACGGCTTTTTCGAAAAGACTCCTTTCATCGCCCTCTATGACCTTCCTGCATTAGTGGGGCTCGGCCCAGATGCGCCTGAGGGCGTAATGGGATTCGGAAGAGGATGCTTCTTTATGGACCCCAATCCAAAGATGATGGAGTTCGTTAAAAAATACAGGACGGTGAACGGGGCATATCCTGACTCATGGGCCGTCCAGAATTATGATGCGGTTTACCTACTGAAGGCGGGCGTTGAGAAGGCTAAGACAACAGATACAGAAGCCGTCATAAAGGCGTTGGAGGGAATTAAATTCGACAGCCTCAGGGGACCTTTCACTATTCGACCCCTGGACCATATGGGGAGTGTCCCCTGCTATCAGGGAATCATCTATAAAGATCCAGCCTATCCTTTCAAAGTTTGGAAGGATATATCCCGTGTTCCTGGAGATCAGGTCTGGCGATCTGAAGCCAGTGTACGTGAAGTTTGGAAAAAGACAGGAGTAGTTAGGTAACATCAAGCACCAAATCCCAAGCACCAAATAACAAATAAGCTCCAAAGAACCAAGCTGAACGCCCCTCACCCGTCTCCTCTCCCCGTGGGGGAGAAGGAGGAGGTGAGGGGGTTCTTGGAAATTGGAATTTGTTTGGAATTTGGAATTTTTGGAACCCATGTCTTTTGATGTTCTTTTTATCCAGTTTATGAGCGGGATCGCCCGGGCGGCCATGCTCTTCCTGGTCGCCTCGGGTCTTTCCCTCACTTTCGGGGTACTGAGGGTTCTTAATTTTGCTCATGGATCCCTCTATATGCTTGGGGCCTTCATCACCTATACAATCTGGAAATTCCTTCTCATCCCGGTCGTTGGGTTTTACGTGGCAACGTTCCTGGCCTCCTTGGTCATGGCAGGGGTAGGTATTGCTATTGAATTTCTCCTATTAAGACGCCTTTATTCGAGAGGGTGGCCTGAGCAACTTTTGGCAACTTATGCTATCATATTAATCATTACCGATCTAGTCAAATGGCAATGGAAGGGAGATTTCTATTCCATTCCAAGACCCCAACCCTTCGCTGGAGCCGTTTCCCTATTCGGTTTTCCATTCCCTTCATATAATTTTTTCGTTATTCTATTAGGGTTAGGCCTTGTCGTCTTTCTCTGGTGGTTAGTTTATAGAACACGTCTTGGTGACATCATTCGGGCAGCCGCGAGCGACCGAGAGATGGTATCTGCCCTGGGAATCCCCATCCCATGGCTCTTTACGTGGATATTTGTCCTTGGATCCTTGATCGCTGGTTTAAGTGGTGGCGTGTCTGCACCCTTCGGGTCCATTGGACTGGGAATGGATATTGATATCATAGTGGAATGCTTTGCTGTAGTTGTTATTGGCGGAATGGGAAGCCTACCCGGGACACTTCTGGGGTCTTTAATTGTAGGCCAGGTTTATTCCTTTGGTATTATGTTTAAACCGCAATGGGCCCTGGGTTTCATCTTCATAGTCATGGCTGTGATTCTGATCATTCGTCCGTGGGGAATCTTCGGAAGACCGGAAAGATAAGGCTGCAAACATAGGCTGAGGCTAAGGTCAAGGCTAAAAAATGGTAACAAACCAGATGGAACAAAAAGAGTCGATGGTTAAGAAAAGCTGGTGGTTAGCTCTTCTTGTCCTTCTTTCCTTGATCGCTCCTTTTGTCCTAACAGAATTTTATCTCACCATCTTTTGCGAAGCATTGGTGATGAGCCTATTTGCATTAAGTTTCAATCTTCTCTTTGGATATATGGGTCAACTCTCATTCGGCCAGGCGGCATTCTATGGGTTGGGCGGATATGCTGTTGCAATGTTTATGACGAAGGTAAACCTCAACTTTTGGTTGAGTCTATTAACCGGACCTCTCTTGGCAGCCTTGATCGGTTTGATTGTTGGATATTTTTGTGTACGCCTGAGAGGAATCTATTTTGCCATCCTGACGTTGGCCTTTGGCCAACTCGTCTTTGTCATTATTTTTAAATGGCACAACTTTACAGGAGGGGACGATGGGATCCAAGGAGTCTTTCCACCTGCCTTCTTGAAATCGGCTACGGCCTATTACTATTTGATTCTTCTCGTCTTTTTGGCTTCGGCTTTTATTTTATGGCGGATCATCAATTCACCTTTTGGCCAGACCATGAAGGCAATGCGTGAAAATTCTGAAAGGACAGAATTCTTGGGCATCAATATAGCAAGATACCAGTTAATCACCTTTGTCATCGCTGCAGCGTTTGCCGGACTAGCCGGAGCCATCTGGGTTCCCTTTTATCGATCTGTTGCTCCTTCTTATTTAACGTGGATCAAATCCGGTGAGCCAGTGATGGCAGCGATATTAGGAGGTCCTTCGCTTTTTTACGGCCCTATTTTGGGAATGTTCATCATGACCTTCTTTCATGCCTGGGTTCTTGGCTTCACGGTTTATTGGCCTGTGGTGATGGGGGCTCTCATCTTGATTGTTATCTTCTTTCTCCCCGGTGGAATCCTTGGCTTTATGCAGGAGAGATTGAAAGAGAGAAGAGAAAGAGCAAGTGAAACATGATGGAACGATGGAATGATGCGTGTGCCGCTGTTCAAGTATTCCATCTTCAAATATTTCTTAGTGATAGGGGCGCATGATGTTTCTTGAGACCCAAGGAATAATAAAAGATTTCGGAAAACTACGGGCTGTCAATCAGGTAACCCTCGAGATCCTGAAAGGAGACATCCACGCCATCATCGGTCCGAATGGCGCAGGGAAGTCGACCTATTTTAATCTCGTCACTGGTTATCACCAGGCGACCTCTGGAAGGGTCTTATTCAAGGGAAAAGAGATCACAAATTTGCCAGCCTATAGCAGATGCAAACTCGGCATTACCCGATCTTTTCAAATTACCAGTATCTACCCGAAACTGACTGTTTACGAAAGTGTGTTGATGGCTTTGCTCTCCCATCGGAAAGTTACTCGGAATTTCATCTCATCAGCAAATAAGTTTTTCAAAGAGGACGTTTGGCATATTTTAGAGGATATAGGATTGGCCGATCAGGCGAATCGATTGGGAGATTCCATCTCCCATGGCGATAAGAAGCGGTTGGAATTGGCGGTCACAATAGGGACAGAACCAGAGTTGTTACTACTCGACGAACCCACATGTGGCATGTCTCCCGAGGAAACGGAAATCACAATGGGTCTTATCAATAAGTTATCCAAAGAAAGAGGGATCACCTTTCTTTTTACGGAACATGACATGGGTGTCGTCTTTGGCATTGCCAAAAGGATTTCCGTGTTTCATCAAGGGACTTTGATTGCAGATGGAACTCCACAGGAAGTTCGAGCCAGTGAAGAAGTTCAAAAAGTCTATTTGGGTGGTGTGGCGTAATGCTCGAAGTCATAGAAATTCATACCTATTATGGAACGAGTCATATCCTGTTTGGAATCTCACTCGATGTAAAAGAGGGTGAAGCCGTCTGCCTCCTCGGAAGAAACGGGGCCGGCAAAACCACCACCTTCAGGAGCATCATAGGACTGACTCTGCCAAAATCTGGAAGTATCAAATTCCGGGGAACGGAGACCATTGGAAAACCCCCATACCGCATTGCTCAGATGGGGATTGGCTATGTTCCGGATACGCGTCGTATCTTCCCTGATTTAACCGTCCGTCAAAATATCCTTGTGGCTCGTAGAGAAAAAGAAAAAGCGGTTTGGAATTTGGAAACGATCTATGCCCTTTTCCCAAAATTAAGAGAGTTAGATACCCACATGGGAACCCAGCTTAGCGGTGGTGAACAACAAATGCTCACCGTTGCTCGGACCTTAATGACCAATCCAGAACTTCTGCTCCTGGATGAACCAGGTGAAGGATTAGCCCCCTTGGTCATCAAGGCAATGGAAGAGCAATTGGGAGAAATTAAAAAGCTCGGTATCACCATGCTCATCTGCGAACACAATGTTGGTCTTGCCACCGCTTTAAGTGACCGCGGTTATGTGATCGATAAGGGAACGATCCGTTATCAAGGAACGATTCAAGAATTAAGAACGAACGAAGAAGTTAGAAAGAAGTACCTGATGGTTTAAACCTCTTCTTCAGCCCATGTGTCCCCCTTTTCCCTTACATCCCAATCGGGCATTCGATGGGTCCGATTCGAAAACCGGCGAGGTGCGTGTCTATGGCTAAGAAAGTGATTGAGATACTGGAAGAAGGATCTGGTCAAATATTCTCCAAGATTACGTACCATGAATTTCGACAACATATGAGAGAGAAGGTCAGGAATGCTTGGCGAGACAAGAGAATGGATATAAAAACAGCCATCAGAGAGTTCGTCCATGACGGCGATTACCTCACTATGGGAGGGGTCAGTTTCGTCAGGCTCTCTATGGCGGCCGTTCATGAGATCATTCGGCAAAAGAAAAAGAACTTGACCCTCGCTGCAGGGACTCGAACCTATGACTTTAATCTCTTGTTCGATGCAGGGGTTGTGAAGAACATTGATTGCGGTTATGTGACCGGGGTGGAGATCTTCGGTATTCCTTATGTAACACGTAAGCGTATAGAAAAAATGATAACAAGCGGAGAGATGGGCATTTCTGAATATGATAACGCAAGCATGGCTTGGAGGCATAAGGCGGCTGCCATGGGGATCCCTTTTCTCCCTATAAGAAGTATGATGGGAGCGGACGGGTTCAAACACAGTGCGGCAAAAAAAATTCGGTGTCCCTTCACGGGTGAGGAATTAGTGCTGGTGCCAGCCATCTACGCCGATGTCTGTATTATTCATGTCCACCGATGTGATATCTATGGAAATTCGCAGATTGAAGGGGCCTTGAATGAGGACTTGGGCAAGTCCAAATCGGCAAAGAGATTGGTCATCACTACGGAGAAGATTATTGAGACAGAAGAAATAAGGCTTGCACCGGATCGAACACTGATCCCTTGTTTTTATGTTGATGCAGTGGTGGAAATTCCCTATGCATGCCATCCTACCAATATGCCCGGAATGTACTATGTTGACATTAATCACATGAAGGAATATGTGTCGGCGGCAAGAGACCAATCGACGCTTGATGAATATTACAATAAATATATTTTTGGCGTTGAAGGTTTTGATGAGTACTTGAAAAAAATCGGCGGGAAAAAGAAGCTTAGGTATTTAGAGGATCTGGAACATCTGAAAGTAAGATAATAGAATGTGAGAGGTTTTGTATGGAGAAGCAGGATTACAATACTATTGAATTGATGGCTATTGTCGCTGCAAGGGAGATTGAGGACCGGGCAATTATATATATTGGCACGGGCATCCCGATGCTGGCTGCTAGTTTAGCCCAACATACGCATGCTCCGAATATTGTGCCTGTCTTTGAGGCAGGAGGTGTGGCACCGCAAATGCCAACCCTGCCCACGTCTGTAGGCTGCTCCAGAACCACTTATAAAGCGATTCGAACCTGTGATATGCCTGAGATATTTGAAATGGCCCAATTAGGCATAGCCCATTATGCTTTTTTGGGTGGAGCCCAAGTGGATCAATATGGAAACTTAAATTCTACCGTGAAGGGCCGATATGAGGCTCCAACCATTCGATGGCCTGGAAGTGGAGGAGCCAACGCCTTCGGGTCATTGTGCTGGCGGACAATGATCATCATCAACCACGAGAAGAGGAGGTTTGTTGAGAAAGTAGATTTCATCACCACCCCGGGTTACATCGATGGACCCGGGGCGAGGGAGAGAGCCGGGCTGCCCCCTGGAACCGGACCTTACAGGGTTTTCACTGACAAAGCATTGTTAGATTTTGAAGAGAAGACGAAGAGGATGAGACTGATTGGGCTTCTCCCGCGGATCACATTAGACGATGTTAAGGAAAATACCGGATTCGAAGTTTTAATAAGCGAGAACTTAAAAAGGATTCCTCCACCAACTGCAAAGGAATTGAAAGTCCTTCGTGAAAAAGTAGACCCTTATCGTATCGTTATAAGCCGCGGGGATAAGGAGCCCTGATGACCATGGAACTTTCTCAAATAAAAAATATACTCGTTGTGGGTTCTGGAATCATGGGGCATGGCATCGGCCAGACCTTCGCCCTGGGAGGATACGAAGTCACACTGAACGATATCAGCGACGACCTATTGGAAAGGGCGATTCGACAGATTCGTTCCAATCTCGACACGTTTGTTGAGTTCGGAATCACCACGCCGGAAAGAGCAAAAGAAGCCCTATCCAGAATTAAAACCAGCAGGAATCTGAAAGCGGCGGTGAGGGAGTCTGACTTTGTCGTGGAAGCTTTGCCTGAAGTGATGAACTTGAAAAAGCGTATTTTTGAAGAACTGGATGAGTACTGCCCTCCTCACACTATTATCGCCACAAACACCTCCGGCTTGAGCTTGACGGAGATGGCCTCTGGCATCAAACGCGAGGATCAAGCAATCATCGCCCACTGGTGGAACCCTCCTCACATCATTCCCGTCGTCGAGGTCGTCAAGGGCCACTCTACCTCGGATAAAACAGTGGATCTGGTTTGCCAACTTCTCGTGTCCATCGGGAAGAAACCCGT